>JAVRCH010000028.1:0-32397 GCA_034530795.1 Nostoc sp. DedQUE12a
GCAGGCTTTTCAGGATATCTTTGACAATTTTGGGAAATGAATTTATAATCACAATCAAACTAATATATTTTAAGCCTTCGCCCAAAATTACCATATTTTGGGTTATTTTTATCGGATTTTTCTTAACATTCAACACTTCTGTTTTATTTGAGATTTTTATCAGCATATAGCAATCTTAAATGAGTCGTGAAAAATATGGATAAGGAAACGAACCGCCTTCGCGTTGGCGAAGCCTCTCGTTAGAGAAGGACGCAAAGGTAAGAAAGAAGAAAGAGACATATAATTTTCACAAATGATTTAGGACTGCTATAGCTAAATTTGCGGGTAAGCAGTAGAACTTAACTTAACTATCAGAAATTTTTAAATCTTGAATTTTAATCCAAAATCCGTCTTTAAAAGTTTAGATCGGAGGAAACCTCCGCTCTAACTTTTCGCAAAATTTAAAATCTAAAATTCGGTGAGTTTCGATTTAAATATTTTAATTTTTTCTTGGGCGTGGCGATCGCTATTTTCCTGTCAGCTTTACTAAACCAATGCCGCCAAAGTAAAGTCCCAGGACTGCACCAGCTAGAAGGCTTTGGGTGAGGGGGTCAGTAGAAGGTGTGAGAACGGCTCCTAAAACAACTGCTCCCATAATCACGTAACGCCAACCTGAAACCATCTTCTCGGAGGAGACAATATTCAAGTTACCGAGTAATAGTTGAATGATGGGAATCTGAAATGCTAAACCAGTGCTGAATAAAAGTAGCAGCACAAATTCAAAATATTTATCAATTGACCAAAGTTGTTCGACTACATCTGCTCCATAGCTGATGAAAAATTTCAAAGCTGCGGGAATGAGAAGTAAATAAGCAAATACTAAACCTGCTGCAAATAAAACACTCGATCCTAAAACCACAGGCCCTAGTAAGCCGCGTTCGCGGCGAGTCAGTCCAGGAAGCACAAACTGGATAATTTGGTAAAGAATGAAAGGACTTGAAAGTACCACACCAGTGTAAGCTGCGACTTTGAGGGAGACAAAGAAATATTCTCCAGGTGCAAGTTGAAGAAATTTAACTCCCTGTGCTGGAACCTCAAGTAGTTGGACAATGGGCTTAACGGCAAAGAAACAACCGATAATACCTATTGCTACAGCAATTAGCGAATAAAAAATTCGCTGTCGCAACTCTTCTAGGTGGTCGAAAAGTGACATTTCGACTTCACCCGGCAACTCATCTAAAGGATCTGTTTCGGAGTTGCCATCTGCTTCTGTATTTATATCAGGAACGGTTACAGTATCTACGTCTTGTGAAGGCGTCATGAGTCCAGTTAGTAGGCAACATTTATAATATGGGGATGGGGCATGGGGCATGGGGCATAGGAATGGGGAAAGGGTAAGGGGTAAGGGGGAAAGGGGAAAGATTAAATTTATTCCTTTTCCCTTTAACCTTTTCCCCTGCCTCAAGAGCTCCCTTGTCCCCTTGTACCTCTCCTCACTCCCAACTCACCATTGTTAACTATTTTATCCGGCGATCGCAGCCACCAAAATATGTTTTTGAGTACTGCGAGTTTTTTGTCCTGTTTTTTGGGGTTAGATGTGCATAAGTTAGTAGGAAGCCATCTTGTGGGCAATGCCTAACCTAAAATAGGGTGGAACCGATAATTTGTAAATCACGTCTCTGCGGCTAGTAGGACTGAGTAACTCAACACAACATCAATATACAATGCTCAGTTTTTCAACTCCGGTTCATCAAGGTGGCATCTAAGTTTAGCGTATTCGGAAATTTTTAACTGAGGTTGTATGAACCGGACAATTTGCATTGGTCTGATGGCATTGCCCATGTATTTATCCAATGCTGAGCTAGGCAATGTCTATAGTAATGTGTCAATTGTCAAAAACCAGCTTTCTACCGTAGCTGCTCTGGTGGTTTACAGCACAAAAGCTCCCTCAGGTATATTGCCGTGGGATGTATCGGCTAGAGATGACCAAACCGAAGATTGTCTTCGCTCTGGTATTTGCAAGGATTAGGCAGGGGGCAGGGGGCAGGAGGCAGAAGGGAAAGGCCAGTTTTTATTAGGGTTTTAAACTTTTGTCTTTTACATTTAATTATGTCTACCTACTTACTAATACCAATTCTGTATGAAGCTGCACATAATCAAAACCCCCCTGTAGTCCCCCCTTGGCAAGGGGGGACGGCGTAGCCGGGGGTAAATATATGCAGCTTCACAAAAAAAAGGTATAATTTGTTACGCATTTAAGTTGCAGATTAATTTGTGAGGTTGTCATTTATTTTTTACTCATAATTAATGACGACCTTCAGGAAAAAATGCAACCCTAAGGGCGTTAGCTTAATTCCTAATTAGGACACACAGAAAAATATTACAGCAGTTTCATAATCAAAAAAACTAATGGTTGCAGGAAATTATCAAGGTACAGTCCTGATTACAGGAGCGTCAACAGGAATTGGGCAGGCCTGTGCTTTGCTTTTAGACCAATTGGGATTTTCTGTTTTTGCTGGTGTACGTCAAGACATTGATGCTCAAACACTCCAACAAAAAGCTTCATCAAGGCTGATTCCAATTTTCTTAGATGTTACTGATGCTGAATCCATTGCTTCTGTTGTTGATAAGGTAACAGATACAGTGGGTGATGTTGGAATTTCAGGTTTAGTAAATAATGCCGGAATTGCTGTCCCAGGCCCTTTAGAATTATTACCGATCGCTGAATTTCAACATCAGATGAATGTTAATGTCACTGGACAATTAGCAGTGACACAAGCATTTATTAGTTTATTACGTCAAGGTCGCGGTCGAATTGTCAATATGGGTTCTATCGCTGGTAGAAGTTCTACCCCGTTTTTGGGCGCTTACAATGCTTCAAAGTTTGCTTTGGAAGCACTCACTGATGTCATGCGTATGGAGTTAAAACCGTGGGGAATCTCAGTTTCAATTATTGAACCTGGTTCCATCGCTACGCCTATTTGGAATAAATCCCTGGCTCAAGCTGACATCGGACAAGATAGCTTACCAGAATCGGCACTAAATCTTTACGGTCAGGCGATGAATACTGTACGTCACAAAATGCAGATGATTGCATCTAGAGGGATTTCTGCGGATATTGTCGCTCAAGCTGTTGTCCACGCGCTGATTGCAAAACAACCAAAGACACGCTATCTCGTTGGACAAGATGCCAAAATCCAAGCTCTGCTAAAACATATTTTGCCCGATCGCCTCCACGATCGCCTAATTTTATATTCAATGGGTTTATAGATCAATCTGATTGGGTATAATCAATCTCTTACATTGTTGTCTTTTAGAGAGGAGCGATCGCTCTAAGATGTTCGCTCCTCATTTTTATGCCAATATCTAATATTCAGCACCTAAAGACCGTTCTATTGCTCGTCTAATGTAACGTTGATAAGGTATCCCTTCTTTCTTTGAAACAGTTTTTACTCTCTCTAACATTTGCTCAGACATTCTTATATTCACAGATTTATCTTTAGGCTTGAATTCAAAGGTTACTGGCTTAAAATTTTCAGGATGAAGATAATCTGACAAATCTTCTTCTAATAGTGCCTCTATCTCTTCATCAGTTTTAAGTCTTGGGAAATCTTTGTCCATATGTTTATTGCGGAATGTAAAAGCTACAAAAATATACCTTTCTCGGCTTGAAATGCCTATAGCAAGATATCTGTCCTCATTTTCAGAATGTTGTATATCTGGAGCAATGAGAATACCCGGCTGTTGAAACAGATACTCAATTTCTTCTTTAGAAACACGATTCCAGCATTTGGCAGAGTTCCCTTCATCCCAATCAAAGCCATTTACATCTTCAAGCATATCTTAAAAAATTACATTTGTATATACAAATGTAGATATTTGCAAAAATTTATCATTCAGTATACAAAAAACACATCGAATTTGCTACGAAAAGGGGGAAGAGAGAGCTGCCGTTAGCAGCTCTCTCTTCCCCCTCGTAATGATTATCATTATAATAAACTGTATATTTTTTTCTGGAAGTCCCTTATGCGATTTTGAATTTAAGGGCAACAGAACTTTATAGCAATCCGATTTAATTCCGTGAAAAAATTGAAGTATATGTAGGGTATTTCAAAAGTAAAATATGAGTCCTATAAACCCTACTTAATCATTTACTAGAGATTAACTCCCCGACTTCTTTAAGAAGTCGGGGATCTCTATAAGCTGTTCCACATTTAAGTCGCATAAAATAGTAACAAGATAAACGAAGTGTATATGCATCATGCCAGTCAAAGGATTCCTCAAAGCCGAACAGAGAGAAAACTTACAAAAAGCAGTGAAAGAAAGTGATTGTGCATTAGTCAGAGAAAGAGCATTAATGTTGCTACTGATGAACGATGGTAAGACTTATACAGAAATTAGTGAGTTTCTTGGATGCGGACTGAGGACAGTAGTATATTGGTGCGTACATGGTGACCCAGGCAACATAGAAAGCTTGAAGGATAAGCGAGAGAAAGGAAATCATTGTAAAGCTACAGATGAATATATTCAATTGTTAATGGAAACAATTGAAAAAGAGCCATCAGAGTTAGGGTATGAATTTGGTAGATGGACAGCAGCTAGATTAGCAACGTACCTGAGCGAACAAACAGGAATAAAATTAAGTGGAGAACAAATCAGGAGAATACTACTTAAAAAAAAGTACGTTTACCTCTGGGCAAAGTATAGCTTAGAGGATAAGCAAGACCCAGCTAAAAGAGCAGCATTTAAGCAGAAGTTAGCAGGATATCTAGAAGTGGCATCATCTGAACCAAACAAGCTTCAGGTATGGTTTTGGGATGAGTCAGGTTTCAGCTTAAGAGTAATTCGGCGAAAAAATTGGAGTCAAAAAGGACAAAGGAAAAAAGTTACAGGACAACGGAGTAGTGGTAAAGTCAATCTCATGGGAGCAGTCCGATTTCATGACCGAAAAAGAATTTGTTACTTTGTAGAAAAAGGAAACAGCGAGATTTTCTACTCTTCATTGCAACAACTATATGAACAGATAAAACAAGAATGGGTAGAACAAGGTAACGAATCGAAAGATTTTACCGAAAAAGGGCCAAAGATTTTCATTGTTTTAGATAATGCTAGCTATCACAAAAAGAAAACAATGTTAGTTGAAATTGAGAAAAATTTACCAAATATTCAATTGTACTTTTTGCCACCCTATAGTCCCGATTATAATTTGATTGAGTTAGTATGGCACTCAGCTAAGGAATATATTGCTCATCGATTATTTCAATCAGTTGAACAATTAAAGAATTTATTAAAACGACTACTCAATCAAGGCGAATTAATTATTAAATGGCATCGCCGCATCAAACATAAAGGTAATGCAGTCATAGCAAGTTAAATGTGGAACAGCTTATCACGAATTCTCACGAATCAAATAAGATTACTATAATATTCAAGAACACCACAAAATTGTACTTAACAGTACCTTTTTTTGTGTCGGATATTTTTAATATTGATAAGAGTAGCTTATTTAATATTGGAGCTTTTTGCTATTTCTACTTATAAAGGTATTTCTGCCTAGTTAAAATTAAATGCCACCATTGGAGTGTGCTATATAAAACGTGGATATAAAAAATAAACCGAAATACTGCTAACTTAGTTAGTAATTTAAGTGAGATTTAGTGAAATTAACAGATAAATTCCCAAAAATAAATTTTGTCATCCCTATTCGTGAATGAACTCGATTAGTTATGCTCCTAGATTTAGAAAGATTTTATCAGGCTTGCAATCCAAGTAGACCTTTAATGATAGGAGATGCAAGCGATCGCCGATATTATATCGATTTTGCAGCGGTGCGGGGTGGCAAAATCATTGAGGCTTTACAGCGCACTATTACTCGCATCTCTCCAGATTCACCAACTTGTCAGCTTTTTACGGGACATCTCGGCTGTGGAAAATCAACGGAATTGTTGCGCCTGAAAGCTGAGTTAGAAGTGCAGCAATTTCATGTAGTTTATTTTGAGTCTACCCATGTTTTAGAAATGGCAGATGTGGATGTGACTGATGTTTTATTGGCGATCGCTGGTCAGGTAAGTGAAAGCCTAGAAGCGATGAAAATGAAACTCAAGCCTAAATATTTTACCAAATTGTTTGGCGAAATTGTCGATTTTTTGCAAACACCAATTGAACTGGGAGTTGAAGCCGAGTTATCTGTGGGGATTGGCAAAATTACAGCTAAAACCAAAGAAAGTCCCCAATTGCGGCGGCGGTTAAGGGACTATTTGGAACCGCGAACGGCGAATATTTTGCAGTCAATAAATCAAGAACTATTAGAACGTGCCAATCAAGAACTTAAAACCAGGGGAAAAAGAGGGCTGGTAGTAATTGTTGATAATTTGGATAGAGTAGCAATTCGACCTTTACCATCGGGGCGATCGCTACCAGAATACTTGTTTATTCAACGGGGCGAACAGTTACGCAAACTAAATTGTCATGTTGTCTATACTATTCCCCTAGCTTTGACTTTCTCCAACGATAGCGCCGAACTTCAGCATCGTTTGGGGGGAGGAGTAGCACCAAAAGTTTTACCAATGATACCTGTGCGTTTGCGCTCTGGAGAGATTTTTCCCCAAGGGTTAGCATTGATGCGACAAATGGTGCTAGCAAGGGCTTTTCCCGACATTTTACCTAGCGATCGGTTAGGCTTAATTACAGAAGTGTTTGATAATTTGGAGACCTTAGATCGGTTGTGTTTGATTAGTGGTGGTCATGTGCGCGACTTGTTGGGGTTGTTGTTTGATTGTTTGCGGGAACAAGATCCACCCTTCGAGCGGGAGTGTGTTGAATTGGTGATCAGAAGACAGCGGGACTACCGAGCCAATGCCATTGACCCCCATGAATGGGAACTCATCTTTCAGGTGGTGCAACAACAAAGGGTCAGAGGTGATATTGAATACCACACTCTATTGCGGAGTCTATTTGTATTTGAATATCGCGATCGGGAAGGGGCTTGGTTTGCCGTCAACCCGGTTTTAGCAGAAACGCAAAAATTTAAATCATGGTTGAACGACAATCACAAGTAGATATAAGAGCAAACAACGAGCGGGCGTTGAGGAGTTTGGGGAGAGCGATCGCACTTTCTAACGGTCAATTTTCCCTAGTTTTAGTATCCTGCAATTATCGAGTTTTGCAAGAGGAAATGTTGCAGCGGCTCGAAGAAATGTCTTCAGGATTATACCACATTCAAAAAGTAGTTTTACCGCACAACGCCAGAAGTCTTTATACAACTATTCATTTACAATTAGTTACCCAAAATCAACCGCCATCAGCGTTGATGATTTTGGGTTTAGAGTCCGTGGATGGACTCGATGATTTCTTAAGATCTATTAATCATATTCGTGATGAATTTCGCAAGCGCCATCCATTTCCAATAATTGTGTGGATGAATGATGAAGTTTTGCAAAAAGTGGTACGTTTAGCACCAGATTTTGCGAGTTGGGCGGCGACACCGATTCAATTTGAAATGACAACTAGTTCGTTGCTGCAATTTCTCCAACAAGAAACTGATTCTTTGTTTGCTAGAGTTTTACCCAAAAATACTGCACAATCTCAAACATCAAAATTTGCAGAAAATTATTCTACTCTAGGGCAAGTTTGGGAACATAACTATGAATTACACTTTGCCATCAAAGAATTACAAAATCGTGGTATCACCTTAGAACCAGAATTGCACGCGAGTTTAGAATTTGTTTTTGGCTTAGATAATTATGTTAGCGATCGCATCAATCTAGCCTTAAATCATTTTCAGAAAAGTTTACAAGTTTGGCAGAAATTGGGAGATGAGGCGGACAAAGGGGATAAGGAAGAATTTTCTTCCCCCTCTACCTTGTCTTCCCCCTCTCCCTTTTCTTCCGCATCTCCCCCATCTCCCCCATCTCCCCTATTTCTAAGACAGGGAGTTTTGCTGTTTTATTTAGGATTATGTTGTTGTCGTTTAGCAGAGCAAAATCAAGCGGAAAATCGCCGTCATTGGTTAGCAGCAAAATCTTATTTTCAGCAATCTTTGAATATTTTACAAATAGCTAGGTGTCTAAATATAGTTGCTGAATTTATTGGTCAACTTGCTGAAGTTTTGCAAAACCTCCACGACTGGGAACAATTGCAAATTGTTGCTCAAAGGTCTTTGGAGTTGCATCAAATTTATGGTAGTCAAATTCAACTTGCTTGTGACTACGGTTTTCTGGCACAAGTAGCTGTACAGCAATCACGTTGGCTACAGGCGACTATCTTAGCACATGTATCACTGCTGAAATTAGGCGAAGCGCAAAAGCAGCATGACCCTTATAACTGCTTATTTCCTTTATTGTTGGCGCAAATTTATTATTTAATATTAGCCAAAGCACAGCGCAATTTAGGTGAGGAAGGAGTTGCGCGGGAATATTTAGAAAAGGCCGCAAAAGAACTGCCAGAAGCGTTAGAATACAGCGCTCATCAATATGATGCCCATCGTTATATTCGCCTATTGCGGACATTGCGATCGCTTTATTTTGAAGAAGGACGATATTTAGAAGCTTATTACATTCGTCAAAAACGCCGTTCTGTCGAACAACAGTATGGTTTTCGGGCTTTTATCGGTGCCGGACGTTTGCAACCCCAAAGACAGGCGACAAACCCAGCATTAATGTCACCTGCTGGGAGTAGCAGTGTTGCTTTAGAAATTGCGGCTTCTGGTCGAGAGCGAGATATTAATGATTTAATTGGCAGAATTAGTCGTGCTGACCAAAAGTTAACGGTGATTCATGGCCAGTCGGGAGTAGGTAAGAGTTCCACGGTAACAGCGGGTTTAGTTCCAGCACTGCAAAATCGAGCTATTGGCGATCAAATTGCGGTGCCTGTGGTGCTGCAAGTTTATAGCGATTGGGCTAGGGAATTAGGCAAATCTTTAAGTGAGGCCATGTCTCAGATTAAAGGAGAAGCAGCCATTGAACCGGAGATTTTACCGGAGTCTTTTACGCCTAGCACCATCGCAAATATTTTACAGCAATTAAAAAAAAATGCAGATAATCATTTAATTACAGTTTTAATTTTTGACCAGTTTGAAGAATTTTTCTTTGGATATAGCGATCGCAATCAAAAGCAAGCATTTGATAAATTTATTAGCGACTGTCTCCAGATATCTTTTGTCAAAGTTATTCTGTCTTTAAGAGAAGATTATTTACATCGTTTATTAGATTTTAAACATCTTTCTTCCCTAGAAGCAATTAACAACAATATTCTGGATAAAAATATCCGCTACCAGTTAAATAACTTTTCGCCAGAATATGCAAAAACCATTATTAAAAAATTGACAGAACGTTCTCAGTTACATTTAGAGCCTGCTTTAATTGATGCCATAATTTCAGATTTATCCACAGAATTTGGAGAAGTACGCCCCATTGAATTGCAAGTTGTGGGAGCGCAAATTCAAGATGAGCGAATTACTACCCTGGAACAATATCAGCCGTATAGGCCGAACAAACTAATTGAGCGATATATTAAAGAATTAATCAAAGACTGCGGCCCCGAAAATGAACGAGCAGCTTTACTGGTTTTATATTTATTAACAGATGAAAGCAACAATCGACCTTTTAAAACTCGCGCTGAATTAACCGCACAATTAACAGAGTTAGAAGATGCTAGCAAACTAGAATTAATTTTAGATATTTTAGTCCGTTCTGGGTTAGTGGTTCTTTTTCCCGACGTGCCAGAACGCTATCAGCTAATTCACGATTATTTAGTAGACTTAATTCGCTACTTGCAACAACAGGAATCAAGCTTACAAGTCCAACTCAACCAACTACGCCAAAAAGTAGAACAAAGTCAAGCTGAAATTGAGCGACTCAAAAGCGAACTCAGCCAAAAAAAGCAACCAACCAAATTGATAGATACTCATCCGCAACAGGGATTGGGTTTATTAACAGAATTGCGGGAATTACAAAAACGCGAAGAATTAAGTCAGTTAGAAATTGAGCAATTGCGAGCTGAACTTAAAGAAAAAGAATTAACAGCTAAACTAGCAGAAAGCCAAGAAAAACAAAGACTTAGTGAAGCGAAATTAAATCGTTCCTTGAAAATTGCTTTGACTGCTTCTGTCTTGGCGATATTTGGTTTAAGTGTTTCCATCGTTACAGCAATAGATAGCGAGATTAAAACTCTGAGTGTATCTAGTGAAGCCTTATTTGCCTCGCAAAAAGGCATTGATGCTTTAAAGGAAGGTTTAAAAGCAGGGAAAAAATTACAACAAACAATCTGGGTAGATTCCAATACAAGAGAGCAAGTGCTGACGGCTCTTTATCAAGCGGTTTCGGGGGTAAGAGAATATAATCGTTTTGACGGACATATATCTGGGGTAAATAGTGTTATATTTAGCCGCGAACGCTCTTTAATTGCCTCAGCCAGTGCAGACACTACAATTAAACTCTGGCGTCTTGATGGTAGCTTGGTCAAAACTTTGTCAGGACATGAAGATGTAGTCAACAGCATCAGTTTCAGCCCCGATAGCCAAATTATTGCTTCGGCTAGTCAAGATAAAACAGTGAAACTATGGAATCATCGGGATGGCCGACTACTAGCCACTCTCTTAGGACATCAAGCTGTGGTGAATAGTGTGAGTTTCAGTCTTGATGGTCAACTTATTGCTTCGGTGAGTACAGACAAGACCATAAAACTTTGGACTCAAGACGGTAAATTACTCAAAAGCCTAGAGGGACATAGCAGTGCGGTTTTAGCTGTTGCTTGGTCACCCGATGGACAAATTATTGCTTCCGGGAGTGCTGACAACACCATCAAGCTTTGGAGTCGAGACGGTAAGTTGCTGAAAACCTTTCCAGGTCATGAGGATGCAGTTTTAAGTGTAGCTTGGTCGCCTGATGGTAAAACAATAGCTTCCGCTAGTTTAGACCAGACTATCAAATTGTGGAGTTTAGAAGGCAACCTCCAAAGAACCTTATCAGGGCATAGTGCAGGAGTTACTAGTGTGAGTTTCAGCCCCGATGGTAACACGATCGCCTCTGCAAGTACCGACGAAACCCTCAAACTTTGGAGTATTGAAGGTGTGTTGCTCGGTACCCTCAGGGGACATAATAATTGGGTCAACAGCGTTAGTTTCAGCCCAGACGGTCGCACCCTGGCTTCTGCAAGTCGCGACAAAACCGTTAAACTCTGGCGTTGGGATGATGTGCTACTGCGAAAACCCAAAACCGATAACAACGATTGGGTGACGAGTATCAGTTTTAGCCCTGGAGGTCGCATTTTAGCCGCAGCCAGTCGAGACAAAACCGTAAAACTTTTCAATCGAGAAGGTAAATTGTTCCGTACTTTCACTGGGCATCAAAGTCAAGTTTGGGGCGTTAGTTTTAGCCCTGATGGTAAAATAATTGCCTCAGCTAGTAAAGATAAAACAGTAAAGTTGTGGAGTCGGGGTGGTCAATTGCTCCATACATTACAAGGTCATAATGATACAGTATTGGGTGTAGCTTGGTTGCCTGGTGGTCAAGTAATTGCATCAGCGAGTAAAGATAAAACAGTAAAGCTTTGGAGCCGTAACGGTATACTGCTCAATACCTTGCAGGGACATCAAGATGCAGTGAATTGGGTAAGTTTTAGTCCTGATGGCAAATTCCTGGCCTCAGCTAGTGATGACAAAACAGTGAAAATATGGAGTAAAGATGGTAAATTAATACAAACATTGGCTGGTCATAGCCGTCGGGTAAATGGGGTAGCTTGGTCACCTGATAGTCAAATTCTCGCCTCAGTTAGTATTGATAGCACAGTGAAGATTTGGAATCGAGAAGGTGAATTGCTAACTAATCTTGCTGGGGATGGTGATAGTTTCATCAGTGTCAGCTTTAGTCCAGATGGTAAGACTCTAGCAGCCTCCAGTGATGATAAAGTGAGGATTTGGAACCGTGATGGAACATTGTTAATTGCTTTGAAAGGTTATAAAGGCGAGTTAACCAGCATCAGTTTCAGTCCTGATGGCAAGACTTTAGCTGTAGGAAGTGCCAACGCTACAGTGATTTTCCAGGATTTAGCAGATATCAAACTAGATAAATTGCTGGCACGGGGTTGCGATTTACTGCATGATTATTTGCAGACTAACCAGAAAGTGATGAAAAGCGAACGCGCCTTGTGTTCTGATAGGTGATGGAGAACAATCAAAGGTGCGATAACTTCGTGAAGCCGCGAAGATAGCTAATTTTCAGTTTCATTGAGATGTGCTTGTAGCCAATTGAGCAAATCCTCAATAGTTGTAAAATCTAATAAAGCTTCCCCAAGTGCTTCTAAATTTTGGAGTGAAAGAGACTGTACTTGCTTTTTCACGTCTTCGGGTAACTCTCCTACTCGTCTTTGCAGTTGCCTTAGAACGAGTTCTTGCTGTCCGCGTTCGTAGCCAATGCGTTCGCCTGTGGTAATGTAACTCATAGTACGCTCCTGTTCAAATTGCTTCAATTCTTCCCAAAATTCCGTTTCCAATACTTTTGGTAAAATCATAACCCAATCCACAAAGCGGTAAAGGTTACGAATATCTTTTTCTGGCAAACCTAGTTCATACAATCGCCGAATTAAGCTAAATTTCCAAGCTTTGCGTTCTTTTAGCTTTTTACTAGTCTCTTGTGTTTTCAAATGTGCCATTACAACCGTTGCAAAAGGATTATTACTTTTCTCTAATTCCGTCCAACGGTTTTGATAATCGAGAAGCTTAACGGTTCCAAATTGGAAATTTAAACTCGTATCTGGGTAATTAAAAGTGTATTGATTTGGCCGCCATGTCAAATCTGAATCACACAAAATAGCTAAACTAATGGCTGGTTTGGCAAATCTGTCAAAAATTCGCAGATTATAGGAAAACATTCTTTGTGCAAATGTTTCTTCTGATTTGGCTTGAATTTAAACATGAATCAATAACCAAATTTCTTCTCCTGAAATTTGCCAAACTTTGACTAATTTATCTGCGTATCTTCTGCCAATTTCTGCATTGCGTTCGATTTGTTGGAATTCTTTATCCAGAAATTCGTGGGGACGTTCCCAATTAATTAATGCAGCAGTCTGAGGAAAGAAGAATTCCATTGCTTGGGGAAAGTAGGCTTCTAAGATTTCTTTCCACGGTGAATCGTTATCGACCCTTTCGCGTTCCGAGGTCATGAATTGATAGATGGTAGTGATGTTTCAATTATCAAGCTTACCGCGATGAGTGCGGGGGGCGTTGGCGTAGCGTGTCGCGTTTAATATGCGATCGCAGATGGATTCAAGAGTGTTATAATTGAATGTTCTATTTCTTTAATACAGTAGATAATTGGCGCAAGCGATCGCTAACTTCTAAATTAGACTCTTGCGATCGTAATTGTGGTGGTATCTCTGCCAACAAAAGTGGATTTTCTTGCAACCATTCATTAAGGGCAATCCCTGTCCAAGTGCCTTGCTTTTCCCTAAAATTATCAATCAAGCCCTTTAGTTCTTGAATGCAGTATGATTCAAAGCCTGCTGCTTCAAAAATTGCAGCACGCAAGTACTCTTCAAAAGCATTAATATCATTTTCAACTTCAAATATTACATCATCTTGCGGAGATTGGAATTCGCTGGAAACATCTATAGCAATTTTTGTGGCAACATTAATAATAGGTGCTGCAACTCCTATGACTCCTAAAATTTGTTGCCTTGTTTCAGGATGATAAAGTAATTTATAACCATATTTTGCATATCTTTTGAGAACTGTAAAAGCAGCTTCTTCTCCCGTGTAATAGTTATCAACTATTTCAATATCAACTCCAAGGCTTTTAGCAATTTTATCGCGGATATCGCTATTAAGTGGAGCGCGAATTAATACTTCTGCAACTGGACGGGCAAAACGTAAAAATAGTACGCTTAAGCTATTTTCTAGCTTAGATAAAAAGTATTCTTCTGATTTATCAATTAATCTTTCTTTTACTTGCTTACTGCCCCACAACAAGGTCGTCATGTATTCGACTAACTTTAATGCTTCATCTTTCAATTCTAGAGCGAGTTGTCGGGCTATAGAAGATAAAAGCTTGCTAATATCGCCGTATAAATCTTCACGCCAAGCGAAATTAGCTTTCATACGGTCAAACTGTGGGAATGAGTTGGCAGCAAAGATAATATCTTTTTTTCTAAATGCTTCTTCTTTTAATTTTTGGATTTCACTGGCTACAATTTGTAGATATCTATCTTTAAATTTTGCGAGGCTAGTTGCAGAATTCGTGGTTAAATTATCAAAAGAATTATTGGTAACAGAAGAGTCATAAAACTTTTGCAGATCGGCTTTCTTCTCTTCCCATCTATGATTCCACCATTCGCTAAACAAAACTCGTCTACGGTCTTCTTCAAATAGTTTTGCTTCTTCAGGGTTTTCAGGATAACGTTTGCTAACTAAATTATAAATTTCTTCCGCGGTTGTTAAAATTGTATTTATTGATGCCTCACATCTCTTTTTTAAGATAAATACACGTTTGGTATTAATATAATTAAATATTTTTTCTTTTATTTCTGGAATTCCAGTACCTTTCTTATTTAAAGTTTCCTCATCGATAATTCCAGTTAATCTTTTTAACTTGGCTTGGATATGACTTGCTTCACCAACATCTAACCTTGTCTGTTCTCCAGCTAATCCATTTAAAAGTAGATACGCTCCAGCAGAACCAGATATAATACGTTCCTGTGGAAGTTTGGCACGTTTAAACCAATCTTGAGATGCTTCTTCAATATGAGTTTTAAGTGCTTCTGGAGTAGCTAATGAGTCAATACGACTTAAAAAGACAAAAAGTTTATCAGCAACGGTAATGTTTTTGTCGCCAAGTTCTGTGAACTTGATAATTTCTAGTTCCTTCTCTCTCAGGCTAGTAAAACGCTGTACTAATATTACCGCATCGCAATCTGACAGCATTTCCTTGGCTTCATCAACGTGTTTTGCTAAACCTGAATCTAAACCAGGAACATCATATTTTTGCAACTTGGACTGCCTCTTCCCAAGTACCTGCTGTTATAGGAAAACCAGCTTTAAAACAAACATGGAATGTAAGGTTATAATCAATTTTTACAAGTTGCGATTCAGGAAATTTGATAGAAATATTAGGAGCAATACTATTTGCGCCTTTTTCAATATGAGATAAATAGCAATTGAAAAGCTCGGAAACTGATTGATACATTCTTTCCGATTCTTGGCTAGTAATTTGCTTTAATACATCTTCCATAACCAGATTGAGATGCATAGCAAGCTCATTTAATTCTTCATTAAGTTGTTTGAGTTTACTTTTCTCATCATCTGTTCTTGCTTCCATTGTCTTACCTTGTTTTGCAACAGAGGCAGTGTAGCCTAATTTAACAAGTCTTTTTAGGCAGTTCCCTAGCAAATTGACATTTATAATATTTGCTTTTTTGAAATTTGGCGTATCTAATATGACTTTTCCATTTTCTAAAGATTTAGCAACTGATTCTAGAACTTGTTTAATTCCTTGTCCAATCTCTCTTCGCCATCCATAAAGTGGATATAGTTTATCTCCTAATTCATTGTATGGTTCGACATTGTTAAGACTTCTTATAGTCTTTTCTAAATAAAGTACTGGATCATCTTCTGACTCATCTGCTAAAACCTCCTTAATTTTTTTATCTATGTTCTCAAAAGGCTCTGTTAAATTTTTATTACTAGTTTTTAGGAACATATCAAGTGCTGACCTAATCAAAGATATTTTTTCACATTCTTGTTGATAGCGTTCTTCTGAACTGTTAAGAATAGCTGTTGTTGTCTGTAAAGCCCACTCTGTAATAGCATTTCCAGCAGCAACATTAAATCGTTCTATTGCTTGGGGAATAACTAAGCGTGGAAAATGTTGACTAATATGCTCTCTCAAGGATTGCTGAAATTCTTCTGCATAAGACTTTTGCCATAATGCATCAGCAACCCTATTTCGGTCATGTCTAGACCATTTTTCTGTTTTACGTGGTAAATCTTCTAATATATTTTCATCAATTAAACCATTAAAATGTTTATCTGCTTTTTTACAAGCTTCTAAACTGTTGATTTCATCATGTTGTTTTATCTGAAGGGCTAATAAACCAGCCCATGTACTCAGTTTTATAACCTGTAAATTTTCAATGTCTTCTGTATATTCTTTCAGATGTTCGGTTAGTTCAAGCTTGATACTACGTATTGCATTCTCAACAAAGCGATTTTCTGTTTCTGGCCAGTTTCTATCTGCTCGAAAAACGTCAATACGATTGAGAACAAATAGCATCCGTGCAGGAGAACCACCTAAATCTTTTACCTGCTCAACTACTTCTTGCAGCAAGCTTCTAACTTTTTCTTTGTCGGTTTCTGCACTGTTATATGTTACCAAGCACAATGCCTCACGACACTGTTTAATCACATTTGCGTTACCTTCATCGCCCACATAAGCTAAACCAGGCAAATCCATAATTTTTACCCTTACACCTCTGGGTAATTCCAGTTTCGATTCTTTGATGAGTCTAAAGGGGTAAGATATGGTTGATTGGGGGCAAGCTAAATTAGGTTGTTTCTCTCTATTATCGATGTAACTAATCATTACATCATATAAGCGTTGATAAATTCGCTCATCACTAATACCTGTCCATTCTCCACACTCCCATAATGCTCCTGGAGTTTCATGGATTATTAAAGATTTTTTTTCGCTATATTCTATAGTTACTGCTCCTGCGCTCATTTCGCTGACAGCAACAGGAACAATTTCTGCTCCACATAATAAATTTACTAAAGTACTTTTACCGCTACTAGTAGTTCCTGTTGTGGCAAGAGTAAGAGTAGGATTTTGAAGCTCATTTACTAAATTATCAATAGCTATTTCTAACTTCTCAGAAAGTTCTTGCAGTTCTGGGTGATATGTATCTGGTAAATGCTCTGAAATTTCTGTAGAAAAATTATGCCAATATTTAGAGAGAGAGAAGTTGTGCATTTTGTTCTACATCTGCAAATACTTTATATAATTTATTGCTCATTTTCTAACCCATTGCTAAATTTTTATAAATAGGCGCAGAACTTTTACCTTCTCTAAATACGGAAGAGATTTTAGTTTTATTTAGTTAATGTGTAGCTCGATTTGAGTATTTTCGCTATTTCTTTATAATCTGAAAGAAACTGAAGAGCTTACGTATTTATACGGGATTTTAATATTAAAACTTTATATTTTTTATGATTCTATTTGGATTGATATAGTAACATGATTTATTGCCTACGACTCGTTTGATACGCGATCGCTTCTACCAAATTACCGACGCGATCGCACCTCAAAAATCTTTACCTTCAGCGTTCCTGCCTAAAATCTTAAAATCAGCAAAGAGGAGAAGATTGACACAAATTACGGTCTTGGTGCAGGAGAAGGATCTTTACCTGCGTAGTAGACAACTACTTTTAAAAGCTCTTCATCGGGAACGTAAAATACTCTGTCCCCTTTTGTTACTTCGTATTCCCATGCACCTTTGTAGAGTTTGCCCTTTAAAGGAAACACACGGCCAGGCTGTCTAGTTGTTGGTGCAGTACTTAAATCTTCGTAACAACGACGAGTGTTTTCTGGATAGCGTTCTATTAACGCTTCCCAGTCCCGATTCACTCGACGATTTTTAGCTACTACTAACCAAGTGCTTTGTGTCTCAAATAATGCCGGAGCCGTCATTTTAACTTCTGGCGGCTCCACATTTTCTATTATTGGAAATTCTGGAAGATTTTCTGACATCACCCAAATTTACATAACACTTTCAGCAGATGGCTCAGTTAATGGCATCTCATCAGTTTCGGCACTAAAAGCCGCTGCTAACTCAGGACTGGCGATCGCAATAGCACTCTCATGCCATTCATGGATAATTCCATCGATTGTATCCCATGCCTGACTAGAAAAATCAATCAATCGAAAAGCTTCACTCAACTCCTCGATCAAGTCTTGCAGCTCGTCAGATTCAAATACACTCAGCCATCCATAAGGATGTTCAAAGCCGATTTCTTTGCCAAGCAATAAAGAAAAAGCAACAGTTAATACTTCAAAAACAACTTTACTTTGTGTTGCTGCTTTCACAAGAAAAGTTACTTCCTCACGACGCAACAAAGCAAAAGACTGATCGTTGCGAGTAATTGTGATTGGATGTTCTAAAGCTTTGTCTAAAACTCGTCCAGGCTGACGATTCAACTCGGTGGCTGTAATTAGCTCATCTGAATAGATATTGCCAAAATTCCCGATAGACATAAAATATGCGTTTTCAGGAAACGCCGATTCGCTCGAATTATTTATATGTACGTATAATTATACGTACTGTTGATGGTGACGGCAAGCCACAATTGAGCAGATGCAAAGTGCGATCGCTCCATTGCACCCGAAAAAATCCTAAGCTGATAAATAAAGTTAAAAGCGATCGCCTGACTACTGACTATTAATCATGGCAACAATGGTAGATAAAGGCACCTCTGCAAAGTAATTTTGCTGGAATTGTTCTTCGCTGACGGCGGCTAAAAACTGTGTAACAGCTGCATCAGCATTTGCTTGGGAGATGCTGTTGGGATTCCAGGTAATTTGCAAATCGCGGTCTTGTCTTGTAACTGTGAATCCCCAATATTTTAAAGCTTTGATTCCTAAAAATAAGGTGCGATCGCTAATGCCAAGTTTATCTAAAAGTTGTACGCGAGTGACTAATTGATTGGTACGACTGAGATATTTAGCAATCCCAACCAAGGTTCGCCAGATTTCTTTTGGTGGTTGGTGGTTGGGTTTAGACCAAGCAATGGCTAGTTGTTGTTGATTATCAACCGTAGACGCTGAGTTGCTTGCTGCTAAACATCGCCGCAACCACGCACGTAAATCATCCCAGTTCGTCGGACAATGTTCAAGAATCACTGCCGAAGTAGCTAGAGACGGGATTAATTGCGTCTGGACTGAGTTGTCCTGATTCCGTAAGTCGAGGATGAATGGCAAGTATTGAGTAGTGAGTGCTGAGTTTTCACTTGGGCGGACGGCAATTAATCTAATTTCGTAGCGTTTTTTAAAGGTGTTGTAGTCGAGTTCAACTATACAATCACACCTGCCTATGGGCAATTCATCTTTGTAGTGTCCCCACCAAATACCAGGAAAGGGACTTCTAGTTGAATCATCCCGAATCTCAAACTCGGTTTTAATGTACTGTACCTTTTTTCCTCGCCAATCTTGCTGATTGCGATGCCAACTATTTTCAAACCAACAGTTTTGAATTAGCAATTTGGGAACGGGGTTACCCATTCCACAAGGTTCTAACAATTTCAGTTCTAAAAATAATTCTTTCCCCAAGTCTGCAACTCTTACCACTATGTCTGCTTGCACCGTTGGCGTGAGAGTTGTACCGCCCAAAGATTGCCGTAACTGTTGATTAATCGCTGCTGAAAATAAAGGAATATTCTCAACCGGCAAACTCAAACCCGCTGCAAAAGGATGTCCGCCAAAGCGGTGCAACAGATGTGCTTGCTCTTTCACCAGTTGATACAAATCGACGGAATTCACCGAACGGGCGGAACCACGGGCTAGTGATTGGGGATTAGGGGCTGGGGATTGGGAAAATTCCTCCCCAGTCGCCAGTCCCCAGTCCCCAGTCCCCAGTCCCTCAGTACTCAACAAAATCGTCGGGCGTCCTGTTTCTTGTGCTACTTGTCCGGCGACTAAACCCAAGACACCGGCAGGCCATTGGGGATCTTCGAGGACAATAACGCTGGTGGTTGATAAATCTAATTGAGTAAGTTTTTGTGCTACCTGGGCTTGTACATCTTTTTGCAAGGATTTGCGGCGAGTGTTTGCCAGTTCTGTAACTTCGGCTAATTCGTTACAACGTTTGGCATCGCGGCTGGTTAATAATTCAACGCAGAAACTAGCATCGCCTTGGATGCGGCTAACAGCATTGATTCGGGGCCCCAAACCGAAGGAAATATCTGTGGGGCGATCGCCACTTTTCTGGCACAATTCTAATAATCGCCCTATCCCTGGTCGTCGTCGTGCTGTCGGTGGCTGTTGAAAATCTGCTTGCAGTCGTTGGATTCCCAACTGTGCTAAATAGCGACAATCTCCACTCAACTGCACCAAGTCAGCAATTAATCCTACTGCAACTAAATCTAATAAATCCTCTAATGGATGTTGGGGAATATGCGGCAAAGTTTGATAAAGTGCTTCCACCAACTTATAAGCTACCGCCACCCCAGAAAGATTAAATAGCTGATGTTCCTTTGGCAGATATCGGGGATTAATAATTGCTGTAACTGGTGGGCGTTCTTCAGGTAAGGTGTGATGGTCGGTAACTATGACATCGATACCTAGCTGTTTAGCATAAATAATTTCATTAATATTTGTGCTACCCGTGTCACAAGTGACTATTAATTTACAACCTTGTTTTGCTAAATTTTCAATTCCTTGATTATTTAATCCGTGAGATTCTTTTAAACGATTGGGAATGTAATAAATTAACTCGATATTTTGGATAAAAAACTCTCCCAATCCATCCCAAAGTACGGCAGTAGAGGTAATACCATCAGCGTCAAAATCTCCCCAAATCGCAACTTTTTCACGACCATCGCGGGCTTTTTGTAAGCGGGCGATCGCCAAATGCATTTCTTGTCCAAACTCAAAGGGACTTGCTGCTTGATAAGCTTTATGGTTAATAAAAGCTGATAATTGTGATTTTTCTTTAATTCCCCGTTGCCACAACAATTGTGCTGCATACAGTCCATTTGATGCGGGTGTATGCTGTTTCACCGCTTGAATAAACCACTCTGGCGGTTGTTCTGCTGTTGCTATATTCCACTGTTGTTCTGGCATATAAAGAAAGTCAGGAAAGTAATAAATTAAGTCTTAGAATTTTTGAATTATTCTTGGGGTAATAGGCAATGGGCAATAGGCAATAGATTTTTCAGACATAACTTAGGATTGCTATATATAGGACTCCTATTTTATTTTTGAACAAAACTCAGTACACTGAATCTTCTAGAATTCTATTGCCTATTGCCTCCTGCCTACCCACATATATAAGTTAATAAATAGTTTTACTCCCAATTTCTCAACCGAAAGCGCACTGGCATTTTATCGGACGGATAAATTAACAGGTTTTGCTGTAATTGTTCTAGAGAAGAACGACCATTGACTAACTCCCAGTCGAAGTAGCGGAGTAATAATGCTAGCATCACAGTTGATTCCAGCATTGATAGATGCTCTCCCAAGCAACGATGAGGCCCTGAGCCAAAGTCTATCATTGGCAGTGAACTAGTTTCCTTACTCTTGTCTAACCAACGTTCTGGTAGAAATACCTCTGGATTAGCATAAACTTCAGGATCTCTTCCAGCAGCAAGCATTGACCAGGATAGTCTTGTACCGCGAGGAATCACTTGACCCTCAATTACAGTGTCGCGTTGAGCTTCCAATGAAGTCGAACCTGAGGCAATTGAATAAAGGCGCAATGTCTCCTTGATAATTGCGCGAATATAAGCTAATTCCCTGAGGTTTTCTGTATTAATACAGCCTTTGCTTTGCCAAACTTGGTCAACAATGTCCCGTGCTTGCTGAAAAACCCTTTGATTTAAACTCAACTCTCCTACTGCAAAGGATAAAGTATGGGCTGTTGTGTCAGTACCAGCTATTAATAATTCAAGAGATTCTGCTATTAATGTTTGGCGATTGTATTTTGGTTCTTTGGCAGCGATTTTGACTAACATTGATTCCCTAAACAAAGAACTGACTTGTGGTAAATCGGTCTGGTTTTGTTCTCTCATCTGTAAAGCTAAGTCTACACGGGGAATGAGAAATTTCTCTAAATATCGCTTTGCTGCCCAATAATCTCGTGAATTCTTACTTGGCAAATATTTCATCCATATCTTCTCGCCAGCAGCTTGTCGTAAGAACCGATAGCCTAAAACAGACATGGCTTCGTACAGCTTGATAACTTCCAATGGTGGCCCTTCAGGACTAGTACTCTTTCTATCCACAGGAATGCCTAGTACAAGAGAGGAAATCACCCTCATTGTTAGTTCTACAAACAGAGGATCTACCTCAACTTCTTTTGGCGGTGCAGTTTCTTTGACTGTCTCAATTACTTGTTCGCAAGCTTGGTTAATAATTTCAATATATTTAGAGAGACTGCTAGAACTGAATTCTGGGTTCCAAGCCTTGCGTCGCCACTGCCACTCAGTGCCAGTTTCTCCGATCATAATGGAACCACTCATATCGTTCCAAATTTTACGCATTTCTTCAGCTCTAATTAAGCTACCATCTCTCATTCCATTGACAATGGTATCTTCAATAACTTTGGCCTTACTTAAAATGACAATTGGATAGTTGCCATTCCAAATAACATACATTGAGCCTAGCTGTTTACTCCAATCAAAAAATTGCAGGAATAATTTCTTCTGTTTCACTGCTGCTAATATTTGCGGAAGATTCCCTAACAGCCAGTGTTTGGAAGGAGAAGGGAGTGATTCTAGGGATTTGTATGTATTCTTTTGTTTCCACCAACGCCAACCCAGTGTTCCCGTTATGCTAGAAACACCTAAGACTGTCGCTAAATATGGAAATGAGGAAGAATAATCAATCTGAGCAGTAATGTCTTGAAACATGAATCCGCCTTTGTCTACCAAAAACTTCAGATTACCCAGATACTAACTTATTGTTTACCAATTTGTTCAGCCTGTTTTTATTTTGGGAAAGTAATATTAATAAGATTAAAGATACTTTTAACTCCTAACTCCTAACTCCTAACTTGTATTAAATTGGCGATTGGTCTTCGGTGGTTTGAGGTTCACTCACTAGGGGATTAATTAGTATTTCATTAGCAGCGCTATCGGGTTTACGGGCGCGAATTGCTGGACGCGATCGCCTGTAACCTGCTCTTTCTGCTTTTTGGTGTTCGTAATCAATTAATCTGCCATAATATTCATGTTTACTTAAATTCATCGATAAGAAAATATGCTGGCGTATATTACCAAAACCTTTGCGATTAAAAAACTTTAATGCTGAAACATTGGTGGGGTCAGTATCTACTAGCATGAACCGCGCCCCATCTTCAATCATGCGGGCGACGACTTTATCAACTAATTTGTCTGCTACTCCCCGACGCTGAAATTTAGGACTAACTCCCAGCCATAAAATGTAACCGTAAGTCCAAGATGCTTTGGTAATTATGGTTCCCAAAACAAAGCCTGCTAATTCTCCGTCTCTTTCAGCCACCAGGCAATATTCTGGATCTGTATTGTAAAGTCCAATTACTTCCCATTCATCCCAAGTGCGGTATAAATAAGGATATAAATCGCTGGTAAATAATTCTTCCCCCAAATGATAAACGGGAGAAATGTCATCAATTCCTAATTCGCGGACATAAATCGCTTCAGTTTCATCAAAGCTGGACATAAATTTCTAAATTTTTAACTGTATAATGGGAAGAATTCAGAATGAATTAATTTAATGTAATTCGTATCTTTATTCATCATAAATTATCTTGATTATTTAATAAAATTGACCTTTAACTCCTAACTCTTGTACAGACGCGATGAATCGCGTCTCTAATCCTAACTTTTATAGTGATACTTCTTGAATGCTATCAATATTTGGCAAAGAATCGTTTGCAGTTTCTTCGGTGACTGACGTGCGATCGCACCGCTGGGCAAAGCTACAATAATCACAAGTTTTACTACCCTCCGCCACTTGCGGAAACTGTATATTATTTTGGTAATCTGCCAACCAATTAGTTAATTGATTTAACAGTTGGTTAAGTTTTTTGGTTATTTTTATATGTTGAGTAGTATTGTAATTAAACTTAATATTTTGCGGTTTGCCTTCAGATTGGACAAACCAGTAAGTCATGGAAATATTTTCTGGCGAATATGCGCTAGTTTCAGCCAAAACATACATATAAAGCTGTGTTTGCCAGTTGGACTCTAACTTGCGCTTATGAGGTGGTTTCGGATAAGTTTTCCAGTCGAGAATTTGCGCTTGTTGGTTATCTGCAATCAATAAATCATAGACAACCGTCAACAAATAGTTCTGAACTTGCAGAGTGCGGTAGTGTTCGCTTTCACGAAAGGTTTGATTGTCAGTTGCAGACATTAAAATTTCTGGGGCTGCATCGGCAAAACCAGCCATCCAACTTTGCAGTTGAGCATCTGCTTGGAGGAAACTATCAATTGGCAAACCCATTTCTCGCTGCTGCATCAGCAGGTGAAAGCGGCTACCTAAAGTTTGCCGTTCTTCGTGTTCGGGATTTGCGGGGGAATTGAGTTGTTCTAAGTAAGTGTGCTGGAATTTACGCGGACAAGCTTCTAGTAAGTTGAGTTGTCCTTGAGAAAGTCGGAGTAGTTGAGTGGTAGTTGATAGCATCCTTCTATTGTAGAAGCAATGTTTAACAACAACCCACTCCATATTCAACTCCTATAGAGCTATTTTTTATTACCGTCCTCATCGTTCTCCAGATCGTTCTGCTTCTCAGAATCTTTAGTTTTTCCTTGAGATTTGATGGAGCCAAAGCTATAGGCCATAGCTATTTTAACTATGTCGAAATATGCAGGGTGATTATCTTTGTTAATAATTGCTAAAGAAATTGACCCTGCGACTAAGATGACTAAAATAGGCGAAAGTGTTTCTTTTAGAGTGCTGTTGCTGTTGTTTTGCATGGTATAATTCCCTTTGAATAAGCCTTTGGCTGAAGTAAAAGATAGCCAAAGGCAATTGATTAAGTTCCAACATGAGATGCGATTCCTACTGTTTCCTAAATCAGGAAGTAAACAATTAACGCCAAGATTCGATAATCATGGCGATCGCAAACAAACAAAACAAAATAACCGCTATCCGAAACAACCATTGCCATAACACTGCGGATAATATTATGCCTGCAATGGAAACAGCGCCAAGCACCTTAGATAGAACCAAGGCAATTCCTAAACCAAGTAAAGTAAAGAGAAAAAACCTCAGCCCTTTAGTAGCCCACTTAAATAAGTGATTTTCGTCGTTTTTGAGATTGGTATTCATAGTTTTTGTCCTTTTTTGACAGTTGAATCTTGCTAGCCAACACATACCCGACTTCAGGAGCGAATAGTTATAAAATTGCTCCTAGCAAGTTAAGGAAAACTAGAGCCATACTCCTAAATCGAGTTAGCTTGGTATTTTTAGATAATGAAAATTAAGCTCCAAGATTAATACAGTTGAGTCAAAGGAATTTATGTTTGAAGGCAAGTAATCTCAACGCGATTAACTCTTAGATAAATTGCAATGGCAATTGGAAAATTCATATTAGGCGCTAAATGCTCGTGATGGCGCAGAACGCAGATTACGCGCATCAAGCCCTAGAATGACAACATACTTGGAATACTTGCCTTTTTGACAAACTTCAGAATCGATGCATTACTCACTAAGTTTCATGGAGTTACCTGTAAACTTACTAAGTTACCCAATTAACTAGTGTTAAACTCACTATAAAGTAACTTAGTTACTTAGTCAAGATATAAAGTGAGAAAATTGTCAAAAAAGCACCATGTATAGCCGTAGCCACATAGGTTAGGGCATAATGACAAGCGTGAATACTAGGAATGGTAATAGTGTTGCCTCTTGCCCCCTGCCTCCTGCCTCTCGCGTAACTATAGACAGTTAGCATAACCGTCCTTTTTGAGAGATTGATTTCTCACATAGTGAGCTAACATTGGGAGTGTAGTTTGTATTGGTGAGAGCATGAGTGCGATTCCCCAAGATTTTGTCGTGGCTTTAGCCCAAGAACGGAGTGTATCTGGCAGTGAGTTAGAGGTGTTGTTAGGTGTGGTTGAGGACAAATCACCAAATGCGATCGCTAAAGAATTGAAGATTAGCCCTGAGGCAGTACGCAAAAGATTAAGTGAGGTTTATAAAAAATTTCATGTCAGCGGTGTCGGCCCCGGAAAGCTCACTAAGTTACAGCAAGTGATTGAAAGTGAGTATCGAGCATCTTCGGTGAGTGTGAAATCCATTGCCAGCAAGCCTCCAGATTGGGGTGAAGCACCTAGTATCAGTGGTAGCTTCTACGGACGAGGAGTAGAACTGTCTCGCCTCAAGCAATGGATTGTCCAAGATAAATGCCGATTAGTAGCACTTTTAGGCATGGGAGGAATTGGCAAAACCACTTTGTCTGTAAAGCTAGCAGAGGAAGTGCAATATGATTTTGAATATCTTATTTGGCGATCGCTCCGCAATGCCCCACCTCTCAAAGAACTCTTGGCTGACGCGATCGTATTTTTATCTGATGAAAAAGAAATTGATTTACCAGAAACTGTAGATAGTCAAATAACTTTACTGATTAAATATTTACGAAAACAGCGTTGTCTTTTAGTTTTAGATAATGCCGAAACGATTTTGCAAGGGGGCGATCGTGCCGGAGAATATAAACAAGGATATGAAGCTTATGGTCAACTACTCAAACGTGTAGCAGAAGAAGCGCATCAAAGTTGTTTGGTATTGACTTCTCGTGAAAAACCCAAAGAATTTGCTCCTTTAGAGGGAGAAACATCACCAGTCAGAACACTATTATTACCTGGCTTAGGAGAAATAGAAGGGCAAGAGATTCTTAAAGATAAAGGTATATTTGGCTCAAAGCAAGATTGGGCAAAGTTAGTTGAAAATTATTCAGGCAACCCCTTAGCACTAAAGTTAGTTTGTGAGCCGATTCGTGAGTTATTTGCTGGTGATATCGCCGCTTTTATTGATGAAGGAGAAATAATTTTTGGCGACACTCGTAATTTATTAGATCAGCAATTTGAGCGTTTGTCAGAGCCAGAAGCAGAAATTATCTATTGGTTAGCAATTAAGCGCGACCCTGTTTCTTTAGAGAAATTGTTAGATGATATTGTCCGTTTACCAAAAAGAGAATTACTGGAAGCACTAGAATCTTTACGACGGCGTTCTCTAATTGAAAGAGCTACAGAAGGAATGAATTCAGTTGCTACTTTCACACTCCAACCTGTAGTCATGGAGTATATAACAGACCATCTATTAGAAGATATTTGTCAAGAAATTGCTGATGGGAAAATTGCAATATTTAAAAGCCATGCTCTCGTTGAAGCTACAGCCAAAGATTATATTAGAAATACTCAAATTAGTTTGATAGTTAAACCAATTTTAGATAGGTTAAAAACTATTTTTCTAAATCCCAACGATCTGAAAAATCAATTAATCCAAATTGTATCGAAACTCCGAGAAACATTTCCACCAGAACCAGGCTATACAGTCGGAAATGTCCTGAATATGCTTTGTCAACTACAAGTTGATTTGAGCCGCTATGATTTTTCCGGTCTGATTATTTGGCAAGCATACTTGCAAAATGTGAATTTGCATGATGTTAATTTTACTGGTTGCAATCTTGCTAAATCGATTTTTGCAGAGACCTTGGGTAGTATTTCATCGGTAGCATTTAGTCCTGAGGGAAAACTTTTGGCTACGGGTGATGTTGATGGTAAAACTCAGCTATGGCAAGTTGCAGATGGTAAATCACTTTTGACCTTGATAGGGCATAGCAGCCCAGTATGGTCAGTGGCTTTCAGCCCTGATGGTCAAATCGCTAGCGGTAGCGACGACCAAACGGTGAAATTATGGAACATCCATGACGGGAAGTGCCTCAAAACCTTGCAAGGGCATACTAGTAGGGTACGGTCAGTGGCATTCAGTCCTGATAATCAAACTCTCGCTAGTGCCAGTGAAGATCTAACAGTGAAATTATGGGATGTTCGTAACGGTAAGTGTCTCAAAACCTTGCAAGGGCATACTAGTTGGGTATGGTCAGTTGCCTTCAGTCCTGATGGTGAAATTCTCGCTAGTAGCAGCGACGACCAAACGGTGAAGTTATGGGATGTTGGCGACGGCAAATGTTTTAAAACTTTCCAAGGACATAGTAATTGGGTACGGTCAGTTGCTTTCAGTCCCAATGGTAAAATTCTCGCTAGTGGTAGTGAAGACCAAACGGTGAAGTTATGGGATGTTCGTAACGGCAAGTGTCTCAAAACCTTGCACGGGCATAGCAATCGTGTCTGGTCAGTTGCCTTCAGTCCTGATGGTCAAACTCTCGCTAGTGGCAGTGACGACCAAACGGTGAAGTTATGGGATGTTGCTGGCGGCAAGTGCCTCAAAACCTTGTACGGGCATACCAATCGGGCATGGTCAGTCGCCTTCAGTTCTGATGGTCAAACTCTCGCTAGTGGCAGTAAAGACCAGACGGTGAAGTTATGGGATATTCGTGATGGGAGATGCTTCAAAACTTTGCAAGGGCATACCGATAGAATACGCTCAGTGGCCTTCAGTCCTGATAATCTAACTCTGGCTAGTGCTAGTGAAAACCAAACGGTGAAATTATGGGATGTTCGTGACGGCAAGTGCCTCAAAACCTTCCAAGGACACACTAATCGAGTATGGTCAGTTGCTTTCAGTCCTGATGGCGAAACTTTGGCTAGTTGCAGCGAAGACCAAACGGTGAAGTTATGGAATATTCGTGACGGAAACTGCCTCATAACTTTACAGGGGCATACTCATCGAGTGCGGTCAGTTGCTTTCAGCCCAGATGGTCAAACTTTAGCTAGTGGCAGTGACGACCAAACAGTGAAGTTATGGAATATTACTGACGGAAATTGCCTCATAACCTTTGAAGGGCACACTAATAGGGTGTGGTCAGTGGCCTTTAGTCCTGATGGTCGAACTTTGGCTAGTGGCAGTGACGACCAAACAGTGAAGTTATGGGATATTGGCGAGGGGAAGTGTATCAAAACCTTGGAGGAACATACCAATTGGGTTTGGTCAGTCGCCTTTAGTCCTGATGGTGAGATTCTCGCAAGTGGTAGTGAAGACCAAACGGTGAAATTATGGAATGTCCGCGATGGTAAATGCCTGAAAACCTTACAAGAGTATACCAATCGGGTAAGGTCGGTAGCCTTTAGTCCTGATGGTGAAACTTTGGCTACTGGCAGTGAAGACCAGACAGTGAAGTTATGGAATGTCCGTGATGGGAAATGCCTGAAAATCTTGCACGAGCATTCTAGTTGGGTAAGGTCAGTAGCCTTCAGCCCTGATGGTGAAACTTTGGCTAGTGGCAGTGAAGATGAAACGATTAAATTGTGGGATATGCACGCTGGTAAGTGCTTAAAAACACTGCGATCGCCAAAACTCTACCAAGGAATGAAGATCGCTAAAGTGACAGGCTTAACCGCAGCACAGTTAATGACGCTCAAAGCCTTAGGCGCAGTAGAAGATACAGAACAAAAATAAAAGGTAAAAGGATGAATTTAGTATTCTTAGTTCATCCGTTTACCTTTTTTATGTACCTGATGCTTATTTCATGTTAGCCCTTGCGTCCCTCACTGCGGCAAAGAAAAATAAACCTGTGAGTGGAATGCTTAATGCAAGGATAATTGCTGTGGTTGTGACGCCGAAATCTGGTTGTCCGTAACTGAGTTCAAAAATCGAACCAACAGCTGCGATCGCACTTACACAACAACCACCCAGAAACAAACCGCTTTTTGGAGTTAAATACACTACTAGCCCCCTATGCTACTGGTTTCACCGCTTGATACGAGAAGCCATTCTTAGATAGCTCCTGGGCCAAAGTCAAGGAGTTTTCCACACGGTCTACAAACACCACACCATTGAGGTGATCCATTTCGTGCTGAATGCAGCGTCCCAACAGGTCGTTAGCCTTTAAAGTTTGAGGACGACCATATTCGTCTTTATAGGCGATTTCTACGACTTCAGGGCGCTTTACATCCAGGTATACGTTGGGAATACTTAAACACCCTTCTTGGGCAACCGAGATGTCGCGGCTGACTTGTTTAATTATGGGGTTAATCAATACCAACGGTTGATTCGCTGCGTTATCTGGTTCCAGGTCAATGACAATTAATTGTTTGTGAATTCCCACTTGGGGAGCAGCCAAACCAATGCCATCTTTACTGTACATAGTTTGCAGCATTTCGCGCACCAGTTTGCGGAGTTCGTCATCAACTTTAGAAATCCGCTTTGCACCTTGACGCAGCACGCGATCGCCTAAATAATGAAGCTCCAAAGGCGGATTTTTTAACTTTTTTTTCTCGACAGCAATTTCAGAAGGCATGAGTCTTGATGGCTAGATGGTGAAAATTCCTACTAACTTAATTCTATCAAGCTGGGGAGTGGGGAGTGGGGAGTGGGGAATGCTCAATTATGAGTTATGAATTACGAATTACGAATTACGAATTACGAATTATGTTTAAATCTCTCACGAAACTTGACTATCTGCTCAAAGAAACTTTCCTTGGCTTACTGCGGGGAGGTTGGATGAATTGGGCAGCTGTCAGTACTGTGACGGTATTGTTATTTTTATTCGGCTTAAGTTTGCAAACTTCTTGGCAAGTGGAAAAACTTCTCTACCAGTTCGGTAGCCAGCTAGAAGTATCAGTTTATCTCGAACCGGATATGCAAGTCCAAAGTATTGAGCCACTGATAGCAAAAATGCCACAGGTAACAGCGATACAAACAATTACTAAGGAGGAAGCTTGGACTAAGTTAGTTAAGGAAATGAGAATTTCGGATATTGAAGGTCTTACGCAACAGCTAGGCGAGAATCCTTTGGTTGATGAAATTAAGGTGAAAGCGCGTAACTCTCAAGTCGTGCCAACTTTAGCAACCCAGTTGGCTAAGTTACAGGGAGTTGAAACGGTGCAGTATATCGATGAAGCAGTCAAGCGGATTGCTCAGCTACACCGGGGTTTGAACTGGATTACTTTAACAATTACAATTATTTTGACAGTAACAGCGATCGCCGTGACTACCACCACAATTCGCCTGATTGTCATGGCGCGACGCCAAGAAATTGAAATTATGCAACTAGTGGGAGCAACTTCTGTTTGGATTTACCTCCCGTTCATTTTACAAGGAATTACTTTTGGTTTAGTCGGGGGTGCGATCGCTTGGAGTTTTATTTCTGTGATTCAACAGTTTCTCCATAAATTGCTAACCAATCAACCAGAGTTTATTCAAGTAATCACCAACGGAATACAACTCACTCCAGCCCAAATTTTATTATTGCCCTTAATTCTCTTGAGCTTCGGTGCCACGGTAGGATTAGTTGGAAGCTTATTTGCTGTCAGACGTTTTGCTAAAGGATAGGCATTGGGCATGGAGCATGGGTAGAGGACAAAGGAGGAAATAGTTATGAAATCGCAGTGGGAATGTTTTTTAGAAAATCTCGGTGTGTGGGAAGGTTCATTTACCAATTTTTCTCCCCAAGGTACACTTGTCAACGATACTCCTAGCCGTCTTTCCCTAGAACAATTGAACGGTAGCCAGAAAGTGCGCCTAACTCTGAGCCGTTCGGGACAAGATTTGATTAGAGAATTTAGTTCTGTGGGAGGAGGTTTGCTATTTTTTGAAAATGGTTCGTTTTCTGAAGGTTTAATTCAGATAGGGCCGTTTTCCGAATTCGGTGGAGAACTGGCTTTTGTTCATGAAAATCGCCGCTTACGTTTGGTGCAACTATTTGATAAGACAGGTAATCTCAGCGGACTAACTCTAATTCGAGAACATCTAGCTGGAACCCCAACAGCAGAACGTCCACCTTTGCAGTTAGATGACTTGTTAGGAGAATGGCAAGGTCAAGCAGTGACAATATATCGAGATTTGCGATCGCCTGATACTTACTCTACAACTCTAAAATTACAATTAGATAACGCTGGGCGATTAATTCAAAGTACTTCTTTTGCAGGACGCACAATTGCCTCAACTGCTACTATCAAAGGTTCCATCATTCTTTTTGACGAAAATCCCGAAAAGCAGATACAAGTATTACTGCTACCTGATGGCAGTTCTGCAACCTCACCACTAAAGGTGCAATTACGTCAACCCTTATTTTTAGAAGCGGGTTGGTTAATCGAACCAAACCTGCGTCGGCGGATGATTCGTAGCTATAACGACAAAGGCGAATGGGTTAGTTTAACATTAGTTACTGAACAAAAGGTGTAAGGGTTTGGATGGCTGATCGATCCTAAAGAAAAAGCTGTGTTTGTTTACTTGCCAAATGAAGCAACTAATGTCTATGAAGAACTAGAAACAAAGTTACCAGTGCCAGAATTTGCGAAAGATTTTAGCCTGACTGTAGAAGGTTTATTTAGTTGGTTGCTGGAGTGATTATAGTTACGCTATTTTCTTAGAAAAATCTTATATATAAATTGGCGATCGCTACTAATGAAAAACAATCTTTCAGGCTTCATCCACCATATCTAAAATTCGATTGTATAAAGCTGGAGAGACTCTAACCCTCTTTTGTCACTATTATGAGAGAATAATTGTGTAAAAACGATGAAAGCATTACAGGAATAATGTTTGAGTCTCGGCCAGCTGTGCCAACAGTCAAATTCGTAGACGAATATTGTCAGTGGTATAAAAAGCTGTTTTC
>JAVRCH010000029.1:0-27376 GCA_034530795.1 Nostoc sp. DedQUE12a
GCCCAGCGAAGTAATCACATAATCCCGTGGTTAAAGCGATTGCTTGTCTGCGACACGCTGCGCGAACGTCGTTCCTCCTCGCTGCGGACAGGCTTCCAGAGCGATGGCACAACAAGATAGCTAGATGACGAAACCAAGTACTAGTGGGAATTTTAAGACTTGTGTGTACACCGTAGCCCCTACTAGGAGAGGGAGGCTGGGTGGGTGAGGTCTGTCGAATTCACGTTAAATCAAAATTCTAATATTATGCTCGTATAAATTAGCACTCTCGTATAGGGCGTTATGGAGGTAACACACTATACGAGAGTGCTTTCGTTGCCTAACAGTGTTGAAGAATGCACCCTAATAAATTAAAAACTTAGGATTTTATTTAATTTAGCTTCCTAAATTGATGTTGTTAATCAAAGACCCAAATAATTTTTGACAATCTGTAAGATGCGTTCTGCTGCATGACCATCGCCAAAAGGATTAATAGCATTTGCCATTACTTGATAGGCGGCTTGGTCGCTAAGTAACTCGCTAGCAGCTGCAAAAATATTTGCACTCTCAGTTCCTACCAGTTTAGCGGTACCGGCTGTAACAGCCTCTGGTCTTTCTGTGGTGTCTCTTAAAACTAGTACTGGTTTTCCTAAGCTGGGGGCTTCTTCTTGCAATCCACCAGAATCAGTCAGTAAAAGGTGCGATCGCCCAATTGCTCCCACCAATTCACCATAATCGAGAGGTTCTGTCAAGAAAATTCGCGGATGATTTCCTAAAAGTTGTTGTAATGGTACTCTTACTGTTGGGTTGCGGTGTAATGGTAACAGCAATGCTGTATCGGTAAACTTGTCTAAAATTTGTAAAAACCCAGCAGCGATCGCTTCTAGTGGTTCTCCCCAATTCTCTCGACGATGCACCGTTGCTAACAAAACACGATGTGAATTCCAGTCTAAGCCTGGTACATTACAGCTAACTTGGCTTGCTGCAACATTCAACAAAGCATCAATTACAGTGTTACCAGTCAAGTGAATTTCACCTAAAACACCAGAACGCTGTAAATTTTCTACAGCCCAAGGAGTTGGCGCAAAGTGTAACTGAGTAATTTGAGAAATCAACCGCCGATTAGCTTCTTCTGGATAAGGATTGAATATATCATCAGTTCTCAACCCTGCTTCTACGTGACCAACAGGAATTTTTTGATAAAAAGCTGCTAAAGCTGCGGCAAAAGCCGTGGTAGTATCTCCCTGCACCACCACTAAATCGGGTTTTTTCTGCTGGAATAATGCTTCTAAACCTTGTAAACTGCGACAAGTAATATCATTTAAAGATTGCTGAGCTTGCATAATTTCTAAGTCATAATCTGCCTTGATATTAAACAGTTCCATGACTTGCTCAACCATTTCGCGATGTTGTCCAGTTAAAATTACTTGGGACTCAAAATCTGAACATTTTTGGAAAACCTGAATCACCGGAGCTAGTTTAATCGCTTCCGGACGAGTACCCAAAATAATGCAAACTTGCTTTCGATTAGTCATTTGTCCGTTATAACTTGTCAAAAGCTATGGTCAACGGTCTATGCTCAATAGTCAATAGTTAACTGCCAATCATCACAGAAACCATAAATATTAAAGTATAAATCATAAAAAATATCAAAAAACCTGGCTTCACTGGGGAAATGTAATGAAGGAAGTGGAGAGACAAGGGAGACAAGGAGAATAATTCTTAATCCCTGTATGGGCAGGTTTAGGAAAAGAATTCCTTGCTAACAGAGATTCTGAGCTAATCTGCACCTAATACTTCTAACTCTTCAGTCAACAGCCAACCATCAACATTTTTATTAAAAATGAAAAAACCCGGCTTAACCGGGCAGACGCACTGTTTGTCGAATTAAATTGTAATGATTAGATTTTAATCTCACAGGTTAAAGGGCAAGATGCGTAAACAGTAGTCTGCGCTTGGTCTGCCTCTCCATGCAACCAGCTTAACCATTTAACATCGCTAGGATGAACTCCTTTAGCAGTTAGCACACCCGCAGCAAATACAACTGCCATAACATTGAACATCACTAAAGCGCCTGCAACCAGCAAAACAGCACTAACAGGCATTACAGATTGCAAAACAATCGACAACAGACATCCGACCGTAGCCATCAAAACAACTAATGGAAAACCGACAACCAGCAAGCATACTCCCAATGTGAAAGTCCATATTAAAAAGCTTTTAATCATCATCAAGGAGTAGGTCTTTCCTAGATTAGAGCTCTGAGCCGAAACCATGACTTTTCCTCCCAAAAATACACAGCAAGTTTTAATTTTCAGTTTTTTTACGCTTTTTGCGAATAAACTGAATCATTTAGTGAAGTTCAGTATATAAAACCTAATCAGGAAAATGAGCATTTTTTTACTAAACTTTACAGTTAATTTTTTGTAATTATGAATGTAAACTGAAGTTGCTTTTTATTCAAAAAGCTTGCTTGCTGCATCCGTCTTCAGGAATAGAAGGTAAAAGGCATAAGCTTTCAAGTTTGATCCCCAGGGCATCACTCCGACTCAACTTAACATTTCTTATAATAATTAGCACTTCTTCTCATAATTGGAAGATTCGCTGAATTCATGAACTGCTAATGTTTATGTTGTTAACTGCTAGCAATTAAACTTGATACTTGCGATAAATTTCTCATTTAATAGAATTAGAATATTTACTTTCTAGCTTTCGAGTGCTGTATAGAACTTTTTCAGTTTAGAGTATTTACTGAGGTAGTGTGTAGCCTTACATGTGTTAAACCAGGTTATACAGGCTAAACAGTTTCTATAAAACTTCTGACTAGTCAAATTACTGATAAAAAAGATACAAGTCGAGGTGGATGAAATGTATTGACCGTGGTTCTAGAGTTTCAATCGCCTTGCATTGCCCTTAGGGCTTGTATGCCAGCGTCTTTTAAAACTCATCTCAGAAACTTACTTGACTTCTCACTAATTCAACTTCTGAACTGCCAAATGTGAAGATATATGACAGAATCACAGTCTCCATTAAATTCTAACTCTGCTGCCGGTCGTAATATGCCACCAGCACCACCAGCACCACCACCACCACCACCAGGCATGAGTACGCAACGTCAAATGACACAAACATTGGATATGAGTGCTAATCCTGCTGTTAACTCTGCGCCTGTATCAGGTCATCGCCCAGGTACACCACCACCAATACCTAGTTCAGCTCGCCCTAAAAGCAGCCCTCCGGGACTGACTTTAGCGCAAATCATCAGGGAAGCTTACGATCAAGGATATTCCGATATTCACCTGGGTGTAGGCGAAGTACCCCGTTTCCGCAACCGAGGAGAAATTCAATCAACAGAATATCCAGAAACGGATAAAGAAGCTTTGATGAGTTGGTTGAGGGAGGTAATGACGGAGGCAGAAATTCAACGCTTTGAAGAACATCTAGAATTTGACGGAGCAACTCAGTACGAATTTGCTCGTGTACGGATTAACGTCTTTGGCTCCCTAAAGGGGCCTGCAATGGTGTTGCGGTTGATTCCGTTGAAAATCTTAACTATGGAACAGTTGAGATTACCTCCAATTTTTCGGGATATTTGTCATCATCACAAAGGCTTAATTTTGGTAACCGGGCCGACTGGTTCTGGTAAGTCCACAACAATGGCGGCGATGATTGACTACATCAATAAAGAGATGGCTAAGCATATCATCACTATTGAAGACCCCATAGAATTTGTCCACCAAAGCCGCAAATCCTTAGTCAAACAGCGGGAAGTGGGAATGCATACCCGGAAATTTGACAACGCTTTGAAAGCAGCCTTACGGGAAGACCCAGATTTGATTCTGGTGGGGGAAATGCGGGATAAAGAAACAGTCAACACCGCCCTCAAAGCTGCTCAAACTGGTCACTTGGTAATGGGAACGTTGCACACCAATAGTGCTGTAAAAACCATTGAGCGGATACTCAACCTCTACTCTGGTGAAGAACAGGATGCAATGCGCGTGGCAATTTCTGAGTCTTTAGTGGCTGTAATTGCCCAAGGTTTGTGCCGTACAACAGACGGCAAGCGGGCTGCTTTCCACGATATCTTGATTAACACTGAGGCAATCAAGGAATGGATCAAAGATGGTAAGTATGATGAAATTACCGAATTGATGAAACAAGCCAGCTTTGACGGCATGATCACAATGAATCAGTCTTTGCTCAATCTTTATCAAGACGGTCGCATTACTGAAGAAACTGCCTTAGAAATGTCACCAACTCCTAACGAAATGGCGCAATTTCTCCGAGGTCGGGTTTAACACTGGGGACTGGGGACTGGGAGCTTTTGAGGCAGGGGAAAAGGTTAAAGGGAAAAGGGAAAAGAAATAAATTTAATCTTTCCCCTTTCCCCATACCCAATACCCAATGCCCCATGCCCAATGCCCCATTCCCAAATATCTTTGTGTTCCTGGTTGCGGTTATCGCTAAGGTAAAAGGTAAAAGAGAAAGTTTTTTACTTTTTAGTTCCTTAGCCTCCTGTGAATAACTTGACGACAAACAAACTATCTACACCCCAGTTGTTCAAAGGCATTGCGCTATTTACACCTGGAGGAGATTTAATTTATTGTATTGACCCTAGCAAGCAAGGTCGATGGCATTTGCATTTGTGTTCTGCTTTGCAGGAAATTTTAGATTTACCAGAACCTCCGCACTTTTTAGTGCCTTGTTATACTGCCACTATTGACCATTGGTTAGATCCGCGTACTCAACGAGTACGAACTTTTGCCGAGGCTTATCCGGCTGTGATGAGATATCAACCTTTGCTGAATGCCATTTTTGGTACAGAGAAGTTAGCATGGCAAGCAGCTCCTTGGCAAGAAGGATTGTGCGATCGCATGGTGCTATCTACTTATCGTTCCTCATTCCCGCAACTTTGGGAAGATCGCGATCTAATTGTACGTTTAGATCTTTCTGAACCTGTGCCAAAATACCGCCAGCCAGTAATAGCACAAAAAGAGCAATTAGTAACACAAGGCTATGTCCTGCGGTTATTTGTTGCAGGGCATAGCGGAACTACCGAACGCATCCTTCAGAATCTACACGAATTGTTGGAGCGATCGCTCGGACACCCTTATACTTTAAAGGTGATTGATGTTTTAACTCATCCAGAACAAGCAGAAATTAATCAGGTTTCTGCTACTCCTACTCTTGTTAAGGTTTGGCCTCACCCAATTCGCCGAATTGTTGGAGACTTAGATCGTATAGACAAAATTGTACAGATGTTAGCTACTAAGTAAAAATTTGAAGTTTTATTAACAGTTTTAACGTCTTGGATGAGAGTGTTGACTGTTGAGTTAGGAATTCTGGCGTTTGTTTTTGTACAGTGACAATAATCAGAAAATCCACCGCCCTTGAGTGCAAACGACATTCTCATTTCTGTTTACAGCTTGTGGCCAGTTCTATATTGTAGAAAGTTCCTGATTTGGGTTTAATTGAACGTAACTCCTGGATAAAAGCATTAAATGTTGTATTGTTTATGCCGGAGCCAGCTTCAGCACAAGCAGATAAACCTCCTTCGATGGGAACAGAACCATCCTTGGAACTATATACAATGAATTTATCGACAGTGCCAGCTGCGACCCTAAACCCAATAACCTGACGAACTGCTCGCAAAGCTGCATTATCTAAGGAACCACCAATACTACCAATACTGATATTAACCGCACGACTTTCAGCTAATGCCGGCGCACTAATCGATAATACTGCCCCGAAAATCATGAAACAAGTGAACTTCTTCATTTTCCTCTCCTCTAAAAAATTGAAAAACGCCCTACAGAAAGTCCGACATGAATGAGGTACATCAAAACTTTGCCATATTAAGAATTCCAGACATCGTGTTGTACCTCACTCGCCCAAAAATCTGTCTAGGTAAAAAGCGTAGATTAACTATATTATTATACAGAAAGTTTCTATCTGAAGAATTCAGCTTCATTGCAGACCTCCTCAAATCACTCACGCCTTTCAATTTCAAACATCATCCAGTCTTAGGGACTTCCAAGAAATAAATTACTCAGCAAAAATCATAAGTTCATATTTAGAAGATAATGATAATCATTCTGTCGGTGGGAAAGGTTGTTGCCGATGGTAGCGCTGACTACCCACCCCCTACAATGATTATCATTCTTATAAATTGGGGATTTTATTTCTTGGATGTCCCATAGGTAATCACTTGGAGAATTTTAACAATTTTCTCCTGACTGTTCACAAGCACCAATACTTATCCAACTACCAGATAGTTTACCATCTGGTTCGCTATACCACTCTTTTTTCCATATAGGTGCATTATGTTTGAGGGTATCAATAGCATAGCGGCAAGCCTCAAACGCTTCACTGCGATGAGGACAACCTACTGCTACTAAAACGCTGATTTCCCCAACTCGCAAACGTCCGATGCGATGATGAATTGCAACTCGATTTACATCAGATGTAGATAAACGAATATCAGTAGCAATTTGATAGAATACTTGCAATGCCATAGGTTCATAAGCTTGATACTCTAGTGCAACCACAGGTTTACCATCAGTTTGATTGCGAACCATTCCACTCATCACAACTACCGCACCGTTAGCTGGATCGTCAGACTTGGTATAAATCTCTTCAAGAGACAATGGTGCAAAGCTAATGGCAAAACTATCTTCAGCTCTTGGTTTAACACGAGAGGTAAGTGTAGTTGTCATAACTGCGTCAATATTATGTGGGCTTTTTCTATTCTCGCTGAACAAAGCGTTAGTGGTGTATGTTTAGTTGCCCATTTGATTCTCTATTATCAAACATTCTCTAAGGATTAGAATCCCTTTCTATAAGTGAGTGAGCAAGATAAATGGGCAAGAATAATTTAATCTATGTAAATAGATGTATAGCAGCTGCCAGCTAGGTTAGGACATAAACCTCGATACCAAGAGCCTATTGCCTATTGCCTATTGCCTATTGCCCATTAATAATCATTACCATCTATCCGATCGCACTCATATCTGCCTTTAATTTCTTGATTGAAAAAGCTGCCAATTGAGTCTGAGGCGTGTAAATCTTCCCAAGTATCCTCGTCTACGCCTAAGTATTGATAAATAGCGCCATTTTGAAACTCAACTTGTAAGATCTGTTCGTCAGGATCGTAGCCTAGAGCCGCCGCCATTGATGAGCTAACTGGTAACATGGCAATTGGTTCTTCTTCAAAGGGTAGTGCAGTAGTTTCGGCAATCGCTTCGTTAAGTTCTTGCAATCCTTCATAAGCTTGTATCGGTGCTGGAATTTCTAAAAACTCTAGCTCGTTACCTCGATCAAGTAACAACTGCAAATATCCGTCAGAGTGAGCGATCGCTACTAAACTGCTCAAGTCTACCTTAGATAGCCTCATTAATTTTGCTCTCCTGTTGGCGTAGTCGCAAGTGTTAAAGTTTTATACAACACTGAATCTTTTATAGTACAAATATACTATATAGTCACTTAGGTGTCAAGTTTTTTCACACTCTATCCCCTTGTTTCTCTTCCCTCCCTTGCCCTCTTTTGGTTAGCTATGTCTGCTATCAACCATTAGAGAAAATACTCTATTTATTAATGCATTTGGAGACAACAGCAACGGTAGAAATGATATATAAAATTTATAATTTAATAAAGTTAAGATTATATTTACTTATTAAAATTTGGTCTGATGCAAAAGATGGTTAATCTTAGATTATCTAAATGTTAAAACCTGAAATTGTTGTCAGCCTTGTTTAATATTTCATAAACAAGGCTGAAAAACTTATTACATCTCACTAGCGAAAAGAAGGAGATCCTAATTGATTAGAAAAATAGACGCACAAAATTTTCAGATTAAGCCGCTAGGAACGTACTTGATTGAAGCTGAACTAATTACTCCAGATCAATTAAACACAGCACTCAAGACACAAAAGTTCAGTGGTGAGCAGTTAGGAAAAATTCTGGCAAAGCATGGTTTTGTCAAGCAAGAAACCATTGAATACTTGATGTCAAACCTTGTATTGCCAGATCGAAATAAAATCTTGAAAAATCAGTCATATTCAAACAATCGCAAGAGCGATTATCTATCTGTAGCTGAGCCAACGAGTTCTATAAAACCAGAAGTTACAATGGCAGCGTTGCAATCAGCGCATCAATTGAAAGTATATCTTTCTGCTAACAAAACCCTCAAATTTATGCTTGCTGTGGTATTGTTATTTGCTCTTGCAAGTCTTGTTGCTAATTACAATATCTACTATCTACCTGACTTTTTTGGTAGGGATATTTTTAGAATTCTATTCGACCTCAACAGTGAGAATAATATTCCTACAATTTACTCTGGAGGAGTTTTACTATTTTGTTCTATTCTGACCGAGATCATCTTCCAAGCTCAGAAGTTATCTAAAAATAAAGATTTATGGGCGTGGAGAGGGTTGTCAATAGTCTTTGCTGTTTTTTGTTTAGACGAATTAATCGGTTTTCATGAAAGACTAACTAGACCATTGGCAAACATATTCAATACCAGTGGTTTTCTTTACTACGCTTGGGTGATTGGAGGCGCTATCTTCGTACTTGGATTTTTGCTAGTGTTTGGGCGATTTATCACTACTCTTCCTAGAAAGACACGACGCTTATTTTTGATTGCTGGGGCAATCTACGTAACTGGTGCAATTGGTACTGAATTGGTAGGCGGATACTATCATTATTACTACACCCAAAGTAATATGTTTTATTCCTCGATCGCGACTATAGAAGAAGTGCTAGAGATGCTGGGCGTCATTATTTTTATCTATGCGTTGTTGTCGTATATAAATTGCAATATGAAAGGTATAAATATAGGAATCCATCTAAATGATTCTCAGAAGCAAGGTCAAAGAAGTCAGCTCAAATAAAAAATACAGCAGAATTCAGAAGTAAAATCGGGATGGGCTAAACACCGGAGTTATCAAGGAGTCAAAGCCAAGTGCATCCCAATGAAAAACCATCTTTAGAAATCGACGCTTCTCGTCAGTTCACCGCTTGGCTGCATGAGCAAAACCTTAGTTTATCCTTCACTACCTATCAAGCAGGAAAGTTATTCTTCATTGGCTTGCAGTCAAACGGCAGATTATCTGTATTTGAACGCACCTTTGAACGGTGCATGGGATTGTATGCCAATGGCAACAGCCTCTACATGAGTTCTCTGTATCAGCTGTGGCGATTTGAAAACATCATCCAACCCGGACAAAACCACCAAGGCTACGATGCTGTTTATTTGCCGCAGATGAGTTATGTGACGGGAGATTTGGATATTCACGATGTCGTTTTAAGTCAAACAAAAGAAAAAGATTCAGATACAGAAAAATTATTATTTGTCAATACATTATTTAGTTGTTTGGCAACAGTTAGTGAAACCCACAGTTTCGTTCCCCTATGGCAACCCAGCTTTATCAGCAAGCTAGCAGCCGAAGACAGATGTCACCTGAATGGGTTGGCAATGCAGGCAGGAAAACCCAAATACGTCACTGTTGTCAGCCAGTCGGATGTGGCAGAAGGCTGGCGGGAGCATCGCCGAAATGGGGGTTGTGTAATTGATATCGAGAGTAATGAAATCGTGTTGCGGGGGCTATCCATGCCCCACTCACCGCGGTGGTATCAAAACAAACTCTGGCTGCTCAACTCAGGTACGGGAGAGTTTGGATTTGCAGACATAGAACGGGGAGTGTTTGAACCAGTCGCCTTTTGCCCAGGATATCTGCGGGGTTGTACTTTTTATGGCGACTTTGCAGTGGTGGGAATTTCTCAACCCAGACATAACAAGACTTTCAGCGGCTTGCTTTTAGACGAGAAATTGCAACAGAAAAACGTCGAACCTCGCTGTGGGTTACTGGTAATTGACCTCAGAAGCGGCGATCTCGTTCATTCTCTGCGATTACAAGGCGTGGTATCGGAATTATACGACGTGGTAGCCTTACCAAGGGTGCGTCGTCCAATGGCGATCGGGTTTCGCAGCGACGAAATTCGCCGAATGGTGACAGTGGGATGAGAACAATTCAAAATTAACAGGAACTAATAACAATGGCTAATGCAGTTTTGAATCTATCTGACCTTAACGGCAACAACGGCTTCGTGATTAACGGTATTGATGCAGGTGACAGTTCAGGTATCAGTATTAGTAATGCTGGAGACTTCAACGGCGATGGGTTTGATGACCTAATTATTGGGGCACGGTTTAGTGCTGGGGAGAGTTACGTAGTGTTTGGCAAAAGCAGTGGCTTTGGTGCTAGCCTCAACCTCTCCGATCTCAACGGCAGCAACGGCTTTGTAATTAACGGTATTGATACAGGCGACTCCTTAGATATCTCCGTCAGCAATGCCGGAGACATCAATGGCGACGGCTTCGATGACCTGATTATCGGGGCACCAGGTGGTGACCCCAACGGCAAGTCTAATGCTGGGGAGAGTTACGTAGTGTTTGGCAACAGTAGTGGCTTTGACGCTAGCCTCAGCATCTCCGATCTCGACGGCAGCAACGGCTTTGTAATTAACGGCATTAATGCAGATGACTTCTCAGGCAGATCTGTCAGCAATGCAGGAGATATCAACGGTGATGGTTTTGACGATCTGATTATTGGAGCAAGTATAGTAAGTTTTCAGTATTCATTCGGTGCTGATCAGAGCTACGTAGTTTTTGGTAGCAGTAGCTTTGGAGCCAGTTTCAACCTTTCTGACCTTAACGGCAGCAACGGCTTTGTAATTAGCGACATCAATGACTCCAATTACCCAGGTCTTTCTGTCAGTAGTGCAGGAGACATCAACAGCGATGGCATAGACGACTTCACTCTCCAAGGATTGGGTAAGACCTACGTAGTGTTTGGCAGCACTGGTGGCTTTGGAGCCAGTTTCAACCTTTCCGATCTCAACGGCAGCAACGGCTTTGTGATTAACAGTGTTATTGGGGAACCCTATTCACGCTATTCTGTTAGTGATGCAGGAGACATCAACGGAGATGGTTTCGACGACCTGATTATTGGCATACCTACACAAAAGAGCTACGTAGTGTTTGGCAGCAGTAGCTTTGGAGCTAGTCTTAACGTCTTAGATCTCAACGGCAGTAACGGCTTTGCGATCGATGCCGTTGACGACGGGTTTCGCAGCTCCGTCAGCAGTGCAGGAGACCTCAACGGTGACGGCTTTGATGACTTGGTTATCGGGGCATCGCGTAGCGACCCCAATGGCAACCCTGATGCTGGGGAGAGCTATGTGGTGTTTGGCAGCAGCAGTGGCTTTGGTGCCGGACTCAACCTTTCCTCGTTAGACGGCAATAATGGCTTTGTAATCAAGGGTATTGATGCGGATGACTACTCAGGTAGTTCTGTAAGCGGTGCAGGAGACATTAATGGCGATGGTTTCGACGACTTAATTATCGGGGCCTATAATGCCGACCCCAACGGTCAGTTACAAGCTGGGGAGAGTTACGTCATTTTTGGCTTTGCAGCTCCTACACCTACTAATCAACCTCCAGTGGCAGTTGCCGATACGGTAACTACCAACGAAGACACCAGCGTTAACATTTCAGTTTTAGCCAACGACACCGATCCGGATAGTAGCCCCTTAACGGTAACAAATGTCAACGGTGTGCCAGTTACTGTTGGCACTTCCATTAGCTTAAGTTCTGGTGCTTTAGTTACTTTAAATGCTAATGGCACTTTGACTTACAACCCCAATGACCGATTTGAAACTTTGGGTGTAGGTGAAACAAGCAGCGATAGCTTCACCTACACTATTACCGATGGCAGTCTCAGTACTACAGCGAGTGTCAACCTGACCATCAACGGAGTGAATGACGCACCCAGCTTAATTTCTGCCATCAACCTCTCCGAACTGAATGGCAGCAACGGCTTTGTGATTAACGCTATTAATGCATATGACTTCTTAGGCACATCTGTCAGCAATGCAGGAGATATCAACGGCGACGGCTTCGATGACCTGATTATCGGGGCATCAGGTGGTGACCCCAACGACGAGTACAATGCTGGAGAGAGCTACGTTATCTTTGGCAACAGCAGTGGCTTTAGCGCCAGCTTCAACCTCTTGTCTCTCAATGGTAGCAACGGTTTTGTAATTAACGGTATCGATGCAGAAGACGGCTCAGGCTTCTCTGTTAGCAATGCAGGGGACTTCAACGGCGACGGCTTCGATGACCTGATTATCGGGGCACCAGCTGGCGACCCCAACGACCAGTACAATGCTGGAGAGAGCTACCTAGTGTTTGGCAAGAGTAGTGGCTTTGACGCCAGCCTCAACCTCTCCACCCTCAACGGCAGCAACGGCTTCGCCATCAACGGCGTTGATACGCGTTACAACTCAGGTAACTCCGTCAGTAGTGCAGGAGACATCAACGGCGATGGCTTCGACGACGTTATTATCGGAGCATCCGTCATTGAATTTAACGAGCAGTATAATGCTGGGGATAGCTACGTAGTGTTTGGTAGCAATAATGACTTTAGTGCCAACTTCAACGTCTCGTCTTTGGACGGCAGCAATGGCTTTGTCATTAATGGTATTGATGTTGATGGGCGCTCAAGGATTTCCATCAGCAATGCAGGGGATATCAACGGCGATGGCTTCGATGACCTGATTATTGGGGCAAACGGTGTCAATCCCAACGGCAACATATTTGCTGGTAAGAGCTACGTGGTGTTTGGCGATAGTAGCTTTAGCGCCACTGTCAACCTCTCATCCCTAGACGGCAACAATGGCTTTGTAATTAACGGCATTGATGCCTATGACAACTCAGGCTCGTCCGTCAGCAATGCAGGGGATATCAATGGCGATGGCTTTGATGACCTGATTATTGGGGCATTGGGAGCCAATCGCAACCACCTGGGTTCTGCTGCCGGAAAGAGTTACGTGGTGTTTGGCACTAATAGTGGTTTTGCAGCCAGTTTCGACCTTTCTACCCTCAACGGTAGCAATGGCTTCGCCATCAACGGTATCAATGGGGGTGACAACTCAGGCTTCTCGGTCAGCAGTGCAGGGGACTTCAACGGCGACGGTATAGACGACCTGATTATCAGCGCCAACCGTGCTAGTCCCAACGGAATTTATATTGGCGGACAGGTTTACGTGGTATTTGGTAGTAAGAGCGGCTTTGGCTCAACTTTAAACCTCTCTGACCTCAACGGCAACAACGGCTTGGCAATCAACGGCATCAATGATGGCGACCAAATAGGTATTTCTATTAGTGGTGGTGGAGATATTAACGGCGATGGCTTTGACGATGTGATTATCGGAACAAACGTAGCTGTGCCCAACAACCAGCCTTTTGCTGGGCAGAGCTATGTCGTTTATGGTTTTGCGGCTAAGGTTACCACTGATGAAGATACAACCATTAATATCCCTACCAGTAATATCCTAAATAGATATGCAGATGTTGATGGCGATACTTTTACTATCAGTAGCTTCACTGCCCCTACCAACGGTACGCTGACACTCAACGACAACGGCACTGTTGAAGATGCCAACGATGACTACTTCGTTTACACGCCAAATCCCAACTACAACGGCAGTGATAGCTTTACCTACACTGTTAGCGATACCAATGGTGGCAGCGTTACTGATACTTTTAACTTGGCAGTTAATCCAATCAATGACGCGCCTGTGGCAGTAAATGATACTGTCGTTGCTAAGAAATATACTAAGGTGCATATCTTAGCAAATACTCTGCTGGCTAACGATACAGACGTTGATAGTAGCAACCTCAGCATTACTGGTGTCAGTGGCGCGACCAATGGTACTGTCGTACTCAAGAATAATGGGACTCCTAGCAACTCGGCAGATGACTTTATTGTGTTTACGCCAACTACCGGGTTTAGTGGTGCGGCTAGCTTTAACTACACGATCGCTGATGGCCAACTCACCAGCACTGCCACGGTAACTGTGCAAGTGGGCGATCGCCTCTTTGGTGGTAACGGCAACGACCATCTCAACGGTACTCCTGGTAATGACTACCTCAAAGGCGGCAATGGCAAAGACTCCCTTAATGGCGGCAATGGCAATGATACCCTCTTGGGCGGTAACGGCAATGATAGGCTGTCTGGTGGTTTTGGTAATGATACTCTCACAGGTGGTAATGGCAAAGATAAATTTGTTTTGGCTCCAACCCAAGGTACTGATACTATTACTGACTTCTGCAAAGGCACTGACTTAATTGGTTTGTCTGGTGGTCTAAGCTTTAGTCAGTTGAGTTTCTCCGGTCACAATATTATCGTCACTGCTACTGATGAAATTTTGGCAAGTCTGACTGGGATTAATACCACAACACTAACGACTGCTAATTTCACCATCATCTAGCGATCGAACTCTTATAGGACTTATGCAAGGGTGATATTTTTGTTCATAGATAAGCTCAGTTCGGGTTAAGAAGATTTTGCTGCTAAACTTCAGCACAAGTTCTGAAAAATTGTAGACGCGGAGCGGCTTGCCGCAGGCTACCACAGAGACACAGCGAAAAGTATGAGCGCCGGCTTCCGGCGAATATAACTTTTCAAGACAGAGGTCACAGAGGAATAAGAGTTTTAGAGGTGTTTTGCATAAGCCAACGAGAGAATCATGGTTTCGGCTTATCCCGAACTCAGGTTAGATAGTAAAACCCCAGGAATGGGAATTCATTCCTGGGGCTGTTATACCTGACCACCTTTACCTTTTTAATGTAAAAATCTTGTGGTTATTGAAGTTTGAAAAGACATATTTATCTGAATTTAGTCCAAAAAGTATCGCCTGAAAATAGAGTTTTATGTTATTATTATCGGTCGCCAATAGAAATTAAAAAATATATTCTGATATAATTACAAAATAAAAATATGGTGTATTACCAATGAAGATATAATTCCAGTAATTATGTCTATTATTTTAAGCTTAAGTACTTGCATTTTTGGAGATAATCATTAAAAATAAAAATATCATGATTCATACATGATTGTAGCCGAAAAAAGTGACAGAAGCCCTTACCAAAGTCCGCAATAGCGGGCTTTTTTTTGTATTTATATAATTTTTTAAGTCTTCTGCCGCAAGGGTATATCAATATTTGCTTGTTTGTTAATAAGCCATGTTATGAATTTTGGCTAGTATTTTTATATCTAACTTTTAATGGCTACTGTTAAAAATCACTTTCTTATGGAAATGCTTTCCAGCTAAAAAACTCCTAAAGCTATAAATAAAAAACATAATTATAAGAATTACGTCCAAATATCTCATATTAGATAGTTTTATGAAAATGCAATTTGATTTTTTCAAAGAAAGTTGAAGGCGATCGCCAAAAAATCGCGCTAAGTAAGAGGTTGTTTAGAAAGTCGTTTAAAATACAATACGGTTAACTTAAGGCCAAAACCTTGTTTTACGAACCGCAGAGGCGCAGCGGAAAGTCTGAGCGGAGGTTTCCTCCGATCAGAACTTTCCAAGACAGAGAACACAGAGAGAAGAAAGAGTAGAAATGCTTAACTGAACTGTATTGGTTTAAAATACTTGAATCTTTGCTTTAAAAAAGTAGTGTAAAACGAAAAATACAGCAGATTGCAACTTCATTAGGTACAGATGTAAGGAACATATTCCCTAGCCGTGTACTTTTCCAGCAAACCCCACTTCTGTTTATAGGACTTACGCAGTAATACAAAAAATGAAGGGTTTGGACAGAGGGTGAATTCCACAAGCTCCATAAGTTAATCGTCATTCAAATTGCATCTCCGTGTCCTCGCGTCCCCGTGTCCCCGCGTCTTTTTGGCGAGTAGAGTTATGCAATTTAAAAGCGCATCAGCTTACTTGCTCGGTTTTGCGGCTGAGAAAATATATTAGATAAGCCTGTTTTTTGTCTCTCCTGTTTCCCGTTCCCTTGCTTCCACTGAGAAACTTTCTTACCTGAAGCGTATTAATGCATATTTTAAGAAATATAAAGTTATGTTAAACTTAATGTCGAGTCAGGAGCTGATGGAAACACACATCTGACAAAAGGCTGATTTGTTCAACATTCCCACAGAACTTACAAAATGATTCTATCGATTCGTCCCGATCTAACTTCTGCCGATCAGATGCTGTCATCTTTAGTGACTGAAGAACAGCAGACTGTCACAGAAGCCGAAATGATGCAGGCTGTACGCACTTTGTTGATTGGATTAGGAGAAGATCCAGACCGCCAAGGACTAAAAGATACTCCAAAAAGACTGGTGAAAGCGTTGCAGTTTCTCACAAAAGGATATCATGAGTCTTTGGATGAGCTGCTAAATGGAGCAGTCTTTACAGAAGATGCCCATGAAATGGTTTTAGTTCGGGACATCGATATTTTTAGTTCCTGCGAACATCACATCCTGCCAATCATTGGCCGTGCTCATGTTGCTTACATTCCCAATGGTAAAGTTATAGGGCTATCAAAGATTGCCCGTATTTGCGAGATGTATGCACGGCGTTTACAGGTACAAGAACGTCTGACGGTGCAAATTGCTGATGCATTGCAAGGGTTACTCAAACCCCAAGGAGTTGCAGTTGTCATAGAAGCAACCCATATGTGTATGGTAATGCGTGGTGTGCAAAAACCAGGTTCTTGGACTGTTACTAGTGCAATGCGTGGTGTTTTTGCCGAAGATGCGCGGACTCGTCAGGAATTTATGAATCTGATACGGCACAATTCTAATTTTCGTTAGATATGGTAGGGAATAGGCAATAGGCAATAGGCAACAGGGAATGGAGAATAGGCAATAGGCAACGAGTATACTGTTTGTCCTAAGCGCCTTTGTGGTTGCTATAAAATTAGTTGCTGTGTATCTCAAAATTGCGAATTGTTCTGTCAAGCTTATTGCCGATTGCCTGTTATAGTAATCATTCGGGTCTCAAATCGTTGGATAATTCCACAATACCCCTAGTTCCATCAATCCGTACCCGTTGACCATCTTGCAATAACCATGTTGCACCGCGAACATCCATAACTGCGGGTATTCCGTATTCGCGTGCAACGATCGCACCATGAGAAAGCCGTCCGCCAGCTTCGGCAATCAATCCTCCAGCCCTTAATAATAATGGTGCCCAGCCGGAATCTGTGTAAGGTACTACTAATATTGTGTCCCGATCTATGTCAGGTACATCTTGTAAATTTCGCAACACCTTCACTCTGCCTTCGGCTTGTCCGTGACTAGCTCCAATACCTTGTAAAATTTGGTCAGAGTAGAGGGCAGAAGGCGCTAAGGGGTGAGGCGGGGTATTGCCGTAGACTACAAAGGGTACTTGAGTAATTTCGCTATCTTGGACAAATTGCGATCGCCTAAATTCCACTAACTCAATCAAGTTTTCAGCTAATGTAAAATCTTCACCCGCTACTAAACGCCGCACTTCATCAAAGTCCAGAAAAAAGATATCGTCTGTTTGCCTCAGCAAACCCGACTTTAACCAAATCTTTTCTAAACCAAGGAAACACCAACGCAATTCAGCCAAAAGCCGTGAATAAACTTCGGTGACTCGTCCTTTGATATCTACACGCCGCTGGACAAACCCACGTTTGCGGGTACCGAAAAAGATATTATTGTTCGTATTTTTACCGTTTGCTTGTAGTTCGTTCCCCTGGATTAACTGCACAAACATCTGCTTGATGAGTTGCGGATTCTCCCGCCAAGTGGGAACGGAAATATCAGTTCCCACTTCACTTAAATAGCCATAATCCTGAAGCAATTCGTCAAATTCTTGCAGGATCTTCTTTCCTTCGGGGGTTTGCTTTAACTCCTCAAACACCTGCTGTGGCTCAAACTTAGATAGAACCTGCTTGGCATCTGCGGCTATTGCAGTTAGCGATCGCAATGCTGCTACCTCTGGGGTGACGCTATGATCGATTTGCTTATCCTTCACCCGAAAAATCGCCTGTCTGAGGGCAGCACTCAAGGGAGCTAAAATGCTGTAATACGTCGCTTGACGCAGTAATTCTAAAATCAAGTTAATTCTTGCTAACAGCTGCGGCGCTTCCAAGTTATTGATATCTTCCTGCGCCAACTGCGACAACCCAGGAATGAACTGTTTGTAATAGTCCTGTTTGAAGTCCTTTTCTAAGCTTAACTCTCGCTTGAGCAACCTCCCTAGTCCGGGTAAATTCTCCCAAGTGGACTTCCAAGACGGCTTACTGAGTTTCGTTCCCCTGGTTAAAAACTCCAGACTTTCCGGCGGCAATCCCATGCGGATAAAAATATCTCCTAAGAGGGATGCGTTAAAGTAAGCTCTCGAATAATGCAGAGTTGCCGTTTCAGTGAAATCTAACCCGGAAGCACGTTCGCCCAAAACTAAAGTAAAAATTTCCCCCCAAACTCCACAAGTTAAGGGACGATTAATCGACCATGTTAAGGGGTGAATGACTCCCGGAATGACTTCGGCGGCGATTTTCCGCGTCCAGATGGGTAGCAAAGTGGTGATTGGTCGAGATTGTAATACCCAAAGCGTTTGACCGTCGTAACTCCACTCAATATCTTGAGGAACGCCGTTGTAACGTTTTTCCAGTCGGTAAGCTAAATAGGCAACTTGCTTGATTAATGCTTGTGGGACTCGTCCTTCACCCTCCAATTGTACGGAGGAAGAATTTTCTGCCTCAAAAACAAAAGCCCGATATTGTTCTGGTGTGACTTTTCCAGAAACGACTTGTGTCGGGCTGCCTGGGAGGGCTTCAATAATAATGGCATCACCTTGCTGGGTGATGGGATCGCGGCTGAAAGCAACGCCAGAAAAGACACTCTGGACTTGTTGTTGAATCAGCACTGCCATTGCTGTTTCATTTAAACCGCGATCGCGTCGATATTGTACAGCAGAAGGATGATTGTAGGAAGCTTGCACTTGGGCGATCGCTTCTTGTAACGCCTGGGGGCTAGTAACATCTAAAACTGTTTTATACTGCCCAGCCGCAGAAGCGTGTTCTGAGTCTTCGCCAATGGCAGAAGAACGCACCACCAACGGAGATAATTCTGATGGTTGGAGAAATTCTGTTAACAATTGCGGATCTTCATCAATGGGGGCAAGTACCCATCCCTTTGGTACTGGGTAACCCCAGCGCTTAATTTGAGATAATGTAGCTGCCTTTTCGCCAACTATGGCAGCATCTAACTCTTCATCTAAAGAAACCATTGCTCGATCGCCACGTAAAAATTCCAACATCGCTTGCGATTCTGTCTGCGCTTCTTCGGCTGGCAAATTCATATCGTCAGGGATTTTTGTGTAAATCCAAGCCATTAGACAAGCTAAAGCAACAGCCGCAAGCATTCTGGGGATATCACTCAGGTGCAAAAGCGTTATAAACAAAGGAAACAGTAGCAAAACTCCAAATTTCACTACCTGTCTGGAGTGCATCACTGAAAAGCTAATGCCTGCAAAGAAAAATACAAATATTGCCACCAGCGGGTCGTGTACGACAAATCCCCAGACAACATTTGTCGTACCTGCCCCTCTGCCTATCCAGTATCTACCGATTACCAGAGCAATGAGGGCGACTATTTCCCAAAATGAGCCATCTGGGAAGAAAGCGCGGCACAATAAGACCGCTGCAATACCTTTAAAAGCTTCTGACAAAACTGCCAGAATCCCAACAAATGTACCACCGTGATAGAAAGCTGCTGATACACTGATGTTTCCTGTACCAACTTCTGATAATTGCTTACGCTTGAGGGCGTAAGTAATCCATCCAATCAGCGGCAACCCGCCCAAGAGAGGGCAGGCAATTAAAATAACTAAGATAGCCCAAAGTTCAAACATTCTGGATTTTGGATTTTAGATTAAATTTGCCATCTAAAATCTCAAATCTCAACTCTAAAATTTTTATGAAATTTTTGATGGTTATTAGGGGGCTTTGAGTAAAGAGAACTTAGAAATCAGAATTGAGAATTCAGAATTCAGGATTCAGGAGAATATTTGATGGATGAATATACTAATCATACTAGTACAGCATGGCATAAATAAACCAACAATTTGAAATGTCTCAAACCCTTATGAACAGCTAATTGCAAATTACGCTTTGCGGTACTAGACTCCTTATACAGACAGGATATCTTAAGTTGCTAAACTACACAAACTAGCTTTTCAAGCCAGCCATCAAGCCTGTTTTACTTCTGTTAGCGCAGCGGGGCGTAGCCCATTCTGACTCAGGAATTGCTGAATTCTTCTTTAAGGACACTTGGCGAAGACGGAGATCGTTTTTGCCAGTGTCCTTTTAGGCTAAAAATGGTTTTAGTTCAGGGCATAGGCGGCTTGGAGCGCCCAAATGATGAGAGCAGCGATGGATCCAAGAAGCAGCACGGTAGAGATGGTGACTACTTTTGGGGAATCTGCTCCCTCAAACTTCATAATTCCTCGATTTAAGTCGGACACAGTTTTGTAATCCTCCTCTGTTACAGCGTGAAAGATTTGTCCGTTTTGATTGTAGTCGTTATATTGGCGGATAACCTTAAATTCCTAATATTATTTTGTTTAAGCTTGGCAACTTTTCCATCGCCACAATTACTTACTTCTTTAGGAGGATGGGTGTGGTTGATACAAAGTGCTGGGGGCTGGGGGGCTGGGGAAAAGGTTAAAGGTTAAAGGGAAAAGGAATAAATTTAATCTTTCCCCTTTTCCCCTTTCCCTTTCCCCATGACTACTGACTAATAACTAAGGACTAATGATGAAAATATTGGTGTTCGTAATTTTGGCGGTGGTTGTGGGATTGGTTTTGGTGTTGGAGATAGGATTGCGATCGCTTTTTGGCTTTGGTAATCCCCTGATTTACGTTGCTGATGAGCAAATTGGTTATTTATTGGCTCCTAACCAGCGTACCCGTCGTTTTGGTAATCGGATTGAAATTAATCAGTATTCTATGCGAGGTAGTGCCATCGCAAAGATACCTAGACCTTCAACGTTGCGAGTCTTATTTTTAGGGGATTCTATTGCTAATGGTGGTTGGTGGACGGATCAAGATAATACAATATCTAGTTTGATGATGCGTTCTCTGGCCTCAGCGACTAACAGTAATTATCAGCAAGTAGAAGTGCTAAATGCTTCAGCTAACTCTTGGGGGCCAAGAAATGAATTAGCTTATTTACAAAAGTTTAGCAATTTTAATGCTCAGGTAATAGTATTACTAATTAATACTGATGATTTGTTTGCTACTGCTCCGACTTCTTTACCAGTGGGACGCGATCGCAACTATCCAGATAGTAAACCATCCTTGGGATTGGTGGAAGTTTGGCAGCGTTATCTCACCAAGCAAAAGCCAATTCCAGAGCTGAAAGCAGTTCATAATGAAGCAGGCGATCGCGTTGGGATTAATTTGGAGGCAATTGGTAAAATTCAAGAGTTAACTCGCCAAACCAAAAGCGAATTTTTGCTTGTCATGACTCCCTTACTACGAGAAATTGGCGAACCAGGTTCCCGCGATTATGAAATTAAAGCACGCGAGCGCTTAAACGATTTTACTAAAGCCGAGCAAATTCAATATATCGATTTTTTACCAATATTTAATTCCAACCCTGACCCGAAAAGTTTGTTTCACGACCACATTCACCTTAACTTGAAAGGCAATCAATTTGTCAGTGAAGTTATAGAGCGATCGCTTTTAGAAATCTTAACTCACTCCCATCCACAAATTCTTTAGTATTGTTTCTCACAGTCTCCTGAATTCTGAATTCTGTTTTCTCACTTTTCTCGAATCCAAAGTGCTAGCCCTCCGCCACGCCCACGAGCTGCGATGAAATCTTCTGTAACTATAAAGAAGGCAAAGAATGGTAATTTAGCTATGGGCTGGCTATAAAAATCTTCGGATTCGACTTTGCCAGAACGAATCTTTTTGTTATACACAATACGACCGAATAGACTGATGAGCATATTATTAAAATCAAATGCCAACAAATTTTTCTTACCCATATATTGTATTGGGCCAGTAAGCTTTAACAATAAAGGAAATAATTCAACCTCATTACCAATTTCGCCTTTACCTAAACCCTGTTCTAAATTTGCACTAAAGGAAATATGAATTGCGACCAATTTGGGCACATACAAACCCTTGCCTAATACAATTCCTCCTCGTTCCCTAACTTTTTTTGTACCAGTGGCAAAGCAAAGCCGCCATTTTCCTACAAGAGACTCGAACCCATAGTTCAGCCGTTGTTGCTTGGCAGTTTTTTCTGCTTCTAATAACGCATTTACTAATATTTCAGCACTAGGACGTGTAGCTTTTTCTCCTCGATATGCAGCCGCAGCCTGAGATAGCACGGTTACAAAATCAGATGTCAAATCAGCCATTGCTATAAATTACCTGACAAAAGCAACTTCATAATATCCTGTTTAATGCCCTGCCCCCACCACTCCAAACAAGGCAGATGTCCCTTGGGAGCCGATAGATCGAATTTTGCATCTTCTAACCAAATCCAGCGTTGATTGCTCAATCTCCAACCAACGCAATCGCCAAAACATTCCCATGCTTGTTGTTCGCTGCGATCGCCAAGTTGACCGCCACACTCTAAAAAGATTTGTTTCTGTATGCTCAAGCCAAAGTGACCCCAGCTGTAAGTTGTCCATAGGCGATCGATCATCTGCAAATCTGCCTCAGGAATCTTCATCGCCCAATTCAGGGATAGCCAGTAAGTGTCATCTGGACTGTAGTATTCGCCTCCACTGAGTTCAAAAATCATTCTACGGGTCAAATCGTCTGCAACTCGCCAGTTTTTCTGACGCAGACTAGTTTGTAAGTTATGATACTTGGAATTCTCAATGATGGGTTCATGTGGGGGCAAATCAAGGTCAATTTTGACCTTTAAGAGAGGCTCTCGTAACTCAAACCCTAATACCTTTGACACGGCTTGTTCTAAAGCTAGGTAAGCAGCTGTGCGATAAGAGTAAGGTCTAGAATCAATAGAATGCTCAGAACCGCCAATAATTCTAACATTTGTGTTTTCATACGGAAAAGGAACGTATTTAATTGAGGCAAACTTGTTTGAATCTGAGGCGATCGCCTCACACAATCCTTGATACACATCTTCTAAAAACCGGGTTGTGAGTAAGTAATTCGCATCATCATTTGAAGTGCTGTTTTCGGTGACTGACCACAACATAAAACAGCCGTCTGCATCAAAATTCGGTTCTAGCTGAACAATGACGTGCCCATACCCATTGCCGTCTATGCGTATAACCTTTCCCTCGCCTACAACAGGCGTTTGAATTTGAGGCAGGCTGATGGGATTTTTCGATTTGTGGATCAGTGGATAGCGTTGCATCGCGGGAGACTGCTGTGTATTTGTATCAATTTTCAAGTGAAACGGGAGATGGGAGAACAAGGGAACAATACGGTTCGGTTAAAGGGGAAAGGGAAAAGGGAAAAGGGTAATTTCAAGCCTTTTCCCTTTTCCCCTTACCCTTTTCCCAGCCCACATCAGAGATGAAAAATGCTTATCCGAACCGTATTGGACAAGGGAAGGGAGCAAAGGGGAAGTAGCAGTATATCTTTCCCCTCTGTCTCCTATCCTTTTTCTATGCCCCATGCCCAATGCCCAAATTAAATAGACTTGTGATCGACATTTCTTCGGTGCTACCGTCTACAAGGTGACAGAGGATTTGAAAGGGTTTACTTAAAGATGAAATGTAGACACAAAGTAGGTTATGGTTTGACATCGGTGTTTGGTCTCAATTTAATATTTAGCTTAGTTGCACTTGATGGGGCAAACGCAACACCACCGAGAAGTCCAGATAAAAGTTTTAATTGCGATATTTTAGTTGTGGGTGGCGGACTATCCGGTGCGGCTACAGCTTATGAGGGATTACTCGCAGGGCAAACTGTTTGTTTAACCGAAATTACCGACTGGCTAGGAGGACAAATTTCTGCCCAAGGGACATCTGCATTAGATGAACGCCCAACCCAACGGGCAAAGCAATTCTATTCTCGCGGCTATCTGGAATTGCGAAACCGCATTGAGCGGAAATACGGTAAACTAAATCCTGGTGATTGCTGGGTTAGTGACTCTTGTTTTCTTCCCCGCGATGCCCACAGCATTTTGGCTCAAATGCTCAAGGATGCCGAAAAACAGGGCAAAGGAAAGCTGCAATGGTTTCCTAACACGGTAATTAAGGATTTGGAAATCGGTGCTGATGGGAAATTAATTAATAGTGCGATCGCCATCCAACATCAACCAGCAAAAGGCGCACCACCTCTTAACACCTTTACTTTATCTCAAGTCATTGAAGACGCCTATCGTTACGATAACTCGTCTCGATTTACCAAAACTATTCTCCGTTTTATTCCCAAGCAAACTAAGGGAGATGCTCCCAAGTGGTATGTTGTAGACGCCAGCGAAACCGGGGAAATTATCGCCCTTGCTGATGTCCCCTACCGCTTAGGTATTGATGCCCGTTCTTACCTAGAACCTTCTGCTTCCAGCACCACCAACGATCCTTATTGCCCTCAAGGCTTTACCTACACCTTTGCAATGGAGGCAACTAAGGAACCACAACCCCAGACAATGCCACCATTTTATTTACAATACTCGCCATACTTTAGCTATGAATTGACACGACTGGCTAATTTTGACTTAGTTTTCACCTACCGTCGCATCTGGAGTCCCAACAAAGGGCAACCTACAAAATTTGGTGGTGTAACTTTTAATGCGGCGACACCAGGGGATATTTCGATGCAAAACTGGACTTGGGGTAACGACTACCGCCCCGGAACAGCCAAGGATAACCTAATTTATACTCGCCAACAGTTACAAGGTACTGGGCAGTTACAGTCAGGGGGTTGGATGGGAGGACTACGGACAGAAACCCTCCGCAAAGGTGAAGAAAATGCCCTTTCTTACTATTACTGGTTAGTGGCTGGCACTACAGATTCTCAATTAGGGGAAGGTGTTAAGCAACCGCGAACTAATAACCGCTTTGTGGCGGGGCTAAATTCGCCGATGGGGACAGCACACGGTTTATCGAAATATCCCTACATGCGAGAAGGACGCCGCATCATTGGCCGCCCTAGTTGGGGGCAACCTGGAGGCTTTACTATTTGGGAAATTGATATTTCTCGCCGAAATTACAATGACGAATATTATCGCAAAACTCTGCCAGCAGATATGTATCGCCAATTAACAGCCGCACTTGCAGGGTTAGAAGCGACATCTGTAATTGCGGGTGAGATTTCACCAGACAAAGTAATGCGCCGGACTCGTTCTACTATCTTCCCCGACGCTGTGGGTATTGGTCACTACGCCATAGATTTCCATCCTTGTATGACCAACAGTCCCCCAGAAGCCCCTGGGAACACAGAACGTGCAGGCGAAAGACGCGGTGCCGGTCAAGCTTATCCCTTCCAAATCGCCCTGAGAGCGATGATTCCCCAGAAAATTGACAATTTGCTGGTAGGAGGTAAAAGTATTGGTACTAGCCATATTGCCGCCGCTGCTTATCGAGTACATTCCTTTGAATGGTCGGCTGGCGCGGCTGCGGGAACTGTTGCTAGCTTTGCGATTAAAAATGCGATCGCACCTTATCAACTAGTCGATGACTTACCTAAACCAGAACCACAGCTCGAAGCACTCAAACGCTTGTTGCAAAAAAATGGTAACCCGACTGCCTTCCCGGATACATCCATTTTTAACCAAAACTGGGAAGATTGGCGATAGGGTATTGGGTGTTGGGTATTAGGTATTAGGAAAACAATTTCTAGTTCCTAATTCCCAAAAACCTTTATTTTCGGCTTTGTTTGTTAACAGTTCCTTATCATGGAAGCAAGCCTGTAGATTAATTGATATCGATGCTTACTCGTATTAAAGACTTAGCAGCAAAACTAGCGCCTCGCTTAATTGAAATTCGCCGCCACATTCACTCCCACCCCGAACTCAGCGGTCAGGAGTACCAAACAGCTGCCTTTGTAGCTGGTGTTTTGTCTTCTAGTGGTTTGCACGTGCAGGAAGGAGTCGGTAAAACAGGCGTTATCGGAGAACTGCAAAACACTAGTCAAAGCGATGGTTTATTGGCAATTCGCACCGATATGGATGCTTTGCCAATTCAAGAGGGCACTGATTTGGAATATGCCTCTCGCGCAGCTGGTGTGATGCACGCTTGCGGTCACGATGTCCACACCACAGTAGGATTAGGAACGGCAATGATACTTGCCCAAATAGCAGAAGAATTGGGTGGTAAAGTGCGGTTTTTATTTCAGCCAGCCGAGGAAATTGCCCAAGGGGCAAGCTGGATGGTGAAAGATGGGGCAATGGAAAACGTCTCAGCTATATTAGGGGTTCATGTTTTCCCTTCTATACCCGCGGGTTCCATTGGGGTGCGGTATGGGGCCTTGACTGCTGCTGCTGATGATTTAGAAATTTTGATTGTTGGTGAATCTGGACATGGGGCGCGTCCCCATGAGGCGATTGATGCCATTTGGGTTGCAGCTCAAGTAATTACTGCATTGCAACAAGCCATCAGCCGCACACAAAATCCCTTGCGTCCTGTAGTGTTGAGCATTGGTAAAATTAATGGTGGCAGGGCGGCCAATGTGATTGCTGATAAAGTACAGTTATTAGGAACAGTGCGATCGCTTCATCCTGAAACCCGCGCTCATCTGCCAAATTGGATCGAAAATATTGTAGCTAGCGTCTGCCGTGCTTATGGGGCAAGCTATCAAGTCAATTATCGTCAGGGTGTACCTAGCGTCCAAAATGATTATGCTTTGACACAATTGTTACAATCAGCCGCAGAAGAAGCTTGGAGTAGCGATCGCGTTCAAGTCTTACCCGAACCGTCCCTTGGTGCCGAAGATTTTTCTATATATTTAGAACGCGTCCCCGGTTCAATGTTTCGCTTGGGTGTAGGCTACAAAGAAAGAATCATTAACCACCCATTACACCATCCCCAATTTGAAGTTGATGAGTCTGCTATTCTCACAGGGGTTGTGACTATGGCCTACGCCGCTTATAAATATTGGCAGCAGAATTTGGATTGTAGGCAATAGGCAAAGATTATTTGTCTGTTATCTCTTTGTTATTTTCGGCTATACGTAATTTGTTCAGGCAATCGAATTTGAACAGGACTTAGGCAACTGGCACAGAGCGATTCGCCATTTCAGGGTTGAGGAGTTTCATCGAGAATTAAAACAATTGACTGGTGTTGAATCATGTCAATGCCGCAAAGGTCGTATTCAAAGAAACCATATTGCCTGTGCTATTTTAGTCTGGCTTAGGCTCAAAGATTTAGCTTATAAAACAACGTGAATTCGATGTATAGGATTTTGACCTCACCCCCAGCCCCTCTCCTTGAAGGCTACGGTGTACACACAAGTCTTGAAATCCTACCTAACACTTGGTTTCGTCGCCTAGCTATCTTGTTGTGCCATCGCTCCCAAACCTTGTCCGCAGCGAGGAGGAACGACGACGCAATCACAAAAACTACTGGATAATGC
>JAVRCH010000030.1:0-5962 GCA_034530795.1 Nostoc sp. DedQUE12a
TCTGTATCCCCAATATCCTGTCATCGCTCCTAATAGTATCAGCAACAACACCAACCACAACTCATGTCTAAGTCCTTTAATGTGACGATAGTCTGGGATTTGTTGTAATTGCTCTATCAAATTCATACTTGTACAACCATAGATGCTTAAATACCTTTATTAGTATTTTCATTTTTCTACGGTTGTATGAAACCACCCTGCTCCCCAAGGCATCGGGGAGGGGTTGGGGGTGGGGTGAAACACTTATGGGATAAGCGTTCGAGCTTAAGTTTACACCAATGGCATCTTGCCCGCCCCACAAGAGTTAATTGGATATTTTTTTATTTGGAAGTCCCTAAACGTGAAACAAGAACAGGCGTTTGCCAGCGTATAGTTAATAACTCCCCATCAAAAAAGCGTAGGTATTACGTAGCCTACGCTTCTTAATTAACAAATCTAAACAAACTTTCTGCGCTTCGTGCCCGAAGTTTCAAACCAACAGTGTTTGCAACAATGGCTTATCTTGCGATACCTTACCCGTCCGCAACCATTCTTGTACCTCCGTCGGCAATTTTGCTTGGCTAATATATTCCCGCAATTCCAAACCTTCCAAAATTTCTTTTTGCAATAGTTCTTCTGCGGTTCGCTCTAATAACTCGCGGTTATGTTGCAAAATAGTCAAAGCGATATGGTGAGCATTATCCAATGTTTGCTTCACTTCGCGATCGATTTCCTCAGCCACTTTGGGACTAATAGCACGGCGTGGGTTGGCATAACCTTCGAGAAACTGCTGTTGAATTTTCTCAAACGCCACTGGGCCAAGTTCATCGCTCATTCCATAAAGAGTAATAGCACGTTCGGCTAACTCAGTCGCTTTTTGGATGTCGTCAGCAGCACCAGTGGAAACTTTGCCAAAAACGATTTCTTCGGCAGAACGTCCACCTAAAAGAGTAGCAATACGACCGCGAATTTCGTCTTCCAGCATCAAGAAACGGTCTTCTTCCGGCATCTGAATTGTGTAACCCAAAGCACCGACACCACGAGGAACAACGGAGATTTTTTCAACTTTACCCGCACCAGGCATCAGGGCACCGATAATAGCGTGACCAACTTCGTGATAAGCTACGGTCTTTTTCTCAGTTTCATTCAACACGCGGGAGCGTTTTTCTAAGCCAGCAATTAGACGTTCGATCCCTTCGTTGAAATCTGCCATCGTTACTGCTTGGCTATTTCGCCGTGCAGCTAAGAGTGCAGCTTCATTTACAAGGTTGGCTAAATCTGCGCCAGCAAAGCCAGGAGTCCTGATGGCAATGGTACTCAAATCGACATCATCAACCAATTTGACGTTTCTAGCGTGGACTTTGAGAATTGCTTCTCGACCAATTTTATCAGGGCGATCGACAACAACTTGACGATCAAATCGACCAGGACGGCGTAAAGCCGGATCGAGAATTTCTGGACGGTTGGTGGCGGCGATGATAATCACGCCTGTGTTGGTATCAAAGCCGTCCATCTCGCTGAGTAACTGGTTAAGGGTTTGTTCCCGTTCATCATTTCCCCCCATAATTGGCCCAGCACCACCGCGAGATTTACCGAGTGCGTCTAACTCGTCGATAAAGACAATACAGGGAGCTTGTTCTTTGGCTTGTTCAAACAAATCGCGGACGCGTGCAGCACCGACACCAACAAACAGTTCGATAAATTCGGAACCAGAAATACTGAAAAAAGGAACAGCAGCTTCACCAGCGATCGCTTTTGCTAGTAATGTTTTACCAGTACCCGGAGGCCCTACCAACAGCACACCTTTGGGAATCTTTGCCCCTAATGCGGTGTATTTACTGGCGTTTTTCAGAAAATCAACAATTTCTTCTAATTCCGCCTTGGCTTCATCTACACCAGCCACATCAGTAAATTTAACGCCAGTGCTACCTTCCGAATAAATCCTAGCTCTACTTTTACCCACCGTGAGTGCAGCCGGGCCTCCTTGGCGACTCATTAAAAAGCCCCAAATCCCAAAGAAAATTAACGGTGGTGCAATCCAACTCAGTAAAGTAGCAATCCAGGCATTTTGGTTTGGCGGTGGTGCTGCAAACTGGACATGATGCTCGCGGAGAATTTTTGGCAAATCTAGATCGATACCTACCGGGGTGGTGATGAAGACTTGTTCGGTGAATTTGCCATCGGGAGTTTGAGTTTTGATGGTATATTCAATGCGATCGCCACTGATAATCGCTCGATCTACCTTCCCCGCTTCCACCTCAGCCAAAAATGTGCTATATGGAATCTGGGGCGATCGCGACATAAAAAAACTGGGAACAATAAAGTTCAGCAGTAACAACAGGCTTAATAAAATGAAAAAACTGCCACCAAACTGCCGGGCTTTGGGCGGTTTCATGGGTCTTTTGTTATTAGTTTCAACAGGCATTTTGATTACCCTCAATTAAGTTATAAGTGTTGAGTTATGAGTGTTGAGTTATGAGTTTTGACTTTGAATTTCTAACTCCTAACTCTTAACTTCTAACTCCTCACTAGCTTAGTAACAGAGCAAATAATCCACATAAAGCAATGCCATCAAATACACCAGCACCACCGATGCTGAGTACTCCTGCACTCATAGATTGAATATCTTTTAGATGTAGTAAATCAGCACCAATTAAGGTTCCCAGCACACCACCAGCAAAGGCCACGGGAGCAGCATGGGGTACAGCGATTAACATTGCAGACAAAGCAGCAGTCAAGGGAGCCAATAAAGGATTCATTTGAATACCTATTCCTGGCACCACCCGCGCTGCATAATAGCTAACGACGGTGACGATCGCAGTTACAAACAAAATGAAGAGAGCATTTGCATGAGCAAATTGGTAAAGTGCCAACAACACGGGAATTAAGCCACCACCTACATTCAGTGCTACCACGGTAGAACGCTCAACTCTCCTTAAAGGAATACCCCAAAATTCTTTTAACCATAGCCTCGCAAAATCATCTGCCAGATGAACTGGAGCGGCTAGGCGGTATAGAGGTATATTGATAGTGCTTGTGAAAATTACTAGCACCAGCAATAAAAAAGCGATGTTGGAAGAAAATCCCAGCTTGGCTACTGCGATTTCCACCACATCTACTGCCACAGCAAACCAAATGAATGGTAGTAGTAGTAACAACAAAAGAAATAGCAGTAATGAAACTGGTAGGTAAATCATAAGATGAGAAAATTTATAATTGTGTCATATCACACACAAACACATTTCCAGATGCTATATCGATTCCTTCAACAAATGCTTAAGTAGTAATTAAGCTGCTAGGAATATTGACAGTTATAGGTGAAAAATGTAGGTAGGAAAGACTTTTATCTATTTACTAGGCTATTACACTTTGAAATTGCACAACGACTGATAAAGTTTGTTGACAATTAACAGTCAACTATCAAAAAATGTGCTGCGTTAGATGCGCTACAGCTAATCTATCTATTGGTTTCTATTTTAGAAACTAGATAGCGCAGTCCAAATTCGCGTACACCCAACAGAAAAATGTGTATTACCGTACTGTTATGGAAAATCAGCTAGGATTTGTTCTCAAATTACTTCTACTTTCGGCTTTGATATCGGTGTTAATAAAGTACGTTGCTCCATATTTATCAATTTCGGCAACAACAACTAATGCCTTAATTATAGTTTTATTACCGATCGCCATCGTGGGCATCGCTCTACTGTGGCGATTCCAAGCATACAAACAAAGTTAACTTCAGTTATCTAGGCACAAGTGATTAAAATCAGCTAACCTAGCTGAATTACAACAAAATTGCATCTCACCAACTGCTGGGAGTCAGCCTGTGAACTTGGGTCAATGGATCGGTTTAATTGCGATCGTTCTTTCTCTATACATTTTGTGGCAAATTCGGGAAGTACTTTTACTGATGTTTGCCGCAGTTGTCTTAGCCACCACCTTAAATCGGCTAGCGAAACGCTTCCAACGCTCAGGTATGAAGCGTGGATTAGCCGTCTTATTGTCTGTGGCTATCTTTTTTGCAGTAATCGTGGGTTTTTTCTTGCTAATTGTGCCACCTTTTGCACAGCAGTTTCAAGAATTAACCTATCGGGTTCCTCAAGGATTTGGACGCTTTAATAGTTGGCTGGACGCACTCCGAACCAGGATTCCTGGTGAGTTGGTTCCCTACGTTCCAGATCTCAATAGTCTCACTCAACAAGCACAGCCTTTTGTCAATCGGCTACTAGGAAATTCCTTTGCTTTTGTCTCTGGTTCCTTGGAAGTTCTGATCAAGGTTTTACTAGTGCTAGTTTTAACAGGAATGTTGTTAGCCGATCCCGTAGCTTACCGGAAAGTTTTTGTGCGACTTTTTCCCTCATTTTATCGGCGACGAGTGGAAGGGATTTTAAGTAAGTGCGAAATTTCTTTGGGGGGCTGGGTAACAGGTGCTGTGATTGCTATGGGTGTAGTGGGATTAATGAGTGTAATTGGCTTATCTATTTTGGGTATCAAAGCAGCACTCGCTTTAGCAGTTTTGGCAGGATTTTTGAACTTAATTCCCAACCTTGGCCCGACGCTAAGTGTAGTACCAGCAATGGCCATCGCTTTGTTAGACGAACCTTGGAAAGCGATCGCTGTTTTGATTCTCTACTCCATCATTCAACAGGTTGAGAGCAATTTCATCACACCCGTTGTGATGGCGCATCAAGTCTCATTGCTACCAGCTGTCACCTTAATTTCTCAATTATTTTTCGTCACTTTTTTTGGATTTTTAGGATTATTCCTCGCACTACCTTTAACTGTTGTCGCTAAGATTTGGGTACAAGAAGTTTTGATTAAAGATGTTTTAGATGAATGGGGAAATCACCATCTGCAAGAAACTGAGTTTGTCATCAGTTCTAAATTTCCTCAAGTAGACGATCCTTGGTCAACAGAAACTCCACCTAGCGATCGAGAACAACCAATTGATAATGCTTTACCAAAAGACGAATAGTTATTGGTACATATAGCAGCCCTAAATAATTCTTGAAAAATCTATTGCCTATTGCCTATTGCCTATAATTAATTCATTTCTTGGAGGGTGAAAATTGAAACTTAATCAAGTCATAGCAGTATTACAAACCGTTAAAGCTAACAGCACAAAAGCAAAAACAAGTGTTTATCATTTGATTCAAAAAATCACGATGTTTCAGGGAATTTCGCGGACATTTCAACCAGTAGCAGAAGATGGCTTCGTATATCCTCCAGAAAATCAGACACTGCAAATGAAAGCAGAGGATTTGCTGACTCAATTTGAGCAAGCTTGTACAGAATTATTTAACTTATGTGCCACACAAGATTGGGCTAATGCCCAAGCCAAAGCAGATATAGTGGTAGACGGAACTACAATTTTACGAGAAGTACCAGTTTCTTATCTGCTATTTTTAGAAAAGCAATTAGCTGATATCAAAACGTTTATATCAACACTGCCCGTTTTGGATACTAGCGAATCTTGGGTTTACGATCGACAACAAGAATGCTTTGCTACGGAACCAAAATACACCACTAAGACTAAAAAGATTGTTAAGCCGGTGGTGCTGTATGAAGCGACAAAAGAGCATCCTGCACAGGTGAAAGAATCTTCTGAAGATGTGCCAGAAGGAACTTGGCGAACGGTCAAATTTTCTGGTGCAATTTCCCAAGCCAGACAGAATGAATTACTGCGGCGAGTAGATAAGCTGATGCAAGAGGTAATTTTTGCTAGAGAACAAGCCAATAGCTTAGAAGTTACTCAACAAAATCAAGTTGCCCGCTCAGTTTTTGGCTACTTGTTTGCGCCCTCAACATTTAGGTAAAATAGTATTGGAGCGCAAGTTTAGTTGGGAGCATGTCAACTTTGTTAGAACATATGAACTAGTGAGTGGTGGCAAAATCAATGAAAATAGAGGAAGGAATCAATCCTTACTCAACAATGAAACCAGCCAATCAGAAAAAACTCCAGAAACATCTCCAAGCCGTAGCA
>JAVRCH010000031.1:0-28309 GCA_034530795.1 Nostoc sp. DedQUE12a
GGGTAGAAGTGTAAACCAATTGCGTTGGAGGAAGGTACTACTGCACCAGAGATGATGTTGTTTCCGTAGAGTAAGGAACCTGCTACTGGTTCGCGGATACCATCGATGTCTACTGGAGGTGCTGCGATGAAGGCGATTACGAAACAAGCGGTGGCGGCTAGCAAGGTGGGGATCATTAATACGCCGAACCAGCCGATGTAGAGGCGGTTGTTGGTGCTGGTTACCCAGTTGCAGAACCGCTCCCATACGTTGGCGCTTTCGCGACGTTGAATGGTTGCTGTCATGGTTTTATAAGTGCGGTTGAATTTATGTATGAATCAGGCGGTTTTGTTTTCGCCTGTGAGAGTACTTTACACTGCTTTACAAAATTTAATCAAGTGTTGGGACTTTTAGAAAACTAGTTTTAATCATTAGTTTTACTTATTGAAAGGTAAGCAACGAAGCTTAAAATATGCCGCAGCTACCTATATACATGGAAGTTTTTAGTTGTATTTTGGTTCGATCGCCTACTTACCTGGGAATAATAACTTTGTAGATTACCGCTATTCCAAAAAATTAACCCTCAGCTTACCACTGGGGGCTTTTTTGTTTGGCAAAATGGCAGATCTCCAAATTAGAGGCTTGCTATGGTATTGAAGTAGGATACATTCCATGCGAAAAGTACTGACTTGCATTACCCCTGGTTAACTACCAGGGGTTTTTATTGAAACTTGTTAATAATCCAGTACTCAATAGTGAAAACTTAGAACTTAAAACCAATTCACTATGATTTGTATATAGTGGTTAGCAAATGGCTAAGTTCTAAAAAGAATAATCAATCACAGTTCAAAACAGAATTACCAATTACGGTAGAGTTTTTCAGCGTAAAACATAACCTCTTCATTTGGCAATCTAATTTTTGGTTTTTGCCGGGGATACAAACTTTCGACTGCACCTGTATCCTGTTCTATGACTGTGGCCGCTGCTTGTAAAACTGAGTTCTTAAAGAAAAATTTCATCAACGGATTATTTACTTTAGCATACATCAAAATAAAGGTCTTAGTTCTTTTTTCTGTTTCTGGGTAGAGAATGTGAATTTGAGCAATATCACCAATAGGCGTTTTTGCAAAAAAAGCTGTAGTGGAAGGAAAAGCATATTCGAGTGTGTTAGTTAGGGTTTGAGGAAAGATGCCTAAAACGGGATTTTGAATAATTTCTCCTAGCGTGTTTTTGGCTCTCTTCAAATCTTGTTTGACTGTTGCATAATATCCTTTTTCTTCAAAAGAGCTTACATGGCAATATGTGATTTTAAATAGCTCTTTATGAGTACCATTTTGATGATTGTAATCGTAGTTCACCATTAGATTGCTCAAAAAATCACCGTGAATACTTTTTTCACCAGTTACTCCAAGGAACTCGTATTCATCTACAATCCTTTGATGCAAATCTGGGATAGGTAATCTTGGTTCAAATCCGCCGTATGTCCAGATGCAATCGTTACTAATAATTAGCTCTAATGGTTGAGTAATTGGCTGAGTGTCTTTTTTCTCAGCCTCATAAAGTCTGCCTTGTCCATCAAATTCTAGTGCATGAAAAGGGCAAGTAATAGTATCTCTTTGTTGACAAACCCATCCAGATGATAAAGGTGCTTGCATATGCGGGCAGATATTATCAAGGGCAAACACTTCGCCTTTTTGATTTTGCCAAATAACATAATCCTGTCCATTTAAAGTGATTTTATGAGGTTTATTTACTTTTAATGTAGATTTGTGCGCGATTAACCAAGGCGCACCAGGTAAAATTGGTTGCATTTTTCCTCCAAAATATTGTCAAATTATTTATCAACAGAGAATTGAATAGTCAGGAGTTAATTTTCAAAGTTAAAAATTATGCTATTCCCTGTCTTACATTGCTATGAATGAATGTCGATTGGGATAATTAAAGCTTGCTTGTTAACAGACGAAGTAGTACCGAGCATTGCCCGGCTAACTTCGACTAGTGCATGGCTAGATTGTCCAAAAGATAAATTAACTAAAAAATTAGTTAATAATCATTAATTTAATAAAGTTCGTCTTGTGTGTCAACTACTAACTAATTTTTTAGTTAAGATATTTTCGTTAAACTGATGGAGTACTGTGGGTCGTTCAACACAATCAAAACTTTCAGATAAAAAACCTCGCCAGATGCGGGATGCAGAGGCGACGAAAAAGCAGATTCTCGATGCGGCGGAAGCGGAGTTTGCGAGAAATGGGCTGAGTGGAGCGCGGACAGAGGCGATCGCCAAAGGTGCAGGCGTCACCACAGCAATGATTTACTACTACTTCCAGAGCAAGGAAGGACTATATCAAGCTGTGTTGCAACGCCCAGCAGTGGAAATGCACGAAGGGTTTAAGCAGCTAAATCTCGATAAGTTACCGCCAGAGGAGGCTTTGAAACTGCTTGTAAAAGAAGCGATCGCCTACGAAGCAGCTCACCCACACCGAGGTATGCTTTGGTTTCAAGAAGCCAACCAAAATCAGGGAAAGTATTTTAAACAGGGGAATTGGCAAGAAAATTTTGCCTATCTCATCGAGATTTTAGAACGGGGGATGGCAGAGGGTTGTTTTCGTCAACTCGATCCATTCCTCACCACCCTGCATATTATTGGCGTTTGTAATTTATACTTCAACGCTTATGAAAACATCAAACATACTAGACCGGATTTGGAACTGCTAAGCCCAGAAATGATTGAGCAGCATACCCAAGCAGCAGTTAATTTTATTTTGGCTGCTGTGCGGCGCATTGAGAAATAGGGCATTGAGAAAATTTTTCTTAGCAACCAGATATTAGTTTCTAGTCCTTAATAATTATTCCCTAAACTAATTTCTTGGACAAAGCAAGACATTACTGGGTAACGTTAGAGTTAATCGTGGGTAGACAATCGGGATAGATTTGGTTCGGCGACCATTGGAAAGTTTTCAAAATTTCGCCGTACCCAATCCATTCCCACTTCATTATTTAACTTAATTCTCTGCGGTCTATTAGTGTAAATCTTACTTAAAATCTTTGCGTCTTGCTCTACAACCACATCAATCAATTTCAGCAGATTGTTTTTGATCAAGTGTGCAATTGGAGAATGCGCCTTAATATAGATCAACACAAACACACGAGATTGACGATCGGCTTCTGGCAGATAGAAGTGGCATTCTTTCAGGGTTAGCAGCTTATTCTTACCGTGCATTAATCCCATGAATGGAAAGAAGTTTTCTAGATGAGCTTCCAAGACTTTTGGCATCGCCATCTGACCGGGATTTTTCAAAATGTTACGCAATGTAGGACGTTTTCTGGATTGCGATAAGTAAGCATGAGAATGTAATCCTTCGTCGATGAACTGCTTCACTAGAACTTCTTCAATCTCAAATAATTCTCGATGTGTGCCATTTTGATGGTTGTAGTCGTGCATATTCAGCAATAAGCTTAAAATATCAGTTTGAATGCTGCGCTCACCCGTAACTCCAACAAACTGATATTCTGCTGCAATCTCATTGACGATCGTTGGGATCGGAATCTTTGGTTCATACCCTCCATAAGACCAAATAAAATCACCTTGGATAATCAACTCTAGCGGCTGTATTAACGATTTAGTTTGTTTATTAGAACCTGGTAGGACTGTACAACCCAAATGGTCAAATTCCAACGCATGGAAGGGGCAGGCAATTACGCTACTACCATCAGGTTTTGTTACACACCATCCCTCTGACAGCATTGCGCCCATGTGAGGGCAAGCATTGGGTAAGGCACTAATCTCTCCATGAGTGTTTTGCCAAAGAACGTAATCATTACCCAATAGAGAAAATTTCATGGGTTTATTGGGTTTTAGCATTGAACGGTGTGCCAAAAGCCACGGTGCGCCTTGCAATTGCTTCATAATTGCCTAAAATAACTTACTGATTAATTAGTAAGTTTATCAATGACTTGTGGCTGCGTCAATTCAAAGATTGAATATCTTCAGTTGAAGTGGCTATTTGGTAGGATAGAAGGGCAAACTATGAATCAAGATACTGTGGTTCGATCGAGTAAACGAGTTGCTAAATCAGTCCGCCAGTTTCGAGATGCTGAAGTGACACAGCAGCAAATATTGGATGCCGCAGAGCAAGAATTTTCACGAGATGGCTTAAAAGGTGCGCGGATGAGTGCGATCGCCGCTCGCGCTAAGGTAACAACCTCAACGCTTCATTACTATTTTGAGAACAAAGAGAACTTGTATAAAGCCGTTTTGCAACGTCCAGTGGATGAGGTGCAAGCTATCCTTGGGAGATTAAACTTTGATACTTTGTCCCCAGAAGAAGCTCTTAAGCAGATTATTCGCATTGCCATTTCAAATGAAGCTAAAAACCCCCAACGCCAAATGCTGTGGTTTCAAGAAGCTTGTCAAAATCAAGGAGCTTATTTTAGGGAATGCAATGTTTTGAATCTTCACGAACACTTACTTAAGGTCTTAGACAGAGGTATGGCAGAAGGATGTTTTCGTCCGCTCAAGCCATTTCTGGCATTGACTCATATTTTGAGTGTTTGTCTGTTTTACTTCACAGTGCATGAAAACTGGAAACATTTAGCGCCAGATATCGATCGCCTCAGTCCAGAAATGGTGGAGGAACATACACAAGAAGCGATCGCATTTATTTTGGTGGCTGTGAAGCGATCGCAGTAATAAACAGGAAGGCGACAGCACCCGCAAAAAAGCTGTTACAACATTATCACCAGACGTGTAGACGTAGCCTGTCGTAGACATTGCATTACGAATTCCGCACGGTGGTACTAGCCTTCAACTTAGGATAAGCAATGCGCTTGTGATTAAATTGCTGCCAAACATCCACAAATATCTGGGCAATTTGTGACATTTCTTCCCGTGTTAGCCCTGAATCTATGAGTTGATTGTCTTGCCATCTGGCACGCAAAATGTTGTTCAGCATTGTTAAAGCTTGTTCAATAGAGACATCTTTGGGCGATCGCTCTTTTTGTGCCTCACCAGACTTTGCGCCTACCTTGCTTCCCTTTAGGGGTACAGGACGTTTGGCTGATGCTTCGAGCGATCGCAGCGCGGCTTCGCAAGCATCCGCCAGCATTACAATTCCTGTTTCCCGTGACTGGGGAATCGGCCCGTCATAGCGAAAATCTGCTTCGTTTACCGTTAAACTTGCATCTTCTTGAGCCATTTGCTGGGCTTGGTGATAAAAATAAGCAATCAGCATTGTTCCCTGATGTTCTGGAATGAAGGCTTGAATTGCTGTGGGCAAAAGGTGTTTACGCGCCATCACCAACCCTTCACTTACGTGCTTTTTGATAATTTCTGCACTCTTCCAAGGGTCTTTAATTTCTGTATCGTGTTTATTCGGCCCCCCCATTTGATTTTCAATAAATCCCAGGGGGTCGTGCATTTTTCCAATATCATGGTATAGTGCACCAGCCCTAACTAATTCAACATTACATCCTAATTGTTTGGCAGCAGCTTCAGCAAGAGTAGCCACAAACAGGGTATGTTGAAAAGTTCCGGGAGTTTCAGTAGCGAGTCTTTTCAATAAGGGACGGTTCGGGTTCGCCAACTCTGCTAGGCGGATGGGAGTGACTAAATCAAAAAATCTTTCTAGATAAGGACTCAAACCTAAAGCGATGACACTCCAAACAAAGCCAGATGAAGCAAATAACCCTGCTTCTCGGAGGACGATATACCAAGTTGAACCAAATACTTGGCCACTCAAGACTTTTACAATCAGGTAAATACCGCCTTGAGTCAAAGCGATGGCCACACCCAATAGAGCCAATTCCTCACGCGATCGCAATCTTTGGGCGATGCAACTACCTAATATTCCTCCGCCTACACCAGCTAAAAGCGCAGCTTTGCTCATATCCAAGCCGATCGCTAATATTGGCGACAGTAGTCCCACAACTGTCAACCCCAAAGTCGGGCCGTAGAAACTTCCCAACAATAAACCAAGGGCACTCCAGGTAGTGTAGGGCAATCCCATGACGATTACTCCTGGTACACTCAGGGTGAGGAGTAACACCAATAGGCGATCGCGTTGTCGCAATTCGCAATCAATATGTCGTTCTACCCAAACAAAAATGCCAATGGCGACAGTAATAATGCATCCTAACTTCACTAATTCCACCCACTTAATCTGGCGGCGAATCAGGTGATAATGTTGCAATACTTCAAAATCCCATGCACTAATCTGCTCTCCTTGTTTGACAATCACCTCACCACGCTGCACATTCACCATCACAGGTGACACCCCAGCAGCAGCTTTTTGAGCTTTTTCTCTGGTTTTTTCTTCATCTTTTTGCAGATTTGGCTGAAGTACAGCTAATAAAACTTTGCTTGCTAAAGGTTCGGCGTCTTTTGGTACAAAGGTTTGGATTTGTAAGCTGACCGCATCTTGTAAAATATTTTGTGGCAATCCTTGGGGTATGCCTTGAGTGAGAATCCGCTCTGCACTCTGATGGATTCCCAATTGTGTATTTTCCCACTCCAGATCCGACAAGTCTAGTAGCAGAGATTCCTCGTATATTGTTTCTGGACTAAGACTCTCTAACTGTAAAAGTTTGGCAGTAGCTTGAGTGTATTTTTGGCGTGCTTGAGAAATTTGGGCAATTAGTGAGGAAAAGCTTTTCTCAGAATTTGTCAGTTGGTAAGCTTCTAGTTCTTTTATTGCTTGAGTAAAGTCAATATTTTGATAAAAATCACCAGGCTTTGTCTCATCTGACCCGACTTCGGTATTCTGGGAATTATGTTTGGCTGGTACTTGATTAGGTGCAGCTATAGATAATGGACGCAATGAAGCGGCGGTTTGTCCTGTTATTTTTTGATGCTGGTTTCGATGATTTTCTAGAGCCACTACTACTGCTTGCCATTCTGGGTTAGAGCAAGAACGAAGGTAACGCTGGCTAGATCGAGACAAAACTGTAGTATCAAAAAAAGGAAACGCTCCTGCAATGACACGAATTTCATTACCATCATCCAGAAGTTGTTGTAAATCTTCATCAATTTTTTGATTGATTTGTGCATCAATCATCAACACTGATATAAAACCTTTACTGGCGGCTTTGCGTTCAGCGTCTGTTTTTTTCTTATCTTCAATGCTATCTGTATAAGGCGCTTTAATTGTTTGTGGTGCGGGATTGCCTATTTGTATTTGAGTTTGATTGTATAACCTATTACCGATTACGCCTGTGAGAGAGACTATAGCGATCGCTAAAATGAGGAAGCAACGCTTTCCATGTATCCAGTTGCAACCAACTGTATAAATAGTACTCTGGGTTTTGCCTGAATTGGCCATTAACTTTAGCGCTCTTTCTTGTTTTTGGCGTTCGCTTTTGTCATTGCTTTTTGAGACAAACAAGATTACATTTCTCAAGACAGCTCTTACAAGTTCCCTTCTATAGCTTGTGCCTTTAAGTAGCTTTCTCTTACGCCGTAGTAATCTGTACCATCGCCGCCAGTAAGACAATTGCTGGGTCAATAACTGCAAAAATGGCTCAGTCGTTTTCATTATCTCTGCCTGCAATTGCTGACTTTGATAAGTTAGTGTTCATTGATTTTTCCAGCATGGTTAAAATCTACCCTTGGGGAAGGCTACGCGAACAAAGGGGCTAGACGACCAGCATTTAACATTGCAACTACGGTTGCGGAAGTTAGGTACAGAATCAAGTTGAGGGTTTGCCGAAAAATATTAGTATAGGATACTTTTAATATTGCAATTTTGGCATCCGCACTGTCGTTTGCTCAAAAGAGCATTAACGCAACTTAATAACACGAGGAGCTGCGTAAACTGAAAGCAAAGCTAGCCTAGAAAGGGCACATGCCTCCTCTGTTAACTCCTTAGGATCTAGGCGAACATTATTATACAATCCCGACCACACAGCCACGAGTGCATCGGCCAATTCTAACATTTCGTCAAAACTTGTTAGTTCGGATACTGGAGAATTCTTCTCCAGAAGCAAGACTCGCCAATTTAGAGGAATTCCTGCTGTAGTGTTATATGCGCCTGATAAAGCAGCTGTAATTGCACCTGTAGAGTGTGACATTAAATGGGTGGCATCTTGCACTTTGGAATCACCCTTTTTCGTAGCTCGCAAAACTGCAAGGCGAAAGTCTTCTAATGTACTCAGAAAACAGTAAAATGCCATTGCAATAATGTTACTAAGGTTTTCTTTACCAGCAAACTCAGCTTGTACCCTTTCTAATCCAGCCCCTTGTGCTAATAAATCCTGAATTCTTAATAATTTTTTCGGTATTGATGTCGGCGTTTCTTGAAGAAAGGAAATTGTTTGGGGAATCAGGGTTAGGGGGTCGAGTTTCTCATTCAAAGCTAGAGCGATCGCATACCCTACTGCTAATGTTCCATCCCTGACTACTAGGTCATCATCCCAGATTTTTAGGACGCGTAGCAAGTTTTTTCGTAGCTTAATTGGATTTTCGTGAAAAAAAAGTGCCACTGGTAGTGTGGCAATAATCATGTCAGTTGGAGCTAAATGAAGAGAAGCTTGTTGCTGACGGGCTATCCAATCATCTAAATCTAATCTACCCAAGCTAATTAAACTCTGGATACCGAGAATTGCCATTCTGCCAAAATCAGGGTAATTTTGAGGCTGTATTCCACCAGAGGTTAAACTTCCTCCCAGGAATGCTCCCAATAAAGTACCTCTAAACCGACTGATAAGAGAGTAACGCATGAATTATAGAGTGAAAAGTGAAAAGTGAGGAGTGAGGAATTAATTATAAAAATTTCTAATTCCTGACTTTACTATTAATTCTTAACTCCTAACTCCTAACTCCTAACTCTTAAATAATTTACTAACGCCTGTAAGCCCAACAAATAACTTTGAGAGCCGAAACCACTGATTTGCCCGATGGCTACTGGGGCGATGTACGAATGATGGCGGAAATCTTCTCGACGGTAAATATTACTCAGATGTACTTCTACTGTAGGTAGATTAACAGCAGCGATCGCATCTCGCAATGCCACACTTGTATGGGTATATGCCCCTGCATTAATTAAGATTCCTTGATGTTGCCCCAATGCTCCATGAATAGCATCCACTAAAATTCCTTCATGATTTGACTGCAAGGGAAAAACTTTCGCCTGTAATTTTAGTCCTTCCTCTTCTAACAGGCGGTTAATTTCTGCTAATGTCAAAGAGCCATAAATTCCAGGTTCTCGCTGTCCTAGCAAATTTAAGTTTGGCCCGTGCAGTGCCAGAATACTTAAGGGTTCTAAGGTCGAATTTAGCACTTTCGGGGCTACTAGCGACGGCGTGAGCGATCGTTCACAGGAATCGGAATCAGTTCCGGTTCCGGCTCAGCCTCTGGCCCTAAAAGGCTCTCAATTAGCTTGCGTGCTAATTCCTTAAGCTTTTCTAGCACCTTTTCTATATAGTCCATGAACTGATCGCTCCTGAGATACTACCTCAATTTTGATTAACAAGTAGGCAGGGAATCGCGTATTTTTGCACCTTTAGCTTTTAACGTAGCTCATACAGAATCCCGTTTTTGGGACATCAGCCACTTCTAAAATTTAGGGTTGTGTTTTCCCATACTTTTTAGAGTATCACACTTGCAACCTACAGAACTGCATCCTACCAAGGATGGGTATCTAGGGTCAAGAGTCAAGGGTATCTGGTAATTTATTAAGCTAAAATCTGGCGGGGAGACGCAAAAACGCAAGGACAGGGAGAATTTTCAACTTTGTAAGGTTACCTCGGTAGATTATCCAAAATCTCAAATTCAAAATTGTTAGCCTTCTGCCGCTTTTTTTTTCGTCGCTGTCGTCGATGACTTTGCAGTTGACTTAGAGGGAGTTGACTTAGATTTGGAAGTTGTAGATTTAGTGGTTTTGCGAGTGGATTTTGCTGTGGAAGCTTTAGCTGCCAACAATTCCAGGGCTGTAGCCAGTGTTATATTTTCTACCGATTCACCCTCTGGGATACTGGCATTAGTTTTGCCGTGCTTGATGTAAGGGCCATAGGGCCCATCATAGATATTGACTGGTTCCTCGTCTTCTGGATGTATACCCAATTCGCGTAAAGCTGCCTTGGACTTGCTGTTGGTGGAACTGCGTCCCTTTTTTGGCTCTGATAGCAATTCCAATGCACGTTCTAGGGTAATTGTCAATACATTATCCGCAGCTTTGAGGGAGCGGTAATCTTTTCCTTCCTTACCCTGGTCGTGAACGATATAAGGGCCAAAGCGTCCCAAACTTGCTTGGATTTTGCTACCAGTGAGTGGATGAGTTCCTAATGTCCGGGGTAGCGCCAACAGACCAACAGCCATTTCCAGGGTAACGTTTTCTGGGGTGATGCCTTTGGGTAGAGAGGCTTGTTTCGGTTTGGGGTTTTCTTCGGACTTGTCACCTAATTGGACATAAGGCCCATAGGCGCCAATTTTCACATAAATTGGTTCGCCAGTTTCGGGATGGCGTCCTACCTGGTCAGGGCCTGTGGTTTTTTGCCGCAGTAATACTTCTACCTGTTTAGGGTCGAGATCGGCTGGTGTCAAGTCTTTGGGAATTGAAGCAGTGACAACACCGTTAGCATTTTCAACTTCAATGTAAGGGCCATATTTACCAATACGGACTTTGGCTTCCAAATTTTCCAGTTCTACAGTTCTGGCTTTGGTGGCATCAATTTGGCTCTCCTGTTCCTTGACTAAGGTTTCCAGACCTTTGTCTCCCAAATAGAATTGCTGGAGGTAAGGTAGCCATTTAGCTTCACCTGTGGCGATGTCGTCGAGGGTTTGCTCCATTTTTGAGGTAAAGCTGGGATCGACGATATCGGGGAAATGTTTTTCCAGCAAGTCGGTGACGGCGAAAGCAGTGAAGGTGGGTATAAGGGCGTTATTTACCAGTTGGGCATAACCCTTGTCGATGATGGTGCCAATGATGCTGGCATAGGTACTGGGACGACCGATACCTTCGCTTTCTAGGGTTTTTACTAAAGTCGCTTCCGTGTACCTAGCGGGTGGTTGAGTTTCGTGACCAACTGCTTCGAGTTCGGTACAATTGGGGCGATCGCCTACTTTTAGACTAGGTAAAATTACTTCTTGGTCTTCCAGCGCTGCTTCTGGGTCATCTGAACCTTCAACGTAAGCGCGTAAATATCCCGGAAATTCAATGCGCTTGCCAGAAGAACGAAAACCAGCGTCTTCGACTTGCAACTGCACGGAAATTTGGGTTTGCCGAGAGTCAGCCATTTGGCAAGCCACAGTACGTTTCCAAATCAAATCGTAGACAGCAAGTTCCCGACCGCCCAAACCTGTTTCTTGGGGGGTACGGAAAGTACTACCGGCTGGACGAATTGCTTCGTGCGCCTCTTGTGCGCCTTTGGATTTGGTGGTGTATTGCCGGGGTTGGGGGCTGAGATATTGTTGACCGTAGAGTTTTTCTACACAACTTCTAGCAGCTGCGATCGCCTGATCTGACAAATGCACCGAATCTGTCCGCATATAGGTAATATACCCCTGTTCGTACAAATTCTGAGCAATTCGCATCGTATCGCGGGCTGAAAGGCGCAGTTTCCGGTTAGATTCTTGTTGCAGCGTTGAGGTAGTAAACGGTGGCGCGGGTTTGCGCGTCACTGGACGTTCTTCAATGTCGGTGACATTCCAAGTTTTTCCAGTCAGGCGTTCCTTGAGTGCTACAGCTTGTTCTTCGTTGAGCAACAAGACATTGCGACCTGCGACAATTTGTCCGGTTGCAGCGTCAAAATCGCCGCCATTCGCTATTTTGGTTCCTCCTAGCGCCACTAACTGGGCAGCAAAGGGAGTTTTGTCCTTTTCTAAACTAGCCTTCAAATCCCAGTAAGTACCTTCGTGGAAAGCGCGGCGCTGGCGTTCCTTAGTGACCAAAAGTCGTACCGCTACAGACTGCACCCGCCCAGCAGATAATCCCCAGGCGATTTTTTTCCATAGCAGCGGAGACAAAGTATAACCCACCAATCGGTCTAAAATCCGCCGCGTTTCTTGGGCGCGAACCAGCTGCTCATCGATATTGCGGCAGTTCTTCAGCGCTTTTTTGATAGCATCTTGGGTAATTTCGTGAAACACCATCCGCTTAGTTGGGACTTTCGGCTTCAGCAATTGGTATAAATGCCAACTAATGCTTTCACCTTCCCGGTCTTCGTCTGTTGCCAGAATCAGTTCATCTACATCTTTGAGCGCATCTTTGAGCTGGGTGACAATTTTCTTTTTGTCTTTGGGGACAACATATACCGGTTCAAAGTCGGCGTCCACATTTACCCCTAGCTGTGCCCATTTTTCTCCTTTGACGGCCGCGGGAATTTCACTAGCCGACTGCGGTAAGTCACGCACATGACCCATAGACGCCTCTACCTTATAGCCTGATGGCAAGTAATTGCGAATGGTACGAGCTTTGGTTGGAGATTCGACGATGACGAGAGTTGACATGGAAATTTCAAAAAAAAGAATAGCTGCTAAGCTAAACAGTCAAATTGAGGTAATTTTTGCAAATTGTCAAGATAAAACGTCACGCTTAGGGCGGTGATTTAATCCTCACACAAACTGCCTGCTTGGGAGAAAATCCGCCCTAAGTTAAGGCGTAGTCCTTCCCAGAGTATAAGAGAGGCGAAAGCTGGATGTGAATTTCCAGCTATTTCAATCTTTAACTTATCTAGCGCATAATTGGCGACTACAGTTTTCAAAATACTCCGGAAGTGGAATAAGGGAGTGGGGAGGTGGAGGAGTGTGGGGAGATGGGGGAGTGTGGGGAGTGTGGGGGGAAAAGAGAATTTATGCTTCCTCCTCTTCCCCTTCCTCGCAAACCTCCTGCTTGCCCCATCCCCAATGCCCTATGCCCAATTATTAAGAGCTTGTGCCAAAATTAAACCTAACTTAAGAAAAAAACCGAAGTGGAGTTTGTAAGTATATTAGGAAAGCAAGACTATGCAACCAATTCGTCAAGGTGATGTTATCTTACTGCCTGTGCAGCAGATTGAAGGACAAAAAATACCTCATCTAACTTTGGCAGAAGGCGAAGTTACGGGTCATAAACATCGGATTATTGAAGGCAAGGCAGAATTATACGAAAAAGATAGCACGCTGTATTTACGAGTTTTTTCCGAATCAGCATTGCTAGCTCATGAGGAGCATAAAGCTATTTCAATTCCCCAAGGTGAGTGGATGGTGAAAATTCAGCGAGAATACGAGCCTGAAGGTTGGCATTATGTCGCTGATTGAAAAGTTAACGCCTGAGCAAGAGGCTTTGATTCCAGTTTATCGGGAGAAGTGGCGGAAGATTGCGCTTTCAACTGAGCGAATTGATAAAGAAAAAGCAGCAGAAGCTGTAAAAGCTGCCTACGTTGCAATCGACTACGAACAGCCTGAAATATTTTTTCATGATAGTCCTTATGCAGCTTGCAATTGGATGCTAAAACGACTATCACCTGAATTTATAGAAAATTACCTTAATGAACCAAATAGTTTAGGAAGCTTATTTCCCGCTCATTTCTTTCAAGAACTTTCTAGTATACTCAATGAACAATTTGGAAGCCAATTGCATAGGCAATTACACAACTATTTTTATCATAATGTGGCAGAGCATCCACTTAACCATGAAATATTCAACGATTTAATTGAAAAATCTAGCGCTCAAGTAAACGAGCAGTCAGAAAATTTTTACTGGTGGATTGAAATTCAACTTTATGACTGTTTTCAATCAGAGATTTACGTAAATTTGATGAGTGGTTTGGATTTCTGTATCTCTGTTTTGAACATTGTTCATCGTCAACAGGAATGGAAAGTATTTCAATCTTTAATTCAAGAATGTGGTTGGTTGTTTGCATATGATGACATTTGTATTATCTGCGATCGTCCCCTTCACTTGCGTTTCGACAATCAAAATCGCCTCCACGCTGAAGGCGAACCCGCCATCGAATTTATTGATGGATATAGCCTCTACTTCTATCACGGTGTAACCTTACCTGAAAAATACGGCAAAATCCACCCGCAACAATGGCAACCTCAATGGCTTTTATCAGAGGAAAACGCCGAACTACGCCGAGTCTTAATTCAGGGTATTGGTTACACTAGAATTTGCCAAGAATTACAAGCTATTGAATTAGATACTTGGGCTGAATACACACTATTAAAAATTGATGCTGATGTTGATGAAGAACCAATTTGTTTATTAAAAATGATTTGCCCAAGTACAGGCTTTATTCACGCCTTGCGAGTTCCGCCAAATATTAACTCAGCGCGTGAAGCGATTCGCTGGGTAAATTGGGGACTAGATGCAGAAGAATTTGGCGTGCAAACATAACTACTTGAGTTATTATACCGACTGACGATCGCTCTAATTTCCAAAATGCGATCGCTATTAATTTGGCTGCTACCTTCCACTTATTTAAAAAATCCGAATTAAGCTCTTGCAAAATTCCTTCTTTTTGTCTTCTTCTTTGCGTCTTTGCGCCTTTGCGTGTTAGCTAAGCGGGGCGTAGCCCGATAAAAAATTATTTATGCAAGAGGTCTATTGTTTAGCAAAAGCCAAGTCACTTTCAATTAACTTCGCACCTGTTAGATTAGCCCCGCTCAAATTACAGAGGTGAAAATTTGCCCCTCTTAAATCTGCTAGTGCTAAATTAGCTCCTGTTAAATCTGCACCAGTTAGATTAACTTCACTTAAGTTAGCGCCGCTTAGATTAGCTCCTCTGAGTGAAGCTTGTTGTAAGTTTGCCTCACTTAGGTTTGTCCTCATTAGGTATGCCTTATTTAAGTCAGTTCCACTTAAATTAGCTTGACTGAGGTCTGCCGCTGTTAAATCAGCTTTACTGAGATTAGCTTGACTTAAATTTGCCCAACTCAACTTTGCATAACTTAGGTTAATTTCACTCAGTTTCACCGATGTAAGTACTGCACACCTCAAATTAGCATTAACAAAATATCTTTCTCCTATTGCATAACGGCGTAAAATTTCATCAGTTATTAGTCTGTGTAAAACAGCTTTTGAAGCGCCTTGATAACACCATGTAGCTTCTAATAGTTTAGCAGCAGTGTTAACAGCTACCTCATCACATTTAGTCACAATCACACCATTGCAGCCATCCCACTGAGCGTTAAGCATAAGGGCAATGTCACTAGCGGCAGCAATTGAATCAAATAGTAAAACAGAGCTTTTTTGTGGTTTTAACCAGTTCTTTAAAACAGTGGAGATAATATTTTTCATGTCTAAAATCTGGGCGCTAGTTTGTGACAGAGCGCTGCACAAAAGCCTCAGCAATGATGCAGCTGATGTGCAGCACGCAGTCACAAAAGATTTACAATCAGCTTAAGTAGAAATGTCTGCTAGAACTAAGTTCTATGCAGCTCTATCAGAACGTTCTATTTGCTGGCGAATGGTATCAATAGAAGCATTAATACCAGCCAGCTTGGACTCTAAATCATCTCGCATCCAAATCAAGAATTTTAATTTCCGTTCTAAGCTAGCTTTGTGCGAAATGGGTTCGCTTCCATAACAGGCATTACCCCAAAAAGGAAACATAATTTACCTCTGTATTTAGCTTTTGTAAGAGTGCAATATAATATTGCACCATTATATTTTGACTAATAAAAATCAGACTGGTGTGTGTGACAACCGACCATTTTTGTACGGGCTTAACGAATGCTTGATAAACCAACTACTGTCAAATGCTTATTTTGTCGCAGGTAGGGTATCAACTCGCTGGTTGAGTTCTCGAATTTGTTGGTTTAATTCCCTCTGTCGTTTGAGCAAAATTTCTAAATCTTGCTTCGTTGCTAAATCAGCCCTAGCGGGAATAACTTGATTTAGCTGATTTAGGCATCTATTCAAGCCAGCAGCAAATTCATAGCGCGTAACTGGGCGTGAACCGCCATATGTGTCATCGGGATACCCAGATAAGCAACCTGTCTGGGGAACTGTGTTGCGCCCGTCGCTTGGTGTTTGTGACAAAGTTTTTGATGGATAGAAAATAATTGTTGCCAGTGCCAAGGTCGTTGTAAGGGTGGCAAATGGAAGCAAGCCAATTGATGACATCTTAAACATTGGTCGCAGCTACAAGGCATTTACTCTTTCACCTTATCAAATTAATATTTGGCTTTCAAACTTTAGCTTAATTCTTAAAATAGAGGCGCACAGCTAATGATAAATGCCTATACGACAATTACAAGCAATGGATTTATCAGCCTTTAGTATTAGACGTACTAGAAGATTGTTCTCAATTTATTGCCCATTGGAATTAGGAAATTTCATCATTAGAAGTAACAGCAATTCCTTCTTATGGGTATTCAGAATTGGTTCTCATGGGAGAGTGAATATCGATGTTGGGATTGTTATTGTGTATTTGTCAGTGAAAAACGTTTATCAAGTAAACAACAATGAATATTCTTGCTTGGATTGTTTTAGGCTTAATTGCTGGTGCTATTGCGAAGGCTATCTATCCTGGTCATCAAGGCGGCGGAATCTTAGGAACGATATTATTAGGAATTATTGGTGCTTTCGTTGGTGGCAGTCTGGGTGTATTCTTCAGTACGGGAACCTTAGCTCTAGCGGCTCCAACTCTCAGCTTAACCGGGGTTTTAGTAGCAGTTCTTGGTGCAATTGTCGCAGTTTTCTTGTGGAACTTGCTAACTCGCCGTAGTGCAGTTTAAGGAATTAAATTGTAATTAATTAATAGTAAAAATCAGGGAATTGATAGCAGGCAACACGTAAGAGATAATAGCCTTAAAACTCTCTTGCTATCGGCGTTACCCATCACTTTATGTCCTAATCTAGGTGGCGACTGCTATAACTATATTTTCTCCCTGAATTAGATTAAAAGAGTAGCGCTTACCTCTAGTTGAGTAAGCGCTATTATTATTTTGAGATATTGATTGTCTTAGTATATTGATGGATGGTTTTTCGAGCCAGTAATATCTCGCTGTGAAGATAAATTTTTCGATATGAACTTTGATATCGAAGTTTAATAAATTGTTACTTACGTTTGACAGGGATTCCCCAAATCTTGATTTTTTGATCGAATCCACCACTGGCTAATATTCGCCCATTTGGGCTAAAAGCGATCGCACTTACCCAGTCTGTATGTCCACTTAATGTATTTATTAACTCACCTGAAGTGAGATTCCACAACTTAATGCCATCTCTGCCAGCACTAGCAAGGGTTTGTCCGTCTGGGTTAATGGCGATCGCATTTACCCAATTATTATGTCCTGTAAGGGTGCGGAATAATTCTCCAGTATTAACATTCCACACTTTAATGGTGCGATCGCGGCTAGCACTAACTAATGTTTGTCCATCCGGTGTAAAGGCGACGGCAGTCACAGAATTAGTATGAGCTACTGATTCACTGATTAATTTACCACTACTCAAACTCCACAGCTTAATCACACCTTTATCGTCACCGCTAGCCAAAGTTTGCCCATCAGGACTAATGGCCACCGTATAAATCAAATTGTTAAAGCGTACTAAACTACCAAGGGGACGCTGCTGTAGCAAATCCCATAAGCGAATCCCATCTAAAGCGCCACTAATTAAAACTTTACTATCTGGGGATACGGCTAAAGATAATACGTTACTGGTATGTCCGACAAAAGAACGGCTAAAGCTAAATTTAAAATTTTTCAGATTCCAGAGGTTAATTGTGTTGTCAGTACTACAGCTAACGAGAGTTCGACCATCTGGCGACATTACTAAAGATTCGACGGCAGTTTTGTGTGCTTTGCTAACATTCCCCAACTTTTTGCCGTTTGCTGGATTCCAAAGCCGAATTATACCTTCATTTTCCGCGCCTCCACTGATCAGAATTCTGCTATCTGGAGTAAAGGCTAGGGATTTAACAGTTCCGGTATGTCCTTTGAGGGTGTAAAGTTGCTGGAAATTCGCAAAATTATTTGTAGTTTCGGAGTTTGGTGCAAATTCAACGGCAGCATCAGCCTGATGAATATAAAACCCTTCCCAGGTCGTTACTGGAAGGGCAACAGCCACCATAAATGCCAGGATAATATACCGACGCCACAAATTACCCCCACCTCTTCCCTCACTCCTCACTATTTTTCCTCACTTTTGAGATAGGTATAAAAAAACAGATACAAACAAATTTTTTAGAGTTATGAATTATCATTTATAACTCTTGGAAAGACTTGGGTTAATTGCGTCTCTCTCAAGACGCGATTAATCGCGTCTCTACTTAGTATTCCCTAAAGAGGTGGTTTTTTCTTAGAAACACTTAGCATTGGTAAAGTTGGACTAGAAGAACGAGAGGGCAAGTAATGTTGTACTATAGGCTCCTCTGGTAGAGGACGACGCTGCTGGATACGCCACAACTTTAAGCCTAGCGCTATCCCCGCCATCCCCAAACCAAAAGCAAACAACGACCAGCTATCATCCAATCCGCCAATCAGAGCATCTACCAGTCCCATCGTAATCAATATAGTGATTAGTGGTTCTTTGCGGTAGGTTGATTTCAAAAAACGAGGTAATACAGCATTCATCACAGGTTGGTTGGTTCCAGTTCACCTTTTGTGTATATTATTGACCAAGAATACCTCACCCATATTTTGCCTTTTTCATCGAAGGCATAAACTAATTTAATTATGACTTTCTTGGGTAGGGGAGGAGTCTACTCATTAAGCTTCTTACATGTGCTAGTCGCAAGTTTCAGATATTTCAGTCAGTAATAGGTTTTTGGATTCCTCTCTTGGTTACATTCTACGGCAACAATTTACAAATAAATCTAATAAAAGTATTGAGGGCGAAGTGTTTCGCTATCAATCCTGAAAGTCAAAACCAACTGGTTATTCCAGCTGGTTGAAACTCCTCTAAATACTAGCTTACAATTTGTGTGCTTGTTGGTGGGACTACTTCAGACACTCCTTGTATATAAAGACGTTGCAATGCAATGTCTCTACGGTTAGAAGTTGTGTGCTTGTTGGTGGCACTACTTCAAACCCAGCCATGATAGCACCCCTTGATTGGTGACGTATTCAATCACCAACATCAAGGCAAAGCCAATCATTGCAGCTCGACCATTCAACCGCTCAGCATATTCGTTAAAGCCAAATTTCGGCTCGTCTAGTTTAGGTGTAATTGTCGGTTGTGGTTGTGTCATTTTTTAGAAACCTCTTTTCGGCAAACGGGACTTCATATCAGACTTTGTAGTCAGCTGTGACGCATTTAAGTTGCACAGCTTTTTGTGTTGAGTGCTGAGTCTTTACCCTCAGCGGTCAACAGCATGAGTGGCTGTGCAATTTAATAAGCTACATAGCTTATTGGTTGGACAAGGTGTAGTGTCGTGTTCGGTTGAAGACTTATCATTAGGATTGACGCTCTGACGCGGGTATCTACAGAGATTTTAATGATAAGTAATTAATCGGTGTTGACATCAAAGGTGAAGAAATTAACTTTTCCTTAACCTTTAGCTGATTTTGACAGTTTACGAGCGATCGCAATGCTTAAATGCCAAGATTAGGTGACAATTCAGCCAGAGCTTCCTAGAAGGGAGCTTGCAACCGCCTTTTTAATAAATTGTTATTATTCTTTATATATTGTATAAATACTGAAGCAATAGTCAAGAGTAAGAGTTTGCAGCCATTTGGATTAAATTGACAGCCTCAAGATTGAGAATCGCTATTTCTAATACAGCTATCTCTAATAGATCGGTAGCAAGCTTGAGATTAGCAGGCTACAGTTAAACAAAAAAAAATATCAGAGGCGATATATGGAAATCGGTGTTCCGAAGGAAACTAAAGATCAAGAATTTCGGGTAGGTTTAAGTCCTTCGAGTGTGCGGGTGCTGCGAGAAAATGGTCATAGCATCTTTGTTCAGACGCAAGCAGGTGATGGTGCTGGATTTATAGATGATGACTACACAAGTGCTGGAGCAGAGATTGTCCCCACAGCAGAAGCGGCTTGGAATCGGGAGTTGGTAGTAAAAGTCAAAGAACCATTAAAAACTGAGTATAATTTCTTGCAGAAAGGGCAAATATTATTTACTTATTTACACTTAGCAGCCGATCGCCAATTAACAGAGCATTTAATTGATTGTGGCACTTGTGCGATCGCCTACGAAACTGTAGAACAACCAGGCGCTAACAAACTACCTTTGCTCACTCCCATGAGCGTGATTGCCGGTCGCCTTGCAGTACAATTTGGAGCGAGATTTCTAGAACGTCAGCAAGGCGGTAGAGGTGTGCTTTTGGGTGGTGTACCTGGAGTCAAACCAGGTAAAGTTGTAATTCTCGGTGGCGGTGTCGTCGGCACAGAAGCAGCTAAAATTGCCGTGGGGATGGGTGCTAGCGTCCAAATTTTAGATGTGAGTGTCGAACGGTTATCTTATTTAGAAACTTTATTTGGCTCTAGAGTCGAATTTCTTTACAGCAACTCCGCTCATATAGAAGCCGCAGTTAAAGAAGCCGACTTACTCATCGGTGCAGTTTTAGTTCTGGGACGTAGGGCACCAACCTTAGTATCCCGCGAATTAGTCAAACAAATGCATCCCGGTTCGGTAATAGTTGATGTTGCTGTTGACCAAGGCGGTTGTGTGGAAACCTTACATGCTACATCTCACACAAATCCGGTATACATCGAAGAAGGTGTGGTGCATTATGGCGTTCCCAATATGCCAGGAGCCGTACCTTGGACAGCAACTCAGGCACTTAATAACAGTACATTACCTTATGTTGTGCAGTTAGCGAATTTGGGAATTAAGGCATTGGAAGTTAACCCAGCCTTAGCTAAAGGTGTGAATGTGCAGAATCATAAATTAGTGCATCCTGCTGTGCAAGAGGTATTTTCTGATTTGGTAAGTTAGACGTTGCACAGGCGAGGGTTAGAAGCTGTGCAAGCGGTAGGCGATCGCCTATCCTAATGGTGGTAATCTTCATCAATTAGACTAATTTCGTTACCAAATGCGCGGATGGGCAGCTGTAGAAAATCAAACGAAGCAAAAAATGGCTGCATCTTAATGTGTACAAGGTTTTGAGGACTATACGACTTGTGAACCATCCGCGCACCTTATGGAGACTGAGTTTCAGGGATTTGCATCTGGTGTTACTACTATCTCCTGTGTTATGATTTTCTCATTCGCGCTACTGCACCTTGAAAACCAAATACACCAAGCCTTTCAGATGCCAGCATTGCAATTAACTAAACTCCCTATTAGGGATTGAAACGAATTTCCCTCACGTACATTTGCAGGGGCTGACATTGCAATTAACTAAACTCCCTATTAGGGATTGAAACACGAACAAAAGAGTCGCACTCGATCGCATTCCAGAGAAAATTGATATGCAATCACCCACAATTTGGATGCTTACAAGGATGGGGCATACAATTTATCGCCAACAATTCCCCGAATTGTCTCTACTAATTGAGTAAATGCAAAGTCAGATAAAACTGGCTCTGCTCCTTGTAAATCAATTGCTTGGTCTAAATCAATCCATGATTTACAACCGCCGTATTTAGCATAATAGGCAATTTGTTGCTCTTGGTGTAATTTATAAGTTCGTAAGAGCAGAATATATAGGGGTTGACGTGGTTTCCATTTGAGGCGATCGCTAATAAAATGCTCGTTCCAAATGTGGAAGGGAAGTAAGGCGTTGACAATAGACTCGTCACTAACTGGCAAAATATCTGTAATTTCAGCCCAACTACCGATGCGAATTGTTTCTGGATGCCAGCCTGATGTTACTGGATAGACATCATTGGCATACTCAGCTTTGAGCATGAAAGCTTGTTGATGTTCGTAAGTAGGGTAAAGCAAAATCTCTTTGTGGGCAACCTGGAAATGTCCATTTCGTTCGTGGATACCGCCTTTGCGGAGCAACATAATTGTTTTGCCAGTCTCCAAGGCATTTACAGCCGTTGCCCATTCTTTGAGAGCGTGAAAAGTTCTAGTCAATTCCATCACATCTACTGTAATTCTGATTTAATTTCAAGCTAAGACCGATAAAGTATGAAACTGTCCAGAGAAATGAATTAGGTTAGGAAGCAGTTATGGAAAAGCGAGCGCTAGGTACTTCCCAAGTGCAAATCACACCCATTCTTATGGGAACTTGGCAAGCAGGTAAAAGAATGTGGGTGGGAATTGAGGATGCTGACTCGATTAAAACAATTCGAGCAGCATTTGAAGCTGGTATCACAACAATTGATACTGCTGAAGCTTATGGTCAAGGACATTCTGAAAAGATTGTAGCTGAAGCTTTATCTGATGTCCGCCATCAGGTGGTATATGCCACCAAAGTTTTCGCCAACCATCTCAAGTATGAACAAGTAATTGAGGCTTGTGAACGTTCCCTGACAAACCTAAAAACTGATTACATCGACCTTTACCAAATTCATTGGCCCTCCGGCGCTTTTAATAGTGAAATAGTACCTATCGAAGAAACTATGAGCGCTCTCAACTTCCTCAAAGAGCAAGGTAAAATTCGAGCGATCGGCGTTTCTAATTTTTCTCGCGCCCAGTTAGCAGAAGCCGCAAATTATGGACGTATTGATAGCTTACAACCACCTTATTCTCTATTTTGGAGACAGGTAGAAAAAGATGCACAGCCTTATTGTATTGAACACAATATTTCTATCCTTGCTTATTCGCCTCTAGCACAGGGATTGCTGACAGGGAAATTTGCGGCCGGTCATAAATTTGACCCAGCAGATAACCGGGCTGCGAATAAACTGTTTCAAGGCGAAAACTTTGAACGTGCCCAACAAGCGCTAGAAAAACTGCGCCCTATAGCCCTCCTCCATAATTGTAGCCTTGCTCAGTTAGCTTTGGCTTGGTTAATTGCTCAACCTCAAACAAATGCTATAGTCGGGGCGCGTTATCCCGAACAAGCACAAGATAACGCCTTAGCTGCCCAAATTCAACTTTCTGCTGCCGAATTAGCAGAAATTGATGCTATTGGACGTATTGTTAGCGATCGCTTGGATAACAATCCAGTTATGTGGGACTTTTGACAATACGCGTTGATTTAGCAAGCCCAACTTTGAAAGATCCCTTGAACTCTCTGAAAAACAGGGTTAGGGATCAAGCCTCCGCTACCAGATTGCAAAACCTAACAAAACGTCAACTTTAGTAAACTCAGGGTTGCAACTCAGAAACTTAGTGATAACTTAAATAGTAGGACACCAAACAAAGCAAAACCAAACAAAAAGGGTAATGACTTCGTGTCCCCTGTCATCAACCCAAGTAAACTTCAGCAGATGAATATGCAAGTGGCAAAAAGTCTAATTGTAAAAGACAATGCCAAATCCTAAAACGGAAAAACGTAGAAATGCGAAGTTTGCTAGTTATTTAGTCCACCTTAGTTATTAACCTTCTGTTAGTTAATTAGTTTAGCAATTTGAAACCTGTAAACGCGATAAAACCTGGTCAACCTCGACCAGGTTTTTGGTTTTTTATAGTTAAAATAATTTACCTACTTGAGTAAGAGGCAGGGGGCAGAAGCAGGGAAAGTCCTAGCAAGTAGGGGCGAACGATTCTTACTACCTTAACCTGAATTCGACAGACTTCACCCACCCAGCCTCCCTCTCCTTTGGCTATCCATTACCCACATCTTTCTTAACATGCCTGTAATATAGATATTGGGCAGATAGAAGAAGCAAAGAAAGTCAAGATAGTTGATAAAAGAAACAAAAAATAATTAAGGGATGTGGATGCTCAAACAGCGATCGTTAAACTTGGAAAGAGGAGAGCTAGAGATTTAATTCCCCTTCTCCTGTGGGAGAAGGGGTTAGGGGATGAGGGCGTAAGGAATGTGCAAAACGCCTGTCCAATATAGGTTTGAGATTAAGTTGACACCAATGGTCTCCAGTCCCCCATCACCTTAAATCTCAGCCACCGCGCGTTCAATTAAGCGACGTGCCAAAGTTTGCGTACCTGTATGTTCGTAATAATTAGTTGATACATCCAGGAAAGCGGCTAGGTAGTCTAATTTGTCATCGGCAACATCCACAAAACCTTGCAAGTTGTGAACAACTTTTTGTGGCGTTAAATTATTGGCGTCAACTAAGCCACTCATCCAACCTTTAACTGAGTCAAAGCTTTCGCCGATAAAATTGAGTTTACTGCCAGCATTGTTACCTGGAATCACATCTTTGATGTTTTGGAAAGTTGAGTTTTTCTCTAACTCTTGCGGATTTGTTTGATTCAACCCAGATATTGCTTTGCTAATGAAGTCTGGGCCCAGAGGTATCAAACCATCAACACAAACTAATGCCACCATACGGATGAGCGACTCACCGCTATATTCTCCCAAAGAGGCAACAAAGTCGCCAATACTATCTCCAGGGATGCCATTAATTTGGCAGAAAGCTATTAATTCAGCGACTAATTTTAATGTCAAATCGATGGTTTGAGCTTTGTCAGGTTTAGGAGTGACGGAGTTTAAAAAACCCAACAAAGGAATTTTCTCACCAACTTTGTTAGCTAAAGCTGCTGCACCAAGGGCTTTATCTGTATTATCGACGGTTTGATATAGCCACAAAGCTGTTTGATATCCCTGAGATTTATCGTTGAATAGATAAATTGCTCGTTCGCCAATTTGTTGAATTAAATCTTCGTCAGTTTCGAGAGTAACTGTCTTAATTGTGTTAACAAAGCCGACAGTATTTTGCCACTGCCCAGGAGCAACAAAATCGAGGGAATTTAACAGCGAAACAGTTAAGCCGCTGGTTGGTAATTCATCAACTAACTGAACAATCGATTTGCTCACAAAAATCTCCTTATTTCACGTTTGTTATGCTGATGTTGGCAATGCGGCTCAATTGAGTTTAGCTAGACCTCTGAGATTAAATTTTTCTATCCAATCTGCGCGATCGCTAGCTGTAAATGACGGATCGCGGGAAAGGACTTTTACTTGGTATTTACCCACTAAAATTGCAGTTTGTGTGTTACCTAGTTCCACTGCGGGATAACCCCCAATTTTTTTGGTGCTTTTCGAGAACTTTGCTGCTGTTGCTGGTACGCTACTGGTATCAGAAACAGATAGTAACGCGATATCTTTACCGCCTTTTTTCAACTTCGCTTCAGCAAAACCTTTTTTCTCTTGGGTATAAACGCGCTGATAACCATCACTAGCATCTGGGAAAAATTTGTTAAATTCGCTACCTTGAGTTGCAGTTTTAGCCACTGCTTGACCGCTTTTTTGCCGACTGCTATCTTGTTGTGCCTGGTCAAAACGTCCCGGTGTTTTTGCTGTACAGGACGTTGTTAGTAATATTACTGAGAGCAGTAACGCAGCCAAAACTCTACGCCCACGGTTTAAAACCATTTTTGGATTCTCCTGATACTTGAGCTTTGAGGCAATTATCTGCGGTGCTAGCGATTTTGACTCAGAAAATTTACTTTTTGATAATGATTGGTCAAGAGTCAATGGGCAATGGGCAATAGGCAATAGACAATGAAAGTCTTTTGATGTCAGAGTTTTACAATCGCTTTATGTTCTAAAATTTGCTTCAACTACTAGAACTGCGGTAAGCAATAACAGCATAAAAAGGATCTCCTCCAGGTGCGCCTAGCCACTGTAAAAAATTGGGTACTGTTGATTTCTGAACGATAACTTCTGGGGTGGTAAATCCCGGTACTGCGGCGAAGTAACTCTTGACTAATTCCACTCGTTGTGCTTCTGGAGCGTCCCGCCAGGCTTGAATTGCCTTTTGGAAGAACATCCGGTTAGAAAAGCTGATAATGGCGACACCACCGGGTTTGAGAATGCGGTGAATTTCAGAAAATATTGCTTCTGGATATTGGATATATTGCACAGATACGCAATTGAGAACCGCATCAAAATCTTCATTTGGCAAAGGAAGCTGGGGATTTTCGTTGATATTTTGCACAAAGTAATGATTGAAGCGGGGATTGCGTGCTAGTTCTTCGGCGTTGAGTCCGTGTCCCTCTATATGAGAAAATTGAATGTCTTCTGGCAGATGGGAGACCCAGCTGCTCATCATATCAAAGATGCGGGTGTTGGGTTTGAGGCGATCGCGATATAAGTCCGTTAGCTGTTGAATAAATCCTTCATCTACATGGGTGACGAAGCGAGGATAAGCATAGAATAAGCGATCGTCTGTGTCGTCTAATTTTAGGCGTTGATTTGGTCTTAACTGCATAAGTCTCTCGTGTAGATAACTTTTTTCCAAAATTGGGGCAATTTCAGGTATTTTTAAACAAGCACTCTTTAACATATTTTAATAATAGTAAAAGACATACGACAGAATTCAGAATGGGCTACGCCCCGCCGCGCTAACAGAATTCAGAAGTAAAACAAGTTTGATGTCTGGCTTTCAGGACTAGTTTGTGGTAAGAATTCAAAGTCAGGAGTCACAATAGTTGTAAAAAAATCAATCATTGTATACCTGCTTGATTTTTATCAAATTTTCAAGTTTGCGTATTTGAACCTGATTAATTCTCAATTCTTAGAGTTTATCTATTTCACCAACTTGGAAATTTTTTATTAACAAGTTCACATTGCAGCATTAATTTATTATAAATTTCAATGTTCTACAAATTACATTTCTTGCAGTATATTTGGCGCAAAATCTTGCTTTTAGCAGCATCACCCTATTTGAGTTTGTTAGTTTGGATACTACCTTTATTAATATTCAATTCTGGTTATAGCAGCCTAATAGCACATGATGAAGCGCTTTATGCTTCACGGGCACGTTTGATGTTTGATTCTGGAAATTGGATAGCACCTTGGGAAAAGGCACATCATAAAACTCCTGGCCCTTATTGGTTAATTGCCAGTTTCTATGAGCTGTTTGGCATCAATGATATTAGTGCGCGTCTTCCTAGTATGATTACAGGAATTTTGTGCTTATGGATTTTATATGAAATCGGCAAAATTATCTTGGATAAAAAATTAGCTTGGCTAGCCGCTGCAATTTTAAGTGTGGAATTTCTCTGGTTGCAATCTTGTCGTTTAAGTACACCTGATGTTCCTTTACTTTTATTGGTAATTTTAGCTATTTTGTCTTTTATCAAAGCGGAATTAAATCCTGGAAAACGCCAATTTTGGAGTTTTATTGCTGGTTTAAGTTTAAGTTTAGGCTTCTTAATGAGAAGCTTTATGATTTTTATACCAATTATAGCTTTATTGCCTTATTTAATTGGCGATCGTAGGCGTCACGGTCATCTGAGTAACCCCATTTTATATTTAGGGTTTTTCGTCGGTTTAATTCCTACTTTGATTTGGCTATGGCTTTGTTGGTTACATTATGGAAATCAAAGTTTTGAAGAGTTGTACAAGTTTGTGATATATCAAAGTAGTAATGGTAATGATAATTATCAGACGAATTTTCTCTTCTATGTATGGAATATTCCTCTCAAAGCATTTCCTTGGGCTTTTTTCGGAATTCTAGGACTATTTTTGGCTATCCGTCGCCCCTTTCGCTACCAATTGTTATTTGTTGGATTTCCAATTATCTTATTTACTGAAATTAGTATTTTTACGACTCGTTTCTCTCACTATAGTCTTTGCCTTTATCCCTTCGTTGCTTTGTTCGCAGCTGTGGGTTTAAACTGGCTGGGCAAAATTTACCAGGTAGGAATTCCCTCTCAATCTACTGTTCAAAAACGTAAAAAAAATATACTAAACTTTTTTGCCAAGCAGAATCTTCCGCGAAACCTAAGTTATGGCTTTGGCGGGTTCGGTGTTTTACTTATCATCGCCAGTATTGTAATTTTTGCTTGGGGTAGTTCTGATATCCGCAAGTATGCAATTATTGGCTTGGCTATGGGATTAGGTTGGTTAATTTTACCTGTAGTGTGGATTGGTCGTTATCACTTTGGTAAAAAGTTTCTCACAACTCGTTACTGGATTGCAGGTTGGTTAATTCCCTGTTGGTTAGCTTTAGCCGCGATGGGTACCACAGGTATGTTAAGTGACTATAATCCTACTTTAAGAATTTTTCTGCAACAAAGTGCGATCGCTTCAATTTTGAAAACGAATCCGATATACTTTGTGCAAATAGATGATAAAGTCCAAGTACTGCTCGATTTCTATATTGCTATTGACGACAAACGAGTAGTCTCATTTTCTCAAGTACCAGCTTTTAGCTATGCTTGGACTGATAAAAATCAATCCCCTAAATTATCCAGACCTCACCGCATTCTCGGTACTGTCAAAGAATATCAGTTTATTCAAGTACTTAATTAATGGGCATTGGGCAAAGGACAAGGGGCAAAGGGCAAGCAAGAAGTGTGGGAGGAAAGGGAAGCATAAATTCTCTTTTTCCCACACTCCCCACACTCCCCACACTCCCCACACTTCCCACACTCCCCACACTCCCCACACTCCCCACACTCCCCACACTCCCCACACTCCCCCATC
>JAVRCH010000032.1:0-56758 GCA_034530795.1 Nostoc sp. DedQUE12a
TCACGCAGTATTGAACAAACCGATATTCAACCTCATCGAGGATTTCTTAACAGTAATCAAGTACATAGAGTGTATTTGGATGAATTGGGGGATATTCGCCAATTACCGATATGGGTAGCGCTGATGGTGTTAACTACTGTATAAGAACAACTTGCAGCACAAGAAGCCAGATATTTGCTTGAGCGTTCTTCTGTTGAACAGCCTGAAACCGCAAATAGCGCCATAATTGAGTTAGTGACTACAATAATGGTGTACAAATTTGAACAATTAAGTCGAAAGGAGGTTGAACAAATGTTAGGAATAACACTCAAAGAAACGCGAGTTTACAGAGAAATTAAGGAAGAGGGAGAGCGTCAGCTTATTGTTCGTCAACTAACTAAACGTGTAGGAGAACTACCTCAACAAGTACGCGAACGTATTGAAACTCTCTCTTTAGAACAATTAGAAAATTTGGGTGAAGCACTATTGGATTTTACTAGTATGGCTGATTTACAGGCTTGGTTAGGTTAAATCGATGTTAGGAATAACACTCAAAGAAACGCGAGTTTACAGAGAAATTAAGGAAGAGGGACGAGAAGAAGGACGAGAAGCGGAAGCGCGATCGCTTATTGTTCGTCAACTAACTAAACGTGTAGGAGAATTACCTTCACAAGTGCGCGAAAGTATTCAAACTCTCTCTCTAGAAAAATTAGAAAATTTGGGTGAAGCATTGTTAGATTTTACTAGTATGGCTGATTTACAAGCTTGGCTCTCAGCAGAATGAACGAAACAGTTTTATCTCTTAAAATATTCTCCCTGGCAAAGATTTATTAGGTGTAAATCCAAACTTGCTGTAGCAGGCAAGATTACTTCAAATAAATTAGCAAATTCAACCCGGGAATTGTGCGCGAGAGTGTCCACAAAACTAGGGTAATATACATTAAACCCAAACTCCATTGATACCAAGCAAGTGCAGAAATAATGCCTGGTAAATGTTCGTCTCGCAAGCGAATATCGTTAAATCCTAATCTCACTAGATTATTGAGACTAAAATCATAATAATTGAGCCAATTCCAACGGCGATCGCACAACAAAGGCATATATCTTTCACGAAATGTCTGATTTCTAGGAATCACCGGCAAACGTCCAATTAACAATCGTAATTGCCTAAATGTTCCGTCTTCTGTAAAGTAGGAAATATCCATTAAATCGTGATAGCGACCTTGTTGGTAAAGTCGAATTAATAAAGCCACTGGAACGGGAACAATAATTATTAAAAGACACCCCAATGTTAGCCAAGGTTGTTCTGCATTCCGAAAGATAGCTAATAAACTCAAGAATTCTAAAACGCTAAAATTGATTAATATAGAAATGGTTTCGTAGTAAGTGGGAATAATTGGTATCGGATGCAAACGGCGACACCGATCCACTAGCCAAAATAGCAAACCGAAGTAAGCGATCGCTACTCCTCCAACACCAAATACTAACCAAAAGTTCGTACCATAACCACTCAACAACAATAGTACACTTAATGCTAACCAACTCCAAGCTTGGAGTAACCATGTACCTATTGAAAGAGGTTCGCCAACACTTAAGCGATCGCTTAATTTAGTATATGTTTCTAAATTGATGTCTGCTAAAGTAAGTAACTCAGTGGTATTGCGAAATGGTTTTACTAAACGACGTTCGGTAATGGCTTCCGATTCAATTTTAGAAAAACCCAACTTCATCAAACTTGTAGTAGTTGCACTATTAATATTTGTAGCCGTCAATTTGCGACCTAATTCTATTAATCTCAATCGTTGTTTTGTGTACTCTAAATCATTAGCATCTGCAACTTGCTGTTGCTGACGGAAATTTTGCCCCAAATTCCGCAAAATATTTTGATTTCCTTGGAATGTCGGTACATAAAACATCTTCCCAATTTCGCCAGGATTACCCAAAATTTTCGCTTGGTTGGAATTAAAAGTTAGACCAGATACATTTAAAAAGGCTTCTTTAGCAAATCTAGCATCGCTAAAGTCTGCTTGGTTAAGAATACTCGCACCTTGGAGATTTACCGATTGGTTAAAATCGACTTCTCGAAATATCACAGATTGTTCAAAAGAGGCTTCTTTGAAAAAAAGTAGCTGATTAAAATTACCTTTACTAAACTGTGATTGGTTAGCAAAACGCACATTAGAAAAATCAACGTTTTCCTGCCACTGTACACTATTAAATTTAGCTAACTGTTTAAAATTTGCTTGATTAAAGTTAGCAGTTTTTTCAAAAATACTACCTTGAAAATCAATAGTTTCCTGAAATTGAGTTTGTTTAAAATTAGCTTTTTCAAAAAAAATACTGCTATAAAAATTGCTTGCTTGCCGAAAGTTAGCACTGCTAAAACTAACAGGACGAGCAAATCTAGTTTCAGTCCAGTTACTAGCTTGGACAAATGTGGCGTTTTGTGCGTCTACAGACTGAAGAAAGAATGTATTAGAAAACTTTACTTCTCCATTGAAGCGAGTTTGCGCCAGTATCAAAGCACCACGAAAAACAGTAATTTCGCCTGATTGGGTTGATGTTGCCAAAAGCGATCGACAATCTTTAGAGTTTGGTAAAGCTATGGCTAATAATTCCAAACAAACAAAGCGCAAACGTTCTAATTCTTCTTGTTCGCTAGGAGTAAAAATCGGAGCGATCGCTTGAGCATACAAAGGTGTTCTTAAACCCAAATCGCTACCAACAAAATCCCCTAAAATCAAAGCATAACTCAAGTCTAAACCCAGAGGTTTTGTACCCAAGTCTTTACGTAGTAATTGGTAAAAAGCATCGCGAAAGCTACCATTTTCTGGGCGTAAATCAATCACCATCTTCTGCAAATCCACCGTCAAACTACCTTCGCGGAGTGTCGGTGTACGCAGCCGTTCTTGTAATAATTCTAGAGTTAAAAGTGTGCGCTCTGGTTGTGGCGCTGCCCAAGTGGGTAGGGGGAGGAAGAGAAGAATTAATAAAACGCAAAGTAACGCAAAGGAAAGCGCAGAGGTACGCAGAGAAAAAACTTTGCGTACCTTTGCGTTTAACCTCTGTGTGCCTCTGCGTTTAAAAAATAATTTATGCAAGCTCGATCATTCGTTCCTAATCAGCAGAACAATTTTACCTGTTACAGAACCAGTTTCAAGTAATTGGTGAGCTTTAGCGGCTTCTTCTAAAGGAAATTTGTGGCCAACATGAATTTTTAACTTGCCTTCATCGATCCAGGTGGCAGATTGTTCGAGAATTTCTGCATGATGTTGGAGACTTTCTTCTAATCCGAGCAATGCTGGTGTCAGCATTAATTCTAAGCCGATGCGGAGATTACGCAGTCTAGCAGTTTTCCAAACAGTATTGGCATCTGGTTCCAGAATCGTCACAATATCCCCATACACTCGGACTGCGGGGAAGGTTTTGTGGAAGGTTTCGCCGCCTACGGTATCAAAGGCCAAATCTACACCTTCGCCATTTGTCCAATCTAATACTGCCTGCACAAAGTCAGTTTGTTTATATAAAATTGTGTGGTCAGCACCTAGTTGTTTGGCGAAACTAGCCTTTTCTTGAGAACCTACGGTGGTAGAAACGGTAGCACCTTTGAGTTTTGCTAATTGAATTGCTACATGTCCGACACCACCAGCACCGGCATGAATTAAAACTCGTTCCCCAGGTTCTAATCGTCCGCGTTCGTATAAAGCTTCCCAAGCTGTGATTAAAACTAAAGGTGCTGCTGCTGCTTCGGCAAAGGAAATAGACGCGGGTTTACGTGCCACAAACCGCTCATCCACAACGGTATATTCAGCATAATTGCCTTGGTGTGCGCCTAAGCCGCCATAGCAAAAATATACTTCATCACCTGGGCGAAAACGTTGTACGCCAGCACCTACAGCTTCCACAATACCTGCACCATCACATCCTAAAATACTTGGCAGGCGATCGCTGTAAAAAGTGCCTCGGCTACGAAGTTTGGTATCAATGGGGTTAAGACCAGCCGCCACTAAGCGGACTAAAAGTTCGGTGTTTCCTACAGGAACACCAGGGTTTGGCACGTCCTGTACTTGCAGAACTTCCGGACTGCCAGCTGCTGTCATCAAGACTGCTTTCATGACTCTTTCCTCCTGGCTCTAGATGCACGTTTATTTGCAACTTTACCGCAATCGGGTGGATGGAGAGTTATGTTTGACAGTGATATTTTCAGCTTTTTCGCAGGTTTATTTAGGATACCAATTACTGAAGAATCTAATTTTTTAAACTTTACTGGCTTATAAAGGTACTTTTACTAACGTGACTTCTTAGACTCTTGAATCTGTTTAATCTGCTCTTGAAAATGTTCTATTTGCTGTTGAAATCGATTATAATCTGTGTAATTAGATTATCTATTTGTGTATTTAAATTATCTATCTGTGTATTTAAATTATTTACTTTAGTTACTAAGTATATACTAAAAAATATATTTAATGCCAGCATAGTAATTATAATGTACTTCAAATATTCATTGAATTTTGAATCCTTTTTAGAATTGAAGACTTCTTCTGTAGAATTCGAGTCTTCCTCTGATATTCTTTTTGTGTATGTAGCCTTTAAAGGCTTGAAATCTCTAGATGAGTATTGAGGTCCTAAATCGCTTTCAGATGGGTCGCGCCAGTTACTCATATTGCCTATTAGCTCGGTTTATCCTGATTATATCCTATACTATTCTTTCTTAGCTGGATTCTTAATTGATTAAGGTTTTCCCCATTCTGGGCACTAGCATACAAAATGCTATATTCTATCGACTCACGATTAGTTCTAAGTCTTAGATTAGTAATAAGTTCTTGATATTCTTGTAAAACATCATCAACACTTACATTCGGTAACATGTCCTTCTTGTTAATAAAAAGACAAACATATTTAAGAGAGTCTGTAGTAACAAGTCCAAAAATAGCGTCTAATGCAGTTGGACTCCATTCTTTTATATGTTTATTAACTCGTTCGCGCCACTTATCACTATATTCCGTAAGGTTCGCGTTCTTATGTCGGACATCTGGATCGATAGGCTCAACTACATCTACCATAAATATTATTGAATTAATTGCCCCCAGTGTTAATGGAGAATTAGGTTTCTTTTGTTCTCGTAAAAGATTCGTTATAAGACCACCTATATTTTGTCCTTGATAGTCAGCTATATAATAGTTATATTTAATAGAATTAATGAATTCATGGTAAGGAGGGCATTGTTTGAATGCTAATGTAGGCTTATTTGGATTTGCGGTTTGATCAAATAAGGCTTTTATAAGTGTTGTCTTACCACTACCACCTATACCTACGATAATTATCGCGTTTCGTTTTTCATTTTCATTTATCACTTCTGGTTCATATAAACTCGCCGCATAATTTTCTCTAGTTTCCTCAATAACCTTTTCTAATTCTTGCTTTTGCTTCGTCTTTAGCTTTTCCAATTCTTTTTCTTTTTCAAGTAATTCTTCTTGTTTTTGAACTGTTCGTTTTTTTAATTCTACCCCCAACAATCCTGCTGCTGTTATTGACAAAGCACCAACAGCACCCATGACTTCACTAATCCCAACCATATTTTAATGTTATATTTGTAGTATTTGGTGTAGTTTCATCAAATAATAAGCAGGTCAGCACTGATGTTTCAAGCTATATTCATAAATTTAAATATAGAAAGCTAGGTTACGGACGCTTGATGACTCGCTACCGCTTCTCTACGAGATGCTGCACGAACGCTATCCGTTGTGGCAACTGGCGTTTCTTTACCTGAAAGCGTAACTTACACACTGTTAAAAATTCAAGGTGCGTTAGCCTACGGCATAACACACCCTACAAGAATTTATATTTGTTCATATAGATTGAATTTTTTCGCAGACTAGAGTTGAGCTAACATAATTTTTACCCAAATATCTCTCTTTATTCCCTTCGCTTGAGAAAAATGACTAATTTTTGTTTTGAAAAATTTGTCTAGATTAGATAATTTTTAGTTTTTCTAGGCTCAATCTTATATTGTTACTAGTCAATAGTTGAGAAATTCTCAACTATTGACTAGTAAATATTGACTAATCTCTTAATGAGAAACAGCCACTTTTTCATCCACTACCTGAGCATTTTCAGCAACAATTTTGCGGAATAAATCGCCTTCAATTGTCTCCTGTTCTGCTAGCAAGTCTACTAAACGCTCCAAAACTACGCGGTTTTCTTCCAATAGTTCTTTTGCTTTGATGTAGGAATTGTTGACAATTTCGCGGACTTGGGAATCAATTTTGGCGGCAATTTCCTCGGAATAGTCAGATTTATTCATCCAGTCACGCCCCAAAAATACTTCTCCACTCTGGTTTTCTAAAGACAACGGGCCTAATTCTGACATCCCAAACCGTGTAACCATTTGGCGTGCCATTCCTGTTACTTTTTGCAGGTCATCTCCTGCACCTGTGGTGACTTCCGGCTTACCAAAAACAATTTCCTCAGCAGCCCGACCGCCCAAAGTTGCAGTAATACGTGCTTTGAGTTGGGAACGGGAAATCAATCCCTGTTCTTCGTTGGGAGTAAACCAAGTTAATCCTAGTGCTTGTCCGCGGGGAATGAGGGTAACTTTTTGTACCGGATCGTGGTCTTTGAGCAATGTGCCGACTAAGGCATGTCCGACTTCATGGTAGGCAATTAAGCGTTTGCTCTTGCTGTCTACTAAGGCGGTGCCTTCCATACCTGCAACTACTCTATCTACAGCGTCATCGATTTCTAAGATGGTGACGGCTTCTTTGCGTCTCCTCGCTGTGAGAATGGCAGCTTCGTTAAGTAAGTTGGCTAAGTCTGCGCCTGTAAAACCAGGGGTACGGCGGGCGATCGCTTCTAATGATACGCTAGGGTCAATCTTCTTATTCCGGGCGTGGACTTGCAAAATTTCCAGTCGCCCTTTGAGATCCGGTGCATCCACCATCACTTGTCTGTCAAAGCGTCCCGGTCTCAGCAGTGCTGCATCTAATACATCCGGACGGTTTGTGGCAGCAATAATAATGATGCCAGTGTTACCTTCAAAACCATCCATTTCGGTCAGCAGTTGGTTGAGGGTTTGCTCTCGCTCATCGTTTCCGCCACCGATACCAGCACCCCGTTGTCTGCCTACGGCGTCGATTTCATCGATAAATATCAGGCAAGGTGCATTGTCTTTGGCTTTTTTAAACAAGTCACGCACGCGGGATGCACCCACACCAACGAACATTTCCACAAATTCTGAACCGGAAATACTAAAGAATGGTACGCCGGCTTCCCCAGCGATCGCTTTTGCTAGTAAAGTTTTACCTGTACCAGGAGGGCCAATTAACAACACTCCTTTGGGAATACGTGCGCCCACAGCAGTAAATCTTTCTGGCTGTTTCAAGAAGGTAACAACTTCTTGCAATTCTTCTTTCGCTTCTTCAACCCCAGCAACATCTTCAAATTTCACCCCAGTTTTTGCTTCCATTTGGAAACGAGCTCTGGATTTACCAAAATTCATCGCTTGGCTAGAAGCATTAGTGGAACGACGCAGAAACAATAGCATTAAAGCTATCAACGGCAAAATCCACATGAGATTAATCAATAAGCCAACAGCAGCCCGACTGTTCGCAGAAGAAATCTCACCAAATTCAACATTCTTATCTTTGAGGATGTTAATTAATTCTGTATTTTGCGCTAAAAGTCTTACCTGTTGCGGTGGTGTGTTCTCTTTTTGCCCTTTGAGATAAACCCTTGCTATTTGTTCGGCTTCATCAAGCTCAACTTTTTCGATTTCTCCCGCCTTCGCTTTCTTAATCAACTCACCATAATTTAAAGAGTTAGTCTCTGGTTTTTGTGCCAAAACAGGTGTACTTCCAAAAATTACTGGCAACATCATCAAACTAGCTGCTAGCCCACCAATCCAAGCAACGCGCTTTGATGACCCCTGTTTTATCAACGCTTTGTTTCGCAAATTTGTCATAATATTTACCCTTTGTCTGCTGGCAGAAGTTGAGCTGTGGTTTTATGCCTATTCTTCTAGCAAAAATCCCAATAACTGGATATTACAGTTTTCTTATCTAGTCTAACTTCCAGCATTGGGCATTGGGCAAATAGGGCATGGGGCATGGAGAAGAGAACAAGGGGAAAGAGTTATTGTTAAGTTTTCCCCCCTTGCCCCCTTGTCCCCTTGTCTCCCTCACTCCATTGCTAGGGGAAAAAACCAAGAATTTTTTCCAAAATTTTAATTTGACACATTCTGATACAAATCGCTACAATAAACATAGTCATAACGACTTCGTTTTAAAAATAGCTTCGCGATCGCAGCTAGTTAGTAATTTGTGAGTTAATTATGGTGAAAATTGTTGGTATTGGCGGTAGTTTAAGACCTAATTCTTATACCCAACTGGCGTTGCAGGTTGCAATGCAAAGAATAGAAGCCTTAGGTGGAGAGGTAGAGATTCTCGATTTACGAGAGTTGCAGTTACCATTTTGTACTGGTGCAAAGGAGTATCCAGAATACCCAGATGTGAAGCGGTTGCAGGATACAGTTAGTGACGCTCATGGGTTAATTTTGGCGACACCTGAATATCATGGTGGGGTAAGTGGTGTTCTGAAAAATGCTCTGGATTTGATGAGCTTTGACCAACTATCTGATAAAGTGACGGGATTGATTAGTGTATTAGGGGGTCAGTCTAACAGTAACGCTTTGAATGACCTCAGGCTAATTGTCCGTTGGGTGCATGGTTGGGTAATTCCAGAACAAATTGCGATCGGACAAGCTTGGGGTGCTTTCAGTCCTGAAGGTAAGCTATTAGATGAGAAACTTTCCCAAAGATTTGACCAATTTGCCCAAAGTTTAGTTGATAACACTCGCAAGCTACGGGGTGTTAATTAATTGTAGGTTGGGCATCAAATTATTGGCGTTGCTGATTTCATGTATGAAAATGATTCTGCATGATATCAAAAGAGACGTTGCATTGCAACGTCTCTACATTTGAATTCTGCTGAGATTCAGTTGAGTTAGATATTTATACTTTGGGGAATTTGCGAAGGTAGCAAGAATTTGTAAGGCATTATTCTTGTACGATTCCTTTGAGTAATTTCTTTCTCAATTCCTTTGAGTTGATTTTGAAAAGTCGCCAAGGCTGAACTAATTTGTGGCTTGGATTTAAAATATGAGTTGGAGTATTGCCCTAGCTGTGTATAGTAAACTGAGCCAAGCAAATAAGTGACCTTGAGTTGAGTTCTAGCTTGGTCTATGGAAGGTAGCATACTCATAAAGTCGCCTTGTTGGTCGGGATTTGTCGGCGCTGGAGAGTAACTGGCTAGAGGAAAAGCCGGTGCATAAGTCATCAATTCGCCTTGGGCAAAATTAACGGCAGCGTGTTGAGCGCTAGCTGTAAAAATAATGGTGGAAACAGCATCAATTAGATAATCTAGGGTTTTAATTGTGCCGGAAGCGTCTTCACCAAAATTTTGCAGGCGGCCTCCTTGTTGGGAAATTAATTCCTTTGCCCAATTTTGTAAAGCTTGGTCTGCTAGTAACTGTTGGCTATTGGTATAGTAACTACTCAAATAGGCACTTACCCATTGATGAATAGCGTTCCAAATTAACAGTCCGTCATCTCGATAAGGATATTCAGGTAGTTGAGAAATATTATCAACACCGCGACTTGTTAGAGTTTTGGGAAACATTGCATCGTTGAAATGATGCAGATTATCTTGGGCAGCTTGAACAGTAAGTTGGCGATCGCTCTCTATTGTACTAGCTAAAAGTGCATCTACTTGGCGGCGATCGGCAATCAAAAGTTGATGTGCGCCGTAATTGATTAATATAGTTCCTTCAAAGTGAGGTTCCAGTAAAATCCTTAAATGATGGTTCGCTGGTAACCGCCGCTTAGTAGCAATTACAAAAGGTTCGATAAATAAGTGAGTGTGAGCAAGATGGCTAACTAGTTCATGGTAATTGCTATCTGCCATTTGCACAATGCTTTTGGCGATCGCCCAGTTCTCGCCATCAAGAGGTGTGAACACTGGATGTTCGGGTTGGCATTGAATAGCTAGTGGTAGTAAAGACCGAGATGGGTTGCTAGCTGGTGGTACTACAAATAATGCTAAAGGCGAATAGATATACTTTTGCTGATTTGGAAAACTACCATTTTCCATATTTTTCAACTTAAAATAATCAGCTTTATAAAGCCGGCCTTCCTGCCTTGCTGCCTCCAAAGAATCATTAGCAATACCGACAATTTTTTGATATTGTTCGTTGCTAATTTCTAAAGGTTTTTCTTGTTGTAATACTTGTTGCAGCATTAGCGGATTTGGCCCCGCAACCTGCATATAACCAAAAACTAAATCCTCCTTAAACCTAGAACTAATCTGTGGTAGAGGTATTTTCACAAATAATTTATTATAATCTTCAATACTTGGATTCATTGCATCATGTGTAGAAAAATCTACATCCATAGAAGATGATTGGCTTTCTTTTAACTCCAATAATTTAGCGTCAGAATCAATGATTTTTTTTGAAAGCTGAACTTAATAAATCCGTAATTGATTCTTCTAAAGTAAATGGTGCTAAAAACTCAATACTTCCAGGCTCTTTGTGGAATTCATGCAATTCAAACTCCTCATCAATCCTGTTGAGGTGCTCCTCAAACTCTGACATTTCTTGAGTATCAAACGAGACAATACCAGAGGAATTATGACTAATAATTTCTTCAGTAATTTCTTGGGTAATTGATGCCAGATTCAAAGCAATTTTTTCTAAATCTTCGCAAGTTTCAGCATCTTGAATTTTTTGATCCATATCTTGTAACGCTTCTACTTGACTGTCGATGGCTGAGCTATTACTTTCGGCATCAGCATCGATTCCATAAGACACATTAGAATCTGAAGAATTCGGAAAGTTAGCTAAAGTATCATTTACTAAAAGTAGTGTTATTTTTTGAGCTACCGAAAGTACCCATTTTAAATTTGGTAATTCTTGAATTGGAACCTGTATTTTAATGACTGGCAACGGGAGAGCGCCTGTCATAGCTAAAGGAGGGATATAATTATAGTTGTAGTCATATTGCATGTATTGTAAGGAAGCCTTACTAAGTTTTACTAATTTATATAAAAGGATCAGAAGACTTTGCACATCTGTTTTTGAGAGACTTAGCGAAGAAGATATAAGATGAGAAGCTAGAAACATATTTTTTCCTATTTTTAGTAAATTTCTCCCTATCTCTATCAACAAAATGTATCTAATGGTAGATATTTTTTATTGATGTTTATGAGTTAATCAAAGATAGCATAATTTGTGGGAGATGGGTAAAAAAATTAGTTTTTTTAAATTAATAATTATAAATTTATTTTAATAAGAAATAATCAACGCCTCAGCCAGCAAAATTCAATCCTGAATTCTGTATTTTGGATGAATAGATTCGTTGGCTCACGGCAAGAAAATTTCTCTTTTTTACTCTTCAATCAGTGCTGCATTTTAATCCTAAACTTGGTTTTTCGTCCTAATAAAATTTACTTGTTTTAAGATATTTTTTTGTAAAAAGCTAAGTATTTTATAATCCTTGTTTAGCATCTGGTAAATTGCTGCTAGGTGAAATTTAGAGTTGTGATTATTTCTTGCCTAAGCCCTATGATTAATGATGTTGGCTATTTATTAAGGCTGATGCGATCGCACAAAGCCTTATCTTCTTCTTTCACCTGCTGGCTATTGTTCAGATAGCCTCGTACCCAATCACAGCCGCGAACCAGAAGCAGATCTAGAGCTAAATCGTCCAAATTAGAGAAAATCACAGTTTTATTAATGGCATAGGCAAAAGTTTTGCCGTTGGGACTAAAAGCAAGACTCATAGCTACATCTTGATTTTGGAGAGTATGTAGGGGTTTGGCATTTACATCCCAAATTTGGATGGTTTTATCCCAACTACTAGAGGCTAGAGTTTTGTCGATGGGGTTAAAGGCAATGCTGAAAACTGCTTCGCGATGGGTAAATTTGTGTAAAAGTTTACCATTTAAATCCCAAATTTTGACGGTTTTGTCCTTACTACTAGAGGCTAAAGTTTTACTATCTGGGCTGAAAACAAGGCTCGTGATTACATCCTGATGCTTATCTCGATCCTCGACGCTGTGGAGGTTTTTGTCATTAATCTTCCCAATTTTGACCGTGCCATCGCTACTACCAGACGCTAAGGTTTTGCCATCTGGGCTGAAAGCAAATGTAAGTATACCTTGATACTTCTCCTGATACTGAACAGTGTGCTGGGGTTTGTTATTTGAGCTATTCAAGTTCCAAATTTTGACTGTATTATCATCGCTAGCAGAGATTAGGGTTTTGCCGTTGGGGCTAAAAACGACGCTATTGACCCTATCCTCATGTGAGAAACTACGTAGGGGCTTGCCGTTTAAATTCCAAAGTTTAACTGTATTATCGTCACTAGCAGAGGCTAGGGTTTTGCCGTTGGGACTAAAAACGACACTATTGACCCTATCCCCATGTGCGAAGGTAAGTAAAAGCTTGCCATTTGAATTCCAAAGTTTGACTGTATTCTGACTCCCAGAGGCCAGCATTTTGTCAGTAGGGCTAAAAACGATGCTGTTAACATCATCCTCATGCTCTAGGATATTTAGCTTTTTAGGCTGTAAATCCCAGATTTTCATGGTTTTGTCATTACTAACAGAGCCGAGAATTTTGCCATTTTTGCTAAAAATGACGTTTTCAACCCCATCTTCATGTTGAAAGGTATACAGAAGCTTGCCATTTAAATCCCAAAGTTTGACGGTTTTGTCCCAACTACCAGAAGCAAGGCTTTTACCATCTGGGCTAAAGATGACACTATCGACCTGATGATCGTGGTTGAGAGTATGCAGGAGTTCACCTTTTAAATTCGACAGTTTGACTGTATTGTCGTCACTAGCAGAGGCTAGGATTTTGCCATTTCGACTGAAAATTACTTTATTAACACTATCCTTATGCTCAATAGTATGCACGAGTTGACCTTGTAAACTCCAGAGTTTGACTGTATGGTCATCGCTAGCAGAAGCAATGGTTTTACTGTCTGGGCTAAAGACAACATTTGTCACCTCTTCCTGGTGCTGGAGGGTGTGCAGAAGTTTACCATCTAAATTCCAGAGTTTGACAGTTTTATCGTTACTACTAGAGGCAATGGTTTTACCGTCTGGGCTAAAGACAACATTTGTCACCTCTTCCTGGTGCGGGAGAGTGTGCAGAAGTTTACCATCTAAATTCCAGAGTTTGACGGTTTTATCGTTACTACTAGAAGCAATGGTGTTACCATCTGGGCTAAAGACAACATTTGTCACCTCTTCCTGATGCTGGAGAGTTTGCAGGAGTTTACCATCTAAATTCCAGAGTTTGACAGTTTTATCCCAACTACTAGAGGCAATAGTTTTATCGTCTGGACTAAAGACAATGTTTGTAACTTGTTGCTGATGCACAGTCAAACTATTACGCTCTCTTACTCCATCAACTGCTTGGTACAAAGCTGTGACAACTAAAGGCTGGGTTATTTTTTGTTCTTTCAAAATATTCCCTGCTTTAATCCCTTCAATGAGCGCATTGAATTCTTGATGGTCTTTAAAGAGTGACGATGAATAGTAACCTAGTGCTTCAGCTTTTGTCCTTTGCGCTTGTTTTTTCTGATCTAAAGCCTCTAATCCTAAACAAGCAGTGATAATCAAGCCAACTAATGCTCCACTAGCTATGCCCCAAGCTATCCTGATTTCTCGACGGCGACGCGCTTCTTTTTCTTTTTGCTGACGCTGGCGCAGTTCCATACAAGCGCTAACATAATCAGTTTCTAACTGATTCAAAAAACTAGTGTGCTTCGCCAACACCTGAGCATCTTCTAATCTACCTCCGCGATGCACCAGATAATTCTCATCTTTTTGCTGCTTTTCCCAATCCAAAGCTGCTTGACGGATAGTTTCGCGCAGTTTTAAATTGATGCGATTTTCATCTAACCACTTGAGCAACCGCGGCCAGTAGCGAATCAAGGCTTCATGAGCAACTTCCACCTCTTGGCGATTTGTAGATTCATCTACACTCGTTACTACCAATCGCGCTCCTTCACCAGCCAGCTGTTGCACCAACTGTTTAGTAGTTGCTAAATCACCACCCGCAGGTACTAGTTCATCTAGCCAAACTCGCCGTCTTGTGTCCCGGCGTTTTTCGCCTTCGATCGCATTTTCATCCAAGCGAGTTAAGCGGATAAAGATATTCTTAACTTCGTCTTGTTCTGTAGCTGATAAAGTATTGTAAAAATCATCGGCAGTTTGAGCGATCGCCATATTCACACCACCGATGGCTTGATACTCGCTACACCGCAACCATCTACCATGTCGCCGCTTCCACATCTCCAACAATGCATGTTGCAAAAGTGGCATTGCTCCCGGTTCGCCTTGGACATCATCCAAAATCGAGTTACTCAACCCTGCTTCAAAGCGCAAACCTACTTGGGCTGCTTGCATTTCCATCGCTTTCCGCAATTCCGTTGCATCCATCGGCCCGATGAGTTTTTGCCTAACTTCCATCAAATCTTTCAAATTGCGGTAGCTGGCGCACTCGCCCCAAAAATCTGCCCGCATGGTGACGATAACTTTTTGATGCGGAATCAGGCTTAACAATTTTTCGATAAAAGTCACCCTCTGAGTTTCATCAGCACACAGGGTAAATAATTCCTCAAATTGGTCAATTACTAATATTGAACATTGACCTTGCACAGAAGAAAGACTAGTTTGCAGCTTTTCTATGGGATGAGAGCTTGGTGTCATGTAAGCTAACTGCAAATCAGGTTGTTTTTCCTGTAGCAGCGGTATTAAACCTCCTAACACCACCGATGATTTACCGCTACCAGAAGCGCCTAACACCGCTAAAAAGTTGTGTTCGGTCAACTTTTGTTGCAGTTGGCTAATGAGTTGTTCTCGCCCAAAGAAAAATTCTCGGTTTTCCACCCGGAAAGGATACAAGCCCCGGAACGGACAACGAGAATCATAAACTGGTGGTTGGTGACCTAACGCCAAACCATGAAAGTTGATGTCTAGTATTTCCTCGCAGAGATTGTTAATTTCTTCTAAAGCTTGCTCTCGTTCTTTGAGGGCTTCTTTGCTCAAGGCTGCGGCATCTGCACCTAGCGTATTTTTTAGCTGCTGTGCTATCTCTTGGAACTTCTTTTCTAGAACAGGCGATCGCTCTGGCAATAATTTTACTATCTGCTCTAAACCATATTCTATTTCAGCGTTGGTCAATTCTCGGTCAAGCTGGTCGCTGAATAAAGGTCGTCCCCCCAAACGGCTAAACAGCGCAGGTACAGTCACATCACCACGTTCTGCCAAAGCAGCTGTCGCTTCATGTAAAGCTGAGTCCACCTCTCCCGACTCTCTAAGCTGGTAGTAAAATTTTTCCGTTAGCGCCTGAGCCGTCTTGATAGTCACCTTCTCAGTCATCGCCACCACCGCAGGCATACCCAAATCCCGCACCAAGCGCTGTCCTAATCCCCCCAGTCCTGCTTCTGCATCTGGGCTGGCGCTCTCACAAGTGCAAAGAAAAGTAAAGTGCGGTAACCCTCTAGCTCCCCTTAACACCCGCACTCTTTCCAGTAACCTTGTTGCCGTTACTACCTCCACTGTGTTATCGGCTTTTGACCAATAGAGCAGGGTTTCCCCATCATCCATAACCCTGCCGTGGCTAACAAAATGTAATATTGTATACTGCTTGCTTCTGTCAGTTAGGTGAGTGCAAAGTTCATCAAGAGTAGGTAAACCAATGGCGTCATCAACTGCTGCTAAGACATCTGTGGGAATATCTCCCAAAGCCGATCGCACACTTTTTACAGTAGTTTCCACATCAAAAGTATCTAATTTATACTTTTGTGAATCCGATGGACTCGCCACCAATACCAGCGCCCGCAAATCTCGCCGTCCGATGGGGGGAAAGAGTCGGTCAGTAATGGCAGGAATATAGAAGGAAAAAGGCACGCGTTGGTTAATAGCTAACATCTGCCAGTCCCCATCTATAGGAGCGCATAGCCTTTCCCAACGCAAGGTTCTGAGTTCTTTGTCTGCGGCCTCAATAAACAGCAACACCCGCAGTGTTTCTTCATTGTGACTGAGTGCCCTGACAAATCCATCACGCACCTCCTCTCGTAACAGTGCTTTCCCCAAAAACGTACCGTAATCACGTACTTGTCCTGAAAGACTCGTCAAACGCTGCAAATCTTCCTCAGTTAGCCGGAAATTACCCTCCGATCGCAACGGCAAAAGCACACCTGGTTGGGTGTGTTCCACCACAACCGGCCAATTATCTCCTGATTTGCGTTGAATGGTAATCTCGAAGGTGTTCATGATTGGAGAGTGGGGAGATGGGGAGATGAGGACGAGGGGACGCGGGGACGCGGGGATGAGGGAGATGAGGAAGTGTGGGGAGTGTGGGGGGAAAGATTTCTTCCCCATCCTCCCACACCTCCCACACCTCCCACACTTCCTGGAATGCCCCATGCCCTAATTAAATTTCTTCAAAGTTTCGAGTAGGCTAACTGTCGCTGAAAGTGCTGCTTGGAGCTTTTCTGCACGGTCAGTTGAAGCTTGTTCGACTGTCTTGGCAAATTGTTCTAGTGCTTGATTCAGGTCTGTCTGGGCTTGTTGGATGGCAGATTTATCAGATACCTGGGGTGTTGTGGGTGCAGTGGGTAAATTTATTGATGCGATAACTGCGCGATCGCCACTTGAATTATCGCTCACAACTAGGCGAACTGCGGGGTCACCGATAATCGCATAACTACGAGCATCGTTGTTTGCTGTCCACATATCAGACAAATTCATCGGATCGGCAGTTGCACCATATTTAACTTCTTCTAATTCGGTACTCAAATCAGATGAAAGTTCGGCGTAGCGTTCGTTAAAATATTCAACAGCTGAACCCACAGGATGACCTTCTAACAGTCTCTTGAGTGTACTTTGGAAGACTGCCAATTGTTTGCCAGTGCGTCCCCACACAAAAGAGCAACCCCAAGCCCTTTCTACGTGACCGATAACGGCTAAAGCACCACCCTTAGGATGACTCAGAAGCCGACGGGGTAAAGGAGCAATAAAAGCATTAGGAGCAATTTCTAATCTTTCATTGGAGCCTTTTCTATGAGCAAACTCATCAAATCGAGGCGTACCCGCACCATAACAAGCAAAGTGAAAGGCAATTAACCCTAGTAACTTAGCATCATCGCCAACATCGTCCGCAGAAAAGTAAAAATCTTCGGGGATTGGTTTTCTACCCCACTCTCTACCAGGCCAGTCCTGACACAGCAAAGCACCTTGATGGCGTAGTTGTCGCTCATCGCCGTTGGGAAAGCCCATACCATGACTGGCAGTGAATAATAAAGCAGGTGTTTCTTCACCACCTAATATTTTCGTTAACCGCGCCTTTGTAGCTTCTTCTGCAAGTAAAGTTTGTACTGCCCAACTATTATCTTTGTTCTCATCAAGCATCCACTCAGCTAAGGGCTGAATCAGGTTCTTAGCGCTGAGTTCAGTGGCCGCATCACCCTTGGTACACACACCAAAAAAGCTAGCTTTACGAGCCAGGTTTAAATCAGTAGTTTCAGCTTGTACGACGCTGCGAGCATACTGAGCATATTCTTGGGGCGTATCAAAATAGATCCGACCTACCGCATACTGGACATCAAGTTGGTACTGAAAGCGATAAGGAATGGTTTCTGGATCGCCAACAATCAACAGATAATAAGGCATTTTATCTGGGTCGGCAGGGCCGGGGCCAACTCCATGACGCGACAAAAATTGATTCTTCGATTCCCCTGGACGATAGCCTTTAGCGCCGATGTATTCCTGATAGTAATTTTCCTGATTTTTCGTCGCTTGTCTTTGCCGATGTTCTAACAGTTCTTTAAGTGCTTCCCTAATTGCTGGGTCGGCATTATGAGCGAAGATGACTCCCCAACCCGTCTCTGCGAGGTTTTTCGGATCTACTCCTTCTATCGGGGCAAAGTCCGGTTCTAAACCTTTAACATGGGAATCCTTTCTTTTAAGTTCGCTGATTTCTACAGGATCGAACTCTTCACCCTGAGCGATTTTAGAAAGCTGCTCTGGTGTCAAAGGAGGCAACAAATACTCTCCTGAGGCACCGTCAATTCCATTGAAATATAGTTCTTGAGTCAGTTGTTCTATGCTCATTTTAGGTAATCCTTCTATTGATAATTCACTAGGTAAGACAAAAGTAAAAAGTTAAAAGGTAAAATAAAAAATGGTTATGAACCGCCTAAGTCTTTGAGAAAAAAAAGGCGATCGCTGAAAATTCCCTAATATTAATTACAGAAATTTTCTTTTTATTTTTTACCTTTTACTTTTGATTTTTAATTACCAAAAGCTGCCGACCACACAGCATGAGCTACTTCAGGTTTGTCAATTGCATTGTGAGCGCCTACAAACTGATCTAGTAAGCTAGGAGGAACATAAATATAATCGTTACTGTTCAGGTTGTAAATTTTTCCTGGTTCAAATTTGTAGGGTTTGTCCACAGGTTGCATGTATGTTATCTCGGTGCTAATGTTCAAACCATCACCTTGGATTCCATAACAACCAATGGCACCAACACCAGGAAAAATTGAGGTATCAACGCCAAAGTCTATATCTTGACCGCCAAGTATTCCCAGTGTCCCCGCCATAGGATAGGCATTCTTGACAGCCTTATCATACACAGATTGGGTAGTAATAATTGGCCCTGCAACTTTATTATCAGTAATAATAGAGCGGAAGTAACCAGCAAGATTGTTTCTATAGGGGACATTTGCACAGAAAGCCCAAAGTGAGAAAGCGCCTTGTATTAAAGCAAGAGAATTAACTGGACGGAGTAAATTTTTATGGTCAGTACCTGCTACAATCGCTGAGACAAAAATACATCCAAAACTGTGCCCCATGAGATGAAATCGCACAGTATTATCTGTCACCTGTTGGAGTCTATTTAACAAATTGAAGCCGCTGGTTTGACCGATTTTCCTAGCTCGGTCTTTCATCTTCCAAAAAGATAACAATCTCGGAACATTCAAAAATGCATCAGCCGCTGATTTCACACTTGTCTCAATTCCGAAGCTGACATCTTCGTCTTCTTGTGCAAGGCTAGCTTCATATACACTATCAGGATCTAAATTTAAGGATTCGCTTTCACCCCAGCCATCTGCATCTTCTCCTTCACTGCTCGAAGATGCTTCCTTAATCAAAACCTTGTAAGCTTCACGTACCTCAGTTGGTAATGTATCGGGTGCAACGTCATATTCTGTTGCTGCTGAAAAAATTGTTCTCAGGGCATCTCTGGCAGCTTCAGTATCAGCAATACTTTGCGAATACTGGTTAATTAACTCTTCTTGAGAATTATCTGTTACATCAAAAGACACAACTGTTTTGTCTGGTGAGATTGTATTCAAGTTTTCATCTCCCCAGGGCTTACTAGGCCAATGCAGACCAATTAACAGTGGGCGAAATCCTGGGCGTATCTGTTGCATTTTTTGAATATCAGCTTGGTTTTTAGCCATAGCTGCAATCCATCTGTCATACTGGTCTTTTGCCGCAGGAATATCACCTTGCCATCCGTGGCTCATCAAAAAAACATCTGTGATTGGCTGCCCAGATTGCCTAGATTGAGATAAGATATCTACTACTTTTTGGCTGATTAGTTCTCCATTATTTTCGCGTTCTTTGCCATTAGCGTCAAAAGCAATTAAGTAGTAAGCTAAAGAAGTTCCAACTAATGTTTCTGGCATGTGTAAATCCTTTTATTTCAGTGTTGGATTTCATTAAAACAACAAAAAAACATTGCATTCATTCCACAAAAATTTGGCTGCTGTTTGATAACAGCACCCCTAGTTTTTGCATATTTACTGGGCAAATATTTCGCTACCAAATCTTTTTAAATACTCAATAAGGTAGCGAAATTATGTTTTTTTTCCTAATCTCTTGATATTTGCGCCGGTCTAAACTTTCATCGCCATTACTCAGATTTTGGCGCATCTTTACACAGAACTGGTATGAGATAATTAACGCCAAAATTTGCTGTGTGACTGGTCATATCCTGTCCCGTTAAACACTTATCATTGTGGGGGACGCTCTGACGCACAGCAATTTTAATAATAAGCGATCGCCTGGATTTCAATATCAAGAGATTGTAATCTTTTAGTACCTAGCCAATGTGATATTACTGGTTACAGAATAACTTTAACAATTCCAGTTAACCTGAGTAATAATACTGAGTTTAAACGGAATTTTACTTAAAATAAGATGAAAAAAAATAATTGGATCTCAGTATTTTGGTGCAGACGGAAATGAAGGCTTGAGGAGTATCTGCAACGGTGCTACCTAAAGATTTGAACTGCATTTGTGCCTGACACTAAGCATCAATCTGGAGTGGGCAAAGCTTTGCCCACCCCACAAAATCAAACTTAATGGTGATGATGATGATGGTGATGGTCAGCTAATTGGGGATTAACTGCCACAGCTTGCTCTGACAATAACTGTGCAATATGAGCATCAGCCCATTGAGCCGTCATCGCTAAAAATTCCGGATGGTCGTTGACGCAAGGCATTTGTACGTAGTTTATACCAGAATGCTGTTTTTCCAAAGCATGGATGATGTGATGTACATCCAACAGAGTTTCGTGGTTTTCCGTAGCAAAACCTATTGGCATAAATACTACTACTTTTGCACCCAGCTGAATCAAGTTACTTGCTGCTTGCTGTGCATTTGGCTGCGTCCACTCAATCAAAGGTGTGTCGTGATTGAGCCAACCCACGGAGATTAAAGGATAGCGGTTAATCAACTTATCCCGTACTAAATCGTATAGCGCCTGACTTTCGATAATTCCAGAGGTAAATCCTTTGGCTTTGTGGGGACAGCCGTGATTCATCAGTACAATCCCGATTTGGGAAGGTAGGTAAGCTGCTGCTAAATCAGCGTTAATTTTCTCCTCGACTAGATGAGCCATCAAATCGATGTAGGCTGGTTCGTTGAAGAAAGAAGGAATATAGCGCTGTGCTTTCACCCAGTGTTCTTCACCATCAGCCAACTCAACAAGGGCATTATTAACTTGCTCGATCGCAATCCCACTGGTAAAAATAGAATCAACAACTAGCAGTGGATAAATTAGCAGCTTATCGAAGCCTTGATTTTTAATTTCTGCCAAGACTTGTTTAGGTAAGAAGGGGGCGCAGAAGTTGAAAGCTTTGAAAACTTGAACCTTATCACCCCATTTTTCTTGTAAATTCTTCTCAATCCCAGCCCGTTGCTGTTCAAAGATGGCATTGTGTGGGGAGATAAAATCGTGGTGTGTGTGCCCCCATTCGTGGCGGTCAAATAGCGCCAAAAGTTTTGCCAGTGGAGGATAAATCCAGGTTGGCACTGGTGCGAATTTGGCGGTGAGTAGATTTAAAGCCTGTTCGTTATAGTTAGCGAAATCTTCATAGCTTTCGACTTCGCCATAGCCCATAAGCAGTACAGCTACACGGTCTTTACCTAATAATTGCTCGTGAGTATGTTGTAGTTTTTCCGGCGTTGCAACCACAATAACTTCCTCAATATAACCAGAGTGCAGAGAATTTAAACTTAGGGGATTAGCTTGAACATTTCCCCTACTACTAAATTATTATCACATCCCCCCGGATGGGATAGGTGTAAAAATCAAAATAATACATCAAAAGACATACTTTGGTTACTAGTGCTATGTCTTATTCTTAAGACTTATTTACTGTACAAATTTATTATTTTGTGCATCAACGTAAATCAATCGTTTCAGACTTTTATTAATCATGCTTTTATAAATAGGGGTACTTAAAAAGCCTCGAAAAATCAAGGTTTAAAGTCTGAAATCCAGACTACATGTTTCGTTTTTATTGCTATAAAACCAAATTCAGACTTTGCAATTTAAATTAGCGATCGCACTAACAGATTATACAAAGCATTCATCTCTGCATTTTAATGCTTAAATCATTATATGACTAATTAGTTATACTTATAATTTCTGGAGAATATTCCCTACATCTACTGGCAGATTTTACTAGAACATAAATAGCTAATAGATCCTTGTAGTAGGTTTAAGTTATTAATAATTTTGAAAGCTGCCACCCACAAACAGATGAGTATCATTATTTGCCCTGGAATCCACGATCGCGCTTTCACTGAATCCTTTATATCGGGATTGTTAGATGGCTCAATTGGGCAAAATCAAGCTAATATACTCGTTTTTCCGGGAAAAGACTTTTTAAATTTATCCGCTTTGCACATTTTAGAATTTTTGCGCGACCGTCTCAACAACTCTTTGGAATCGCCACTAATATTTATTAGCTTTAGTGCTGGCGTTGTCGGGGCAATAGGGGCGGCGCATTTGTGGCAACACTTGGGTGGTCGTGTGAAAGCTTTTATTGCTATAGATGGATGGGGAGTGCCATTACAGGGGAATTTCCCCATTCACCGGATGAGTCATGATTATTTCACTCATTGGAGTTCTAGTTTGCTTGGTAGTGGGCAAAATAACTTTTATGCAGACCCAGCAGTCGATCATATGTCAATTTGGCGATCGCCTGAAACTGTACAAGGTTGGTGGGTAGATTCATCCATTGGAATTTTTCCCCCCAAAGGCCATCTGAGTGCAGCTGCATTTTTGCGTATGCTGTTAGAACGCTATGAAGCAAATTAATCCGGACAATGGAGTAAGTCAACAGGAGTTAGGAATGAGGAGTTAGGAGTAAAGACGCGATTAATCGCCTCTGTACAGGAGTTAGGAGTTAGCATTTATTCCCCCCCGTTCCCAATGCCCCATCCCCCATGCCCCATGCCCGATACTGCCCCATCTACCCAAAGTAACTGATGTTTCCAACAGAACCTGCCGCTGTTAATAATGGCTTTAGCGCACTGCTAAAAAACCGTGGTTTTATGCTCCTGTGGATTGGGCAACTAGTGTCCCAGTTAGCAGATAAAGTCTTCTTTGTTTTGATGATTGCTCTCTTGGAGAACTACTCACCGCTTCCTGGGTTGGCAGAAAACTCGATGTATTCAACTTTAATGCTATCGTTTACAATACCAGCGATTTTGTTTGGTTCTGCCGGCGGTATCTTTGTTGATCGGTTGCCAAAAAAGCTGATTATGGTCGGCTCAGATGTGGTGCGTGGACTATTAACACTGTGTCTTCCCTTTTTGCCCAGAGAATTTCTAATTCTGTTAATCTTGACTTTTGCCATTTCCACTGTTACACAATTCTTTGCCCCAGCTGAACAAGCATCCATTCCTTTGCTGGTGAAGCGAGAAAATTTATTGGCAGCCAACGCACTTTTTAGCAGCACCATGATGGGAGCTTTAATTGTTGGCTTTGCCATAGGAGAACCGATTTTGAGTTTGGCTAAAAGCTTGATGGGTGAAGAATACGGTCAAGAACTCGTGGTTGGTGGACTCTACATATTATCGGCTGGCATCATGCAGCCCATTAAATTTAAAGAACACAAACCACCAAAGGAACATCAACAAGAAAATCACCCTTGGGCTGAATTTACCGCGAGTCTGCGCTATCTCAAGAAAAATCGTTTGGTCTTGAACGCGATGCTGCAACTGACAACTTTATATTGTGTGTTTGCAGCGTTAACGGTGTTGACGATTCGATTAGCCGAAGAATTTGGTCTCAAAGAAAAACAGTTTGGCTTTTTCTTAGCCGCAGCCGGTGTAGGTATGGTATTCGGTGCGGCGTTTTTAGGTCACTGGGGTGATAAATTACACCACAAGCCCTTACCTTTAATTGGATTTTTGATGATAGCCCTAGTTTTAGGAGTGTTCACTTTCACGCACAATTTAATGGTAGCCCTTGGACTGTGTGCAATCTTAGGTATCGGTGCTGCCTTTATTGGTGTGCCTATGCAAACTTTAATTCAACAGCAAACACCACCGACAATGCATGGTAAAGTATTTGGCTTTCAAAATCATGCTGTCAACATCGCTTTATCTGTACCTTTGGCAATTACCGGGCCATTAACTGACGCTTTGGGATTGAGAACGGTGCTTGTAGTCATGAGTATTGTTGTCGTAATTGTCGGGGTTTGGGCTTGGCAAAATACCCGCAGAGTCTTGCAAGACGTAATTTAAGTAATGTAGGCTAATAATCTGGCTTTATTTTTAATATATAAATTAAATTAATCGGGATTTAATTGAAGTTTTCTATTAAAATGAAATCTTAACTACAGAAGTCAGCATTAACTTTAGCTATAGTCTGAGGTTTGACCGTGCGTTCACAAAGTGTCTCCGTTGGAGAATTGCCTTCCCAAATCAGTATTCCACAAACCGAGAATCAGAAACACTCCCGTAATTCAAACCCGCCAGTCGTGCCCAAACCTGCATCTGGCGGTTTTGCTCTGCTTGACAGCCTTCATCGCCACGGTGTTGAGTATATTTTTGGTTATCCTGGTGGGGCGATTCTACCAATTTACGACGACCTGTACAAAGTGGAAGCTACTGGTGCGATTAAGCACATTTTAGTGAGACACGAACAAGGCGCAGCCCACGCTGCCGACGGTTACGCACGTGCCACGGGAAAGGTAGGAGTATGCTTTGGTACTTCTGGCCCAGGAGCAACCAACTTGGTAACAGGCATTGCCACAGCGTACATGGATTCCATCCCGATGATTGTAGTCACAGGACAGGTTTCACGTCCAGCCATCGGTACAGATGCGTTTCAAGAAACCGATATTTACGGGATTACGCTACCAATTGTGAAGCACTCCTATGTAGTGCGCGATCCCAAAGATATGGCGCGGATTGTGGCTGAAGCCTTTCACATCGCTAGCACGGGGCGTCCAGGGCCAGTTTTGATTGATGTGCCCAAGGATGTAGCTTTAGAAGAATTTGACTATGTGCCTGTGAAACCAGGTTCAGTGAAGTTACGCGGTTATCGTCCCACGGTAAAAGGAAATCCCCGACAAATTCAAGCAGCAATTCAGTTGATTACTGAAAGTCGTCGTCCGCTTCTGTATGTAGGTGGTGGTGCGATCGCCGCTTCTGCCCATGAAGAAATCAAACAACTAGCTGAGTTATTCAATATCCCCGTCACCACAACCTTAATGGGGATCGGTGCTTTTGACGAACATCATCCCCTAGCTTTGGGAATGTTGGGAATGCACGGCACTGCTTACGCTAACTTTGCCGTTAGTGATTGCGACTTGCTAATTTGCGTCGGCGCGAGATTTGACGATCGCGTTACAGGCAAATTAGACGAATTCGCCTCCCGCGCTAAAGTAATTCACATCGACATCGATCCCGCAGAAGTCGGCAAAAACCGCGTTCCCGAAGTGCCCATCGTCGGCGACGTGCGAAACGTTTTAGTTGACTTGTTGCGTCGTTGCAAAGAAACAGGCATCAAACCAACGCCAAATCAAACCCAAGAGTGGTTAACTAAAGTTAACCGTTGGCGAGAAGAGTACCCTCTAGTAGTACCCCAGCATCCCGACAGCATTTCGCCCCAAGAAGCGATCGTCGAAGTCAGCCGCCAAGCACCCAACGCTTTCTACACCACAGATGTCGGACAACATCAAATGTGGGCAGCGCAATTTTTGAAAAACGGCCCAAGACGCTGGATTTCTAGCGCCGGTTTAGGAACAATGGGCTTTGGCCTACCTGCGGCTATGGGCGCGAAAGTTGCGTTTCCAGATGAAGAAGTCATTTGTATTAGTGGCGATGCTAGTTTTCAGATGTGCTTACAAGAGCTTGGGACTTTAGCACAATACGGTATAAATGTCAAGACTATAATTATTAACAATGGCTGGCAAGGGATGGTACGCCAGTGGCAGCAAGCCTTTCATGGCGAACGTTACTCATGCTCGAACATGGAAGTAGGGATGCCAGACATTGAGCTATTGGCAAAAGCATACGGGATAAAGGGTATGGTAATCCGCGATCGCAGCGAATTAAAAGATGCGATCGCCGAAATGCTGGCGCACAAAGGCCCGGTAATTGTGAATGTCCACGTTACCAGAGACGAAAATTGCTATCCAATGGTAGCTCCTGGTAAGAGCAACGCTCAAATGGTCGGCTTGCCCAAGCAACAGCCCAAAGCCCCAGCAGAGCCAGTTTATTGTAGTAACTGCAACGCGAAAAATGCTCCCACCCATAACTTCTGTGCTGAGTGTGGGACGAAGTTGTGAAAGGGAGTTAGGAGTTGAGAGTTAGGAGTTAGGAATTTTCCCTCAGCCCCTTCGTCTCCAATCCGAAATCCCTAAGTTTAGCCGTCTTTATACGCAGAGGACACATTCCTCTGCGTATTTTTTGTGAAACAAATATTTATATCAATCACCGATACCATTTGTATTTTTACCGAATTTTTTGGGAATTCTAAACCCACGAGGCTGTATAAACCGTAAGGTCTTACTTCCTCAAATATCACCTAACTTTTAAAGGATAATTATGCCTCAACGCAGGTTGCCCAAAGGACGTAGTGCTAGTTCAGTTGCTTTAGAACCAGAAGTTGCGATCGCAATTTTGGGACTTTTTTCCGCAGCTGCTGATGATGAAGGTATTTCTTCCACAGAAGAATATGCTTTGAGTGAATTTCTGGGTCAGGTTGGTTTATTTGAAGATTACTCTGATGATGACTTTGAAGAATTAACCGAGAAAGTCGTCAGCTTGATTGATGAAGAAGAACCTGAAGACTTAGTAGCCCAAGCGATCGAATCTTTACCAAATAGAGCTTATCGAGAAGCTGCATATATCACCGCTATCTTAGTGGTGGGTATTGATGAAGAAGTACCGGAAATTGAACAAGATTATATCTCTGAACTTCAGGAAGCGTTAAGAATTTCAGATGAACGAGCGCAAGAACTAATAGATGAAATATTCGGGGAAGAAGAGGAGTAATCATGCTTTAAATTGCAGCCTCAGTCATCTACCATCATTAATTTGAGGTTGCTAATTTAAAGCATGAAATAATTTTGTTGGACTTGAGTTTTTCGGATTCCCGACTTCGTGAAGGAGTTGGGAATCTTGCACTTTATGAATTGTATTCTGACTCTCCTAGTGGGCAGTTATTTAATATCTGTTACCTAGCTAGGAAGAAATTGGTACATTTTTAAATGCGGCTGTATCTGGCACAAAAATGTCCAAATTATTGACACCATCGGGAACTCTTAGCCAGACATAAGCATCTGCTGAGGCTTGTGGACGTACTTGGTATAAAGAAACGCTTCCTGTTGAGCGATTTAAAGCAACTGCTTTGTATGTTTCGCTAGTGTCAGGGTTACGGGCTGTTGTACTAGCAACGGATATGATATCACTACCAACAACTCCGTCTGTGGCAAGCCGACGGATACGCATTTGCACATTTATGACATCACGGTTTCCAGTTTCTGGATCTTTAATTCGCTTGGCTGAAAGTAATTCCACTTCTGCCTTCTTGCCAAAAGCAGGTTGCACAAATTGACCGGGTTGAATTGCTGAGTTAGTAGCAGTAGCTGGCGATGGTGATGGTGTTGCCTCTTTTGAAGAAGTTGTAGTTGTAGGACTTGGCACTTGAGTGGGAGTGCTATTGCTTAGTGTATTACTCTTGGTGGCATTTAGCGTCTCTCGCAGTGTGAAAAGTTCGTAAGCTACATAACCACTACATACTAAAGCCAAAGTAGAGAGTAATACAGCCACACTAGATAAGAATGTACTCACACCGTTGCCTCGATTTCGCATTTTTGTGTATTTGAAAAAAAAGTAACCTTTTTTCCCCGCTTCTCCTCTAATAAACAGAACTGTTGGTAAGGAATGTTTGTGATGGAGCAAACAGATACAGAACTGGTCAAGTTAGCAAAGTCTGGAGATAAAGCAGCATTTAGTTTGCTTGTCAAGCGTTATCAATCAATGGTCAAACGTATCGCTATTGGAATGGTAGCACAAGAGGACATTGCCCAAGAACTAGCTCAAGAAGCTATTTTGCGGGCTTACCTATCCTTAGAACAACTCCGCGATCCCAGACGTTTTAAAATTTGGCTCTACAGTATAGTATTAAATCTTTGCCGGAATTATCTGCGCGATCGCAAAACGGGTGTTGTTTCCCTAGACACCATCGCTGATAAACAATCTGCTGAGACTATTTGTATCAACACAGTTCCCGATCCCCAACAGCTAGCAGAGGAACAAGAACTTAATGAATTAATTTTTGACGCTTTCAATAAACTATCACCAAAGAATCGGATGGCGGCTGTGCAGTTTTACAGAGAACAGCTAACGATGCAAGAAATAGCCTCAAACTTGGGTATTTCAATAGTGGCGGTAAAAGGTCGCTTGCACAAAGCTCGTACCCAACTGAAAGCGCAATTAAAACCATTATTGTTCCTAATAAAACCAGTGGAAACTCAGGAATTAAAGAAAATGAAAATTGATGCTTCTTTACTCAAACCTGGCTATAGTACAGACCAAAAAGAAGGTTTTTATGCTAAATTTTATCCGAACGGAAAACTTTCCCATTTTGGATATTATACCAACGGTCAGCCAAAAGGTTGGATTTTAGCGATCGCTGAAAATTCTCTGAATGCAAAAGTAGAATCTCTCCGAGGCGAAAAAAAACTTGTCATTAATTACCCAGAAGGATTTGGAGTTACTGTTAACGAAAATCGGCATCTCCGAGAAAAATCGACAGAAGAAGAACGCTTCAGTCATTGGCTAAAGTCATACATCAAAAAAATTTACGATGATGCTGAGTTTGCTTTAGTTTGTTCGTTTTGTGGTCAAGATCAACATCAAGTACGACTACTTATAGCAGGCCCTCCTATTATCATCGGCAATGACTCTGTTTTTCTTCACATATGTAATGATTGCGTTACTATCTGCGACGAAATTATTAAGGAAGATTCTTCATTGAACGTACAATAAGGCGATCGCATTTTCACTTTAGCAACCCACTCCCCAGATAGCATCACAGCCAAGCACGGTCATATTGAACAGGCCAAAGTTTATCGTGTCCGAGTTGCTTGGCTGCTAGATGTGGCCAGTAAGGATTGCGGAGTAATTCGCGTCCTAACAGCACTATATCAGCTGCTTCTTTGCGAATCAGTTCGTCAGCTTGTTCTGGGGATGTAATTAACCCTACGGCTCCTGTATGGATATTAGCTTCACGGCGGATGCGTTCGGCAAATTGAGTTTGATAACCAGGTTTAACTGGGATGTTGATCCCTGGAATTAGCCCCCCTGATGAAGTATCGATGAGATCGACTCCTAAAGACTTAAGTTTGTCACTTAAAGCGATACTCTGCTCAATGTCCCAACCTTTATCTACCCAGTCAGTAGCGGAGATGCGTACCCAAAGTGGATGTGTTTGAGGCCAAACCTCTCGGACTCCTTGAACTACTTCTATTAGCAAACGAGTACGGTTTTCAAAGCTACCACCATAATCATCTTCACGATGGTTAGAAAGGGGTGAGAGAAACTGGTGCAGTAAGTAACCGTGGGCAGCATGGATTTCAATAACTTTGAAACCAGCTTGCAGAGAACGTTTAGCAGCTTGAATAAAGGCGTCAATAACTTCTTGAATTCCCTCAATACTTAGGGCTTCAGGCACAGGGCTATCTTTGCTAAAAGCGATCGCACTGCTGGAAACCAAGGGACGCCAACCTTCCTGAGATTCATCGAGTACTTTTCCTCCCTTACTCGGTTTGGCGGTGCTGGCCTTTCTGCCTGCATGAGCAAGTTGGATACCTGCAACAGCTCCAAAGTTGTGAATCAATCCCACAATCCTGGCTAAAGTTGGAATGTGTGCATCTGACCAAATGCCTAAATCTTGTGGGCTAATACGTCCACGTGGTTCTACAGCTGCTGCTTCTGTTAGCACTATACCTGCACCGCCAACTGCACGAGAAGCCAGATGTATCATATGCCAATCGTTGGCATATCCATTTGTACTTGAATATTGACACATCGGTGAAACAGCGATGCGGTTGCGAAAAGTAACTTCACGAATCCTGAATGGTTCAAACAGGTGTGGCATCGTTATTGATTCCTTCTCTTGCTATGTAGTGCTCAATAGGTTTGCAGTATGAACAGGGGGGAGACAAGGGAGACAAGGGAGATGAGGGAGACAAGGAGAGTAATTCTTAATTCCTAACTGCTAACTCAGTTTTAGTCTTGCCTTGTTGTACTATAGGTGCGATCGCCACTGACAGGAGTAGTCTTAGAATCAGACTTTTCGCTTTGCAATTCCCAGATATCGTATTTTACTTGCTCTCGATCCACCAGTAACTGTAAATGTTCTGGCAATTTAGTTGTTTGCCAAACCGACCAAATTTCTCCATACAAACATTCTCTTTCAAGTTGTCCAAAAAACATTGTTTCTCCTCCAGTAAGATCGCTGTATTTCAAATTCACCTTCTTGAGACTGCTTATATCAGCTTGCTTAAACAACTTAAGTATTAAATAAGCTTTGCTGATTTTTCCAGCTAAAAACTGACTAGCTAGTCGGTTTAACATAGCTAATCTTCGCCTGGTGGCGAAATTTGTTTGGCATGAAAGCAATGAAGAACTTTGTTATCAATGATTCCGGCGTTCTTGGTCTGACGAGAGAAAATAAAACCATTGAAAATACATTAATGGCGAATTTTCAGCCTGAATCAAAAGTTAAAAAAATCTTTGCTTTCTATCATCCCAATTATTTAGGTTACAGTTAATTAATCTCATAGTGTAGTATTGATAATAACTAAATTTGAAAATCTCCTAAATAAATTAATAAATTCGTAAATTTGGAATGTCATAATTTTTGATTTAACTATTTTCTTATAATCAAACTAATAATTATTATTGCAAATATAGTTATCAAATTTAAAAAAATGGAGAATAATGCTATAATTAATAACTTCAAATCGATAGAGTTGAGATCGAGATTTTTTGTCTGTTGTTGATTACACCACAGTAATAATTCCCTGAGCAAAGGGTGTGAATAAAGGGCAGGCTCACATAGAATTGCGATCGCTAGCGGTCAGATCCCCGACTTCTTCAACAAGTCGGGAATCTATAAGCGCTCATTTAGTTAGTTTGACTGGGAATTAGGCTGGTTGCTCCAAGGCAGAATTCTCCCCTGAGAATCAGTAGGTAAATTGCTCCGACCAATAAACATTCGGGCAGATTGTTCTCTCACGCCTGCTGGAGTACCTCCGGGTTTCCAGCCCAAGGTTTCGCGATATCCGCCCAAAAATCCCGCTTCTATAAGAGCTTGTTCGTCAACTGGGACGGACTCATCTGCCTGTGGGGCAACGAAGAGGGCATCCGCTGGACAATACAACTCGCACATAAAGCAGGTTTGGCAGTCGCTTTTACGAGCAATTCTTGGTGGCCCGTCTGGAACTTTGTCAAAAACGTTGGTGGGGCAGGCGGAAACGCAAATATTACATTGAATACAGCGAGATTCACTAACTAGCTCAATCACAGCGTTACTAGCTCCCTTTCCTTAACTATAGTTTGTAGTTTTTGGGGCTTGACCCAGACTCGATCTAAACCACCACTCAGTAGGCGGTGGTATTGGTTCGGGTCTTGCTCTGGATAGTCTAGATGTTTGTGCATCCCGCGAGTTTCTTTCCGTTCAAGGGCGCTAGCGTACATCCATCTGGCTGTTGCTAGCATTGCTGTGGCTTCCCTAGCTTGGACAGCTTGATTTTCTGGCACTGCTTCGGTGTTGCGGATTTCTTTCCACAACTGATGTAGGCGATGGAGGGATTGTGTCAATCCTTTTTCGGTGCGGAATAAATTGCGATCGTAGGGGAATACTTCGGCTTGGACTGCTTTAGTTACTTCTGAGGGAACAAAACTATTGCTGCTACCTTTTTCGGAAGCTACCCCTGTTTCTCCCAGTCCTCGCACGGAACGTTGATTAGCTTTAGTTCCTAGTTGACGGGCGTAGTTTGCTGCTGCTTCACCCGCCCAATATCCCGAAGAGGTTGCCCAAGCAGCGTTATGACTACCACCACCAGTAAAACCACCACAAATTAATTCTCGCGTTGCAGCATCACCAGCAGCATAAAGACCGGGTACGGTGGTAGCGCAGGTATAATCAACAATCCGAATTCCACCTGTACCGCGTACCGTTCCCTCCAAACGCAGAGTTACAGGGAAAAGTTGGGTGAAGGGGTTAATGCCCATGCGATCGAATGGCAATAAGAAGTTGTGTTGGATAGTCCGCAACATCGCTTCAATTTGGGGAGTTGCTTTATCCAGACGAGCATAAACGGGTTGGGTGAGTAGGGTACGGGCAATAATCGATCGCCCTCTTTGCGAACCAGCACCTTCAATTTCTGTGCCATCTTCGTAATAAAAGGTTGCCCAACGATAATAAGCTCCTTTGGTCACTGAGGAAAAAGCTGGCGATAGGGCGTAAGCATTGGAAAATTCCATCCCTGACATTTCGGCACCAGCTTCAGCCGCCATCAGATAACCATCTCCTGTGAGGACGTTACAGCCTAAAGCTTTACTCAGGAAAGCGCAGCCACCAGTAGCAATTACTACTGCTCCAGACTTGACTTGCCAGCGATCGCCTGTTTGACGGCAAATCCCCCGCGCTCCAGCAACTGCTCCTGCTGCATCTACCAGTAATTCTAAAGCTGGACTGTGGTCGAGTATTTTTACGCCTGCTTTGGTAATCTTTTTACGCATTAGGCGCATGTAATCATGAGCTTGCTGGAGCGATCGGCGATGGGGGCGACCTTCATCATCTACAGGAAACGGATAGCCCCAATCTGAGAGTTTATTTAGGTTTATATAAGTACGATCCAATACACGCTCCATCCAAGAGCGTTCTGACAGAAAACCTCCTAAAGCTTCCCGACTAGCCATAGCCTCTTCCCGTTGTTGTGGATCGGGAGGCACATACCAAACACCAGTACCAGAGGGTGCTGTCGCTCCACTCGTACCGCAGTAGCCTTTGTCTACCAGTATCACTTTTGCTCCTTGGGCAACAGCATTCCAAGCCGCCCAAGTCGCTGATGGCCCGCCCCCAATGACTAGAACATCAGCCTCTAAATTCAGTTGCGAAGAAGTGATAGAACTATTGCCTGACTCAGATAAATTTGTACTCACGATCTTAATCTCCTAAATTTTGGGCATTGGTCATGCGAAAGAGGATAGGGAGCGGAGCGAACAGACTTACTGCAAATGCCCCTCTTCCCAATACTGCTCGGGTTTTGCATTTTGAACTCGGAATTTGGTTTGGGGTAAAGGGTAAAGGTTTTTTGTTTCCCCTTTCCCTTTCCCCTTTTCCCCAAAACCCGACAAGTATTGCCCCTCCACTCCTTTACTCCCCATCTCCCCCAGTCCCAGACATACTCTCAAGAAACTAAATTTGAGTTTATTGGCTAACTTACTCAATTTTTTGCTTAAAATACGGTAAATCAATCAGTTTACAGTATTATACATTTATGAGATTTGCATAGATTGTGCAAAAAAACAAGAGGCGATTAAAATTCTGTTTACTATATAAACAAAATTTGGCACAGCCTGACAAAGTAATGATATTGATCGTAGGTTCCAAAAGCCTTACCTGGGAAAGGTTTCTTGACTAAAAGTAACTGGTATTTGAGAGACATAACCCAACAGACATGTTGCTTTGTTGGGTTGTTTTGCATCACCTAATTTTTATCAAAACAGCAGCTTATACCAATTCAAAATTCACCAAAATTTATTAATAATTAAATATATTATCTGAATATAAAAATAATGAATTGCATCAGATATTATCTAAATAAAGTGCATAAAACAGGCTATGGGCTAAGCCTAGAAGATTAGAAAATATAAAGCAGATTTTTTCCCAACTAACTTAAAAGTAATTTATTTTTTCTTATACATATCTTAAGATCATCTTAACCAAGCAACTCTACTCTTAATTAAAGTCATAAAAATATTAAATCGTCGGAAATACAGTGGCTATAGAAGTAATTAATCTGTCAAAAAGCTTTAAGGGTAAGCCAGCACTGAAAAATGTTTCATGCACGATTGATGATGGAGAAATGGTAGCGCTTGTAGGTGCTTCTGGATCGGGGAAATCTACGCTATTGCGGCATATAAATGGCTTACAGATTGGAGATGGGGGAACGGTTTTTATTTTTGGAATTGCTTTGCAAAGTAAGGGGAAATTACATTCAAAAATTAGGATTTTGCGAAGTCAGATAGGATACATTTTTCAACAATTCAATTTGGTAAACAGGCTAACAGTTATTGAAAATGTTCTAGTTGGTAATTTAGCGCGATCGCCTGGAGTTCGTTCAGCATTACATTTGTTTACTAAAGCAGAAAAAATTCAAGCTCTTTGTGCATTGGAAAGAGTTGGTATTCTAGAACATGCTTATAAACGGGCTTCTTTGCTTTCTGGTGGACAACAACAACGAGTTGCGATCGCTCGTTGTCTCGTACAGGGAGCGAAAATCATCCTTGCAGACGAACCCATTGCTTCCCTCGATCCTGAATCTGCTCGCAAAGTTATGGAATTGCTCGTCGAGCTAAATCGAGAAAGCAAAATCACAGTAGTCACTTCCTTACATCAAATTCAAATGGTGCGTAAGTATTTCAATCGAGCGATCGCCCTGAGAGATGGAGAAGTGATGTTTGATGATGCGATCGGCAAACTAGATGATGAGATGCTCAATCACCTTTATGGGACAGCAGCAGAAGAACTTGTTCTTAAAGGGCATGGAGAATTTATCGCATAATAAATTTTGCTAAATATTCGAGTTTTGCAGCGTCATAGCTATTTCAAAAAACATCAAGAATTTAACATTAACAAAGGATTCATCTATGAACAGGCGATTATTTATTCAACAAGCTTCTTTGTTTACCCTAACCTTAGGAACTGCAAAAATCCTATCAGCCTGCACCTCTAATTCTAGTTCAGATGCTGCAAATAATATCAAAGAAATTAATTTTGGCGTTTTGTCCACAGAATCTCAGGCAAATCAAAAGCCTATTTGGGAACCTTTTGCTGCTGTAATGTCCAAAGAAATTGGTATTCCCATCAAACCATTTTATGTCACACAATATGCAGCAGTGATAGAAGCCATGCGATTTGGTAAAGTACAGGTGGCTTGGTTAGGTGGTAAGTCATATATTGAAGCTGTAAAAATAGCAAATGCTGAAGCATTTGCTCAGGTTGTCAGTGAAGATGGCACAAAAGGCTATTACTCACACCTGATTGTCAATAAAGATAACCCTATTGCTGCTGAAGCTAAGGCAGAAGGTGGCGATAAATATGTAGTTAAGAATGCTGCTAAACTTACCTTTGCTTTTAACGATCCTAATTCTACTTCTGGCTTTTTAGTACCAACTTATTATATTTTTACAAAAAATAATATTGACCCTAAAAAAGCTTTCAAACGATTAATTTTTGCTGGAAACCATGAAGCATGTGCTCTCGCCGTTGCTAATAAGCAAGTAAATGTTGCTACTGTTAGTAGTGAAGCCTTACAACGTTTAGAGTTAACAAATCCTGAAGCTAGGAAAAAAATAGAAATTATCTGGCAATCGTCTATGATTCCCAGCGATCCTATTGCTTATCGTCAAGATTTACCAGCAGACATCAAAAGTAAGTTTCAAAACTTCTTCTATAGCTATAAAGATGAGAAAATTTTAAAACCCCTTAAAATTGCTGCTTTTGCCCCAGCTGACGATAAAGTTTGGAATACAATTCGAGAACTGGAAATAGCTAAGAAAATTCAAGAAACACAATCTCAAGAAAATTTGAGCCAACAAGATAAAAAACAGAAGTTAGCAGAACTCAATCAGCAGCTCAAGCAAATTCAGACAAACTGAGATGTTGCGCGGTCAATAAATAACAAGATTCCTGATTTCGGAAAAAGTCGGGAATCGACGTTTTTTGTGTCTACGAAGTTTATTGAAAAATCAAATAGGGTTTGATATATGAAAAAAAGTCAAAAACATAGATATATTAGCAATAATATATCTCCTCCGGTATTAGCAATGTTAGAAAAAGAAGCAAAATTTGTTACGAATATTCGCTTGTTTTTTATATTAATTATTGTTGCTATACTGATTTTTTCTTATGTCCAGGGTGAAATAAATTTTCCATTATTGTTTCAAAGCAGAAACAATATGGTGGAGTATATCCGTTCATATTTTCCGCCAGATTTTAGTGATTGGAAATATTATTTTTCAGAAACTATTATTACTATATCGATGGGAATTTGGGGGACATTGATGGCTGCGATCGCCGCAGTTCCTTTGTCTATTTTGGCATCGGATAATATGTGTTCACCTTGGATTGTCCAATCAACACGCCGACTTTTAGATGCCATGCGTGCCATTAACGAACTTGTTTTTGCACTCATCTTTGTAGTAGCCGTAGGTTTGGGGCCGTTTGCTGGTGTGTTGGCTTTATTTGTTCACACCGCCGGTACGCTGGGTAAGCTATTTTCTGAAGCAGTCGAAGCGATCGATCCCGGCCCTGTGGAAGGAATTCGAGCTACTGGCGCTAATCAGATTCTAGAAATTATCTTTGGCGTACTTCCCCAAGTATTACCTTTATGGACTTCTTTTACTTTATATCGCTTTGAATCAAATGTACGTTCTGCTTCTGTATTAGGAATTGTTGGCGCAGGTGGAATCGGCGTTTCTTTATATCAGAGTTTTGGAGCTTTTGAATACCAAAAAGTCTGTGCCATTTTGATTATTTTAGTTCTTGCTACAGGTATTATTGATTTTCTCTCGTCAAAAGTTAGAGCTTGGCTAGTGTAAAGAAAGCAGGAGGCAGAGGGCAGAAGGCAGAAGGGAAGAATTTAAACGGGGCTTTAACCCCGCCCAATTCTTGTCCACCAAATCGGAGATTATGGTGGGGGACAAGAGACCCCTGTTCCATTTGGTCACGGGCAGAGGGCGAAAACAGTATTCCTTCTGCCTCCAGCATAGCTGCCCTCTGCCTTTTTTGTTGAATCAGATTTTAATTATGAATTATGAATTATTTGGTCAAGAATTACCATTGTGAAAACGGATTTTTAACTAAATTACTATTGTAATATCTCGAATCGTGAGAAACTTCTTCTCCAATCCAGCTTGGTAGTTCAATTTGTTGATTTTCGTTGCTGAGTTCAACTTCTGCTAAGATTAATCCTTTGTTAACGCCCTCAAACTCATCTATTTCCCAAATCAAACCGCCGGACTCTATCTTATATCTAACTTTTTCTATAAATGGGCGCTGACACAATGTCTCAAGCATTTCTTGAGCATCTTCAATAGGAATAGGATATTCAAACTCTAATCTCGAATATTGAACAGTAGGGCCTTTTATTGTCAAATAACCTTTTTCTCCTATGATACGTACACGTACAGTTGCCTTATCTTGTGTAGGAATGTATCCCTGACGATAGACGCTACCTTCAGCTAATCCTCTCCAACTATCTCCGATTACTAAATATTTACGTTCTATTTCTTTCGCCATTTGACTCAATCTCCAATTTATTTATACTAACTAAGTTGCATTAAAACAGATTATTCTTACCGCAATTTACTATTTTTGGCTACTATTTAATAGCAAATCTTCAAGTTTAAAATCTATTTTGTCAAGTCATTTTCAAAAAATAATTCCATGCGATCGCCCCGCAATCGAGTAACGCCATACTCAATTACATTACCTGTTTGATCGACGTTTACCGATTCTGCCAAAAGAATAGGTTGATTGAGTCCAAGCGCCAACCACTGTGCATCACGAGGCTGAACTAGACGCGCCGAAACACAAGTACTGCGGCGTATATGATCGCATCCATATAGCTGTTGTAAAAACTGAGAAATTGATTGCTTTTCTCGCAAAATTTCAATGTTTTTCGGCTCTAACAAATCTGGAAACCGCTTGAGAGGAAAATATCCTGTACCCACACTAATTGGTTCCTCATCTGCTAAACCCAAACGCTCAATTAAAGCTACCGGTTCGCCAGAATTAATTTCCAATGCTTTAGCAACGGTAATATCTGCGCTGACTTCCAAGGTGCGGAGTAGTTGAAACCTAGCTTGCCAACCCTGTGCTTTCAAGGTTTGATTGTAACGTACCCTTTTACCAATGGGATAGCGGATAGTTTTAGCTGCGACAAAAGTTCCGCGTCCCCTGTCAACTCGTAGCAATCCCTCATTTTTTAGCAATGCGATCGCTTGCCTGATTGTATGGCGATTCACAGCAAATTGTTCTGCTAACTTAGTTTCTGTTGGTAATCGATCTCCAACTTGGTAAACCTCCTGGTGGATGTTTTGTCGCAACTCGGCAGCAATTTGGGCGTAAATTGGCATCACTTCATGGTTCATATAATATTGATTTTTGAATTTATTTGTGTAGGGAGTAAGGAATCAGCTTTTTGGAGTTCAGGCGAGTTTTTTCAAAAATCAAATACGAGTTTTATAAGCAATTCTCATTTAAATGAGGTACATGGGTAGGGGCGCACAGCTGTGCGCCCCTACGAAGATCTATTTTTTCTGTACCTCACCCATGCAGGAACCGCTATATCAATTATCAATATTTAGATTGTCAACTAGCTAAGATTGCGCTAGTCTATTTTCATCTAGATGTCTAGACAAGTTAAGAATAGTTTAACAAAAAAGAATAAAGAATAAAGACGACAGATAGATCGCCAAAAGACTTATTGACTAACTTTTAGAAAATCGAAAATGGCATGACATCATGGCAACCGTGACGCAAAGACAAACATGGATGAATACACTAGCTAAAGCTGAACTCAAGCAACTAGAGGAACTGGTGAATAAATTAGGTACATTGCCGAGTTATAGCTTTTTACGCTCTCCAGAGATTGGTTTAGCGATGGTGCGGGGACGTGCTGGGGGTACAGGAGAGCCATTTAACTTAGGAGAAATTACCATGACTCGCTGTGTGGTGCAACTAGAGAGCCAAGCAGATGAGCCAATTGCAGGTTTTGGATATGTAGCAGGGCGATCGCACCGTCATGCAGAACTAGCCGCCTTGTGCGATGCCTTATTGCAAAATTCGCAATGGGGCGATCGAATTCAAGCTGAAGTCATTCAACCGCTACAAACAATAAGCCAAGAGCAGCAAGAACTCAAACAACGCCAAACCGCCGCCACCAAGGTTAACTTTTTCACGATGGTGAGGGGGGAAGCGTGAGGGGCAGGGGAGGCAGGGAAAAAGGTTAAAGGGAAAAGGGAAAAGGAATAAATTTAATCTTTCCCTTTTCCCCCTTACCCCTTTCCCTTTCCCCATTCCTATACCCCATGCCCAATGCCCAATGCCCAATGCCCAATGACTAATGACTAATGACTCATGACTAAAGTTACCCTTTTACCAGGTTTTGAAGATTCGGTTCATGATGCCCAGCGGACATTTCGATCGCTACTTGATGCGAATGCTAGGCCGGGGACACCATATCCGATAACTGCTAATATGACTGTGCCTTCAGGGTTAACGGCTGCTTGTGCAGCGGCTTGCCTGACGTTACTAGATTTGGATGTTCGGGTTTGGCTGCAACCGAGTTTTGCTTCTCCCGTCAGAGATTGGTTAGTGTTTCACACTGGTTGTCGCCTCACATCGCAACCTGGGGAGGCTGACTTTGCCTTAATTCGAGATTTGGCAGCATTGCCAGAATTATCTGATTTTAACTGGGGTACAGGAGAACAACCGGAAGCTTCGACAACACTACTGATACAAGTTGCAAGTTGGGAAGGAGGACAACCTGTGGTGCTAACAGGGCCAGGAATTTTGCATCAGAAAAAAATTGCGCCTAATCTCCCTGCCTATTTTTGGGATTTCTGGGTGAAGAATCACCAAGCTTATCCCCAAGGTGTAGATGTATTTTTATTTACAGAAAATGCAGTTATGGGACTACCTCGCACGGCAAAATCTGAGGTTGGTTATGAGTCTTGATATTCGCGTTGCGAGTCGCGAGGATCTGCCGTTGCTGGTTGAGCTTTATGCACAGATGGATGGTGAGCCGCCCTTGCCGATGAATAGTGCAGCAGAAATTTGGAATGCGATCGCACAAGTTCCAAACTATCAGATTTATCTTGCCTTCCAGAATCAAGAACCTGTAGGTACTTTTAGCCTGCTTTATGTTCCCACGATGATGCATCGGGGTTATCACAAATTTGCAGTTTTAGATGCGGTGACTGTTATTCCTACAGTTCGGGGTCAAGGAATTGGCACTTTGATGATGAAAGCTGCACTCAAAATCAGTGCAGAGGCGGGGTGTTATAAAGTTACGCTGTCTTCAAATTTGAAACGCGATCGCGCTCACCAATTCTATCAAGCACTGGGATTCGAGCAGCATGGCTGGAGTTTTAAGTGCGTAGTCCAGCCAAGTTACCAAGTTAACAATAAATAAAGGTGAAAATTCATGCCGTATGTTGCAGTCAAAGGTGGGGAACAAGCGATTGAGAATGCAGAAACGCTCCTTGCCAGTAAACGCCGGGGCGACCCTGCTATCCCGGAACTGACGCTAGACCAGATTGAACAACAGCTGACTTTAGCTGTGGAAAGAGTGATGTGTGAAGGTAGCCTCTATGACCGAGAATTAGCAGCGCTTGCTATTAAACAATCTTGGGGGGATTTAGTCGAGGCGATTTTTTTGTTACGAGCATATCGGACAACGCTGCCGCGCTTGTATTACAGCCAGCCGCTAGATACCAGCAAAATGCAGATACAACGGCGAATTTCCTCCATTTTTAAGGATGTTCCAGGAGGGCAGAACTTAGGCCCCACCTTTGACTACATCCATCGCCTGCTGGACTTTAAGCTGATGGCAGAGACAGAAGTTCCCACAGCAGCACAAGCAGAGGCTATTAATGAACCAGTTCCCCGCGTGATTGATGCTTTAGATAAAGAAGGGTTGATGCAGGGGGAGCAAGCGAACAATTATTATTCCTCATCTCCTCAACCCTTTGACTTGACGCGTCAACCGCTAAACTTTCCGGCATCAAGAGATGCGAGACTCCAGAATTTGGCGCGTGCAGATGAGGGGTTTTTACTATCTTTGGCGTATTCGACTCAACGAGGTTATGGCAGAAATCATCCTTTTGCTGGAGAGATTCGGATGGGGGAAGTGGAGGTGGTGATTTGCCCGGAGGAATTGGGGTTTGAAGTTGCGATCGCTGATATTACTATTACTGAAGTGCAAATGGTAAATCAGTTTAAAGGTAGCAAGGAATTACCTGCTCAGTTTACTCGCGGCTATGGGCTGACTTTTGGTTATAACGAACGCAAAGCGATGTCAATGGCGTTGGTAGATAGGGCAATGCGAGCTGAGGAATTCGGTGAAACAATTCAAGGGCCAGCCCAAAATGTCGAGTTTGTACTTTCTCATTCAGACAATGTTGAAGCACAGGGCTTTGTTCAGCATCTCAAACTTCCTCACTATATTGATTTTCAAGCAGAGTTAAATCTAGTGCGGAAGATGCGACAACAACAGGTAAATACTCAACCATCGCCTGAGTTAATTACAGAAAATCATCAAACTGAGTTTGTTTTGGAAGAAGTCAAATGATTACAGGAATTAATCATATTACCTTGTCTGTTTCTGATTTGGAAAAGTCTTTTGAGTTTTACACAAAAGTTCTTGGTTGTAAAGCGATCGCTAAATGGAAAAAAGGCGCTTATTTAGTTGCAGGTGATTTGTGGTTGTGTTTATCTTTAGATGCAAATACGCGTAGAAATCCTTCGTTTGAGTATACGCATATTGCTTTTAGTGTTCCTCAGCAAGAGTTTCAGAAATATAGCGATCGTTTGATTTGTCTGGGTGTGAAAAAGTGGAAGGAAAATATTAGTGAGGGTGAATCGTTATATATTTTTGACCCGGATTTTCATAAGTTGGAATTGCATGTGGGTGATTTGTTTTCTCGAATTGCTGCAACTAGAGAAGTTGGTTATGAAGGTATGGTGTTTTTTGAGGGGGGTTGATTTTTTTCTCACGCAGAGGCGCAGAGGCGCAGAGAGGAAAGAGAGATTAAAGAGAATATGATTTAGTGAGACTAATGGGAATTATTCAAGAATTAAGAACAATAATTAAAGGTAAAGTTGCAATTCAAGGAGCGGATGTTTTGGCTCCTGAGGGTTGGATTCAAGATGCAACTGTTTTAATTGAAGATGGGCAGTTTGTTAGTATTGATGGGGGAAGTAGTCCTCAGGGGTTTGATTTTGTCAATGCTCGAGGACTCCAGATGTTGCCGGGGATTGTGGATTTGCATGGCGATGCTTTTGAGAGGATGATTTGCCCTCGTCCTGGAGTTCACTTTCCTTTATCAATGGCGATCGCTGAAAATGACCGCAATCTTTTGGCTGCTGGAATTACAACTTTTTTCTGTTCAATTACTGACTCTTATGAACCGGGTTTGCGAAGCCGAGATTCAGCTCGGGCTTTGATTGAGTTTATTTTAGGAACGGGAAAGCAGGTTTTAAGTTGCAATCATAAAATTCATATTAGGCATGAAGAAGCAAATACAAAAGGGCATGAAGAATTATGTGATTGGCTGATATCTGGTCGCATTCAACTTTTGTCGATTAATGACCATTTACCACCTGCTGGTGATTCACAAATGTTAAGCCGATATCTTAATGGATTACGGCGACGAATATCTATGTCTGATGAAGAAATTAAAGAATTTATTATCGAAGTACAAAAACGGCGAGAGGAGGGATACAAGCAAGTAGAAGAATTAGTTGAGCTTGCTCATACTCACCGCATTCCCTTAGCTTCTCATGATGATGATTGTGAAGAAAAGGTAGCAGAAAGTCAACGCCGTCAGGTTGCGATCGCCGAATTTCCTGGAAGCATTGCCTTAGCTGCAAAATCCCGCGCCTACGGTGCAGCTGTCCTCATGGGTGCGCCTAACTTGGTACGTGGCGGTTCCCACGTCGGCTACATGAGTGTTGCGGAAGCCGCTAAAAATAATGTTTTAGATTGCCTCTGCTCGGATTACCACTATCCCTCCTTATTTCATGCACCCTTTAAACTAGCTGAATTAGGCTTAATGAGCTTTGAGCAAGCATGGACGCTAGTTTCTAGCCGTCCAGCCGCCGCCGCCGGAATTAGCAACACCAAAGGAAAAATTGCCCCAGGCTTAGATGCAGATTTCTTATTAGTATCTCCCAATAACTCTTTACCTACTGCGATCGCATCTGTCTACATCACAGGACAAGAAGCCGCCCGCTATCCAATTAAATAGTTACAGCTCTTTATAAACGCTCAATCTCCTCTCTGCGCCTCTGCGCCTCTGCGTGAGCCAAATCGACCTCACAATCTAAACACAACAAATGATTCCCACAATTAAAACCATTATTCAGCTATTCACCGAAAAAGGTTCCCAGCTATACGGTGCTGAAGCTGTCAGCCAGCTAGAACACGCACTGCAATGCGCCACCCTAGCTCAAAACGCAGGTGAAAGCAATGAATTAGTCACAGCTTGTTTACTCCATGACGTAGGGCATCTCATCCATAACTTAGGCGATAACGCCGCTACCAAAGGCATCGACGACCATCACGAATATCGAGCCATACCCCTACTAAATAAGATATTTGCACCAGCAGTCACAGAACCAATTCGTCTTCATGTCGCCGCCAAACGCTACCTATGCCAAGTCGATCCTGAGTATTGGTCAAGTCTCTCAACTGGATCTCGGCGTAGCTTAGAACTGCAAGGAGGTAAGTTTTCTCCTGAAGCAGCCGAGACTTTCATTTCTCAACCTTATGCCGAAGATGCCGTCAAGTTAAGAATTTATGACGACCAGGCAAAAGCACCCAACCTGCAAACCCCAGATTTAAGCCACTTCACTCCAACTCTTAATGCCTGTTTGCATTTACCCACCGTACCCGAAGTATCGCCAATAAACAGCAAAAATAGACAATGAAAAACATTCCCCCAGCCCCCAATCCCCAATCCCCCGAAACAGGTTTCAACTTCGCCTACCTAGACGAACAAACCAAGCGCTCAATTCGCCGCGCCTTACTCAAAGCCGTTGCTATCCCAGGACATCAAATTCCCTTTTCTTCTAGAGAAATGCCCATGTCTTACGGTTGGGGAACTGGTGGAATTCAGGTAACAGCTGCCGTGATTGGTCAAACCGATGTGCTAAAAGTCATCGATCAAGGAGCAGACGACACAACCAACGCAGTTAACATTCGCCGCTTCTTCAAAAAAGTTTGTGGTGTGCAGACAACAGAACAAACTCAAGCAGCAACCTTAATTCAGACACGCCACCGCATACCAGAAACACCACTGCGAGAAGGACAGATTTTAGTTTACCAAGTACCAATTCCCGAACCCTTGCGGTGGCTAGAGCCTTCATCTGTGGAAACGGGCAAAATGCACGCCCTAGAAGAATACGGCTCGATGTACGTCAAACTTTATGAAGATATCACCAACCACGGACACATTGCCACATCTTACGACTACCCAGTAATGGTACACGATCGCTATTTAATGAGTCCTAGCCCTATCCCCCGCTTCGATAATCCTAAAATGCAGATGAATCCTGCACTCCAGTTATTTGGCGCTGGAAGAGAAAAGCGGATATATGCAATCCCGCCCTATACCAAAGTCAAAAGCCTCGACTTTGAAGATCATCCCTTCACCGTCGAGCGTTGGGACAAAGCTTGTGAACTATGTGGTTCTACGGAAAGTTATTTAGATGAAGTATTAATTGATGACGAAGGTGGCAGAATGTGGATTTGCTCGGATACAGACTACTGTCAGGGGATGAAGGAGGCGGAGGGGCAGCACTTCGGCTACGCTCAGTGACCGAGGAGCAGAGGAGTGGATTTTAAAGGCTCATTCACGAGTATCAAAGACTCGTCAGCGAATATCAAAGACTCATTCACGAGTATTAAAGACTCGTCGGCGAGTATCAAAGACTCATTCACGAGTATTAAAGACTCGTCGGCGAGTATCAAAGACTCATTCACGAGTATTAAAGACTCGTCAGCGAGTATCAAAGACTCATTCACGAGTATTAAAGACTCGTCAGCGAGTATCAAAGACTCATTCACGAGTATTAAAGACTCGTCAGCGAGTATCAAAGACTCATTCACGAGTATCAAAGACTCGTCGGCGAATATCAAAGACTCATTCACGAGTATTAAAGACTCGTCAGCGAGTATCAAAGACTCGTCAGCGAGTATCAAAGACTCATCTCCTATTCCCCATGACCAACGATCAATGACTAATGACAAAACCTCTTTTACAAATTAACCAATTGAGTAAATCTTACGGCGCGATTAAAGCGTGCGATCGCATTTCCTTTGATTTATATCCTGGGCAAGTTCTGGGTATTGTCGGCGAATCGGGGTCGGGTAAGTCTAGCTTGCTCAGCGCCATTGCCAATCACTTCCCCATTGACCAAGGTAATGTTACTTATACAAATCGTAGCCAAGAAGACTTAGAAATTACTCGACTTCCTGAATCTCAACGCCGGCGATTAATGCGAACTGAGTGGGGTTTTGTCCAGCAAAATCCTCGTGATGGTTTGCGAATGAAAGTTACTGCCGGGGCGAATATTGGCGAAAGGCTCCTAGATGTTGGCGTGCGACACTACGGCAATATTCGAGATGAAGCTGCTCACTGGTTGCAACAAGTGGAAATCGATCCAGCACGAATGGATGAATTACCAGTAAATTTTTCTGGAGGTATGCAGCAAAGATTACAACTAGCTCGTGTATTAGTGACACGTCCCCGGCTGATATTAATGGATGAACCGACTGGAGGGCTTGATGTATCAGTGCAAGCGCGGTTATTAGACTTATTGCGATCGCTAGTGCGGAATTTTCACCTCAGCGTCATTGTAGTCACACACGATATAGGCGTCGTCAGGCTGCTAGCCCATCGCTTGCTAGTCATGCAACAAGGTCAAGTAGTGGAATCAGGTTTAACAGACCAAGTACTCGACGACCCGCAGCATCCTTACACTCAACTATTAGTCAGCGCCGCCCTAACGCCATAAGAAGAGGACAAGGGGACAAGGGGAGCATGGGAAAAGGTTAAAGGGAAAAGGGAAAAGGAATAAATTTAATCTTTCCCCTTTCCCCCTTACCCCTTTCCCTTTCCCCATTCCTATGCCCCATGCCCTGTTTGCCCCATGCCCCGTGCCCAATCCCCAGTAACAATGCAATCATTAAATAATCATCGCCACCCGCCCGCTAACATTTCTAGCAATACCGTTTTGCAAGTAGAAAATTTGCGAAAAGGTTTTACATTGCATCAGCAAGGAAGTGTTCGCCTATCAGTTTTAGAAGGATTATCCCTGAGTGTGAATGCTGGGGAATGTGTAGCTTTATCTGGGCCTTCTGGTTCCGGTAAGTCTAGTTTGATGCGCTGTTTATATGGGAACTATCGCGCTAACAGCGGCTCAATTTGGGTAAAGCATAAAGGAGATTGGGTTGATTTGTGTCAACTTCTGCCCCATGAACTGTTAGCGGTGCGACAGAAAACCATAGGATATGTCAGCCAGTTTTTACGAGTGATTCCCAGAGTTCCCGCCCTAGAAGTTGCCGCAGAACCACTGATGGAATTAGGGGTGAAAACAGAAGTTGCTTTTGACAAAGTAAAAGAATTATTTCATCGTCTCAACCTACCAGAACGTTTATGGAAACTGTCTCCCACCACGTTTTCTGGAGGCGAAAAGCAACGAGTGAATCTCGCCCGCGCCCTGTGTGTGAACTATCCGATTTTGCTACTAGATGAACCTACATCAGCCCTAGATGCTACGAATCGCCAAGTAGTCATAGAACTTCTCGAAGAACACAAAGCAGCTGGCTGTGCTTTAGTTGGAATTTTTCACGATGAAGAAGTGCGATCGCAACTCTGTAACCGCCAATTAACCTTTGCCAAGGATAATTGATCGCAAATTCAAAATAATCGTAGCTTGGCTTACCGTTTGAAAATTCCATAACCCATGCCCCATGCCCAATGCCCAAAATCCAAAATTGCTATGAATGAGCAAGTATACACAAATTATCGCCTTCAACTTCCCCATGAGGAAGTGCTGGGTACGCTTGTAGTGCGAGATGGATTAATTGCTGACATTCAGCCAGGAGTTGTGACTCATGGGTTGAATGGTCAAGGAGATTATCTCATGCCTGGATTGATTGAACTGCACACGGACAATTTAGAACGCTGTGTATCTCCGCGTCCAGGAATTCGCTGGCCTTTGGAAGCGGCTGCAATTCACCATGACCGAGATTTAGCCAGTGCTGGAGTGACGACTGTATGTGACGCGATCGCCATTGGTGATATAGCTGTTGGTTCCCCACGTTTAACTAATTTTGCCCCGATGATTGATATTATCTGTCGCGGGCAAAAAGCTGGACGCTTCTGTGTGGAACACCGGATTCACCTACGTTGCGAACTGGCATACGACCAGGCTTATGAAATTACCGCCCAATATATAGACAATCCGCTGTTATCTTTAATTTCTCTAATGGATCATACCCCTGGGCAGCGGCAGTTTGTCCGTTTAGACAAGTTCAAACAATATTACATGGGTAAACACGGAGCGACACCAGAGGAAATTGATGATTTCATCGTCATTCGTCACCAACAACAACAAATATATGCACCAAAAAACCGCGCAGCTTTGGTGGAAATGGCCAAAACTAAAGGTATTTCCTTAGCCAGTCATGATGATGCAACAGTGGAACATGTCCAGGAAGCAGTAGGAGATGGGGTAGTAATAGCCGAGTTCCCTACGACTTTAGAAGCAGCAAAAACAGCCCACAGTTTTGGACTGCAAGTTTTGATGGGTGCGCCTAATTTGGTTTTGGGCGGTTCTCACTCTGGTAATATTTCGGCGATGGAATTGGTTTTGCAAAATTTAGTGGATGTTATTTCTTCTGACTACGTTCCCCAAAGTCTGCTGCAAGCTATGTTTCTCATTGCTGAGAAAACTGGTAAGCCAATTTATGAAGCGATGCAACTATTTACCAGTAATCCAGCGAAAGCTATTCACCTATTTGGCGATCGCGGTAGTCTCGAACTAGGTAAACGAGCTGATGCGATCGCTGTTCATTATGATGGTGTAGTCCCACGCTTGACTGCAACTATCTGTCAAGGTCGTCGAGTCAGTTAAGTAAGCTTACCCAATGCTTGAAGTGGGGCACTGGAATCTTTGACAAATTTTTAGAATAAAACAGGGAACACAAAACACCAACTCTAAACAGCAAAGAAGATAGCTAAAACCATAGGTTGTTTGGTGGAAACATTCAATACGAGTTTGACATCAGTTATCAGTTATCAGTAGTAGATGATAACTTATAGCTGATTGAAACTTTAATAACTCACTAAGTTTGCCGTTTCTACTTCTTGTTTCGCTAAAGCCAATGCCTGATAAGCAGTTTTAAACCTAGTCTCATCTGTAAATTTATGGCCAAACCGCTTTAAATAAGCTTCCAGATACCTAATGCGTAAGTGTGGGTCAGCCGGACTTTCAAGAAAAGGCAAGTCTGCTTCAACCATAAATCGGATAGCTAACAAAGGTACAGGGCTACGTAGTGGACGGAAGTCTGGGTTGTGTAAACCCGGACTTTGATTGCGTTTATGAAATTCTCCAATCATTAGTCCTGCTTCGACAAACAAAGGTTTAAGTTTTTGTTGGATGCTATCTATGCTTTTAGAAGCATCTTCTATATGGATATCAGGAAATATCAGCAAAAAAGCTTTACTAAGTTTTAATTCCTGTTCTTTAACATCCATCTCTAGGAAGATATTTTGATAGCGTTTGACAATATTTTCTATTTGTTCCGGATACAAGTCTTTCGTGCGAATAACTGCCAAACGAATATTGTTGGATCTTAGAGAGTGGGGTACAAAAGGGCAAACTGCACCCGGTCTTCCTAAATGAGGATGAGGTCTTCCTAAAAAATTTTTAACCCAATCTAAAATTTGAATGAAGTAGGGAAGGTCTTCGTTTTCCTGAAGTTGTTCAATTTCAATAGGTGTATAGAGTTGCATTAGCCTCAGTGAAGTTTAGTAGTTGTTAGATTCTGAATTCAAATTCATTTGATGATGCTATCTGATAGCTGAATCAATTTTGATCTAAAAAATCAGCCTTCATGATGTTGCATTTTTGGCTGATTTGTAATTCTTGCTAGAGAAAAATCGCTTTAATATTTTGTGCAATTCAATTTAGAGAAATGCACATAGCTGAAAATATATTTCAGCCTCAAGGAATTTATTTGTGAGCATCATTTGTAGTATTATTGATGGTATTTTTATTTTTTTGACCCTATCCTCCTGCTTTTTTAGTGCTTAGAAGCTAATAATATTTTTAACAAAAGTATTATAAAGTTAATATCTAAGTGTTTAGTTTTATTGTAAAAATTTAGTATAGATTTTCAAATACTGATAGTATGTAGCGTAAAATCTCAGTATTATTACTTTAGAAGTAAAGTATTTTATTTAGAGTTTGAATATTCTTATAAACGGGGATAATAGGCGATCGCGAAGGCTTACGAACACTGATGATACACTAATGTAGGGAAGCAGAAAGTTGTGATAAGAAGTAATTATCTTAACTTCATACAAGGTTCAAATATCTGTATAACTAGTATTAATTTATATTGAAATACTATAGTATTTATTTGATTTATTCTGTTTAGGCAAAGGCTGAAACAATTAATACTAAATACAGCAGATTGCAGGTTATTAAGATACAGGTTATCGTAGCGAACCAGCAGTTTGCAACTAAATGAGGTACAGAACCAAGGATTCACAAATCAAATTATTCTTCTGGCTCCTGCCTGGTTGTTGAGCCTAGTCGAAACACTGCCTTCTGCCTCCTGCCTCAAAACTAGTGACTTTGTACTTCATGCAAAAGAAAACTGCTGTAAGTGATTATCCGAACTTGATATAAGCTCCAGTTATATTAGCACTTCGATGTGATTTGTAAAGTTATTCATACTTCAAGGAATAGGCAAAGGGCAATAGTAAAAGTATTCATTGCCTATTGCCTATTGCCTCAGATGTAAGTAATTTTTTGCACACAATCAAATCTGATTAATTTGTCATTTTTCATTAGCAAAGGGCAAATGACAAAGGACAAAGATTAAAAATTAATTTCTGGAATAATATGCCTGCCCAACTAGAAAAGGCTAGTTATTTCCAACGAATTCTTTGACTACAGCCATAGCATTAGGAGGAATTTCGGTAATTAGCCGAAATGGGAATGCCGAAGTTGATGTGGAGTTGACATAATCTGATGTTAGAAACACAGCGTAGTTTTTCGCTTCTGGAGTCAGTTGTCCAGCGAAAGATAAAGTTAAAGCTTTAACTAACTTACGGACATCAGCCGCTTGTTCATTAACAACTTCGCCGCCACTAATAGGGGTATTTGGTTTTCCCTTTTGATCCTGAGTGGTACTTGGGTCTTTGACACTCAAATGAGTACCTCCAACTACACCAACTAACCATTTGGGAGATGGGATTTTATCAAATCCTACAATTTGTTCAGTTAAAGCTGGGGTAGTTTTATCTGCTGAACTTGTTAACACCAGGGTAGGAACCTGCACCTTGGTTAACCCAGTTTCACCAAATATCAGAGAAGTTGTAGGATTGAGAGCGATCGCTCCTTTAATCCTGTTATCCCGCAATTGATAGCTATTTTCTGGCAGTTCTTGAGCGATACACTGCATAGCTTCTCCTAAACTCAAGATAGTCAAGTTAGCTTTGCAGCGTTGTTTGAGACGTTCTAGTTGTAACTCGGCGCCAGCAATTGCCAAAGCTGTACCACCACCAAAAGAATAGCCAACAACCATCGCATTCTGAGTCGCAAGTTTCCCAGCAAGGGGGTTATTAGCTGTTTGATTCAGTTTTTCTAACTCGTCGAGAACAAAACTAATATCTTGAGGGCGACGTAAGAACTCCTCAGGCTTGACAATTCTGTTTTTCCCTTGTAAAGCTGAGCCAACATTTGCAGCATTACTACCAGGATGTTCTAAAGCAGCGACTACATAACCGTGGGATGCTAGATGTTCCGCAAGATAACGCAAGTCCGTGCGGATTGAACCGAAGCCGTGAGAAAAGACAATCACGGGTTTGTCAGGAGTTGCAGCAGTAGACCAGTAAACATCAACTGGAATTTTGCGATTGTGCTTTTGGTCATCCAAGTCTAATTTGAGTATTTCTACTTTAGCGGTTCCTGGTTGGGAGGGGTCAAAAGGAAAAGCAACCTGGGGTGTCAAGGGCTGTGGTGTCAGGAGGTCAAGTTGAGGTGCAATTGCCAACATAAACTGCTGAGTGCGCCAAAAAGCGGTATTCAAACTCCCTGCAACCTTAAAAGCCTGCGGTACATTTATTTCTAAGCGTTTACTCGGATAAGCGGCGATAAAACTAAGTATAGAAAGACCCTCTGGTGCAGTAGAACCTAATATCAATCCTGCCCTGAGTGCTTGTACTCCAGCTTTATCCTCCCTGGCTAAAGCCGTAGCCAGATCGTTGAGAATACTTGTACCAATCTGCGTATTAACTAATCCATTAACTGTAGTAACTTTTAACGGTAGATTCATGTTTAACGCCCCCAAAAAGAACTCGCGTTGTTCTTGGGATAATCGTTTAGTGTAGGGTTGCAAACTTCTGGGAAATTCCCCAGTTTTTGCAGCCTTTTGCAACTCAGCAAGGGTGATGGATTCTGTAAATAAACCAAAACGGACAACAACTGTGTCAGCTGCTTTTGCACAAGTGTTTGTACCGAATTGTGTCAGTGCAATGGCGCACAAAAAACTACCAAGTTTTTTCAGACCTTCCCAACTTCTAGCCATGAAGATTTTCACCAATTCATACTTACGTGAATATAGCGGATATTCGTGTATTTGACTACTTCATTTGCTGCCGAGAAATAGACGCAGATTTTTTGTGGAAGTTAATTGCGATCGCTCCTAAGTAGTAAATATATCTGCTAATGCGATCGCAACTCATCAAAAACATCACAAAAACAAAGAATTGTACAATTCATTACAGCTAAAAATTTGAGCAAAAATCGGTGTTAATAGCCACAAAAAACCGATTGTTTCTCAATTAAGTTTAATACTGCAACAAATGTCCTTTGTGATTAGTCACTAGCCATTAGTTATTAGCCCTTTGCTGATAACCAATGCCCCATGCCCCATCCCCAATGCCCAATCTACTAACCTGTTGCAGGTGGATAGTCTTATTACTGTTGCTGCACTACCATTACTCTTCAAATTGCGCCAGTAGCACCAACACTTTTTTCTAATTTTATGCTTCCCAGACTCATTTATATTTTTATTTTCCTGCTCTCGCTAAGTACTATTGCATTATGGTGGCCTGTGAATGATTCTGTTTGCAATTCTGAGGCTTTTTTAGCATCAAATACTACAAAGTTTCAAGTAAAAGCCAGTAAAGTTGTTGTTCAGCCGTGGCTTGGTAAACATAAATCATACGGAATCTTTATGATTCCTGATGAATACAAAAAAGCTCCATTTTTTGTGTTAACGGTCAAAGGTGCTGGTAATTACTGTTCAAAGCAATTCGGTTATAGAAAAAAAATTGATGATATTGTTGCTCAGCCAGGAACTTATCTATTGAGAAAGTTCATTAGAACTCGAACATCTGTGCGATTGATTCTCCAAGGTTTGTACTTTCAGATAAACGATAAAAAGAATTGGACATTAACTTTTCCTCAACTATAGGACTCATATGTGATTTCTGAAAAAATTCAGTACAACTCAAAGAGACTTCTTGACTATTGCCTATTGCCTCTTGCCTCCTACGCAAATAATTTCAGAAATCAAATCGGATTGCTATACAAGTCAAAAAAGTCAAGGAAAACTCTACAGCAACTCGAATCTTGCTTGAAAAAACCGCAGATATTTTGGTTCGTAAATCATCTTCAGTCCGCGTAGGCGATCGCGATTATAATAAACTTCTTCAACTGCTTCAGCAGTCAAATCCATGTGAGCCTGGGTGTATACTCTTCGGGGAATAGTCAGCCGCACTAGTTCTAAGTTTGGATAATAATTATCCCCTGTTTCTTTACTGCGCCCAGCGGAAACGATACCCCGTTCCATCGCCCGAATACCTGCTTCTAAATACAGTTCGGCTGCTAGGCATTGTGCTGGAAATTGCTCTTGGGGAATTTGCTCTAAAAAGCGTTTGGCATCCAAATAAATCGCATGTCCACCAATGGGCACAACAATCGGAATACCCCAATCTAACAACTTTTGTCCCAGGTATTCAACTTGACCGATACGGGCACGAATATGATCGTCTTTCACTGATTCTTCAATACCCCGTGCCATAGCTTCCATATCTCGGCCAGCCATACCACCGTAAGTATGTAGCCCTTCATATATTACTATTAAATTACGTGCTTCTTCGTAGAGATTATAGTCATTAAGAGCCAGCCAACCGCCAATGTTAACTAGTGCATCTTTTTTACCGCTCATGGTGCAGCCGTCGGTATAGGAGCAAAATTCATGTAAGATGGTGGCGATCGCCTGATTTCTATAATCTTCCTCTCGTTGCTGGATAAAGTAAGCATTTTCCACAGCGCGGGTAGCATCAAGAATTATGCGGATACCATGAGTTTGGGCTAAGTGGTGTACCTCTCGCAGGTTAGCCATTGATATCGGCTGTCCGCCAGCCATGTTCACGGTTCCGGCGACGCTGATGTAGGGAATGCGTTCTGCCCCAACTCGCTCAATGAGATCTGTGAGTTTTTGCAGGTCTATATTACCCTTAAATGGATGCAATGATTGGGCATCGTGGGCTTCGTCAATAATCACATCTACAAATGTACCGCCAGCTAACTCTTGATGCAGCCTGGTTGTGGTGAAATACATATTGCCAGGTATGTAATCGCCTGGTTTAATCAATATTTGAGAAAGGATGTTTTCAGCACCACGCCCTTGGTGGGTGGGTACTATATAGCGGTAGCCGTAATATTTCTGGATGTTTTCTTCTAAATTATAGAAATTCTTGCTGCCAGCGTAAGCCTCATCACCTAGCATCATTCCTGCCCACTGATAATCGCTCATGGCTGCGGTGCCGCTATCAGTCAGCAAATCAATGTAAACATCTTCAGAACGTAACAGAAAAGTATTGTAACCCGCTGTGGCGATCGCTTGTTCCCGTTCAGCGCGAGTAGTCATTTTTAATGGCTCAACCACCTTGATTTTATATGGCTCTGCCCAAGAGCGACGGCGGCGCTCTGAAGTATGCTTGGCGTCGGTCATAGATTGATTGCTCCTTGATACCGATTAGCTAAATATTTGCACCATTGTGGTTGCTAAAACCTGTTGTTGCCAAGACCTCAAACTCAAGTACGGCTAAATATTTATCGTTAACATTTACACTGTTACTTAGACGATTTTTTATACAATTGTTTTACAGTTGCTGAAGTACATAATCTAAGTCTCAAACCACAAGGTAAGCGTGTTTTACTTCTGAATTCTGAATTCTGAATTCAGAATTCTGTTATCGAGTAATTAGTCGCAGTTAATTTGACAACTCATTAGACCTCTTGCATAAATATGAATTTGTATCACGCAGAGGCGCAAAGGCGCAGAGAAGAGAACGCAAAGAAGGACTTTTGCAAGAGGTCTATTTTAGTGCTTCGGGGCACACCACTGAGCTATTGTTTCAATTCGCGCTTGCTGCATCAATTCCTGAACTTGCGATTGATTACAACCATAGGTAGATGCTAATAATTTTTCGCCTTGATTTTTTGCCTCATCGGCAGATGCACCAAAGCTCATGATTTCTTCGTCTTGGTTACCTGTAATTTTATCAACTGGAATGATACAGAGATATTGAGGTTCGTTTTGCCTGAGTTCTTGCACCATTACTTAATAACCTCACTGTTAATGTGTGTCTATTTTTAATATATTTCTAACTCCACATAAACAGTAGTCAAAGACTGACATAACCAATATTTCCGTGCTTGAGATTTTAAAAATACAGTTTTTTATACATGGTTAAGGTAGTGTTAAGAATTCTCTCAAAATCCTCTTTATCTGGAGTGTAAACAGTTACCTATGTGAGAATTAAGTTAAGCATCAATAAATATCTTTTTGTAAAGTTTTGTTTTGAGCTAGTAATACATTCTGAGTTCTGAATTAGCTCAGTAAAAACATCATAAAAATTGGAGGTTATAAAATGGCATTTCGGAATAACTCAGTCACTAATTTATGGCAGAAATTACAACAAGATTCAGTGGTTTGGGGATCGTTAGGTCTTTGGATTACCGCATTAGTTGTAGTGTTAGTAATGCTGGCAATGTTTTCTAACGCTTAATAAGGGCAAAATTATTCTAGTTCTAGTTCCTGGGCAGTAGTCTGGGAACTAAGATAGGATGAAAAAGAGGGTGAAAGGGGAAAGGAACCAGCAATTTCAAAACAGGGATTTCAAGGCATGGAGTCGGCAATTTTTATCGCACTATGTATCTCCTCAATCTTCTTTTTTGTTTTCCATATTTAAAAACAGGGGCTTTATACCTTGTGGTGAAAAGTTTTTTCTTCTTCCCTTAACCCTTACCCTTTCCCCTTTTCCCCTTCTTGGTAAAGTGTCATCTAAACTTAAATTATGAATTGCAAAATTCTGGCTACAGTCATAGTCCTAGCTACTACTAGCTTTGTGACTCCTGTTAAATCTCAAGAACCTGCAACTGAAACTCCAGCAACATCAAATGAAGTTGGGAATGCTTGTATTCAAAATCAAGCCCAAAATTTACCAAATCCTTTTACTGATGTTCCGTCAGACCATTGGGCTTTCAAAGCAGTTATGACCATGCACTATTGTGGTGCCTTTCGCCAAGCTACACCACCAGCTTTATTTGAAAAACTCCAACCAACTGAACGCCAACAGCAACCGCAGCAAGAACAGCAGTTTGAAAAATAATAAATATAAATATAAATCAGAATTCAGAACTCAGGAATCAGTATTCAGCATTTAAATCAAATCGCAGTATAACTTATACAAATTCTCCTAATTTTGATTATGAGGATTTTCCCGTTGCCTGTTGCCTGTTGCCTATTGCCTTTTAATACTCATTACCCACCAGAATAAAAATTAAACTCCGATTTAATATTCCATCGCTTACCGTCGTGCAGCAATAGGGTTAATTTGTCAGCGGGAAATTCAAAATACAACTGACGTTTTTCAAATTCTGGCCAAGCAGCTTTAAAATTTTGCTTTGTTAAATCTCGAAATGCTACTGTCATGTGGGGTGCAAAAGGTCGGGTTTTAGAAACTTTGTCAACAATTTGCAACTTACTTTCCACATAAGCCATTAAATCAGCTTGCAAAGTCAAAAGTTCTTGACTTCTCACCACATCTATATATATAACGCGGGGTGGAAAGGCAGCAAAACCGCTAAGTGTAATTGGTATTGACTTTTGTTCGCTAGCAAATTCTCTCAAAGATGTCTCTAGCAATAAAACGTTAGTATCTGACCATTCAAAGGGCGGTTGCAGGGTAATATGAGGCGGAGAATTTTGTGCCCCACGACTGGCATAATTATCAGCAAAATACTGCCTAATCTGATTAGCGTAGTCCCGAATGTCTTGCGGTGGTAGAAGCGCGACAAAGAAACGGCTCATCATTAATTATTTTTATTCCCTAGTAATTAGATAACACCAGAAAATAAATTATCCTTAAGCTCGAACGCTTATCCCATAAGTGTTTCACCCCACCCCCAACTCCTCCCCGATGCCTTGGGGAGGGGCGGTTTTGGCTTTAGACAAAACCGGGGTGGGGTAACGCGGATCTTGATGGGAAGTGAGATAGCTGAATATCACATCTTTACAAGGGTTTGACGTTAAGTTGACACCAATG
>JAVRCH010000033.1:0-84350 GCA_034530795.1 Nostoc sp. DedQUE12a
TTTCCATCAATATTAAATCCTTGCTGTGTAGTCTTTTTGGATATTTCAAAAAGATAAATTCCTGTGGCTTATCTGGATAAATATGTGGTTAAAGTAACTAAGCATATAAGATATTGATTTAGCGATCGCTCTCTCGGTGGGGTCATCCCACAAAATCGCATTGCTCCCATAGAACTATGACTGACACAGTTTACCTTGACCCTAACGAATTCTACAAAGCTGAAATGGAAACTTGGGAAGACCTTTGGAGCGATGACGCAAGCCTCTACGATAACGTATCGCACATTCTCGGACAGTCTGTATTACTCCCTCAACGAGACTTGATGTTACCGATACTCACCACCTACCTGCTTATCCCTAGCAAGTGGGCGAGAATCCTACCGATACTTTTTAACTGGGGCGGAAAAGGTAGCGGAAAATCAACAACTGCGATACTAGCGGCGAAGTTACACGGCATGAATCAAACTTTTTCTGCTACTGATACATTTTCTGCTATCAGGAACGCCCTAGATAGTATGAGGTGGATAGATAAAGCTGAAAAGGACATGGAGAAGGAAGGAGCGATACTTCCTTGGGACAACATTCATATCTCCACCTTCAAAAGAGATGAGCGAATCTATCAAATGTTGCTGTTTGGTTATTCCAGAGCATCAGATAAAATCTCAATCGCTCAACCGGATGGAACTAATAAAGAATTCCATGTTTTCTCACCAAAAATCATTTCCTCGGTTGATGATATTCACCTTTGGGCAGAATTTGAGGAATTGCACAGAAGGTTAATTGTTATCCCTCACAAATCTTTTGAAGCTTTCACACCAGAAGAGAAAAAAGCCTATGAAGGATTTAATATCCACACTGACAGGTTAGACATCGATTCAATTCACTGGGAAGGAATAGAGGAAAAGTTTTTCACTTTTTGGAACAACGCGGATAACTGTAAATTGTATGCCCGTTATCGCTCAATGCTGACAAAGAAAGGTGCAAAATTCCTTCATGGGATGACTGCCGCACAATGGACAATCTCTGTAGATGTGATGGTAACAGGAATAATCACAGGGGCATGGAAATCACCAGTAGAAGCAATTCATCACATGAGTGATTACTGGGACTTTGCTAATAAAAATATCTTCTCTCAATTAGGGGCGACTGAGGAGCATTTGAAGAATTTTATTGAGGAGGAAATAGGGAATCAACGAAGATTGAATGAACAATTAATAGTAGCAGGTAAACCAGAGATTCCCTTAATTGTTGCACCACAGAAAATAAAAACTAGACTGAGTTATCACCATGCTAGGGGGGAATTAGACATCACACCTAATCAAAGAGATGTGATTGCAATTATGTCGAAGCTTGGCTGGAGGTTAACTAGAGTAGGATGGGTAGAAAAGAAATGAATGGAAAATGGTATTCATTTATCTGGAGAGAATTAGTACGGACTAAGCTTTACGTTGCGATTGCACATAATAGCGTTGATGAGGCGATTCTGAAGATTTTTGAGACTAGCGGGCACTCACCAAATGAGTACAGCAAAGAATTCGAGGCAATCAAAAAAGCATCCGAGAATCACCCAATTATTTCAATGTCAATAGCTGAGGAAAAGCTAGACTTTCCACTGTGGTTTATCGTCAACGAATCAGAGTTTGATGAATTGATGGAAGGTTTAGCGAGTCGTAATTTTGCAGTAATGGTGAGGAAATAAAAATGAGACGAGTAGTCAAGGTTATGCCCGGTAGTCAATGCATGGAGATAGCGAGTTTTGAAGTCGATGATAATGAATTATCTGATTTATTTATCAAAGCTAATATCGGTACTTCAGATGGTACTAGCTACTTTGAGAGAACAAATTTCTACGGGATTCCTAGAATTGATGTTCTTTGCGACGAAGAAGGAAAACTAAAAAATCTGAAGCCTTCATTACAGTTACCAAATGATGTGATTGCAGGAGATTGCATCATTGTGAGTCTTGAAGCTAGCACTGACGATGGTGAATTTGGATGGTTTGGATTGAACGAGAACCAGTTTGATTTAGTAATTGAAAAATTGGTGTTTTGAGATGAATAAACAACTGATTGAAAAATGGATTGATGCCTTAAGAAGTGGGGAGTACAAGCAAGCTAGATGTCAACTGAGAGATGGTGATACTTTTTGCGCTCTTGGTGTTGCTTGTGATATTTCAGGCATGATGAATTGGGAAGAATATTTTGTTAACGATTCTAGCGAGATGATGCCTTTGGATGTCGCGGCACAGTATGGTTTTATTGCAATAAATGAAAGATTAAAGGAATCGCTTGGCATTCCTAAATCATATTATTGTCCATCTTTCCAAAGTGCTGTTACTTCCTTAAATGATGAATTTCATTTAGATTTTGATGAGATAGCTGATTTGATTGAACAACACTTACTACCACTAGCAGGATAAACATGAGTCAAGAATTAGTGCAAGTAGACAAGCACAGTTTAATTATTCACATAATAATGACAACTGGTGCTATCAAAATAGTGACTGAATTGATAGGTGCAAAAGATGTTAGAGAATTTACTGAATGGCTGAAAGAAAATGCAGAAGAAAGGTACGCTACGTTGAGTAATGAAGAGATTGAAAAGTTAACTCAAATGTTTGGAATTAAAGCAGGTACTAACAATGGGTAAAGAATCACTAACCGTAGGTGAGCTAGTAAAGCTATTATTGTCTCTGCCTAATCAAAATGCAGAGGTAGGCTATTCTGCACTAGAGGATTTATACCCAATACGGAAAGTTGAATTATCGCAAGATGTAAACAATATTTACATCTCATTCTAATAGCTACTTCTTGCTTTCGATTCGGACAAAAAATCAATTTTGATAGCACAACAGGGAATCGCGGGGGCAACGGCAAAATAAATATTATCCCTATCAATATCGCTAGTGCATTCTGGTTGCATCAATCCATCAAGGGGAACACCAAGGCACAATCCCTGATGTACGCTTGTATGCAGGAAGCGCTAGAGCGTAGGTGTGATAAAGCATTCGGTGAGGAGAGGAGTGAAGATAAGCGAAATCTGTTACTAGCTGAACGTGCTACGTGGGGCGATGCTAGAGGTTATTGCAGGGAAGCACATTATTCATTCATCAACGCTTGCAAGGCTTGGACGTTCAACGCCGCTATCGTTCACAACATGATTACTGTTGCTGTGTGTGGTAAAACCGCAGGCGAATTAAGGGAGATGGAAGTAATAGAAGGTGATGACGATATTGGCTTAAATCACGTCAAGGACATAGAAACACTGGTAAAAATAGCAAGGATGAAGCATCAGTTTTCTGGCTATCAGTCTGGTACTGCTAGTCAGCGAATTGAGAGAGCGGCTGAGATAGTGCTAGGGATTAAGGCTAATAAAAAGGGGAAGGTGGTAACGGCATGAGTTTTAACAAAGTTTATTTTCAGGATGGGGACGAAGAAAGAATGATTGACATTGATTTAGTTAGACACGTTTTATTTATGAAACAAGAAACAGACGGCTATCCTCTCATAAATATTTGGTATGGCGACAGCGATTGTGAAGGTGCAATGCTTTCGTTCTCTGGTGATATTGCCACAAGGTTGTGGAAGGTGATAAAAATGGTGTCTCGTAAGCTTCCTGAGTAAAACAAAGCACTCCCTATGCTCTAGGGAGTTTCTTATTACCTTGGTTACTCCAAGTAACACTCCAAGTAATTTCACAAGATAGAAACATAAGGAAATTTTGATCGCCCTCACCCTGCCTAAAACGAAAAAATGAATTTCTTTAGTTTTTGAGCTAAAAATCGAGTGCAATTTTGAAAACAGCTATCTCTGGATTTACTTAGAGTATTACTCTAAGTATTTTTGTAAGATGAATAGAGATGAATTTACGCTCTCACACTTGAGCATCTGTTGAGCATCTATGCTGAGTATGGAAATATACCAAAGCTTGATGCTCAAATGCTGAAAATAGGGTGAATGAGCATCTGTTGAGCATTTTTTGGAGAGTGAAGGCTGAAAGTGTTGATTTTGTGTGGTTTTTTGCCAACTTGCTTGAAGACTCGTGAGAATTGGTAAACGTGGAAATAGTGGTAATATATCATCTTCTTTGGTAATAACCAAGGGCTTTTGTTCTGACATGGGTCGCCACAAATTCTTTCAAACCTAATGTATCAAAAGCCAATAAATCCGTAAAAGGAACGCGAGATTAAATAATCTTATGTAGGGTTGAAGGTTTAAAAGGCAATAGGCAATAAATTTTGTTTACAACTGAATTTAGGAGTGCTATGGTAAATATCTTTGTCTAGCTACTCTATCCATAAAAGTAGAGACGCAGCGATCGCTACGTCTCTACAAACTTCCTTATTAGCCTTTTTACGTGTAATTGCACCCAGGAAAAAGTAAAACAATTTTGAATTTGAGATTTATTTCACCGATAAATTCGTTTTTTTGATACATTTTCGATTTGGAATCTTCAATCCAAAATCCAAAATCCAAAATTCAAAATTCAATTATGGTTTTTAATTAAACGATTCCTGAGCCTTTACCGCGTTTGTCACCCTTTTCTGTTAGCTTACCTTCTTCGTCCTCGTTAATATCTTCAAGTTCTTCAACACGTTGTGCAGTATCTTCTACGGCTTCTTGGCGTGCATCACCAGGTTGTTCGTAGTACATTTCTGGTTCAACTGCATAGTTATTCAACAAACCTTCTTTGTCTACGGTGTAACCGTCAGTGGTACGTATGCTTTGGGAATCGGTTTGGTCGTCGGTAGCTGAACTTGCTTCTCTTTCTTCTGTGGGGAGTGTTTTGTATTTATCTCCTTCTCTTTCTCTGCGAGCAGCTGTTTCAGCGGGGATAATTCCGCGATCGTATGTATCTACTTCTGCACGTTCAGATGAATCTATACCTTTTTTAACTGATTCATTAGTCATAAATTATGTCCTCGTTAAAGAATCTATTGAATAACTTCGAGAACTAGATTAGGCTGTTTTCCATTTACAATCTACTATCTTGAGAAGTGACTTAAGCTTCTATATACATCATTTTCTCTATCTTGAGATGTATCCAAAAGATTCATGTAAAACAGTGCTGAGTCACCGAAGTTTTACTAGGCGGTACCCTTTGGAAAGCCCGAAAGGTAGCCGTCGCTCAAATTTATCGCTGAGTACTGAGTACTCAATACTACTCAAGTTAATATTAAAGCTGATTCAATAATTTGAATATGATAATGGGATTAATTTATAGCAATTCCTAATTACATGAGGTACAGAAATTTGTAGGGGTGCATAGCTATGCACCCCTACGTTGTAGTTTATCAAAGCGAGAATTGCTATAAAATCATTTACAAACTTATTCGCCCACAAATTCGTTTTTTAGCAATTGAATTTGCTGGGCTAATTCTTGGCGATTTGAAGCTTTAATTAAATAGCGGAAAGTAAACCAAGCGGCATAACCAATTCCGACTAATTCAAAAAATGGTGACAGTAAAGGAATATCATTAATTGCATCCAGAACTGCTAATGCTACCTTGGCTGTGACGATCGCCGCAACAATTAAACTCAGAGTTATCAGAGCCTGGCTGTAGTCCTTAAAAAAGCTACTTAAGTATTGTGGCAGTTGCCCGAAAAATTCAAAAAATTGTCTACTAATTCGTTGCCATTCTGATTCCGGTGCTGGTGGTAGCTTTGGCAAATTTGTACTATTTGTCCCCTCAAGTGCTAGGGTAGATTCTAATGAAGAGGGGTTAATGGATTCTAGTGGCTGCTGTCGGGTTTCCATAGTTTTAGTTTTCAGCAATTACAGGGGTTTTTATAAATAATTGAGCGTCAATAAATATAATAATTAAAGTTGTCTGTTGTCAATTATTTGCCGTCTTTAGATAGATTAAGTATACCACTCTTAGCGCGTTTGGGAATTGCCTTATTTAGGTAGACAATTAACCTCTGAATAAGTTTTATCTTGCCTGAAGGTGCAAAAAATGTTCTCAAATCAATTCGGATTGCTACATATATATGATATGGCGATCGCTGGAACTTTTGAAGTTATTTACGCGGGAAGTGGGTGGGTAGACGCACCATTAATCGCTTTTGTACTCAAGAATACAAAATCAGCTTTTTGAAGTTGAGAGGGAGTTTTTCATGTAGCCAAATGGAGCCTTGTAGCCCAGAACTAAGGCTGAGTAGGAGCATTTACAGCAGAGTTGCTACCAGACCTAGTTTAGTTTGTCGAATTCACTAATTTTATGGAGTCTGCTGTAAGTTTATTTAAGGCTACCTACTCACTTGAATAGTTGTTAGCTGTTAGCTTTTTGTTTGGCCCACAGTAGCTTTCACAACTACTGCTTTCACACCTTTAATCTCTTTGGATAACCGCTCAATTTTAGCAATTTGATCTTGATTGGGTACGGTTCCTCCAACAGTGACAGTGCCATCTTCTGCTGCACTAACCGTTAATTGACCACCAGGTATATTAGCCTCCAATTTGGAGCGAACTTCACTTGCTAAGTCACCTGCGGCTCTATTTGTATCACCGCCAGTGGCATTATTGCGTTGTTCGCGAGCGCGAATGTCTTCATTTAATTGTCTTCTGCGGAGTTCACTTTGTGCATCTTTTTGAGAAGCTTCTGTTGTTTGACCGGTTGGTGTTTGTGCAGCTTCGTTAGGATTAGCAGGTGCAGATTCACTTGTTTTAGAAACGTTATCGCAAGCAGCAACACCAAAAACTAAAAGACAACTAATTACTAGGGGAGTTAGCTTTTGCATATGTTTAATTTGGGTTCAGATGAAATTTGTTGAGATTTACGGCAGAGGTGAGGAGCAAGGAATCTGAATTCAGAATTCAGCAGTCAGAACTCAGAATTCAGGAGTAGAAACTTGGTTAATTGCGTTGGTATCAGAATTTAGAATTGAAAATTCTGAATTCTGAATTCACCAATTCTAATTAGATTGTTTCTTCACGACGATCTACGATAACTACAGCAGGATCGTCTCTATGAACTTGCGTTGAGTAGTTGGTACGATCGCGATCTACCACTCCTGTGGTGTTATGAGTTCCTCTATCGAAACCTGAGCGATATTCACCTAAATCGGTGGCGTCATATATGCCGAATTCTTGCATACCTCGACGATTGAGAATTGGTTCGGCTTGGTAGATTTCGGCTTCTGTACCATCGACAATCACCAAGTAATCACCTCTTTGGAAGCGCTCGTTATAAACTCTAGCTCTGTCTTCGGGAATTCCTAAACCAACTAGTGCGCCAACAATCCCACCGGCTGCTGCACCAATAGCACCACCAGCCAGTGTTGTTGCTATGGCGGTAGCTGCTGCGCCACCTGCGAGTACTGGGCCGACTCCGGGAATTGCTAAACTTCCAAGACCAACTAATAAGCCTGTCAAGCCACCTAAAACGCCGCCTGTAGCTGCACCAGCTTTTGCACCCTCGTCTGCTTTATTGCCTGCACCGATGTTTTTATTCTCTACACCGGCAATAGTATGACCGTCGGCATCTTTGGCAATGATTGAAACCCTACTCATGGGGAAACCCGCATCCCGCAATTCTGTAAGTGCTGTTTCTGCATCTCGACGATGAGAAAATACACCGATTGCGCGTTTGCTTGCTTGTACGGGTGTAGTTCCAGTTTGCACGGCTGTAGTTCCAGGAGTGTACCCGGTTGAGTCGAAAATTTGCCACTGTTGAATTCCGTGGTGGCTGATAATAGCCGCTGCACGTTGAATTTCAGCTTCTGTACCATTGACAACGATGATGTAATCGCCTTGATTGATGCGCTCGTTATAGAAATGAGTGCGGTTATCTGGTAGTCTCCAGCGGTTAGAGTCCCAGCGATCGCTTAGATGAATACCTGGGAAAGATTCCCGGCGCGAAGTCTCTCTATGAATTAAAGAAATTTGGCTCAAGGGGAAACCTGCTTTTCGCAAATCGCTAATTGCAGCTTCCGCATCTGGGCGATGAGAAAAGTATCCTACTGCATATTTGCCGCTAACATCGTGATGAGCAACACCTGTAGTCGTATGTGTGCTATCTGGATGGTCGTAAATGCCAAACTCTTCGATACCGCGCTGACGTAATATTGCTTCTGCTCTGGCAATTTCAGCGTCTGTACCATCGATGATAACTAGATACTGTCCTCGTTGGACGCGTTCATCGTATACTCTGGCTCGTTCTTCGGGAATTCCTAAACCAATCAATGCACCAAGCAAACTACCTGCTACTGCACCGATACCTGCTCCAGCGAGAGTGGTGGCTAGGGCGGTTGCTGCGGCTCCAGCCAGCATAATTGGCCCGATTCCGGGGATTGCTAAAGTACCAAGACCTACTAATAAGCCTGTTAATCCACCCAAAGCACCACCGGAAACTGCTCCCACCGCAGCGCCTTCATCGGATTTATCACCAACGCGATCGCGCACTTCTGCGCCAGCAATGTCATCACGCTCTCCATCCCGCGTAATAACAGATACTCTGTTCATATCAAAGCCGGCATTTTTCAATTCATGTAGCGCATGTTCAACATCTCTACGAGTAGAAAATACGCCTACAGCACGTTTATGTACACCTACAACCATTATTTTTTCTCCACAGACAGTAAATTCAATTATTCAAAAATTTATAGCTCGGTTATAGCTCGTAATTATCCCTATTAATACATGTTTATATTTATTTTTCCTCAATCGCTTGGAAGAAATTTTTTCTCTATCAACAGACATAGGGGTTCTTATCTAAAGTTCTAAAGTTAAGTAAAAAAATATCGATAGAAAAATCAATATAAAATATGATTTTATTGCTAAATTGTTACCGTTAATCCAATTTTTATTTTTGAAAAGAAAATTTTAATTACTTAAACATTTATTTTGGAGATAAATCACTTGTTGGCTTATACCCATATAAACCACTATTGCAAGCAATTTAAATCACTCAGCTAAGTAATTATTTTTTAACAAAATTCCTGTCGTAGAAAAAAATAAATAATAAGGTTTAGGAATTTCAAAATTGCAAACGCATCCATTTTATATTAAGTTTTGTAATTTTTACTTACTTTAAAAAAGTACGACTTTTGGCAAAAGTCTTTATTACCTGGGAAAGTGTAAACCCAGTCAACTTAATATCTACATTGAGAGATAGACCATTTTCTCAAAAAATGGCTATTTAATTGAATGCAAGTGAAAAAATGCTATGTTTCAAAGTTTTCTAACCTTATTAGGATGGGATTCACTATCTTTTGGATTACCACCTACGATTTTCGCTCAACAACTGCTAACTCCAGAAGAAGCATCAGTTCTTTTTGCTGGGCCTAAATTCTTAGTGGCATTGCTGGCTGGGGTTTCAATGGCTTTAGCTTTCCAACTGTTATTTACAAACCTTTCAGTTGCTGTAGGAATTTCAAATTGGGATATTGACTCAGATGATGATGATGATGAGTCAGTAAAGCTGGGTAGCAAAATTCGTAATGTACAGGGGAAAGTCGGTTTTTGGGCATTAATAACGGCTAGTATTGCATTATTTATTGCTTGTTTTCTAGCGGTAAAACTGAGCTTAGTCGAAAATGCATTTCTCGGATCGGTTATCGGTGTAGTCATCTGGTCTATTTATTTTTCGCTGATAATTTGGTTCGGTTCATCCGCGGTAGGTTCTTTAATTGGTTCTATTGCAAGTACTGTGAGTTCTGGTTTTCAAGCGTTGTTCGGTACAGCAACTACCGGTATTAGCGCTAATTCTGCTAAGCAACAATTGATTTCCACAGCAGAAGAAGTTACAGCCGCAGTCCGGCGAGAATTAACCTCAGGCTTTGACCCTGAAAATATTAGAAACACCTTGCAAAGTTCTTTGAATTCTGTACAATTGCCAAAATTAGATATCAAAGAAATTCGTTCTCAATTTGACAAGCTGATTCAAGATACAGATTTACAATCTGTTGTTAATAGCGATTTGTTGCAAAATGTGAATCGGCAAACGTTTGTTGATTTAATTAGCGATCGCACCGATTTATCTAAAGAAGATATCAATCGTCTTGCTGACCAATTAGAAGGTGCTTGGCAACAAGCTTTGAACCGCAAAAATCCCACACAGCAAGTAATTAATTTACTGAAATCTGCGACTCCTGAAGAACTCAATTCCGAGAATTTAGGTGAAAGACTCCAGCAGTTGGTTACAGTTGGAGGTGGTAATGGAAAACAAAGTAATGGTGTAATGAAGCAAGCTGTTCAATATGGCTTGACTGCCGCAGTACCAGCCGTATTGGATAGAATGAACCTTTCTCATATCGATGTTAACAAAATTACAAATCAGTTGCAAAAACTGAAAGAAAAAGTTCAAGATGTTGATGTCGAGCAAATTACACAACAGTTACAAAACTTTAGAGAAGAAGCAACAGCAAGATTACCCATATCGCTGGAAAATACAATTAAAACAGATGTAGAAGACTACATATTGAATTCATTTCCTTGGCACTTTAATCGTATTACCCTAAGAGAAGAATTCAAAGAAGTCATCTATGATGTGAATGCAGACCCGACAACTGTAAGACGCGAGTTAGAGGAAATAAATCAAGAATATTTCGCCAACTTGCTGAAGCAGCGGGGTGATATCAGCGAAGCGAGGGTAACAGAAATTTCCGAACAAATGGAAAGCGATCGCCAGGACGTTTTAGAAACTGTTAAACAGGTGCAAGCGCGAGAAAAAGGTCAAGAGTTCCGCAACAGTATCGAAAATTATCTACGTTCAACTAGCAAAGAAGAACTTAATCCGGAAGCTATTGAAAAGGATTTTCTGAGGTTAGTAGAAGATCCAGAAGCTAGTTTTGAAGAATTAAGCGATCGCTTCAGTCAATTTGACCGCGATACTTTTGTACAATTGCTCCAACAACGTCAAGATATTAGTGAAGAAGAAGCTAATAATATTGTTAGTCAACTCGAAAGCAACCGCGATAATATCTTGAATCGTGCCAGAGAATTGCAAGCACAAGCAAAAGTAAAAGCCGATGAATTGCGGCAAAGAGTTGAAGATTATTTACGGAATACTAACAAAGAAGAACTCAACCCCGAAAGTATCAAACGCGATTTTAGAGTTTTACTAGAAGACCCGCAAGCCGGAATTAGGCTTTTGCGATCGCGTTTATCGCAATTTGACCGCGATACCTTGGTACAATTCCTCAGTCAACGTCAAGATTTAAGCGAAGAACAAATTAATCAAATTCTCGATCAATTAGAAGCCGTCCGAGATAGTATTTTGCAGATACCGCAGCAGGCGAGAGAACAGTACGAAAAAACTACAACAGCCATTGCAGAATATCTCCGCAATACTAATCTCGAAGAACTCGATCCAGAAGGTATTAGACGAGATTTGGAAAAATTACTAGATGACCCGAAAGCGGGTGCATTAGCATTGCGCGATCGCCTTTCTCATGTTGACCGAGAAACCTTGGTGAAACTTGTGAGTCAGCGGGGAGACTTGAGCGAAGAACAAGTTAATCAAATTATCGATCGCCTAGAAGACGCAATTCGCGATCTTGTCAGAGCGCCGCGACGTTTAGCAAAGCGTACCACTCAACAAATTTTAGATTTTGAAGGAAATCTCGAAGATTACCTGCGTAATACTAACAAAGAAGAACTTAACCCCGAAGGAATCAAACGCGATTTGCAATTGTTGTTGTCTTCTCCCCGCGCTGGAATTGGCAATTTAAGCGATCGCGCTGCTAAATTTGACCGTTCGACAATTGTGGCGTTGCTATCCCAACGCGAGGATATTTCAGAAGAAGAAGCTAACCGAATTGTGGATCAAATCGAGTCTGTTCGCAGTTCCATTGTCGAACAATTCCAACAGATTCAACAAAGAGTGCAATCAGTTTTAGATGGGATTTTCAAAAGAATTCGCAACTATCTTAACTCTCTAGATCGTCCAGAACTCAACTATGAAGGAATTAAGCAAGACTTTACCAAAGTCTTTGACGATCCGCAAGCTGGATTTGAAGCCTTGCGCGATCGCCTCAGCCAATTTGATCGCAACACCTTAGTTGCAGTCTTGAGTTCTCGCGAGGATATTTCTCAAGCAGACGCCAACCGCATCATCGACCAAATAGAAGCCGCACGGGATGGTGTATTGCAACGAGCCGAACGCATTCAGCTAGAAACACAAAAACGCCTCAAAGCAATCCAACAACAAGCCAAAAAGCAAGCCGAAGAAACCAAAAAAACCGTTGCCAATGCAGCTTGGTGGATATTTGGCACAGCATTGACTTCTCTAGCGGCTAGTGCTTTTGCAGGTGCGATCGCGGTTACGGGGTTATCTCTACCTGGATAAGGCGCAAAAAGAATTTACATCAACACAGATGTAGGGACGCACAGTAGAGACGTTGCAATGCAACGTCTCTACATTTTGATTTATACCATACTGCTAAACTACCTGTTTGCTGGAGGATTAGCAGGTACTCCCAGAGCATCCTTCAATTGTTGTTCTGTGACACCCAGCTTTGTGGCAGCAGCTTTAAAATCAGGACGAGGTGGACGTTGATTGCGATCGCCTGGAGGATTAGCAGGGACTCCCAACGCATCTTTTAATTGTTGTTCTGTGACACCCAGCTTTGTGGCAGCAGCTTTAAAATCAGGACGAGGTGGACGTTGGCGATCGCCTGGAGGATTAGCAGGGACTCCCAGGGCATCCTTTAATTGTTGTTCTGTAACACCCAGCTTTGTGGCAGCAGCTTTAAAATCGGGACGAGGCGGACGTTGATTGCGATCGCCTTGAGTTGGAGGATTAGCAGGCACTCCCAACGCATCCTTCAATTGTTGTTCTGTGACACCCAGCTTTGTGGCAGCAGCTTTAAAATCAGGACGAGGCGGACGCTGCCTTTCTGACGGTGGTTGGTTGGGAGTATCTGTTGCTTGTGCAATTTGCTGGAATTGACTAGCGGCATTTGCTTGGTGAAGTGAAATAATACCAAATGTACCAAACCAAACAGGAATCGCTGTTAACACTAATATTTGACGAATATTCATAATCAACACTCAAGAGATAGATTGTTTACATTTCTGATTGAACTAACCTAAAATTACAGTTCGCCTTGCTTGTAAATTACAATTTTGTAATTTTTGTCACTTAAGCAGAACCACTGTACCCAAATTACGTAATCTTCAGCCCGACATCAAAAGTTGCTGTGTAACCTTGTTCGCTCTTGAGGAGCTTGAGTAACATTTGTTCGCCACCTTCAGTAAAAATTCTGTCATCAGTATTCTTTTGGGTGCGCTGTCCCTTGCTGGCGTAAGGTATCTGGTTATGTACTTCGTCGGTAATTGAGTCATCAAAGTATAGCTGTGACGTAAACTCATAACCCTGCCCTGATGTTCCATCTGTGCGAACCTTAAAGTGGATATGGACGGTTCTACCTCGATACCAACCAGGATAAATGGTTGTGAACTCGACATTTCCGTTGGTGTTGCTGATTTGATAACCGCGCAAGAACTTTTGACCAACAGTATTAAAACTTGAGTCTGTCACGTCTGAATAAACACCTAGTGCATCACAGTGCCAAACATCTACGATCGCACCTACAAGCGGCGTACACCCAGTACTGCCAACTTGAGAAATGTGCAATGTTAAATCTAACCGTGTTCCTGCTTTCACCGAACCATCCGTAGGATCGAGACGGATATCTGAGCGGTTGAGCTTTTCATCCACAAAATAGGGGCCTTCGGTCTGTTCTGGACTAACAACACAGGCAGGTGATGTAGATGATGCAGAAACGGCTACACTCGGTTTTCTCGGTATGCATCCAACCACAAGTATTGCAGTTCCAGCAGCCCTAAATAAAGCAAGAACATCTCTGCGACTAAAAATCCGGGTTAATTTGTGATTGTTATTTTTCATCACTCTCTCTTGGAGAAGAATTCAGAATGGGCTAGGCCTCGCTGCGCTAACAGGAATCAGAATCACTAGACATCTGGTGAAATTAATTCTGCGTTATGCGAAACCCTTGTAGAGACGTAGCATTGCTACGTCTCTACATTGATGAATTCTTGTTAACGGTTATTTTGTGGTATCCGATTTTGATTGACGCTCTGATTTTGAGGTTGGGGAAGGCGTTTTTTCTGCTGTGGGCGTCGTAGCTGATGCTTGATTTGTGGTTTTTTATTGGGTTTTTGTAATTCATTTTGCGGTTTTGGGCGTTGTTGTGAAATCTCTGGCCTACGATTAGTTGAAGATTGGGCATTTGCTTGATTGGGTGCAACAAAGCCAAATGTACCAATCACAAAAGGAATTGCTGCTACAGCTAAAATTCGACGAATATTCATTATCATTAACCTCGAAATTGTTGCTTACATTTCTGATTAAGCCGCCTCATAATTACAACTGACTCCGTTTGTGAATTACATTTTTGTAATTTGAACTCAAAGGTAATGAATTTACAATGGAAGAATGATTGTCAAGTAATCAATATTATTTGTGAACATTTTGTTTGTCGAAGATGAAGCCAAAATTGCTAACTTCGTCCGGGCTGGATTGAAGGAGCAAGGATTTGTCGTAGACTACTGCGACAATGGTGACGAAGGATATCTGCGGGCATTAGATAACGAATACGATGCGATCGTACTTGATATTATGGTGCCGGGTAAGGATGGCCTATCGATTCTCAAACAACTACGGCGCTCAGGACGAAATACTCCAGTAATTTTATTAACAGCTCGTAATGAACTCGACGATCGCCTGTCCGGTCTAAATTTGGGAGCCGATGATTACATAGCCAAACCATTTTTTGTGGAAGAATTAGCGGCTCGAATTCATGCAGTTGTGCGCCGGAGTGTGGGCGATGTCTACGACGGGCTACGCCTACGCCAAAATTTGCTTGTGGTTGGGTCGCTCAAGCTCGATCGCATCACGCGGGAAGTCACCTATAATCAACGGGCGATCGAACTTACTAGCCGCGAGTTTAATCTGCTGGAATATCTCATGCGCTCTCCCGGACGAGTTTTTACCCGCACTCAAATTCTAGAACACGTTTGGGGTTACGACTTTAACCCCAACACCAACGTCGTCGATGTTTGTATCCAACGAATTCGCAAAAAAATTGACCCCATTGATGAAGCAGGCTTGATTGAAAGCATTCGCGGGGTTGGATATCGGTTTCGCAAACCAGATGAGAAATTATGATATCGTCTCCGGCTGAAGACTTATTATTAGGGCTAACGCAAAGATATTTGAATAATAATTCAGGAGGCTCAGTTGGCTTGATACTAAGTAGGTCGGTGTTAAAAATTGTCATTATAACAAGGCAGGAGGCAGAGGGCAGAAGGCAGAAGGGAAGAGGTTTTTAGGCATCTTTACTTTTTGTTACATACTTCGATTTATTTGCACCGTTTTACTTAATCATCACTTCTGCCTTCTGCCTCCTGCCTCCTGCCTTCTGCCTTTCTTCGTAACTACCTGAACTTGATATGAAGCGCCCATCGTTTCGATTGCGAATTGCCCTGTTGTCTGCGGGTTTAGCTGGAAGTGCATTAGTTGGGTTTGGTGCAGTTTCTTGGTTTCAGATTTATGAGGCTAAAATCAGTCGCCTCGACGCAGAACAGTTAAATCAATTAATGCGGGCAAACCGTCCACCCGAACCTCTACCCGAACCAGAGCGATGGCAGCGTTATGAAGACTTATTAACCCATACCTTAGGAACAAATACAAAAACTCCCGTTGCACTGTTAGTGCTGGACACAAACAGCAAAACAGTTTATCAATCCGACGCAGTACAAGGCGACCTCGATTTGAATCGTCTGTTGCTTCGGCAGATTGACTTGGCACCTTTGCCACCGCCCTTGAATAGAGAACGACCCCCGATACCTAAGAATATAAATCCACCTTTTCCTCGCCCACCTCAATTTATCTCTCAGCAGACAGTGACAGGAAGTTGGCGGATTGGGGCTGCTAGATTCCCCAATGCTCAGGTTGGCATTGCCGTTAGCCTCCAAGCCGTCAATCAAGAGATGGCTATTATTCGCAATATTTTTCTTGTATCAATTCCGGGAGCGCTTTTGCTGGTTGCCGTCGGCGCATGGGTAGTTGCTGGTAGTGCTTTGCGTCCCATCCATCAATTAACAGGCGTCATTCAACAGGTAACCGTCAAAGGGCTAGATCGGCGGATTCCCATTGGCACAACGGATGTTGAATTTGTGGAACTGATTGGCGTGTTTAACCAAATGCTAGAACGCTTAGAACGCAGTTTTACACAAGCTTCTCGCTTCAGTGCTGATGCTGCTCACGAACTGAAAACCCCACTCACCATTCTCCAAGGCGAACTAGAACGAACACTGCAACAAGTTGAACCTGGATCGGAAGTGCAACAGCGCCTAAGCAACCTTTTGGATGAAGTGCGCCGATTAAGCGGCATTATGCGGAAACTTTTGCTGCTGTCTTTAGCAGATGCAGGACAAATGAGCTTGTATTTGGTTGAAGTGGATATGTCTGAGTTGCTCGTGGAGATGTTAGAAGATGTAGAACTCCTAGCTCCTCATTTGAAAGTGCAAAGCGATATTCCTGATGGTCTAAAGGTACAAGGCGATCGCGATCTCCTAATTCAAGTTCTACAAAATCTGTTGAGTAATGCCATCAAATATAATCTCCCCAACGGTTGGATAGAAATTCACGCTCATCAAACTCAAACAATGCTCCACATAACGATTACCAACGCATCAAAAGATATTCCAGCTAGCGATCGCTCCCGCCTTTTTGACCGATTTTATCGTGGCGATCGTGCCCGCACCCGCAAAGTAGAAGGAATTGGACTCGGACTGAGCCTAGCCCGTGAAATTGTCCGGGCACATCGCGGCGATCTCACCCTCGATTCAACAACATCTGTTGGTCAAACAGCATTTACCCTTAGTTTGCCGCAGAGTAACAAATTCGTGTCATCAAGCTAAAGTCAGTTGTCCCTTTGCAGCCAGAGCGAGGTTCGTCGAATTCACGTAAATTTTAGAAAATACAGAGTAGACTTCTTGCAGAAGTCGGGGAAAGGGGGAAAGGCAATACTGCTCGGTTAACCATTTTGAACTCGGAATTTGGTTTGGGGAAAAGGGTAAAGGGTAAAGGGTAAAGGTTTTTCTTTCCCCTTTCCCCTTCCCCTTTTCCCTTTAACCGACAAGTATTGGGGGGAAAGGTTTGGTATTTTCCTTTCCCCTTTAACCTTTTCCCTTTTCCCACCTGTTGCAAAAAACACTTTTGCAACAGGTCTAGTATGTAGTCTTTACAAAAGAATGCCACTTTTTTATAAAATTGCATCAGCAATAAAAATCTCACAATAATTCTAGTATTTATAGTCAAAACAGAGTAAAAAGCTGTGTCTAAGCCAGATGAATGACCTTATCTCATTGGCTGGCTCAACATACATATATGCTTTGGAAGTTGTTACAAATTAATATTTATGCTGGAATAAAGAAAATACATATTGTGGCAGTTGCTAACTAAATTAGGATATAAATTAATGCTATAACCTTTGATATCAAAAGACTTTTAAATCTGTTGCTGATTCCCTGCTCTCTGCTATAAATCGGTAAACCTATTAAGGCAGACTCATAAAAATAACAACTCAGGTAAAATTTAAATCCTCTTGTTTCAGGGAATATTTAACATTTATTCTTACCAAATATGGGTTATAGACAATAGTTCATAAGTATAATCCTCAGCAGTCACTAGATATTGATAACCTCATAAATTAGAGCAGGCATATTTATAGATGAACAACGATGAGTTGAATTCAGTGTGCCACTTGACAGATAGTAAGCAGGCAAAAGAGGTACTGCAACAGCAAATTCAATGGCAACGATTGGTGATGGCAATTGCCCAGCGCATCCGCCAGAGTTTGAATTTGGATAAGGTTCTGAATACCACCGTTACTGAAGTACGTCAGTTTCTGCAAGTCGATCGAGTGTTCATGTATCAGTTTGAACCAGATTACAGCGGCGTAGTGGTGGTAGAGTCTGTTGATAAAAATTGTATTTCTGCTCTCAATACCCAAGTCCGAGACACTTATTTTATGGAAACTCGCGGCCAAGAGTACAGACAGGGGCGCATCCAAGCTGTCGCAGATATTTATACAGATGGTCTGACTGAATGCCATAAGAATTTACTTACTCAGTTTCAAGTGAGGGCAAACTTGGCAGTCCCCATCCTCCAAGGAAAAAAATTGTGGGGATTATTAGTTGCCAACCAGTGTACAGCACCCCGACATTGGCAGACGTGGGAAATCGATTTACTTAAACAATTGGCAACACAGGTGGGTATTGCCATCCAGCAATCTCAACTTTATGAGCAGGTACAAACTGAACTCGCTGAACGCAAGCGGGTGGAATCTGGTTTAAGAGCGCGTGTGCGTCAGCAGGCAGCTGTGGCTGAACTGGGTCAGTTAGCTCTGGCTAATTTAGATATTGACGCATTAATGGATAAAGCCGTTGTCTTGATTACTCAAAGCCTTGAGGTAGAGTACAGTAATGTTTTGGAGCTGCTTGGGGATAGGAACACCTTGCTGTTACGTTCAGGAGTCGGTTGGGACTCAGGGCTGGTGGGAAATTTAAAATTAGCATTAGGTTCAGAGAATGAAACTCAGGCGTCCTACACACTAGTTTGCAGTGAGCCAGTAATTGTTTATGACCTCGCAAAAGAAACACGGTTTCAAGGGCCATCACTATTGATTGACCACTCTGTGGTCAGTGGCATTAGCGTCATTATTCAGGGTCAAAAACAACCTTTTGGTGTCTTAGGTGCACACACAACTAGACTCCGGGAGTTTACCCAAAATGATATTCACTTTTTGCAGGCGATCGCTAATGTACTGGCTACCACAATTGAGCGCAAGTGGGCGGAACAGAAAATCCGCGAACAAGCAGCTCTGCTCGATATCACTTCTGATGCAATCATTGTGCGAAATTTCCAAAACCAAATATTATTCTGGAATCAAGGTGCAGAAAGGATGTACGCTTGGGAGACTCATGAAGCTTTAGGAAAGAACCTGGAAGAGATTTTGTGCAAAGAAACTTCACCGCAAATGCAAGCAGCTTTAAAAAGCGTTACTGACGGTGGTTCCTGGCAAGGTGAGTTACATAAAGTCACCAAAGACGGAAAAGAAATTATCGTGGAAAGCCGATGGACACTGATGCGCGATGAAGCAGAGAAACCTAAATCCATCCTCTCTGTTGATACCGACATCACAGAGAAAAAACAACTCTTTGCCCAATTTCTCCGTGCCCAGCGCCTAGAGAGCTTGGGCACGTTGGCAAGTGGTATTGCCCACGACCTCAACAATATCCTGACGCCCATTATGTCCTCAACGGAAATGTTGGCGCTCAAACTTCCCAATCTGGATGTACGCAATCAGCAACTGCTGAAGCTTCTCGAACATAACTCTAAACGTGCGGCGGATTTAGTCAAGCAAATTCTGACTTTTTCCCGTAGATCTGAAGGCAAAGGTGTTTGTTTACAAATAGAACACCTACTGTTAGAAATTGAGCAAATTGTCCAAAGCACATTTCCCAAAGCGATCGCAGTTATCAATAATCGACCTACATATAAACTCTGGAATATCTTGGCAGATCCAACTCAAATTCATCAGGTGTTAATGAATTTATGCGTCAACGCTCGTGATGCCATGCCCAAGGGCGGCACATTATCTATTTCTGCGGATAATTTATTCGTTGATGAAAGCTTCGCCAAAATAAATCTAAATGCTCAGGTTGGCCCCTATGTAGTTATAACTATTTCAGATACAGGATTTGGGATTTCTCCACTCATTTTAGAGCGAATTTTTGAACCTTTTTTCACAACTAAAGAACCAGGCAAAGGTACAGGATTAGGTTTGTCAACTGTGATTGGCATTGTCAAAAACCACAATGGTTTTGTGAAAGTCTCTAGTGAGATAGGTAAAGGTTCTCAATTTCAGGTGTACCTACCAGCTATTAACCAAAGTACAAATCAGCAAGCTGAGAGTTTGGAATTGCCCAACGGCAATGGAGAATTGATTCTAATTGTAGATGATGAAGCCGCTATTTTGGAGATTAGTAAAACTTTACTAGAAGACCACAACTACAAAACCCTGACAGCTATTAACGGCATTGAGGCAATTTCATTGTATGCCCAGCATAAAAATAAAATCAGTATGGTGTTGATGGATATGATGATGCCGTCAATGGATGGGTTAACTGCAATTAATATCATGCAGCAAATGAACCCACAAGTTAAGATTATGGGCATCAGCGGTATGGTAACCGACAACCAGATGGTCGAGGCTGCGAATGCTGGTGTCAATATATTTTTGAGGAAGCCTTACACTTTCCATAAATTATTACATGCTATTAATGAGTTCTTGAGGTAACTATAATCTTAGTTAAAAGGCAATAGGGAAGAAGGCAAATCTCCATAATTAAAATTAACGTGAATTCGGCAGACCTCACCCACCCAGCCTCCCTCTCCTCGCAGGAGAGGGAGGAGTAAGGAAAAATTAGGTTTTATGCTCCCCTCTCCTTCAAGGAGAGGGGCTGGGGGTGAGGTCAAAATCTTATACATCGAATTCAGGTTCAAATTAAGTGATTTTACTCTAGCTGAATTTTATAAGTGACGGCAAATACAGTTAGGATAAGCCTGTTTTTTATCACCCTTGTTCCCTTGCCTGCACAGAGGAACTTTCTTAACCCAAGCGTATTGTAGGCAAATACAGAGGGCAAACTGTTCAGATTGCTCATATCATGTGGCTGAGGTATAAATCTACCTCGGTTAATATTGAGTAAGAAATATTACGCAAATATGAAAAACCAAATTCTCGCCACAGCCACATTTTTAACTTTAGTTAGCTTCACAACAACCGTACAAGCTGCGAATTCTGAACACGTGAAACAGTTATTGGCAACCAAACAATGTCAAAACTGCGATTTGACTCATGCAGGTTTAGTTATGGCTGATTTAGCTGGAGCCAATCTGAGCGGTGCTAATCTTGCAGGTGCAAACCTCAGCCGGGCAAACTTGAGCGGTGCTGATTTGCGAGGGGCAAACTTGAGCGGTGCTAGTTTATTTGGGGCTAACCTAACCGAGGCTAGATTTAGTGGCGCAAATTTGGCGGCTGCTGATTTGAGAAGTAGCTATTTAACAAACGCAGAATTAAATGGCGCTTACCTGAATAATAGTAACTTCCAAGGTGCAATAGGAATACCATCACAAATTGCTTCGCCAGAGGATTTTTATGCTTTGGGTGTAGCACAAGCAGAAAAAGGCAACCCCCAGCAAGCAATTAGTTATTTTAGTCAAGCGATCGCCATTAAACCAGACTATGCAGGTGCTTATCTAGCTCGTGGTGTCGCCCGCTACCAAATATTAGATAGACAAGGTGCATTCGTAGATGCTCAAGCTGCTGACAAATTGTTTACATCCCAAAAAAATACCCCTGGAATGCAAACAGCACAGGCTTTTATCAAAGAACTCCAAACCCCCTATACTGAAAAAGTAAGCTCTGGTAGCCCCAGTTTTGTTGACTTTTTTGGCAGTGTTGGTTCGCTCTTGCTCCAGTTTTTACCTTTTTAGGAAGTGGGGAAATGGGACAATAACCAATGCCCAATGACAAATGACAACTGAGAAATGACTTTATCTGAGGAATTGTGGAATAAAAATCAAGATTTAGCCAAAGCGTGTCTAGAGCATCCTTTTGTTCGGGGCATTGGTGATGGTACTCTTGAACAAATGAAGTTTGCTTATTATGTAGGGCAAGATGCTTTTTTCTTAGAAGCTTTTGCCCGTGCGTATAGTATTGCCGCAGCTAAAGCACCAGATTGGGTAGGTTTCACGACATTTCATAACTTAGCTGGAGGTGTATTAGCAGAACTGCAATTGCACAGTAGCTATGCTTCCCAGTGGGGAGTTAATTTGCATTCTGTGGAACCTGGAGCCGCTACCCGCCGCTATACTGATTTTTTGTTAGCAACTGCTTGGAGTGCGGATGTTGGTTTAACGGCTGCGGCCATGTCTCCCTGTATGCGTTTGTATGCTTTTTTGGGAGAACAGTTAGCTGTTAATGGCATCCCAAATCATCAATATGCTGACTGGATTCGGACTTACAGTAGCGCCGATTTTCAGCCATTGGCACAGCAATTAGAAAGTTTGGTTGAGAATTATGCCACGAGTAATGCTATTGTGCATTCAACTTACCGTTATGCTATGTTGTGTGAGTATGATTTTTTTCAGGCTGCATGGAGTTTGTAGGAATTTGGCAGACAGAAGAAGAGATGGGGAGATGGGGAGACGCGGGGACGAGGGGACGCGGAGAATAACTCCTAACTCTTAACTCCCAATAAGTATTTAAAACAGTACTATTGTTCTACTATAAAGTAATTAAAGATAGTATTATTAAGGACTGTTTCATAAGAAACTCCTTTTTTGCCGCCCAATATGTCAGACCCACAGCTCACAGCATCCCCGAAGTTCCGTTCAGAGCAAGCTAATGCTCAGGCTTCTCTGTTGAACGGACATCTTCCCTCGCACAATAGCCAGAATACCATTCGGATTCGGGGTGCTAGGCAGCATAATCTGAAAAATATTGACTTGGAATTGCCACGCGATCGCTTAATTGTATTCACTGGCGTTTCTGGTTCTGGGAAGTCTTCTTTGGCGTTTGATACGATTTTCGCTGAAGGGCAACGTCGCTATGTAGAATCCCTCAGCGCCTACGCACGGCAATTTTTAGGACAGTTAGATAAGCCGGATGTGGAAGCAATTGAAGGCTTAAGTCCAGCGATTTCCATTGACCAAAAGTCAACGTCTCATAACCCCCGTTCTACCGTGGGTACGGTGACGGAGATTTATGACTATTTGCGGCTGTTATTTGGTCGCGCTGGCGAACCCCATTGTCCGATTTGCGATCGCTGTATTGCACCCCAGACAATTGATGAAATGTGCGATCGCATTCTCGAATTACCAGACCGCACCCGTTTCCAAATTCTTGCACCCGTTGTCAGGGGTAAAAAAGGCACACATCGTAAGCTTTTGTCAAGTCTGGCATCCCAAGGTTTTGTCCGCGTCCGTGTCGATGGTGAGGTGCGGGAGTTATCAGATTCCATTGAGTTAGATAAAAATTTTACACATACCATCGAAGTAGTAATCGATCGGTTGGTCAAAAAAGATGGTATCCAAGAGCGTTTGGTAGATTCTTTATCTACGTGCTTAAAACAGTCTGGTGGTATTGCCAGCATCATTGTTAGTCCCAACGAAGGAGAGACAACAAGTGATGAAGAATTAGTATTTTCGGAAAATTTTGCTTGTCCAGAACATGGCGCAGTGATGGAAGAGTTATCGCCGCGATTGTTCTCGTTTAATTCGCCTTATGGTGCTTGTCCCAACTGTCATGGAATCGGGACTTTAAGAAGATTTGCGCCAGATTTGATTGTACCCGACCCGGAAGCACCAGTTTATGCTGCGATCGCCCCTTGGTCAGAAAAGGATAATTCTTATTATTTGGAATTGCTCTACAGTGTAGGGCAAGCTTATGGATTTGAATTGCAAACAAATTGGAGCAAGCTGACAGAAGAACAGCAGCATACTCTTTTGTATGGAGAAAACCAAGAAACTACAAAAACAGAGAAAAAACAAATTTTTAAAGGTATTGTTCCAATTTTACAACGGCAATACGAGGGTGGAACTGAGTTAATTAAGCAAAAATTAGAACAGTATTTAATCGACCAGCCGTGTGATGTTTGTAGAGGGAAAAGGTTAAAGCCGGAAGCTTTGTCAGTGAAGTTGGGACAATACGGTATTTTGGATTTAACTAGCGTATCAATTCGAGATTGTCGGGAAAGAATTGAGCAATTCAAATTGAGCGATCGCCAGTTACAAATTGCTGATTTAGTACTCAGAGAAATTAAAGCCAGATTGCAATTTTTGTTAGATGTTGGTTTAGATTACCTCACCCTAGACCGTCCAGCAATGACCCTTTCTGGTGGCGAAGCGCAACGCATTCGTTTAGCAACGCAAATTGGTTCTGGTTTAACAGGAGTTCTCTACGTTTTAGACGAACCAAGTATTGGTTTACATCAAAGAGATAATGGCAGATTGCTGAAAACTTTAACTAAATTGCGCGATTTGGGTAATACCTTAATTGTGGTTGAACACGATGAAGAAACAATTCGTGCAGCCAATTATATAGTTGATATTGGCCCAGGTGCAGGAATTCACGGCGGCAATATTATCGCCCAAGGTGATTTAGAAGCATTATTAGCAGCAGAAGATTCCTTGACGGGTGCTTATTTATCAGGACGGCGAGTAATTAATACCCCAGCAGAACGCCGAGAAGGAAATGGGCGCAGTTTGATAATTAAAAATGCCCATCGCAACAATTTAAGAAATATAGATGTAGAAATTCCACTAGGGAAACTTGTTGCTGTTACTGGCGTGTCTGGTTCTGGTAAATCTACCTTAATTAACGAGTTACTTTATCCATCATTACAACATCATTTAACTAAGAAAGTTCCCTTACCAAAAGACTTAGAGAAAATCCAAGGATTAAATGCAGTTGATAAAGCGATCGTCATAGATCAATCGCCCATTGGACGCACGCCACGTTCTAATCCTGCAACTTACACGGGAATTTTCGATGCCATTCGGGATGTATTTTCGCAAACGATAGAAGCCAAAGCTAGGGGTTACAAACCCGGACAATTTTCTTTCAACGTCAAAGGTGGACGTTGCGAAGCTTGTAGCGGACAGGGCGTGAATGTAATTGAAATGAACTTTCTCCCTGATGTTTACGTGCAATGCGAAATTTGTAAGGGTGCAAGATATAACCGCGAAACTTTGCAGGTGAAGTATAAAGACAAATCTATTTCCGATGTTCTCAACATGACTGTTGAGGAAAGTTTAGATTTTTTCCAAAATATTCCGAAGGCGATCGCCCGCTTGCAAACGTTATTTGATGTCGGTTTGGGTTATATTCAATTGGGACAACCTGCCACAACTTTATCTGGTGGTGAAGCACAACGCGTAAAATTGGCAACCGAATTATCTCGACGCGCCACAGGTAAAACACTTTATTTAATAGATGAACCAACAACAGGATTATCTTTTTATGATGTCCACAAATTATTAGATGTATTGCAAAGATTGGTGGATAAAGGCAATTCAATTTTAGTCATTGAACACAACTTAGATGTAATTCGTTGTGCAGATTGGGTGATAGATTTAGGGCCAGAAGGTGGCGATAAAGGTGGAGAATTAATTGCTGTAGGAACACCGGAGGAAGTTGCAGCAAATCCCAAATCTTATACTGGCCAATATTTACAACAGGTGTTAAAACAGTATCCAGCAGTGAAAAAGTAGTAGTGCCTTTTAACAAAGATTAACGCATCTTACTAGCGCACTACTGAGTTTAAATACTACATTTTGTATACTTAGCCTGAGTTCGGGATAAGCTGAAACCATTATTCTATCGTTGGCTCAAACTCCTATAAGACTTATACAAAATGCCTCTCAAACTCTCATTACTCTGTGACCTCTGCGCCTGGAGTGGTTCGATTGTTCAGAACTTGTGCTGAAGTTAGCAGCAAAATCTTTTTAACCCGAACTGAGGTTACTTAAGAAAGTAAGTATACAACAATAATATAATTTATCAATATACAGGATACTTCAAAAGTAAAACAGGGTTTATACCTGGCTTTAAAGCTAAGTTTTGTACTTCACCAACTTTAAATATACTGTATATCTAAACTAGTTGTGTTTTAGGATAGCGATCGCCTATTCTCAAATAAACAAACTTGCATCAACATGAAAAAACTTCCCCAAAGCCTCAGCTTGTTCTTTAGTAATTTCTAACTCTCCATTGATGACCTTAGCAACAATCTCACTCGAACCAAGAATTTCTACTAAATCAGCCTGCTCCAAACTTCTAGCTTCCATCAAATGCAAAAGTCTTGAACGAGGAGTTGAAACATTAAGCTGATAATGCTTATCTTCAAAATCCTCAATCAGTTTTACCAATAATTCTAACAAAGCATCTTCTTCAGGAGTCAGATCGGAACGAGAAAGCAGTGCTTCAACAGTTTCTAAAAATTTCTCGTTTTCCTCTTCTGTCTTGATAATTCGAGGTTGATGCTGAGACAGTAATTGGCTGTAAAGCTCTGAGTTAAAAGTAAGGGTCATTTTTCCAGTTGTCTTTGTCATATTCTGCATGAGTTAAGACATATTTTATATAGATGACCTGCTTCTGATAATTAATACTAACAATTAAGCGGTATTTATTGCCTTTAATATTAAAAACTGTAAAATTACCAACCGCTTCAGCTGTAGTTCAAACAGTTTGAACTTCTAGCAAATTTCCCCAGCTTGCTTGACTAGCAGTTCTGTACCAGTCATCAAGTACTTCATACCAGTCAGTATGTTCTTTGCAGTATTCTCGTAGCTTTTTTCGACTGATGACATGCATTAATTTATTGTTGAGGCTTTTCTATCTGTTTATCCCCTTTGCCAAAATTGCTTTAAAATCTCTCCTGGCTTTCTATCCCAAGTATCAATATGTTCGTATATCAAACTATCTTTGTTGAGTTTATAAGTCGAATAGCCATTAAAAAATAAACGCGCTTTCCAGGGAACGCGCAACACTCCCCGCACTGTCCAATTTACTACAATAGTATCTTCAGCAGACTGTTTTATATCATGTACATCAAAGTAAATTTGGGTAAAAAATAGCCGAGCGTGAAATCGCAAAGTCCAAAATATAATTCGATAATTAAATTTATATTTGAATGTATTCACTGGGTCTTTAAAATAGATATCCTGTGTATAAATGTCATAGGAAATATCTTTTTCAAAAAGTGTAGGTAAATCTTGTTTGAGAGTTTCAATTACTTGTTCCATCTGTAAATAACTGTGTAATATTAATTCTGGCGATCGCTTCCAACTACTTTCCGCTACAGGTTATGTCTACGACGGGCTAGCTCTACACACTTACAGTAGATTTAAACTACATCTATATGTCAGGATACAGCAATGCTGTGCGCCTACAGCTTGGTCAATACTTGAAAATTAAATTGTTGTAGGGCAGCACAGCTGTGCTACCCTACTTGATTGATGCGTTTGTACTAAAAAGCTCTTAAGCCTTGTTAGGCAATGATTTTACCGAATCAAGGTTAATATCCTCAACAACCCTTGGCACAGTATCGATGTAGTAGCACTCCTAAATCAGTCGTGAATTCGACAGACCTCACCCACCCAGCCCACCTTTCCTGGTAGGAGAGATAGGAGTAACGAAAAATTAGGCTTTTTGCTCCCCTCTCCTTCAAGAAGAGGGGCTGGGGGTGAGGTCAAAATCCTCTACATCGAATTCACGTTAAATCAGTCGTGAAAAAAATCTGTTGCCTATTGCCTGCCTTCACAAATAATTTCACAACTCAAATAGGATTGCTGCTAATCTTAACCTCTATGGCTTTTTCCAAGGGCCCCAGATTGCGAAAGTAATACCGGGAGTTTGGATGTTAACGAACAAAGTTTTACCATCTGGTGAGAAGCAAGCACCAGCGAACTCTCTGTCATTCAAAGCGTTACGGGCGAATTGATAGAGTTCACCTTTGGGAGTAACACCTACTAAGAACTGCTCGTCATCTCCATCTTCACACAGGATGAGATCGCCATAAGGTGAAACAACTATATTATCTGGATTTTCCAGTTCAGCAGCAGATGTAGACTCAACAAACAGTTCAATTGTCTCTTTCGCTGGAATATACCGCCAGACTTGACCAAGCCCTAAAGCACCACCACTCGTACAGCAAAAGTAAAATTCACCGTTACCATACCAGATACCTTCGCCGCGGGCAAACTGGGCTGCTCCTTTTGCAAAACCCTCAACTCTTACAGTATCTTCAACTGGATTTGGCTCTGTAATGGTCACCCACTCTACTTTAAACGGCTTGCGTTTGGGGAAATCGGCAAATGTTTGTGCTTGATAGATATCTTTGATTTTTAACGCCTGAAGAGTACCGCCTTCCTTTAACTTGCCTGGTACTTTCGGGATAAAACGGTAGAAAAGGCTATCTCCTGTATCTTCAGTTTGATAGACAATTCCTGTTTTGGGATCTACCGCCACAGCTTCATGGTTAAATCTTCCCATAGCTATTAGAGGTTCAGGCTTTACGGGAGTAGTGGTGCTAGCTGGAACTTCAAAGTTATAGCCGTGGAATTTCGAGACGTAGTTGCTATCGCCTACCGGAAAGGAATTTGGAGTGCTGGTGTTCTCTTCACAAGTAATCCATGAACCCCAAGGAGTTAGACCACCTGCACAGTTACGATAGGTTCCACTTAAAGAAGTAAAATGTTTGATTAGCTTGCGATCGCTTCCAATAACTAAGTTTGTCGTACCACCTTTACAAAATGGGTCGTAAGGACGCGGCCCTTCGACTTTTGTCCCAGAAGTAGGGCTAAGTTCGTGATTGCGAACCAAAATAACTGTGCCTCTCGGGCCAGGAAAAGCCGCCATACCATCATGACCACCCGCGACTAGGGTACCATCGTTCATCAGGTCGCCTGTTAGAGAGAAAGTGCGATACTTAAATCCAGCTGGTAAATCTAATAAGCCATTGGGATCTGGTACAAGCGGCCCGTAACCTTTACCAAATACAGGGTGACCATTGGCTTGTCTAGCAATAAGACCTTCTAAAGGAGAGGCTAGCAAAGTACCAGCAGCACTTGTGCCCGCTAATGTAAAAAATCTGCGTCGAGATAATTGCATAAAAATTTTTTGGCTACTTAAAATGCTGACAAGAAATTATTCGATCTCGATTAAGTTGAGGTAATGCTTAATTTAATTTGGGATTATTAGTTTTAATACTCCCTTTATTAATTTACAAAATGATTACTTTTTCAAAGAAACAACCTTTGGTTAAGAGAAGTTAAAGAATTATTTAAAACAAAAAAATTAGATTTTTAGGTTTCTGTGACAAAGAAAAAACATAAAGTATATGGATTAGATTTAATCTAATGATACAATCTGCCCAAAGGTGTTTTAGACCTTACTCAGGTTAATCAATCTTAGATTTTTGATTGCCGATAGTCTAGTGTCAGCAAGTCTAAGAGCGTCTTTTAGATTGGTATCAACCAGTCTGAGTAGAGGCTTAAAGATTTGAAATTTGCGATGAAAGGATTTATTAGGTTGGCTAGAGACGCGCCATGTAGCTTGCTTATTTGCAAGATTACGTAAATAATTTTTAATCTAAAATCTCAAATTTCAAATCTAAAATTGCACAGTCAAACAAAAGCTATAACAACATCAAAATCTATTGCTGTTATCAAGAAAATGAAAAGCATTCATAACCAAATCAAAGCTACTGTAGCTGTTGCTGCCTTCAGTTCTATGGCTACTTTCATCAACGTCCAGAGTGCTGATGCTGCTTCTTTTGAGCTTAATTGGCTAGGAGATAAAGGTTATTCAGCTAAAGGAAAGTTCAGCTATGACGATAGTTTTCTAGGAAGCATCGTCACCAAGGAAGAATTGACTGATTTTGCTATTTCTTTCTTCGATCCACAAGGAGCTTTATTACAAAATTTCCAATACGATTTTCCCGAAGTGGATAGTAGTTTCAATTTCAATTTTGATACAGCCACAAAAACTGTTCTACAAACAGGCAACTTTGACACGCCTAATGGTTTTGATTTAGGAATTGACTTTGCAACAGATGTAACAGGATTAGATTTTTATACTTACCTAAATGCCGAACAAGGATTGCCAACGGCTAAAATTTTCTTAAAAGACGATCTTTCTCCAGAAGTATGCGACACATTCCCAGACTGTAGATTGGATCTTGGAGGTCAGTTGACAGCAACTGCGATTCCTGAACCTGGTGCAATTGCTGGACTATTAATAATGGGTTTTCTGAGTAGAGTTATCAAGAAAAAGCCAGCATCTACATAGACAGTCAACCTGAATAGTCGAAGCTAGCTTGATTAGAACTGTAATTGACCATTATTTTAGCTCTAACAGCCAGGGATCTGGAAGATGGGCAGAACTGTCTAAACTTTTTAGAGAGTAGGTACTCACTCAAATCGCAAACTTTAGATCCCCGACTTCTCTAAGAAGTCGGGGATCTAATTGTTCATTATTTTGTTCAAAAAAACAACTTGAACCGTGCTAGCTGATTTTCTATTGTTCGCGTCAGAATTTTATTCAGTTCTTTGATGTCTTGAAATTGTAAAATTTGTTGTGTGGGTAAGTCAAAGGAAACTTGCCCTTCAAAGTCTGGGCGTTGCATTTGCGCTAATAGAATTTGTTCAGACCGCTTACTTTGGATGGCATAGCCAATTTCAACACAGACATTTGGGCTAGGAATTAGTTGGAGTGTTTCTTTAACATCAACACTAGTAATCGGTGTGGTATCAGCGATAAATAACAAACTCTTACGAATTTTTCGCATCATAGTACGATTAATTCGCAGAGTGGCATCGCGGGGGCGAAAGGATTCTACTAATGTTAAAGGAAGACGCGATCGCAAGTTTAAATTCTCCAAAGTTTTTCGCAGTTCTTCTCTAAGAACATCACTTGCTGCGGCATACTCAGTTTGGTAGGAGAAAAAAATAGTTGGTTCTAACTGAGCTAACAGGGCTTGTTTAGTAAAATAAATTTCGTGACTAATCAAGTCAATGTTAGCTACGCGATAGCCACCACTACCTTCAATATAAAATTCAATATCTTCCCCTTCCAGATATCGCCCAAACCAAATTGATTTTTTAATTTCGTCACTTTCTTCTAAAAAGTCCGCTCGCAATGCCGATCTCAGCAGACTTTTTTTACTTAGGCGAATGTCTGGTGGGCGCTTTTCCAATTCTGGAATCGGCTCATAATCCTGTAAATACCATGCTCTGAGCGCAATAATTGACATAAGGCGCTATTTTAACTGTTTCTCGCTATTTAACTTCGTATTCAGCTTACACCCAGAGGAGCCATTATTCTGATTTCTTTTTAAATACAACAACACCCAACCATCTACTCGCTTCAACATTTCCTCTCCTTGTTCATTCTAGCCAGGGATGTACTAACTCTCATCGCTTTGCAAATAAGTAATGAAAATCAGTTACAGCGCCCCCTAATTTTCCACTTTGAGGAAATATGAGTTTTCGCGTTGGGTGTTGCCGTGTTTTGACGAGACAGATGTGAATTAAACAGCGTCTTTTACCTCTTAACTACATTCCATCATGCAGCTGTTGTATCTGCCAGGGAAGCTTTTTATTAGCTTCAATTATTAGATTAGCACTAGTGGATGAAACTAATTTTTTTTTGCAACTAAACTTTACTTTTGAAGTATTTTTTTACCCAAATCAATATAGTGCAGGCTCTAAATAACTTTTAAGTTTTTTATATAGAGTATTGTGAATAATTTTATCATCAACCTTTAGGATGAATTGAGTATTTACTAAGTAAATTTTTAAGTTTTGAAACTAACATTTTGGAAAAAACTGGTCATGGGGCATGAGTCAACAGGAAGTGTGGGAGGGGTAGGAGGTGTGGGAAGAGAGGGGGGCATAGATTCTCTTTCTCCCCACACTCCCCACACTTCCCCATCTCTCCCATCTCCCCATCTCCCTACTCCCCTGAACTAATTGTCGCTGGCGGCTTAACAGGAATCTCAATCCAGAACTCTGTACCTTTGCCTGGTTCTGAAATGCACTCCATTATTCCGGCATGTTTTTCGACAATAATTTGATAGCTGATTGCCAATCCCAGTCCTGTGCCTTTACCCACAGGTTTGGTAGTGTAAAAGGGGTCAAAAATTCGCTTTTTTACCTCTTGAGTCATTCCAGGGCCATTGTCACTAATACGAATCAGCACACGAGAGTTGTCAGCTGAAACTTTAGTCGAAATGTGGATGGTGGGCATTGGGTGTTGGTTATTCTCCCCATCTCCCCATTTCTCTATCTCCTCATCTTGCCATTTCCCCACTCCCCATTCCCCATTCCCCATTACCAAAGCATCTATCGCATTGCTGATAATATTCATGAATACCTGATTCATTTGCCCGGCATAGCATTCCACTCGTGGGATTTTGCCATAGTCTTTGATGACTTCAATGCCTGGAAATTCAGGATTGGCTTTGAGGCGGTGCCGCAAAATTAATAAAGTATTGTCAATACCTTCGTGGAGATCGACGCGCTTGTTTTCAGATTCATCTAAGCGAGAAAAATTGCGTAACGACAGCACTATTGAACGGATGCGATCGCTTCCTACTTGCATTGATTCCATGATTTTTGGCAGGTCTTCTACCAAAAAATCAAAATCGATCGCTTCAATAGCAGCGCGAATTTCACTATGAGGATTGGGATAATATAGCTGGTAAAGCCGTAAAATCTCTAGTAATTGTTCGGTATAGTCGCTTGCATGGCAGAGGTTACCGTAGATAAAGTTAACGGGGTTATTAATTTCGTGGGCGATACCTGCTACCAACTGTCCTAAGGCAGACATTTTTTCAGTGTGAATCAATTTTGTCTGTGTTTCTTGGAGTTGATGCAGAGTACTTTCTAACTGTGCAGCTTGATTCCTGGCTTCAGCTTCAGCACTACAAGTTTGTTCGTAGAGTTGTGCTTGTTGAATGGCGATGGCAGCCTGATCTCCTAGCTGTTGAAATAAATCTATTTCCGCATCGTGCCAATTTCTGGGTGCATCGCACTGATGGGCAATCAATAATCCCCATACTTGCATACCTATGTTGATTGGAACAATTAAATTGGCTTGCACTTGGAGACTTTGCAAAAAATCTCGATGACAGTCACTCAAAGAAACCGTTGATACATTGTTAACAGCCCGTACCCTACCTTGGAAGTATAAATTAACAAAGTCGTCAGGAAAGCATTCTCCTGGTGCTTCCACTCCCAAAACTGACTGCCAGCTGCCATTAATTTCTTCCACAATCACCGATTTAGTTTGGATTTGGAAAATTAATACCCGGTCTGAATTCAGCAGCGATCGCACTTCCCGAACGATAGTCTGGAGGGTTGTCTGCAAGTCTAATGTACTGCGGATGTGGTCTGTGACTTGTTTGAGTACTTTGGTGAATAGTAATGATTTTTCTAGCTCAGCAGTTTGCTCTTGCACCTTTACTTCTAGGTTGGAATTGAGGGCTTGTACTTGTTTGTACATTTGCTGCTGCTGAATTGCCATTGAAAAATGATCGTACAAGGCTTGGGCTAATAAAATATCTTCTGCCTTCCACTCAGGTGCTTGCCCTTTTTTTTCTTCTCGCCAAACTTCAAAGGAAAGTTTCGGTAATAATTGCCGCCGATTATCTTCGCACCGTCCCGCCCACAAAATTTCTGTGTCAAATTCCGAGCGAAAAATGGTTAATACACCAGTAAATTTTTCGCGGTAATGTAGGGGAATCACTATCAGCCCCCGAATTGAAGTAGAACGGAACCCTAAAGCTAAAACTCGCAAATGCGGTTCTTTATAAAGGTCAGCGGTTGCCCAAATATCACCTGGTTTATACTCAGCCATCCAGTTTTGCCACATAGGATGCTGTTCGATAAGACCATTTTCTAGCTCGAATGGTAGTTTCGGTTGCTCGCCCCAGGTATATAGTTCTTTGCTCTCTTCGATATAAAGTCTGCCACCTACGCCAGCGAAGGCTGTAATTACTTCTTCTAGTGCGCCCTGTAATTGGATTGTTGGCAGTTTATGTAATAGTGTGGTTACTCGGTTAATAGTAGCTTCTCGTTGTTGCTGGGCGATCGCTTCAGTGAATAGGCGACTTTGAGCAATGGCGAACCCTACTTGATCGGCAACTTGCTGCACTAATCTCAGTTCTCGCTTCAAAATTCTTCGCCCTTGGGCGTGATGAGATACCAACAATCCCCACAATTGGGGTTTTGCTGATTCTTCTTTCAGGTCGTAATGTAAAATTGGCACTACTAATGAAGACTGCACGCCCATTGCTTTTAAATATTCAATATGGCAAGGATCTACTTGCCGATAGTAAATATTAGTTTGCAGACGTTCGCTAGTTTCTTTTGAGTGTAGAGGTGATAGCCCAATTTTCCCATTAGCCACATCTACAATTGAACGTTGTCCTGCTAGCAGAAACATCTCTCTAGCTTCTTGTGGAATATCATGAACTGGAAAGCGTAACCCCAATAAAGATGGTAGACGCTGCTCATAAATAGATTCAGCAATAACTTCACCGCTACCATCAACATTAAACCGATACACCGTGACCCTATCTGTACCCAAAAATAACCGTACTTCGGCAACAGTAGCCGTTAATATCTCTTGAAGATCGAGCGATCGCCTGATCTGTTTAGTCATCCGATGCAGTAAACTTTCTTTGTCTAAGCTTGCCTGCAACCAGTTTGGTTTATCGGTAAATGTCATCGTTGGTATACACTATGACTGAAGTTTAAAAAAGTTTTTTATAGTTGTCTTTGATGAAAATTTTCAACTTACAGTTCCTTAATTTTCATCGTATTTGATGAAAATTCTGCTAAAAATACTTGATTTGGGCATATAATTATTACACATATTTGTGCAAATTCTATTAGAGGATATTTCACAAGTATCAGAATCCCTACTATGAGAATTGATTTAGGAAAATTTAAAAAAGCTTAATCTATTACATAGACTTTACAAATATCCTCTCAAGTTTATAGTTAAACAATTTTTAATCATTGACACTTATTAATTTTATATTCTCAGTCATTAAACTATTTCAGTGATTTTACTTAACTTAGTAGCCGATTAATTGCTTGAAATTAACAATATTTTTTGAATAATTATGCCCATTAAGCCAATTAATTAAGATTTTTCCCAACTAAATGGCTCGCTATAGATAATTTATTTAAAATTTTTTGACTGGGGAAATTTGACTATTCCCCGTTTAATTGCTGATTTTATGTTGAATGTAACTTTTTTAATTAAATTATTCGTGAATTACCGTTAAAGATAGCAATTTTCGGATTTCTTCACGAACGCTGATGAGAATTTTACCGAGATGGTTTTGACCGGTTTTATTAGCACCACAACCCCAAAAATAATCGGTTGGGGAGTTTTCAACCAACATTTCATCGCCTGTCTTTAAAAGAACTTCTCTAATATCAGCATGAGTGAGAAACTTTTTGAGTACAGCTTCTCGCATCACTTGAGTTTTGACCAAATCCCAATCTCGACGTAGTTGACGAGTACTACATCTTCCCAAAGCAGCAGCTTCTTCGGGTGTGGGGGCAGCATGGATAAAAGGTATAATTACTGCATCCGTACTGCCAACAAACTTTTGTGCTTGATAATAATGCTCAACCGTTGGCCAGTAAACACCCTGGACGTGAATCCCGTGGAAAGAAAAGTTAGAAAAACAGCCATAAGGCTGCCAAGCCTTATAAAAGTAAATGGTCATTTGAAAATTGCTCTTTTATATATTTATTTTCAGGGTAACTGAAAGTTCAAAACCCTTCATACAAATGAAGGGTTTTAACATCAGCCTACGTTAGAGGAATTTTACACAATTCCTAGAACAACAAGTTTACTACCTTAATCATGAGCTTACCCTGAATGTGCTTGCCACCCGAAAGCTTTTCACTCTCCTCAGTGACCTTAGCTTTAAGTTAGTTACGGTTTTTCTTCCCTGCCTTAAAACAAAGGGTATATTTTTATATCCTAAGTGCGCCGATTAACTAAGGTAGCGCTGGCTTGGTCAACGGGCATCAGCACAACTTCATTAATATTGACATGGGGCGATCGCGTCACGCAGAAAAATATCACATCAGCGATATCGTCGGGAGTTAAAGGGGTGACTCCCTGGTAAACTTTTTTGGCGCGTTCAGTATCACCATGAAAGCGCACTTCACTAAATTCCGTTTCTACCATACCAGGGTCAACGGAAGTTACCCGTACAGGAGTACCCAACAGATCTTGTTTTAAGCCTTCAGAAATTGCTCTCACCGCAGCTTTAGTAGCACAATATACATTACCACCAGGATAAGTTTGATGTCCAGCAATGGAGCCTAAATTTACCACATGACCGCGACCGCGGCTGACCATTCCAGGAACGACATAACGGGAGAGATAAAGTAAACCTTTAATGTTAGTATCAATCATCTCTTCCCAATCTGTAAAACTACCCTCATGCAACTTGTCTAAACCGCGACTCAAACCAGCATTGTTAATCAAAATATCGATGTCAGACCAAGAGGGGGGTAGATTAGAGATGGCAGATTCTACAGCAGAGCGATCGCGCACATCTAGCTCTAACAAATGAACTTCAGTATTAAAATCTTGACTGAGAGTATCTGCGAGCTGCTGCAAACGTTCTAACCGCCGTGCCGCTAAGATCAGTTTTGCACCCGCACCAGCAAAAATTTTGGCACAAGCAGTACCAATACCACTACTAGCGCCAGTAATTAAAATGATTTGATTTTCCAGAGAAGCCATTTTTAGTGAAAAGTCAAAAGTCCAGTGTCAATTGTCCAATAATTTGGAACTGATACCAATTAGATAGGCAATAGGCAATAGGCAATAGATTTTTTCACGAATGATTTAAGATTGCTATAAGATTTTCCAAGCTACGATTATCTGTACCTCACTCCTTTGCAATCTGCTGTAAGTAAGTTGGCAGAATAAAATCAAACAAACTATATTAAAAAAAATAAACTAGCTCAAACCCTTATTCCTATTGCCTATTGCCTGATTCCAACGATAATTATTTACGCCGACTTACTTATTACTGCCCAACGTTTCATCGATCGCTATCATTAATAACTCATTTAGAGAGATTCCTACTGTCTTCGCCATAGAGGAAATCACGCTTTTGGGAGCAAAAGAACAATACAATCCAGCTTCTAAAAACCAAGGTTGTCCCTGTGGATCGATGCGGAAGTCAAATAAACTGTAGTGGCGACAACCCAAAGCCCGATGACATTTCTTAGCTACTTCCTGAACCTTTTGGGTAATCGGATCATTAGGGTCTACAATCCAAGACTTGATATTATCTTTTGCGGCGAAACCCAAGTTGCCATCATCTGTTTTTTTGAGTTTATCGGCATGAGTGCGAATGGGTTTTTCGTGAGAGTCTATCAAATACTCTTCAAGAGGTAAACCAATTAACTCCCCATCTTTAACAATGATGCCGCATCTGGCTTCTCGACCTTCGATGAATGTTTCTACGATCGCTTCATCTGCATACTCAAATGCCGTCTTCAGCGCCGTTTCATACTCGGCAGCATCTTTGACTAAAGTTACCCCTAGTGAGTTGTCGGAATTTACGGGTTTAATAACTACTGGAGGTGTAATTGTTGGAACATCTCCTTGGCGCAATAGTTCTCCACGAGGCACTTTTACCCCTGCTGCTTCCACAATTGCTTTCGTTCTGGCTTTGTGAGCCGTTATTGCCATGAGATCCGGAGTATTGCCTATGTAAGGGATATTGAGCAGGTCGAATAGAGCACGGTAGTGAGTCATTCCAGGGATACAAAACATTTGTGGTAACACAATGTCAATGTTTTGTGCTGTAATCAAGTCTATGGCTTCAAACACAGGCATCGGTTTAGCCTGAGCAATATCTTCTCGGCTGAGGGAGCGAGGAAATCGCCACTGGCCATCGGGCGTAATATATGCGATTGTAAAGTCATAGTGCAGCTCTGCCGTTGCAGCCAAACAGTCTGCTCCATAAAGGCGTGACAACTCGCAATAAAAATCATTCTGTGCAGATCCAACTAAATGAAGGATACGAAGCGCTGGCATAATTCATTCTCCGATGTAATTAAAATGTTGCACAGAAAGTGGGATTTATCTCACGCAGAGACGCAGAGGCGCAGAGAGAATGAGGAGTTTTAGATAAACCTCATCCTTAATTTATGCAACACCAAAATTAGTTCAAACTCTTACTCTCTTTCTCTGCGACTCTGCGCCTCTGCGTGATACTAAATTACACTACTAATCCCCCCCCAATTCCACCAATTTCCCGATATTGAAATCTATCCGCGTCCACCCTTTAAGCTGGCGTAAATTCTTAATCAAAAGCAAAGGAATTTGCCAGTGATGCACCATTAAAAATGGTAACGGGTCATCTGGTTTATAAATTGCATCAGTTCCCCGCCAAATATTTGCAATCCATTTTTTCAATTGCGTCAAAGAACGGATACCAGTCAAACGCCAGACTTCGTGATAAGTCCAATAAGTTGGTTTACTGCTTGGCAATGGCTGTAATGTTTCAGCCATCGGTTCATTATCGAGGTAGGCTTGGGCAACTTGGGGATGGTCGTAGAAAGTAGTAATCGCAGAGTGCGTGCGAGGATTACACTCAATAGCATATACTCTGCCATCCTCAGCCTGAATGAAGTCAAAGGAAACCTGCCCTGTAAGTTTGAGTTCCTTGACAAAATGCCTCACCCATTCCCTGATTTGGGAATTTTCAACGTTTTCATAGTTAACTTGAAAAGCTGAAGATTCACAGCAACAGTGCAATCGTAATTCGCCATCCCGGACGGTGCTATGGGTACAAAATTCCTTGCCAGGAATAAATTCTTGCATAATCCAAGGCTTTTCCGGGCTAATTGGCAAGCTTCTGACGAATGCAGCTGTTTCTTCTGGAGTAGCACAGGGAAGCTTAGTTAAGTCTAAACGTCGTACTGAATCGTAAGGAATGCTCTTGAGGATGTATTTGCGAGATTCCTGGGAAAAGTCGAAATTTAGAACTTGTTCGGCAGAGGTAATTTTGAAAGATTTAGGTACTGATAAACCAAGCGATCGCGCTGTTTCGGCAAAGGCAAATTTATCATCCAATCTCTCGGTGATATCTGCATCAAAGTGAAATACTTCGCAATATTTCGACAGCAATGGCTTGGCCAGGGAGTCGTAGTAGCTACCCAAGGGACTGGTCACAGGAATGTAGACATCGATATTTTCTTGTTTGATGATGTCTATCAAAGCCTGAGTATAGCGTTCTGGATTTTCTTGCGGCGCAGGAACAGTATAAAACTTGTCAACAGCTTGGGAAAATCGATGCCCAGATAGCCAATATTTGTGGGTTTCTATCAGCACCACTCTGTGTCCAGCAGCAGCGCATGACCGCGCTAGCTGTAAAGCTTTGGTCATTTTGCCGCCACTAATCAGGATATTTTTGGGGTTTGCTACTTTGGTGGCTGGCTGCTGGAAAGGACGCGAAATAGTATGCCACAACAAAGTCACTAAAACGATCGCGGCATTGATTGGCAGTGCTAATAACAGCAATGCCAAAGTCAAAAGATTTTGGATAATTACGGCTATTTTTGTCTCTGAAGGTAAAGACGGTATAGCAGGCGAAGAAGAAACAGAAATAGATTGTGCCATACTCAATCACGCAATTCTGCGGATAATCGTCAAGCCATCTCGTAGGGGGAGTATTACCTGTTCTACGCGGGGGTCGAGTGCTACGGCACGATTAAATTGAGCGATCGCTTCACCATTAGCAGTGCGTTGTTGTGTGGGTAAATAAACCTCTCCTTGCAGTAGTGTGTTATCTACACAAATAAATCCTGACGGTGCTAGCAAATTAGTATCTAGCAATGTTTGGAAGTAGGTTATGTACTCCTTTTTATCTGCGTCGATAAACACCATGTCAAAGGATTCTCCAGCTTCTATTAACTTATCTAAGGTTTCCAAAGCTGGCCCTAATTCCACCCGGATTTTTTGACCATCAGGAGATTTGTCAAAAACTGCTTGTCCAACTTCCGCAGCAAAGGGATCTACTTCGCAAGCAACCAGCACTCCATCTTTTGGTAATGCCTCAGCCATTGCCAGTGCAGAATAACCTGTAAACATTCCTATTTCTAGTACTCTTTTGGCCTTGGTCATATGAACAAACATTTTCAGGGTTTGTCCTTCTACATGACCGGATAGCATCTCTTGTTCTAGAGGTCGTACTGTTGTGCCATCACTAAAGTGTTCTTGCCATGCTTCGGTGGATGTTTTTTCGGCAAGTGCGGTTAAAGCAGGTGATTCTGGGGTTGTATATTCTTCCAAGTAAGGATCTAAACCAGCTGCCAACTGCCATGCTTGGGTGATGTTAGCGACTAAATCCGCAGGTAAATCTGTGCGTTGGTTAATCTTTTGGACAATAGCTTCTAGCTTCTTTGCTAAGATGCCTACCGGTGTGACTGGTCTAGCTGTGGGCTTGGCAATTGTGGTGGACATTATATAGCACTCCCAACTAGTTCTGTCTGATAAACGGGGTACATATCCACACCTTCGCCACCACGAGGATAGTTAACGCAAAGCTGCTTGTGGTCTGCTAAACCTTGTGCCAATTCTTCCCGTGTTAAATCATTCATATAGAAGCAAGTACCAATGGGCCTCGGCATCGCGGCTCTCAACAAACCATCTCGTGTCAGAGTGATAGACTCGGTAGCGTCCCACAATAGTTCTTCATCCATTAAAGGATGGTCGAGAGCTAGACCCAAATTGCTAATTAATCCTAAAATGCGATCGCGTTCTTCAATTGTGATATAGCCTCTATTAGCTGCGATGGTTGCAGATAAGGCCATATCGATACTCACCGCATGTCCGTGAAACATCGGAATGTGTGGCGCAAGTTCTAAAGTGGGACTCCAAGTGTGTCCATAAGCAATTGCTCTATCTAAATCTAGTTCGTGGAGGTTAGGTACTTCTAACTCCAACATTTTTTTGATGGCTTCGTAAGTTAAACTATGAGCTATTTGTTTAATCTCTGGAGTTCCATCGATATTACCGAAGTGGGTATCAAGCAATTCTTTACCATACTTTTCTAACCACTCAAACACACCCCCATGAGCAACTACAGCAATTTTGACTAATTCTGCCATTCCATTACGCACTTGATTTTTTGGTAATGTCCCCAACAGAGAAAAGTCTAATAAAACTTTTTGGGAAGCATGATAAGCACCCAAACGATTTTTCAACTTCCGATGATTAACTGCTACCTTGATAGCGACGCTAGCATCAATCAAACCAATCAAAGAAGTAGGAATCCGAATGTAGTTACTGCTACGGCGATAGGTAGAGCAAGCAAAACCTACAACGTCTGTAATTAAACCACCACCGATGACCAATACTGGCTCTTTTCGCACTAATTTGAAGTCTGCGAACACATCTATAATCTTCTCAAAGGTTTGAATAGATTTGTTTGGTTCGGTAATAGTCAGAGCAAAAATCCTCAAATCGAGATTGTAATACCGGAAATATTTTTCAATCTGAGTAGCGTAAAAATTGTAGACATTAGTATCGATAACAGCCAAGCATCTGCCAAAACTTCTATATATCTCTGCAAGTTCTGGATTAGCAATATCAAAAACGCCATCTACATAAACTAATTCATACTCAATCTTTTCATAAGCTTCTACGTGAAATTTGTTTTCGGTAGCTTGGAGTTTTGTTTGAACGATGCTCACAAATTTTGCCTCTAGGTGAAAGAAATTGTTACTTTGATACTGATGCGATCGCAACTTTAAGCACTTCTGTTTGAGAGTGACTTAACTTGCGACATTATGTCGCAAGCAAGTAAATTGCCTGCGATTCGTGAGAAAAAACCCGTAAATCTGAATGAAATCTCGTTGGATTGCAGATTTAGAAATGACAAAGTACAGCACCAGAGATGAAGTGCATCTAGTGTCATTTCACCAGTACAGCAAAAGGCCTTAAGTCTTCGCTGAACCTTAAGGGGATCGCAAATTTACGCAACAAAACTTCATTGATTTTATCAGATTATCAGACTGTCAATTCTATGTCTAGCCTCAAGGTTTACGGACTTTTAGTAGCTGAATAACGGTTTAAAAGCAAGCTAAGAGGTAGTTTCACTTGCTCAGAAAGCTTAGACACTTGTTTACATTAGTTAACGTACCACTATTTTTTAAAAATTGCACCTACACCAAAGGTAGATTTCAAACAAAAAAAACTAGATTTTGAGGATTTGGCGATTTGAGGCTTGATTTAAAAAGTTAATCTTTGGCTAGCGATAGTAGACGGCATTATCCGAGCAAAAGTAACTGGGCAGGAAAAATAATAACTATGTAAAGAAATGTTGAGCAGACATATAAGAGTTAAGTTTAACGCGTTGTGTACTGTAGTTTCCTCTAGCTGGAACGCTATGAATTGTATACTGGCTGAAACGAGCACTCATATCTTAGTTACTTCACTAGATGGCTTGTCCGTATTTACTTATCTTCAAAATAGTTTAGTTTTTTCACACCGATTTACTGAATAGTACAGAGGGTTCCGCAGCAAGTCCCAATAATCCTGAAATTAGTTTTCAGAGGTAAGTAAGGGTAAAATCTCAACCGAAGGTACGAACAATTGAATTCCAAACCTTTTTGACGCTAGCGTGTACTAAGATATGGTACATAGCCATTTACTGATTTAATTGTTTGTCTCCTTCAAGTATCCAGCTTCCCATAAAGGTTTAAAGCAAGTGGTTTCTTGTTTGAAAAGAAAGAATTTTTATAGTAAGTATTTATACGTATAACTTTAGTCTGATTGATGAGAAATTTCTGTTTTTAAGCGATCGCGTTTCCCTTCCCTTTTTATGGATTTTATAGATACTCTCTAATTAGGATGCTCCCCTATCATTTTTTGAAGTACTACATTTATGGATTTTGTTCCGGCTGAAATAGGCACACCTATTACTGTAGAAATCGCTGAGATTGTTGCATCAACAGCACCACTCGCTCCTACCTCAACACCAAGTCGTATTTCTAAAGATGCAATTCGCACTAGTTTGAGGGCTTCCACTGCCGATGGCATTTTTGCAGCACTTTTCTCCATTGCTACCGGCTCAATTTTGCTGGGTAATTTTTTGGTGGAGTTGGATGCCAGTCCGGTTGTCTTTGGTCTGGTATCCTCTATCCCCATGTTGCTACATCTGTTTCAGCCGGTAGGTGCTTACCTGTCTGAACGCAGCACCAGCCGCTTTCAGTATTCGCTGCGGACACACGGAATTGCTCGATTACTGTGGTTAATTTTAGTAATTGGCATTGCTAGCTTTAGCTGGGGATGGCTGGATTCCAATCAATTGGTGATATTGTCGCTCTCGATTCTCCTATGTACTCATCTTTTAGGAGGATTAGCAATTGCATCATGCTTGAGTTGGATAGCAATGTTAGTCCCACGACAGTTACGAGGTAGATATTTCGGACTACGCAATAGTCTTGCCAACCTCACAGAGTTACTTAGCTTACCCTTAGCAGGTTTAGCCATATCGCATTGGTATGGGGGAAGCATCCAAGGTTATGGAGTGATTTTGTTAGTAGGCATTTTCTTTGGAATTGTGAGTTTGGGGTGTCAGTATTTCCAGGTAGATATGAATCCCCAATTACAAAATAGTTATTATGCTAGCTCATCTCAAACTAGCGAGATTCAGGCAGACTCGTCACCAAAGGAACTTGGCGATACATCTAGCGTAATTTCTTTACCGCAAATCCTGACAACAGAAAACGATTTAATTAGCAGCATTAAGAAAAACTCCAATTATTTGGTGTTTCTACTTTATTTCGGCTTTTGGACGTTTGCTGTTAACCTCAGTGCCCCATTTTTTAACCTCTATTTGCTAGATACGCTAAATCTAGATGTCAGCTGGGTAACTTTCTACAACAGCTTGCGAGCTGGTGCACACATGCTGATGTTAATTGTCTGGGGAAAATTATCAGATAAAATTGGCAATCGTTGGATTCTAATTTCTACAGGAACTCTGATTGCAGTTATACCTTGGCTGTGGCTGCGGATTGGTTCTAGCCCTTTGGATTTGTGGTTGTGGTTGCCTTTGTTACACATTTTTATTGGCGCCAATTGGGGAGGAGTTGATTTGTGTAACAACAATCTCCAGATAGAAATTGCACCGCTAAAAAATCAGTCTATCTATTTTGCGATCGCAGCTGCTATTGCCGGGGTAAGTGGTGCTTTAGGAGCAACTATAGGCGGCTTTATCGCTCAATTTGCTGGCTCTTTTGGCATAGCCGAAGTCTTCATTGTGTCTGGGATTTTACGGCTAGCGTCATTGTTACCACTCATTATTAAAAAGGATCTCGGTAGTTAGGGTGAAATTTTTCAACTACGGTTGTTAAAAATAGTCCATCTCCAGAAAGAATAACTAATTGAATATCTACTTTATACTGAAAAAGCTTTCTTTGTTAGATAGTAAAAAACTTGATTTCAGTAAAGTGAATTCTTGAGATTGTCACTGAAATCGGGTGATATGCATTTAGCAGTTCTGAGCTAAAATAGTTTAATTCCAAAATCTGAAAAAAGATAAAATGCTGAAGGTAGAAACAAAAAAAATTAGCCCTCAACAAGTTGAAGCTTTTGAACGAGATGGCGTTATCTGCGTCAAAAATGCTGTGGATGACATCTGGGTAGAACGGATGCGAACAGCAGTTGACAAGAATATATCAATCCCTGGGCCTCTAGAGGAAAAAAATACACCAAGACCAGAAGGCCGTGTGGAACATGCTAGTAGCTTATGGCTTGTTGATGCTGATTTCTATGCTTTGGTTTTTGAATCTCCATTAGCAACACTCGCAATTCAAGTTTTAAAGTCGGAAAAATTGAACTTTTTAGCTGATGGTTTTTTTGTGAAAAAGCCGAAAGCAGATAGCCGTGTAGGATGGCATAACGACCTACCTTATTGGCCTGTACAAGGTTGGCAGTGTTGTAAAATTTGGCTGCCTCTAGATACTGTCAAACAAGAAAACGGCCGATTAGAGTATATTAAAGGTTCTCATCGATGGGGCAAAGAGTTACGCGAAGGATCGAATCCTTCCTGGTTTGTAGAACCAGAACCCCACGAATTACTCTCTTGGAATATGGAACCTGGAGATTGCTTAATTCATCATTTTATGACAATTCATCATTCAGTAACTAATATATCTTCTACACAACGACGTGCAATAGTGACGAATTGGACTGGCGATGATGTTACTTATTATCACCGTCCGAAAGCATGGCCTTTCAAACCTCTAGAAGAAATTGATTTACCAGAATTTGATTCATTCAAAACCAAGAAAGTCGGTGAGCCGATAGATTGTGATATATTTCCTAGAGTTGAAGTGTATCGCTAATAATAATTTGTGAAATTTTGCATAGAGGCTGTTGAAGGTTGACTCTCAACTATCAACCTTTAACAGCCACCACTGATATTTTTCACCAGTTAAATACGATTGCCATTGTTGCTAGGATGTAATGCGATCGAGTTCATCGAGAATATTGCTATCTATATCAATGTCAAATTTCCGAGCAAAATGAGCAGATGAATCGAGCAAATTAGGCAAATCTTCCATTAACAATACTTTTGGATGAGGGCCTCCAGTTGACCAATCAATATAGCGTCGGCGATCGTTTTTTAGCCTCAGTTCAGGTGCATTAGCAAGTATAGTCTGAAAATATGACTCGTCAGTATACTTCAGTTTTTCGTAGTACAAAGTTACAGGATGTTTCTGACTGTGAAAATTGATAATGTACTCAGCAGTTTTGCGATTTGCACAAAACCATTGACTGCCACTGAAACAAGCAAGCTTCTGAGAAAAAGGAAGAAAAGGTTTGCTTAATATAGGATGTTCTAAGCGGATTTCTAAATTTAGTTGACCGAAGTATTTTTTTGAGTAATTAAAATAAAATGACTTTGTACAATATCGTTGATAGGAGTTTTTCAACCATAACATATTTGGTTTTAAATCCTGTTTATAAATATCGTATGTGATTTTCTCATATTGAATATAACCATCGTATGGATTTGAGGCTAGATCGTCCAATATTTGCTTTGCACTTTTAATGGGATAATCTGCTCCGCTGAGTAATACAAACCAATCTGGTGGATTTGTAGTTTTGTACATCAATTGAAGTGACTGTATTGTAGCCTCTACGAGACCAAATCCTGCCCACTCTGTCTTAATATGAGGGCGTACTAGTAAAACATTTTTTGACAGAGTATCTACAGATAGTTCGCATTTATCAAAATCATGATGACACACAATTACAGGATAATTGAACATTCTGTTTAAAGTATTTATCAGCCTGTGAATTTGTAGAGGTTTTGTGTGTGTTAATAAAATAAAACCTATAGATTGGCTCGTGTGATTTTGCATTTTTAATAACTGATTTTTCCAAAATTTACTCACCCATAGTTAATATTTTACTCATCTTGGTAACTGGAACAAATAGCCCATTTCTTAAATAATGAGGCGTTCTTTGGATAGCAGTGAATCCCAGTCTTAAATAAAATCCTTCTGCATAAAGGCTAGCAGTTGTAATTACCTTATTTATACCGCGATCGCTTGCTCGATCGCAAAAATGTTCAACTAAAGCACGCCCAATCCCTTGACCTTGATATTTTGGATGGACGTATAACCCAATCAGTTCGTCAAGAACGAAACTGGCAAACCCCATAACAATATCTCCCTCCACTGCAACCCACAAAGATTCCAATTTCATATTTTTTAAGATATTTGCAGCATCAGGCTGGTTGCGGTGATTACGCCAAGCTAACAGTTCTTTTTTTGTATAAAAAGTTGCTGGTAGAGCTTTAATCGCAGCAATATGAATTGCACTCAGCGCCCACCCATCTTTTTCATCAGCAGGCCGAAGAGATATTTTATTGGCACTCATTGTTTTAAGACTGGCATTTAGATGACATGCCTTTGAGAATATCAAGTCTGCTCAAAATATAAACTACAGTAAATTTATTGTTAAAATATATAATATATTTTAATCTACACTAAACCTACCGACAAACCGTATATTATAGGTACAGCAATAAAATAATCAACCCAAAAAGCGAATTGAGAAATAATCAAGCGATCAGTTCTGAAATTTGCGGTATTTTGTTGTGTTTATCTAAATATCTTCTCAAAGCTTGCTTTTTAGAGCATTTATCAAGCTGCAAGAAATTGGAAAGTTAAAAGGAGTGAATGTGATTAACGCGATACAAATTAACGAAAACTTGACAACCACAGGACAAATTATACCGAAACAGCTCGAGCAAGCTAGGCAAGAAGGTTTTAAGTCGATTTTAAATCTGCGATCGCCTGATGAGTTGGGATTCTCCCACGATGAGCAACGGGTGGCGGAAGCATTAGGGTTGCACTATGCAAATGTGCCACTTAAACTAGAAGCACTAAATGAAGAATTAATTACCAAAATACTGACAACAGTCGAACAAATTCCCAAACCAGCAGTTGTGCATTGTGCAGCAGGGATGCGATCGACTGGAATTGCACTATTGAGTATCGCAATTAAAGAAGGATTAACACCAGAGCAAATCTTATCAAAAGCTCGGAATGTAGGCTTTGGGTTCTTTGAACACGCTGGTGTTAGTCCCCGGTTGAAGCAACTGTTTGTGGATTATGTTAACAAACATGCCAAGGTAGCTGTGACTGTTAGTGATAATTAATAGAATTTGCAAGTCAGGTGACTGTTGACTGTTAACCGTCAACAGCCAACAGTCAACAGTGTCAAGGCGTCTTTCATTCCATCCCTAGAGGGAGTAGGCTTTGCCGACGCCTTTTGATAGGCTGATTGTCTGTAGCATCTGATACTAAAAATAAAAATTCTGTATTATACTGACAAGATTTACAAAGGTAAAAAAATTATCATCTGAACTATCTGCTAAATCGTAGTTTAAATGAGCTTTTGCTTTATGAGGTTTAATTTTTCTTAATATTGATTATACAAAAAAATCACAGTATTTTTACTGTTGTTAAAGACATTAATACTTACTTAATATGTAGCACAATATTTTTTATAATCTCAAGCATCGTGAAATCTCTCCTACAGACGTACTTAGAACAAGAAATCTGGATACTAATACGAGAAAAGTGGTATTTTGCTACAATTATCGGAGTTTGGGATGATTTGTTGTGGTTTAAACATAGAACTTACAACAAAGAGGCAGAGGAAGATACTCTCTGGGAAATGGTGGTAAAAATCAGTGAAGTAATTGCAGTTGATAAAGTTAAGTCTGTTATCAGTAGAAAACCAGATGTGTTGATGTCACGTCTAGTAGAAACTGACCAAGGCACAACCGATCATCATCATTAGTATATATAAATCATGTTTGATTTTTGAACACAATTAAGTAGGTCGGTGTGAATATTTATCATTGGGATGAGGCAGGAGGCAGAAGGCAGGAGGCAGGAGGGAAGAGGATTTGAGTCTATTTAATTTTTCTTAACATAGTTTGGTTTTTTCACATCGTTCTACTTAGTAGTGTAGGGTGCGTTACGGATTTCATCCTAACGCACCATTGGTAACGATTTGGTGCCGTACTCTTTGCGCTAACACAACCCCAGTACTCTACGATAAGCCGCCCAGAGGGCGTCTACACTCAAGTCGAGCCACTGGGCCCTTGGTGGTTCCAACAGTTGTAACAAGTGGCGTGGGAAACCCGCCCACGTGACTGGCTCCCCTACGTATATTTTCACGCAATCAAATAGTAGCCCTATAGAACTCCTATTTGATTGATGAATTGATTTATTCTTGGCAAATAGGGAATAGGGAAAGATTAATTGTCTATTCCCTATTGTTTTTTCTAAGAAAATTTATATATTTGGCATACGAGGTTCTCAAGAATTATCTGAATAAATTTTTGCACTACAGGCACTTAATCAATACTAAACAAAATTATTATAAATAGACCTTGAATAATCTACGGTATTAATTTTATTATCATGGTAGCTAACTGAATGGTTAACCGCTTCATATGTATTATCTCCTCCTGGGGAACTGATTGTTAAGCTGTCAGTGGTATTAACTATATGAAAATTATAAGGATAAATGCCTCCGAGTATAGCTTCTAATTTTTCTGGCGACAGGTTGTGAAAAAATCTTTTGATTTCACTATCAAACAAAGTGGAAATTACAATTCTAGTCATTATTTTAATTTAGTTTTTTCAAAACATAAATTCATTATATGGTAAAGCGTTTTAACTAAACGAATAATATGCAATTTTTTCAGACTTAAAATCCATTTTTATGTCGAAAATTTTCTTTAGTTTAATAATTATTATCTCAATCTAAGTAGAACAATGTCGAAAAACCAAACTATCTTAAGAAAAATTAAATAAGCTCAAACCCTCTTCCCTCCTGCCTCCTGCCTCCTGCCTCATCGCAACGATAAATATTCACACCGACCTACTTATCTGTGAGAATAGTAATGCAAAATCATATCTAAAAGTAAAATTTAAATTCAGTATACGAAAATTTCTGTAAGGGTTTTGGGTGTGCTAATAATAAAGACTCCGATAAATCAGCAAAGGCTTCAATACTGCTCTGGTTTTGCATTTTGAACTCGGAATTTGGTTTGGGGTAAAGGGTAAAGGTTTTTTCTTTCCCCTTTCCCCTTCCCCTTTTCCCCAAAACCCGACAAGTATTGCCAAAGGCTTTCTGTCTGCCTGAGCAAGATTGCTGTGTAAACTCCTTTAAAGATATTCACATCAGGTAAGGTCTAAAAATAATCTGTTAAACTATCTAAAATTTAAAATTATCCCAGCTACTAGCCCAGGGTAATAACTAAGTATGAGTCAAGCCTTATTCTGTATCGAAAATCTACGAGTTGCTTATCCTCAACGAAGTGAAGAAGCACCAAGCTGGGCGGTTGATGATGTATCTTTCACCCTGCAACGTGGTGAAAAAATGGGATTGGTGGGGGAGTCGGGTTGCGGTAAGTCAACTATCGGACGCGCAGTCATGCGCTTACTTCCAGCTTCTAGCCGCATTGAGGGTCGGGTGACATTTCAGGGACAGTCAGTATTTGATTTAACGCCTAACCAGTTACGGAAATTTCGCGGCGAAGCCATCGCTTTAATTTTTCAAGATCCGATGACGCGCCTCGATCCGCTGATGACTATTGGTAAGCATTGTCTGGAAACTTTGCAAGCGCACTCACCAGAATTATCAGCAGCGCAAGCCAAAGAAAAAGCACTTGCAACATTGGCAAAGGTAAATATTCCCGCGACTCGCTGGAATCAGTATCCCCATGAATTTAGCGGCGGAATGCGACAACGGGTAGCCATCGCCTTAGCTTTACTTCTCAATCCCAAGTTTATTGTTGCAGACGAACCCACCACAAGCTTAGATGTTACTGTTTCCGCGCAGATATTACAGGAATTAACTCGGCTGTGCAGTGAAGAAAACATGGGCTTGCTGCTGATTTCCCACGATTTAGCAATGGTAGCTGAGTATTGCGATCGCATTGGCGTTATGTACCACGGTAAAATGGTGGAAATGGGTTCGACGGAAGCTGTATTTAGACAACCGCAACACGAATACACGCAATCGCTACTCAAAGCAGCTTTACATATTCAATCAGTGGATGAAATAGAGACTGGGGACTGGGGATTGGCGACTGGGGAAGAAAAGCAATTAGCGAAGATTAAGGAGAAATCGCCGATTTTGAGTGTCACTGACCTCAAACAATATTACACTATAGAACCTAATTTTATTGAAAGACTATTTAACAGACACTCAGAGACAATTAAAGCAGTAGATGGTATTAACTTAGATCTTTATCCCGGAGAAATTCTTGGCTTAGTTGGGGAATCAGGTTGTGGAAAGAGCACATTATCACGGACAATTTTGCAACTAATTCGTCCCACGGCTGGTAAAGTTGAGTTTTTAGGACAGGATTTAACTAAACTCTCGCCTCAACAAATTAGGTCTTCACGACGACAAATACAAATGGTGTTTCAAGACCCCCATGCTTGTCTCAATCCAGCGATGACAGTGGGACAAAGTATAGCCGATCCTTTATTTATTCATAATCTTGCTGATTCTGTGAAGGCAAAAGAACAAGTTTTGTGGATGTTAGAAAAAGTTGGCTTAACACCGCCACACGTGTATTATGAACGTTATCCATCAGATTTGTCTGGAGGACAACAACAAAGAGTAGCGATCGCTCGTGCTTTGATTACTCACCCGAAACTTTTGATTTGCGATGAACCGGTGAGTATGTTAGACGCTAGCGTGCAGTCACAAGTGCTAGATTTGATGTTGCAATTAAAAGAAGAATTTGAGTTAACTTATTTGTTTATCACTCATGACCTTTGGTTAGCCAGATTTTTGTGCGATCGCATTGCCGTAATGAACGGCGGTAAAATTGTTGAACTCGGTGAAACGAAAAAGATTTTTGCTAATCCTCAGCACCCCTATACCAAAACCTTACTAGCTGCTGCTCCATTATTAGCACGTGCTTAATGATTTGAGATTTTGAATTTTGCTAAAATTCAGGAGGTCGGCAGTCAGTGTCCTGATTTTTCAAGACGGATTTTAGATTTTATTTGATATCATGTTCGGGTAATTAGTTATGATTTCGGTAATCATTAGACCCCAAAGAGCCAAAGCGGTGCTTTGTCTCCTTTCCCTGCTTGCGGGGAGGAGATTAAGGGATGGGGTTTTTCGGGTTTAGTAAGTAATTAACCGCACATTATATGAATCCAAAACCTAATATTACCTAACTTTCTTCCTTTGCTTCAATTAATTTCGTTCCTTCTCCACTCGAACCATATAGCTCAACAAATCTTTTAAAGAGCAACCCAGTTTCGTGATTTGAAATTCGATGTGAATGGAGTAAACGCTCTATGTTTCTCTCAGCTAGAGCTTGTAAATAAGGCAAGTCTTCAAAGAGTGTCAAACAAGAAGCAAAATGTAAGATTATTTGCAATAATGGCTTTGGCCACTCTAGGTCACTGTAAATATCTATAAACAAGTGATGTTCCGAGTCACTTAATGGAAAGGCATGAAAAATAACAATTATTCTTTTGTTATTGTAGACTGGAATACTCAGTTCAACAGTATATGGAGTATGCAATATTAAATCTACCTCTACAATTGGCTGCCGCCAAATTCTTAAAGGATTAGCTGGAGAATCTAATATTGTTTGGAATTTGATGATTCCACCGATATTTGTGGGTTCAAAATGACTGATATTTAAAATCTTCAGGTTGTTTAAGCTAAATTTATGAACTGTTTCTAAATGTTTTAAACTCAACAAATGATAAATCTGGCAAACGTAAGGAAAAGGTAAAATATATTCTTGGCTAATCATATGTAGCCTTTTAATTTTTAACTTTTCCGCTTGGATACGATAGAGATATTCTTGATATTCATTAGGGGGGAAATCATTACTAGTAAAGCTTTCTTCTGGTTTGAGATATAACCAACTGAAAAAAAAGAAAGAAGCTGTAAATAGTTGAAAAATTTCTACAGTTGATACATAACCATCGGTAAATGCAGCGAAGCTTCTGTCAGTTATCCCAAAAAGCCAAGACGGAATTCCAAATAACCAAATTCCATTTTTAATTTTATCTATTAAAATAGCAATATCAACTTCTACAAATGTATTTTTAGATTGATTGCTATTCATTTTTTCTAGGCTATCTAGATGAGATTTCTGATTATTTTTAAAACAATTGGGAGACATAATATTGTTTATTTTTAAAATACTTATTTGATTATTCACTAAAGACTATAAATCTTATCCTTACTCCTATGCTAAGCAAACTTAATATTACTAACCTCTATCTTTAGCTGGAGATGCAAGCCCTAGTTATCTGTATTTGTATATAAACAATCAAATTAAAATTTCAAAAAATTGATTGTTTATACAAATTTTTATATCTCTATATGTATGTTACTGACTGAGCAAAAGGTTTTGTAAATTCAGCTTTTCAATGATTCAATACTGTATCGGTTGAGGCATATATGCAATACATAGCTGTGTTATACTAGAATTATTAAGTGATTTTAAAAATAAACTTATCTCTCCATCACAAGAAATATATATTTTTAGATAAAATAATTTGTTTTTTCCTGACATCAGAAAAAAACTGTTTCTCTAGAATGAATGCTAAATTAGCCATGAGAAATAAAAACTAACAATTTCCGGGTGAGGAATTATAATGTTTCTCTGTTATACGTAAAACAATAACTAGATAAATTGTAATTTTTATTACTTTTAAAATAAATAGTGAATTAATTAGGAAAGTCCTGTTTGATGAAGCATCTGTGACAATTACCTTAGAAACCGTATAATTGCTACTGTCATATCAGTTGCCAGGTAAGTTAGGACATAAACTGAACGCTAAAACCCGGACACAAAAAGATTGTCAAGCCTATTGCCTATTGCCTGGTATAGCGCTGTATGATTTTTGAATATTTTCGCTTAGATTTTCTCCAAGACCTTAGCAATGAAAATTCGCCATGCGATTGAAACAGACTTAGCCACAATTGTGGAAATTTACAATGCTGCAATTCCCAGCCGCATGGCGACTGCTGATTTAGAGCAGGTATCTGTGGAAAGTCGGCTTGGTTGGTTTAGGGCGCGATCGCCTTCACACCGGCCACTTTGGGTAATCGAAGTAGAAGGAGTAATTGCTGGCTGGCTGAGTTTCCAATCCTTTTATGGGCGTCCTGCTTATAATACAACTGCTGAAATTAGTATTTACATAGCCCCTGCCTTCCATCGCCGTGGCTTGGGAAAACAACTTCTAGCACAGGCAATTCAGGAAAGTTATAGGTTGGGTTTAAAAAATTTAGTCTGCTTCATTTTTGCCCACAATCAACCCAGTTTAAAGTTATTTAAAGCATTTGGGTTTCAACAGTGGGGATATTTGCCTAAAGTTGGAGAACTTGACGGCGTTGAACGAGACTTAGTTATTATGGGACTGCATATTAATCAACCTGATATTTAATTTTGATTTTCTTGAATAAACAGCACCCAGATGTAGAGACTAGCAATTGCAATGTCTCGACAAATATTTTGATATCATGACTTTTCGCAAAAACTAAAATCCAAAAATTATTTAGATGTACATAGAACGGGGTCTAGGATCGGGAATTGGACGGCCTAAATCCTTAGCTGTTTCTATCCACTCCTGCATCACGATTTCTACATTATACAGAGCTTCTTGATAAGTCTCGCCATCGGCAGCACAGCCTGGTAATTCTGGTACTTCGGCAATAAAAGCTTGATTTTCTCTACTCCAATAGAGAATAACTTCATAGCGAAATGTCATTTTTAGTTCCTAGCTGATACTTAAGAATTACTGCACGAACTTGTTTAACTTGATAGATTTTGGCTTTTCCTTTTTTGTGTTGTAAGTTTAATATTTCTTCAACACCATCTTTAACAAAAATACGATGATCGCCACGAATACGTTCATCAAAGCCTAGTTTGTATAAGAGTTGCCACAATTGGGCAAAGGGGATGTCTGTATCAGAAGTCCCAGAGAGGATTTTTTCTAAGATTTTATCTTGCTGACTCACGCTTTTCTGACTATCTGAATATTTCTATAGTCTCATATTTTTTGAAAAATTTGTTGATGCCAAGAAAAAACGAGTCCTATAGGGGCTATATGGGGCGATGTCTAGGACAAGTTCACTTATAAAGTTAGTATATTCTAGAATTAAGCAAATATCAAGCTTTGTATAGGTTAATAACTTTGATACCTAATTATTTAGTAATCATAATTTATGATATTGTACCAGATAGCTTCAAAAAGTATAAATCTAGGTAGTAGATCTTTTCCTGATAAAGTAGCTGGAGATTCCAGGACTTTAAGTTGTTGTTTGGGGCGATAAATTTCTAATTTTCGACTTTTTAAATCAATTAACCAAGCTAATTTCGTTGTGATTACGAAATGAGTACAGACAGTTAAAAATCGTTTTATTTGCTGAATATTCCAAAATGAGAAAGTCAAAGCTGTTTTTGAGAAAGGAAAAGCTGCTTTTATTTGTTGAGTATTCTGAAATCAGAAAGAAAAAGCTCTTTTGCTTGCTTAATATACTGAAATGCGAAAAAAATAGCTGCTTTTGAGAAAGCGATCGCAGATTTTGCTTATTGAATTTAGTCAAAAGATGAAGTTTAGGTAAATTCTTGAAAGCATTCCTTATAATTTCGATGCCTAAGTTGGGTTTTATGCTTAAACACAAGCTACAAATAAATACTTTTAACTTTTTTTAATCTGGGGTTAGTAAGCATAAAATTATACTTTCTGATGAAAAGAAGAAAGGCGATCGCCCTCCGCTAAGAGTCTGCGATCGCCTTTCTTTGTGTCAACCTTCAATCAATCTTCTGAAAAATTATGCCCTAACAGATATTGGTGTTGCTTTTGATACCCCCAACAAACTGAAAATTTTTGCAATCACGTCTGGGTGTCGTAGAATTGCGTTGTGGCTGAAATCAATCCCTAACTTAGCTTGTTCTTCGGTTGGTTGAGTCTTAACAAATGGATGTCCGGTTATTGCTTGGCTTTGTACATCTGGGTTGGGTTGCCATGTCCTAAAGTATGCCAAGCTGCCATACGCAACTACTCCATCTCCAGAATTAGTTATTCCATCATGTGATATTACTTGTTGCGTTTTACCGCCTCTTTCATATCTTACTCCCTCTATTACAACGAAGTTTCCCTCGTCTACAGGCTGTTCGGGTGTACCCAAGTAAGTCGCTACTTTGAGTTCTTCTCCTTCTTTATAGTAGTATGCCCCTACTGGTGAATCAAAACCAGTTGAATAAATGACATCGATATTCTTAACAGGTGGGGCTGTTACTGCTTTACTCCCGAATTCTCCATCACTGAAATTCGGATCGTTTTTATAATAATCGTTCACATATTTGAGCGTAGTATTTTCAGCTCCTCCCAGTGTTAAGGTAGCTTCGATTGTTTCTGATGTAAAGTCATCGGGATTAATTGTTGGTGATTCACCAACACCTTCTTTTCTAAGAAACGAAAAATTTCCTTCTGTACTGAAATATTGGTATTGCTCTTTTGTTATCGGCAATAACGAAGCAATACTAGAACACGATTGTAATACATTTTTAATGCCCGATAACTTTGCTCCACCTAAAGTGAATCCTTCATCCGTTGACAGTAGACGAATTGCTAGTGGCGCACCTATCCACGGTGGGCTAACTGCTATATATCGTTCTATATGTTTATCTATCCAGGCTTGTCCTGCGGAGGGATCGTTTTTGATCCACTCCAAGAAATATTGGGTCATCCTATTTCCCATACTGTGGGCTATTATTACCACAGGTGTTTCACGAAGTTTACCTATGAGTGGCTTGGCTTTATATAAATCCTCTATAGTACTCTTGAGATTAGAGAAATATTGATATCGCTGTTCCAAACCTGTTGGGGCTATTCGCCAATCATAAGGAAGGGCTACCAAATTTGCGGGCAACGCAGCTGCTTCGCCCCGATACTCATCAGTGTCTAATAACGCAGTTATTAATTCTGAAAAGTAATTCACTCTTAACAAAGTTGCGTACAATTGTTGGTACTTTTCTCGCTTCTCTTTAGAAATCAGTAGGTTACTCCCTAAACTTTTTAGAATATTTAGCTCACCTTGAGAAACAGCTAAATTTCTAATCCCATCTACTCCATCTACAAATCGATTAAATTGAATTTCTGGGTCATCTTCTGTTAGCGGCGGATTTGGCTCTGTTTCTACTTGTGGGGTTATGCCATTATCCTTTAATTTCAGGTTATATTTCCAATTCGCTACAACAGGATCTTCCGTAGGTTGATCTGCTTTGACATCATATGCTGGTGCATTAAGTCCGACTATATTTGATGGTGGATATTCCACCTCTGTCTGTTCATCTACTTTCTCACTTTTTTGACCTGGGGGTGGTGCCATATCTTGACTCACCCAAAGTTTACCGCCCGTCACTCCATTTTCTGGTGACTGCTTTTTATTATGTGTTTTGAGCCTCGACCCTGCTAGTCCTGGAATCAATACTATGGGATGGGTAACCATTTGTCTTTTCCTTTCTTGCTTAAATTTACACAGATTTGACTTGAAAACTGATATGTTTCTTTTTGCTGTTGAATATGAATGCTATTTGATATTTGATGTAGAGGTCTTTGAATTTTGTTATTAACCAAATATGCCGACCAATATCATGTCTGGTTGAAAACTTATCATTAGTAATAACGCACAAATGCAAAGATGCAAATATACGTAGAGACTTGAATAATAAGTGATTACCCTAGCTAGATATGACAATCGCTACATAACACATCATTAACAAACATTTAGGCATCAATTAAACAGCTAACAAGCTAAGTGCTTTACGTAACATGTTCATTAACTTGATAAAAGCATTATTTAAAATAAATTGCAAGCAGAAGAAGATTCATAAAATTCCTCAAGTTTAAGAACTTAAACCACAAAAACCGTACTACAAAGTTAAATTTTTTACTTTAGATGTATGCAATCTACACTGAATTATGTTTTTAATCTGGACAGTTTATCCCAGCGTATAAACAATATATTCAAGCGAAAAATAACGCTCAAAGCTATTACTACATCTTTTCTCTATTTGTATTCTTAAATATAAAAAGTAAGATTTTATACAAAACACATTAATAATTTATAAGACAATTAAGCAGACAGTTAAATAACCAAATTATAAGACAGTTAAGACAGTTAAGGAACTAAAAATCAGACAGTTAAGATATTTAAAAAAAAATTAACCAAAGAAGAGAGATTTTTTTACTTTTAAAAAAGAATAATTTATCATTTAAAATAAATTTAACAATATTTATGGCTCAAGGTAGATGCAAAATTTTATAAAGTAAAATATTAAGCGGTCTCTTAATGCAAAAGAGTGCTTCAAGGAATAAGAAATTGAGAGCGATCGCATCTTCGTAATGTCTATTTTGCTGATTTAATTTGCAGATTGGCGGAGTGCGTTAAGAACTGCGTAGACACCCAACGACTTGTTGTCAGGCACCGCTTTTGGAATAAAAATCTCCGTCATCGTTGACAGAGATATCAATACTGCTCACTTTGTGCATTTTTAATTCGTAATTAGGTTTGGAGAAAAGGTTAAAGGTTTTTTCTTTTCCTTTTCCCCAAAACCCGACAAGTATTGACAGAGATATTAGCTATTAGGCATTGCAGAAAAAGCAGATGATTTTGCAGGTTTTGTAAGATGGGCCGAAAAGCCTGTCCCTTGTATTTCCAGGCACTCTGCATACCCACCCTACAAGAATCATCTCTTGATTCAGCAACGCCAAAAATCTTTGTGGACAGCTACAAGCATTTGTGCTTGTCTTAAAACGTTTCCGAATAAATAAATAGGAATCTGCCAAGCTGCAACGGTAACTTCTTTGACTATATCCTGTACGCTAATTGCTATTAATTCATGTTCTGGCGACTCTCCTTCAATTGCACCAGACCAGGTAAAAGCTAATAAGAAATCATCGTCTCCAGGTAAGGATGCAATCAAGCATTCTTCTGGTGTGGGCTGGCAAATAATCCCATATTCATTTGCAAGGTCTACTAGTTTCTGAAATTTTTCTACGTTCGTCATTTGTCGTTTGGATGTAATTTAATCTCAGTTTTACAAAGAGTTATGTTTTTTATACCCAAAACTAAAATTAGTTATTCTATACCATTCGTTACGAATTATTAAGGATTTCTTAGAGTTGAATCTAGCTGAATTGCAAAATATTACAGCGATCGCCAGGTTCTATCAGCAACAATTGTTACTGTTTCAAAAAAAGGCGAACTACCTACTTTCTCAGTTGACTGTATTTACATACACTTCCCTTCGCTACAATTTCAATATTGATGGCATAGTCTCACTCAGCTTGACGGAGTGTATTAAGAAGTGCGATCGCTTTTGGAGGAATGGCTGTAAACCGAATCAGGAAAAGATGCCTCTCAACATCAGATTGTTTAATTACCTTGGCGTAAATATGTTCTTCCTCTGTAGCTAGTTCTGGTTCAATTAATAATTTAAGCTTAAGATTGCTCAAGGGTTCTAAGGAATGTAAAGATTGTAGTTGTGCTGTTTTTTCTGAGAGACAAACTAAAGCTCCTGCAAATACTGTTCCGCCTGCTTGTTTTCCCTGTAAAATGCTGTATTCCACAGGTACTTCTTGATTTAGGCTGACCATTGCTTCATCATCTTCAGGTAACAACAAATTATATTGACCGCCAATGCCACGAATGTCAAAAATTGTTACCGGGTCTTTTATGCCCTTAGGTTTTATTTGTAAATCTCCAGCAATTTTGAGGTCAATATTGGCATCTTTGGAGGTATTTTCAGAAATCAAAACCTGCCCGCCCACTGTATAAGTTTCAATTCGGGCAGCTAAATTGACATGGCTGCCGATGACTGTGTATTGGGCGCGTTTTTGAGAACCAATATTACCCGCCACAACTTCGCCTGTATTAATTCCAATTCCCATTTCGAGGATTGGAAAATTCATTTGTTGATTTTGTTCGTTGACTTGTTGCATTGCCAATTGCATAGCAATAGCACAGGCGATCGCTCTTTGAGAATCATCTTTACGACTAATTGGCGCACCAAAGATCACAAAAATGCCATCGCCCATAAATTCATTAATCGTACCTTTATAGTGATTAATTACCTCTGTCATTGCTCCTAGATAAAGATTGAGAATTCTAACTACTTCCTCAGGAGGTAATTGTTCAGAAATAGCCGAGAATCCTCTTAAATCAGATACGAGAACTGTCACTTTTCGGCGTTCTCCTCCTAGTTTTAATCCAGAAGGAGTTTCCAGAATATTGGCGACTATTTCATCAGTAAGATAACGACCGAGAGTTTTTCGCATCTGGGCAGAACCTTGGGCGATATACTGAGTAAGTGCGATCGCAGAACCTCCCAATGCCAACAGCGAAGGAACAACGGGAATCCACCAACCACTGAGAAATGCCAAAAAGCTACCACCAAGTAAACCGCCACCTGCCAGACCGATAGCTAGGAAAATCTTCTGGTTATTGCTGTGGCGTTGTACCCAACACAAAATCGCACCAATACTTGACCAACCAAAAATCAACAGCCATTCTATTGGTTCAGGTAAAGTCTTAATTTCTGGACGACCATCCAAAGCTGCACTCAAAATTTGGCTAATTAAATTAGCATGAATTGTAATACCTGCCATACGTTCTGGATCGGTAAGTACATTGCTGCTGTAAGGCGTATAGAATAAATCTTTCAAACTTTCAGCTGTAGCCCCAATTAATACCACCTTACCGCGCATTAAGTCTTTTGGAATGCGTTTATTTTGTAAATCCCTCAGAGAAATTTTGAGAAATTGTTGTATCCTTCCTCGATAATTTAAAAGTACTTGATAGCTTCCTGCATCCGCTCGCACATAACCTCCATCATTTGCTTCAAAAATAGGGAAAACACCCCGATTTAACTGCAAATAATTAGAGTTATTTGCTGCTGGCTTGGCAGTAATACCTTCAGGTTGTAAGTACAACAAAGCTAGTTTTAAAGCAAAACTTTCCAGAACTTCATCGTTCTTTAAATTGAGGTAAAGCAAACCTCGGCGAATTTTTCCATCCCCATCTAAAGGTAAATCGTTTGCTCCAATTTGATGGCGTTGTTTGAGAATTGGAGAAGCATCAACTGAAGAACTATCAAAACTATCAGAAATTTTTTGTACACCAATCAAATTTGGGGTTGATTCAAACACTTTCACTAAAGCTTGATGACCAGGATTTACAGGTAAATCCCGATAAATATCTAAACCGATCGCTCTAGGTTGCTGCTTTTTAATATCTTCTAATACATCAGCAAGCGCCGCATCCGTCATTGGCCACTGTCCTTGCTTGCGGACATCCGCCTCATTAATTTCAACTATCACAATACGAGTATCAACTGGCTCTCGTGGGCGGAGGAGAAAAAATTGATCTAATGCAGCCAATTCTAACAATTGCAGTAATCCAGTTAAGCGTAATGCAATCACTAGAATTGTAATATTGGGAACTGCAAATAAAACACCCCGCCATTGCCAAATTCGCGGTTTCAGGTTTTTCATATTGAATAGGAAGTGGGGAAGTGAGGAGATGGGGAGTGAGGGAGTGAGAGAGAAATAATAACCAATGCCCCATGCCCAATGCCCCATGCCCCATATTTAAATTAATGGACTTGAAGCGATCGCATTTAAATCAACTGATTTAAAAAATTGCCTCCAATCCATCCTCACTTTTAAATTATTCGGCTCAGTCCGGCGTAGTTGCACTAAAGTAGCCAAGGCTTCATGCCAAATTCCGGCTTCTGCATATATGGTGGGCAATTTCCGCAAATTTGCTTTTTTTAATGCCTCAGATAATCCTAATTCCGGTTTAATTCGTTCCACCCAACCATCTACAATTGGATTCTCACTGGAGTCTTCAGCATTGCAAACAATTGTCAGATACCAGTGATAAGTTTTATCTACTGCTAATGCTGGAGCAGTGTCAGGAAGTGTAAAGCTAACAATTCCTGATTTATCTGGAAGCGTAAAAGATGTTTCATAAACTAGTCTCTGGTCATTATCAGCAAAAAGCAAAAACTTGGCTGTTTTGACTGAAGATTCGGGTATATGCCAGAAAAATGTTGGACGTTGACCAAGTGTCAGCCCTAATTTATTTGGAGGAATTAAGGGAGTTATGACTTTTTTGCCTGCTAGACAAGAGTTACTACGAGTTGAACCACCAGCACTTACAGGAGGCGCTCCCCGCTTCGGTGGCTTAAATGTTTGACTAATTTGCCAAGTTTTGTTTGGTTGATATAACTGAGCTTGTGCTTGTGCTGTGAAAGTATGAGCGAAATTCAAACATAAAGGTAAGGAAAAAACTAGAAAATATTGAGATGACTTAATCAATTTCATAATTTATCTCAAAATGCTTTGGTTCTAGATTGGATAGCTCAAATTGCCAAAAATCAGTTGACTAAATCAAGTATTCCCAAAAGCAAGCTGAGATTTCACATTCAACTACAATCAACTACAAATTCTCAATAGGACGAAGCTTGACACACCGAGATCCCAGACTTCTTTAACAAGGCGGGAATCTAAAGCTTTGACGCTACAGTATGTAGTTTTATGTAAATCCTTTAAGCACATTTTGAAACAAGAATTATATCAGTAAAAGTCAACCGAAAATTTTTCCCAAAAAATATCTTGGGTTTGAGGAATTGTTTAATTAGCAAAATAAATTTGCTGCGATTTTTACCCATAATTAAACTTCGCTTAAACTAAGGATTTTAATATATGGTTGTTTGAAGGATTGAAAAACTTGTTTCTTTGTTTTTCAAATTGAATAATTTAAATTTTATTGTTATCGCTGTAATCAGGGGTGACAAGCTATTGCTTGGAAAATCACAGAAAGCCTTTGTATTAATTAATAACAAACTAATTAATACAAAGGCTTTCAAAAAATGGTGAAGTAAATATACTAGGTCAGGTAACCAGGTATTAAGCCTGTTTTACTTCCCAATTCTTAATTTTAGATTCTGCTGTAGTTACTGATGTATATTACTTGCAGAAGTTTATCGTAAGGAAAGCAAAAGATGAAATTAGTTCCACAATTAGTGCTTGCTGCTGCTAGCTTGACTATAGGTTTTGTAACTCTAGATGCAAAATCTGTATCTGCTGCAATTATTAATTATGCTTTCAGCGTTGATAGTCCCACCACTAAGGGAAATGGCTTTTTTAGCTTTGATGATTCAACTTTCAGTGAAGAAAATCCCATAGCGATCGCTAATTCGGTTTCTTTCCAATTTGACGGAGATTCTACTATTTATACTGAACAAGATGATATCAACTATCCAGACTTTCCCCTTGTATATTCAACAGTGTTTTCCCCAGGAAAACCATCTTTAGCTTTAGACTATACATTCGACGACAAAACGAATCCTGCCAATTCACTGCGCTACGAAATTATTGGTGAGGATTTTACAATTTTCTCCCCAACAGATTCTGATGTCGAATTAATTTCAGGTACAGTTTCTTATAGAAGAGTACCTGAACCTACAACTTTAGCTGGCACTTTCTTAGCTTGTGGCATTGGCTTGATGACAAAGAAAAAGCTAATTTACATCAAAAAAGTTAAAGCTTAATCTTTGATTTTCATTAGCAATTAATAAAAGGCAAGAGGCAAGAAGGCAATAGGCAATAGGGATATCCACATAATTAAAACTATGGCATTGGAAAACTGACGTATTCAAATATTGCGGCAAGTCACCTCATTTAAAATTTTGAATTTTATTCCTAATGCAAATTAGAGGCTTGCATCCAATTATTTTGTCTGGTTTTTTTCGCTATTGCCCATTGCCTATTGCCCATTGCCCAATTACCAATCAACCAGGAGTAAAAAATGGTAGATTTTCATAATATTGAAAGGCTCTTGCAGAGTCGAATCAAACGACGCAACTTAATTATTGGGGCAGGAGCATTAAGTGGTTTTGCGATCGCTAACCAATTTTCTCATCAAACAGCAAGTGCCAAAACCAGATTTTCCAATTATCCGTTCACTCTGGGTGTAGCATCGGGCGAACCCTATCCCACCAGCGTCGTGCTTTGGACTCGTTTGGCTCCCGAACCTTTAAACGGCGGTGGAATGCCACCAGTGAATGTACCAATTCGCTGGGAAGTGGCTACTGATTCTAATATGAGGCAGATTGTCTCTAGAGGTACTGTACTGGCAACCCCAGAACTAGCTCATTCAGTGCGAGTTGTGGTAGAAGGACTCCAATCTGATACTTGGTATTGGTATCGCTTTCTTGTCGGCCAAGACTCTAGCCCCATCGGTCGCACTCGTACAGCGCCTTTAGCAAATAGCTACTTAAGTAAATTTAATTTTGGCCTAGTCTCCTGCCAAAACTATCAGCAGGGATTTTATACCGCTTACAAATATCTCGCACAGGACGACCTCGATTTAGTAGTGCATGTTGGCGATTACATCTATGAAGGGGGAATTTCAGACACTACTCCCAGAAAACACAATAGTTCAAAAATTCTCACCTTAGAAGATTACCGTAACCGTCACGCCCTCTATAAAACCGATACTAATCTGCAAGCTGCCCATGCAGCCTTTCCGTGGATTGTCACCTGGGATGACCACGAGGTAGAAAATAACTACGCCAACAATATCTCGCAAATGGATGATGAACCAGATCGAGACCCGGCAATCTTCCTCCAACGGCGGGCTATTGCTTATCAGGCTTATTACGAACACATGCCACTGCGTCCGTTCTCGCGTCCTGTCGGCCCTGATATGCAACTTTATCGTCGCCTAGCCTTTGGTAACTTAGCAACCTTCCATGTTTTAGATACCCGCCAATATCGCACCGATCAGCCTTGTGGTGATGGCACCAAAGAACGTTGTCCAGAAAATTTAGATCCGAATGCAACCATTACTGGTAAAGCACAGGAGGATTGGTTATTCGATGGTTTGAGTAGCTCACAAACCAAGTGGAACGTTTTAGCGCAGCAAGTACCCATTGCTCAGCGAGACATGACACCAGGGCCCGGCGGAACCTACAGCATGGATAAATGGGATGGTTATGTAGCTTCCCGCGATCGCTTGATGGCTTTCCTCCAACAAAACCAGCCCTCTAATCCAGTCTCCCTAGCAGGCGATGTGCATTCCCACTGGGCGATGAATTTAAAGGCTAACTTTGATAATCCAGAATCAGCCACACTTGGCAGTGAATTCGTTTGTTCTTCAATTAGCTCCGGTGGAGATGGAGCAGATAGCAACCCCACAGTCGAAGCTTACTTACCGGATAATCCACACATTAAATTCTTCAACGGTCAACGCGGATATGTTCGCTGCGCCCTGACTCCCACAACCTGGAAGACAGATTATCTGGTGATGTCAAATGTCACAACCCCATCTGGCACCATTAGTAAACGAGCTTCATTCGTGGTTGAAGACGGTAATCCAGAAATACAGCCAGCTTAATTTTCTAATTCCCAGGTATCAACACCAGACAACCGTTAGATAGTTTCACGAAATATCTGATAGGTAGGGGCGTACAGCTGTACGCTCCTACAACTTTTGTCAATGGTTGAGAGCGATCGCACTTACAGCCGCCATAGTTTTCTTAAATTTTGCAAACAATCTTCTTGCCGCTGCTTAATAACTTCTGGAGTCCATTCCGATTGCTGTAAAACTTGGGTTGTCAAAACAAAAGGACAGATCCCTTTTTTGCTAAGAAAATACTTCTCTTTCTTTTTATCAAAATCGTAGTTTTGCGCCTCAGAATTCTTGTTTCGAGAAAGCAGCGCTAAATTACCTATGCGATGCACATATTGAATGCGTTCTTCTTCAATCGGAAACCATTGAAGCCATTTACTACCTTCGCTTGGGTTCTGAGGAAGTACGTGTTCAACTGTAATAACTGAATAATCGTAACTCGCTTCGCCTCCAGAAAGTGCCGAATCAAGGCGCAGAAGAACATATTGTCTAATTCGCTTGATTAGATATAAATCTCCATCAAGCGTTTTAATAATTCGATTTCTTTCATCAGAAGTTAGCTGTAAAGGTGACTCTTGTACATATAGATCGACATTTTCCTGAATAGCGGCAAGAAGTTTTGCATATCGTCCGATACGGTCATTAATATCAGCCCGCAAAATCATTAAGCCTGCTGCTAATCGTTCAAGATCGGTAAAAAACTGTTTTAATTTCTCAGGATTATGGCTATTTTTAGAAAAATAGAGAATTGCAGGCGGAATCCAATCAAAGTTGTCTATTTGATTCAACCATCGAAGTAAAGAATTAATTGTTTTTGCATCTTTATCGCTTTGGTAATTTGCTGTATTAATAATTTTGAAAGCATTAGAATAAGGTTTTAATACTTCGTCAATAAAATTCTGCTGCTGTATAATATTAGGCAATATATCTTCAGTAAATTCCCTGAGAGTTGTCTTACGCGGTTTAGCCTGACGATCGATCATGCGGATATGGGCAAATAGTTCTTGAAACTTCTCTCGACCCAAATCTTCTTCTTCAGTTTCCCAAATTATTGTATATTTATCTTGTTGAGATGGTTCAATTGCTCCAATAATCTCTGATTTCAGAAAATCACTGAGCGACAGGTCTAGACCACGCGCATTTAGAGTAGAAAATATACGATAAGCTGAGTCAAGATCGGGGGTAGAAACAAGTACTAAGAAACAGCGTGTCATTAAATAGTTAGAAAAACTATCTCGCTGCTGATGAGAAAGTAGCTTTAGTTTGTCAAGAAAATAACTTGCATTTATATGAATGTTTCTTTGACTATCTGTTAACTGAGAAGGATTGAGTTGTAGAAGAGCGTCTAATCCATTTTCATCTTGTATATACTTACGAAAGAAGTCTTCATCTCTTGGTCTTATTTTAAGGCGATAGCGGTTCTCTTTGCCTTCAAACCTTCTACCTTTTTGATAAAGATAGTCTGTAATTTCTGAAGCGCTCTCAAAACTAGCTAAACTTCTTAGAACAGATAAAAGAATTGTGAGAGTCGTTAGACGTTGCTGACCATCAATTACATCAGCCTCAGGTTTCTCACCTTTAATGAGGACTATACTCCCCAAAAAATAAGGGTTAGTATCGGCTGTAACTTCTGAATCATGTCCTAAAAAAGATAACAAATCATTTAACAAATCACTTGCTTGGTCTTTTGTCCACGCATAAGGACGTTGATAAGCTGGTATGGAAAATGCGAAGTCGTTACTAAAAACCTTGTATAGTGCTTTTTCTGTGGCGTGAATGGCTACTGGCATAAAATTTCAAGTACTCCCTGAGTATAATGTGATGCTGCCTTTCCTAATCAAACGCAGTTTAACTCACTAATTACTACGATCGCCACAACTCCCACATAGTCTGCTAAATATAGAATATACCCACGTTTGTGTAGCCTCTGCTTTGAAAAATTCCTACATTTTGGGTGTGCGAAGGCATATTACATTTTTTACTTGCTTTTGGGAATCCTAAATCTAGGAACCTAGAAAAACGCAGATGTATATGACTAAATTTAAAATATCTGACTCCATACAATGGAAATTTTTCCCATTTGTAGCAAGCCGTAGTATTCTTCTTTTTATCAGCATTTTGTTGTTTACAGAATCAAATGTTGCAATTGCTAAAGAATATCCGATAAGTATTGCACAACAGACCAATGATGCAACTAGCGCTGCTGCTGATGCGGCATATAAAGAGGGAAAGAAGCTATATCAGCAAGGAACAGGAGAATCTTTGTTAAAAGCGATCGCTAAATTTGAAGAAGCGTTACCACTGTACCAGAAAATTGGCGATCGTCAATCAGAAGCTTTTACCGTCGCTCACCTCGGCAAAATTTACTCAGATTTAGGACAGCAACAAAAAGCACTCTTTTATTTAGATCAAGCTTTATTAATCAGACGTGAGATAAAAGATAAAAAGGGAGAAACTATTACCCTCAACAACATTGGTAGCGTCTACTCAGATATAGGAGAATTGCAAAAAGCGCTCGATTTTTTTCATCAAGCTTTGTTACTCAAACGAGAGATGGGAGATAAAGCCGGAGAAGCCCGTACTATCAACAATATTGGTAATGTCTACATAAATTCAGGGGAAGACCAAAAAGCACTAGATTATTTTCAACAAGCCCTTATCCTCAGGCGTGAAGTAAAAGACAAATTAGGGGAAGCTCGTACTATTAATAATATTGGCTTGATTTACTTACATTTAGGACAACAGCAAAAGGCACTAGATTATTTGAGCCAATGCTTGGCTTTAAATCAACAAATGGGAGACAAATCAGCAGAATCGACTGCACTTAATAATATTGGTACAATTTACTCAGATTTACAACAACAAGAAAAAGCACTAGATTATTTTCAAAAATCTCTTATTATTAGCCAAAAATTAGGAGATAAATTAGGCGACGCCCGTACCTTAAATAACATTGGTAATGTCTACTTAAAGATGGGAGATAAACAAAAAGCTTTAGATTATTTACAGCAATCTTTACCTTTATTTAAATCTACGGAAAACAAATTAGGCTTAGCAGCTAACCTGAGCAATATTGGTCTAATTTATTCAGATTTGGGAGAACAGCCAAAAGCACTGGGTTATTACCAAGAATCTCTGTCTCTATACCAAAAAGTCGGAAATAGAGGAGGAGAAGCTCTGGCTCTTTATAACATGGCTTCTGCTCAACGCAAACAAGGAAATCTTAACGCCGCCTTGAGTCAAATAAAAATAGTCATCAACATTGTTGAAGACCTGCGTACCAAAATTAACTCTCAGGAACTCCGCGCTTCCTATTTTGCTACGGTGCAGAATTATTATCAATTTTATATTGATTTGTTGATGCAAATGCACAAGCAAGAACCATCCAAAGGATATGATGCTTTGGCACTGCAAACCAGCGAACGCGCCCGCGCCCGCAGTCTTTTGGAACTACTAACCGAAGCTAAAGCTGATATTCGCCAAGGTGTGGAACCAAAATTACTTTCTCAAGAACGTGACTTACAAAAACAACTTGATGTTTTAGAAAAACGTCGGATACAGCTATTAGGTGGAAACTACACTAAAGCCCAGGTACAAGCTTTAGAAAAAGAAAATGAAGCAGTTTTAGAACAATATCAGCAAATCCAGATAAAAATCCGCGCCACTAGTCCACATTATGCAGCTTTAACTCAACCTCAACCTCTTTCACTTGCCCAAATTCAACAGCAAATACTTGATGAGAACACCTTACTTTTAGAATACTCTTTAGGCGAAAACCGGAGTTATCTGTGGGCGGTTACTAATAAGAGTATCACGAGTTACGAATTACCCAAACGTGCAGATATTGAAGCGATCGTTCAAAAATTCCGTCAAGAAATCACTAGCCCATATCTCAAACATAGTCCATCTATAGATGCTCTATCTAAAATTATACTTGCACCAGTAGCCTCACAACTTCAAAATAAACGCTTAGTAGTTGTTAGCGATGGTGCTTTGCAATATGTACCGTTTGCTGCTTTGACTAAACCTAATTCCCAAGGAACTAGTAGCTATGAACCATTACTAATTAACCACGAAGTTATTACTTTACCGTCAGCTTCTACAGTGGCTATTCTCAGAAATGAACACAAAGAACGCAAACCAGCTGCCAAGACATTAATTGTGTTAGCCGATCCCATTTTTAGTATTGATGATGAACGTCTCCAAAGAAAAGTACAAACTTCTCCTCCAGATGTAACAGGGGCCAATTTAAACACCCTCGCTTTAAATAGAGCTGCTAAAGACTCAGAAGTTAGTTTTGGACGTTTACAATTTACACGTCACGAAGCCGAGCAAATTCTCGCCCTTGTTCCAGCTAATAAAGCCAAGCAAGCTTTTGACTTTACCGCTAGCCGTAACACTGCAACCAGCAATGACTTGAGTCAATATCGCATCATTCATTTTGCCACTCATGGCATTCTCAACAGCAAACATCCAGAATTATCAGGGATAGTGTTGTCATTATTTGACGAGAAAGGAATGCCACAAAATGGCTTTTTGCGCTTGCACGATGTCTTCAACCTCAACCTGCAAGCAGACTTAGTAGTACTTAGTGCCTGTAAAACCGGACTGGGAGGGGAAGTTAGAGGAGAAGGATTGGTAGGATTAACTAGAGGGTTTATGTATGCAGGCAGTCCACGAGTTGTGGTGAGTCTGTGGAGTGTAGATGACCAGGCAACATCAGAACTGATGAAAGTCTTTTATAAGAAGATGCTCCAAGAAGGATTAAAGCCTGCGGCAGCATTACGAACAGCCCAACTGGAAATTTGGCGCACTCAAAAATATGCTGCACCTTATTATTGGGCAGCTTTCACTCTACAAGGTGAGTGGAGGTGAGGGAGTGGGGAGATGGGGAGACGCGGGGAGTGTGGGGAGTGTGGGGAGTGTGGGGAGTGTGGGGAGTGTGGGGAGTGTGGGGAGTGTGGGGAGTGTGGGGGGGAAAGAGAATTTATGCCTCCCTCTCCTCCCTCTCCTCCCACACTCCCTGCTTGCCCAATGCCCGATAGAAATTTTTCCGGATGGGGCGAAATATAAGTGAATAATTACCTTACATTAAATATGCATAGCTAAAACTCATGGACTTACCCCAACGCGTATCAGTGCGCTACAAAGACGCGTCCTACAATACTAATGAAATCCGTTTGAGGACTTTTCGGCTTGGGTTGCAGATATGGGATGAACAAACTAAGCCGAGAAAAACAGAGCTTTATGAGTTTATATTCTCTTGCTTGAAACAAGTCGATCGCCAAGATCGTTTTATGTTTTCTCTATTGTTTATAGAATTAACAGACCTCATACGCAATTCTTCCCTGGAGAGAGGAACTAAGGAGGTTCTAATTAAGACAGCTTTTAGAGAGTTTGCTTATGCGATAACAGACTTTGAAGAGATTGCTAAATAGTATGGGGCATGGGGGCATTGGGCATTGGGTATGGAGAAGATGATGGGCAAGGGGTGGAGGACAGAATAATATAATATAGCAGTTGGCAGTTAGGTTTGGATATAAACGGATGGTAAAACCCCGACACCTTTCAAATCTTTTGCCTATTGCCTGCTATAACTCCTCAGTCAACATTCTTAACATCCAATGTGCTTGATTTTGAGCAGTGATTCTGGAATTTGAATTTCTGGTGTGTATTTAGACTTGGATAAAAGTTAAGTATATAGCTCTAGTAAAAATTACGGAGAGGAAAATCATGACAGACCCTAACTCAGAATACAAGAACAACTTTCTTTACCCTCGTAGTCGGTATTATGGTAAGTTCCAGCCAGAGAATTTGGTGTTTAATGCTAACCTGCAAGAGTTTGCCCAAAAAATTACTTATATCACTTGTCTACAAACAGGTGGAAAATTATCTACTGAGGAAGCTTATGAGCAAATTAAGGTGCTTTGGAAACAGCTGAAACATAGCAAAAAGGAACTAGCTATTGGTGTAAATAAAGAAGTTTAAAGTTTTAAGAATTTATATCATATTTTTCGATACATTTCACAAACAAAATTATCGAAACTTTTCAAAAGTGTTAAAAAAATAAACAATTAATATTGGGATTAAGGGTTTCCAGATGGAATTAATCAGTTTTTGGAAGCTAAATCAGGACTGGGTTTAATGATAATAGGTGTCTTGGGTATGGTTTTCGCTGTTAGGAGCGATGCCTACGGCGGTAAACTACGCACTTTAGCATTCACCAAAAGACCTCATTATAATCAAAACAGCAATCCCTACGACAAAGCAGCTTTAATCGGGTAGTCGTAAAGCATCCAAAATCTGGTTACTGGCTGGCCGATTTGACAAAAATTTTGGGAAAAAATCCGAAAAGCAATTAATTAAACTTGTAGTTTATGATGCGATCCATCGGAATATATAGCAATTTTTTGCAATTCAGTAGGGTATCTTCTCCCAAACACTCTTTGTATTGCACATTATCAACAAGCGCCATCAACTTTTTTAAACAGGAGTTATGCTATGACGCCGCGACTGACTCAAGAGGAATTAGCACAAATAGTAACTGAAGTCGAAAGTCTGCAAACGCGTCGAGAAGCAGAATTAGACCAACAGCAGGTTAAAGAAATTTTACAGGAGATGAACTTACCGCCTGAGTTATTAGATGAAGCTGTAGTTCAGTTGAATCGTCGGCAAGCACTCTCAGTGCAACAGAGCCAAAATCGATGGATTACCTTTGGGGTGGTAGCATTCTTAGCAGTGGTGAGCGCATCGACAATATTTATTATGCAGCAACAAAATTCTGCACTTGCTCGTGTTTCTGCTCAACAAGACCGCATTAGTTTGGCACAAAATAATAGTAGTAATTTAAACACAATTTCCCGCCAAACCAATCCAGAAGTTTTTTATCGTGTCATCTTGAAGGATGCACCGTTGGGTAAAAAACTAGCTCTCTCTTGTAATTGGATTGACCCAAACGGTCAAATTGTCAAGCAAAACAGCTATCAAACCCGCGAAATTAATACCTCTGTTTGGAATACTCAGTGTCGCCACACGATTAATTCAGCTGCAACTGTTGGCAAATGGCAGGTGCAAATGTTTTTGGAAGGCCGTCAAATTAGCGATGAAACCTTTCAAGTGAACTAGTCCAATATGGACAACATCCCACATCATTTTCTTGGGTATTGGGGTTACGGCGCTCAACATCAGTTGGAAGCACTGTTAATTGGTGTTTTGGAAAACCTCTCTCCAAACCTCTCCCCTACGAGGGGAGAGGCTTTTTTACCTTCCATAACAGGGAAAGGGGGGTTAGGTCTGAGTCAGTTCTCTCAACAAGAAAATCATCTTCTTCCTGTTTGGAATGTTGTTTATATAGGACTGGATAGAAATTATTCAGTGTTACAAAATCAAATTGCTGGTGTTTCGGCGTCAGGAATATTCAGTTCGCCTGATGCTTGGGTAAGTCTGGAGGAAAATAATTGCCTGATTTTGGGCAGAGAACCTTTCGGAAAGATGCCTTTGTATTGGACTGTACAAGGACAAGTAATTTGGTTTGCAACTCAACTAAAATTACTGTTACCAATTTTGCCACAATCAGATGTTAGTATTCCTGGTTTATACGGCTATAGCTGTTTTTCCTATGTTCCGGCACTTTTAACTCCTGTGACTGGAGTGTTTGCAGTTCCGGCTGGGACTGAGTTGATTTGGCGCGATAGGCTACGCCCCACCTTTGGCGATCGCAATTTTAATATCCTGCAAACACCTAAATCTAAAAATATCAATTCTTGGCGACAAGCCCCAGAACAATTAACAGATGAAGCTACGGCAATTGAAGAATTGCAAGTCCTTCTGAAAAATTCCATTGAGCAACAAATTGCTGATTTAAGCGATGAACCTGTTGGGGTGTTTCTCTCTGGCGGGCTTGATTCTTCTGTGGTGGCGGCGCTACTGGTGCAAGCAGGGGTGAAAGTCCGCGCTTACACTTTAGATTTTGGTAATGCAGGGATTCCAGAATATCCCTATGCAGAACAAGTGGCGCAATTTCTGAAAATTCCTTTAATAAAAGTAGCAGCAGAGCCAAATGACATCAAAAATGCTTTAATTCCTACTGTGGAAGCATTGGATTTACCTTTTGGTGATGCCGTGTGTGTTCCTTTGTATCTGCTATCTCAAAGAGCTAGTCAAGAAACTCAGATAATTTTTAATGGGGAAGGTGGAGATCAATTATTTGCCGGTTGGACGAATAAACCTTTAATTGCCGCAGGTGTTTATCAGTCGGAAAACCCCGCCGGAGAGGAAACTTTTATCCAGCAATATCTCCGGACTTTTCACCGTCTTTGGGGCTACGAATCTCAAGTTTATCAGCCAGAAATATATGCCGAGATAGAGAATTTGCATCCTGAAGATTGGTTATTGACGGCTCTCGATGCTAGTGAGTGTCCATCTTTGCTGCATCGTCTCCGGCGTGCTAGTTTGATGCTCAAAGGGGCGCAGAATATCCATCCTCGTGCTACTGCTTTGGGGTTGGCTAATGGATTGTGGGTGCGATCGCCTTTTTGTAATCTAGATTTAGCACACTGGACATTTCGTTTGTCTGGAGAACTTTGCTTACAAGGAGCCTGTGAAAAATATATCCTCAAACGTGCTGTAGAAAATTGGCTACCGCCCGAAATTGTTTGGCGACAAAAGCGTGGTATGGGAGTTCCTTTAACTTCTTGGTGTTTAAATGATTTTTGGCATCAAATTGGCGTTTGGCTAAATCCAGAAATACTGGGTGCTAACAATCATTTCAATCCTCACATTGCAGCCCAAATAGTTGACGGTAAATTCGGAGCAGCTATTCAAGGACGGCGGATTGGTGAGATTCTCTGGTTATTAATTATGTGGCAACTTTGGCGATCGCAGTTCTTAAATGAAAACTTCAGCAAACAATCTTGGAACCATCCGTTTTGGTTACCCCCTTGGCTATGGAAAAACTACAAAATAATTCGTAATTTATAGACGGAGCAACTAAGTTGAAATTATGAAGACTAACAAATTTTTTAAGTTTCAAACTTCTCTTAGTCCGCCATTTTCTGAGGAACAGGCGCAGGAATTAATAAGTACTTACGGTTCTCCGCTTTATGTTTATGATGGCGATCGCTTACGCCAAACTATTGAGTATATAACTGGGGCTGTCAGCTATCCTCATACACAATTTCGCTTTGCCAGCGTGACTAATGGTAACATTGCCCTGTTAAAAATTTTTCGCTCGGCTGGCTGGGGACTCCACGCTAATACGCCAGGAGATATTTTTCTGGGTTTGCAAGCAGGTTTTCATCCCAGCGAGATTGTCTACAGTGGGAGCAATTTAAACCGGGCTGAGATGATACAAGTTCTAAATTGGGGAGTTACGACTCTCAATTTAGATAGTTTGGATCAGCTACGGTTATGCTGCGAAATCTTAACTGACAGTACAACTTCCCCTGTGCCCCCCTGCCCCTGTGCCACCCTACCTCCCCGGCTGGGTTTACGCTTGAATTTGCCAGAAATTACCGGAAATAGCCGCATTGGCGTGCGTCCTGAGGAATTTGCTGAGGCGATCGCTTTGACTGGTGAGGTGGGACTGAAGCTGAGTGGTTTACATTTCTATCGAGGGACGGGAACGAATGCGACAGCAGCTTTCACCCAAGTAATTGATAAAGTAATTGCGACAGCACAACTTTTGCCAGATTGGCAATATCTCGATTTTGGTGGTGGCTTTGGCTATCCCTATCATCACAACGCAGTAGGGTTTGACTGGGAAATATTTGGGGCTGAGTTAAGCAAGAAAATTGCGTGTTTACCAAGGAAAATTGATTTGGTGATTGAACCAGGACGAGCTGCGATCGCGGGATGTGCAACAATGCTTGCTCAAGTTGTTTCCGTAAAATGGCAAAAATACAAACAAATTCTCGGAGTTGACACCACCGTTGCCAATCTTTCAGTACCTTCAGTACACGGTGCATACCGAGAAATCATCACCTGGAAAACAGGACAAGGAGACAAGGGGACAAGGAGACAAGGAGAAAGAGTTGCCCCCCTATCTCCCCCTGCCTCCCCACCTCCCCAGTCCCTATTCACAACTGATGTTTGCGGTAACACAACTTACTCAAGAGATTATCTAGGGAAAAATTGCCAACTTCCAGCATTAGAAATTGGTGATGTTATTGCAATTTTAGATGTGGGTGCTTATGGCTATGCTATGTCATCTCACTTTTTACACCGCCCTAAACCTGCGGAAGTCTTGTTAGAAAATGGCAGACATCGCCTAATTCGCCAACGGGAAGACTACAATGTTCTGCTGGCGAATCAGGTGTTGGATAGCTAACGATTCACTATTAATATTCAATCAAAATTATGAAGTGTATTAAATGCGGAACTGATAATAAATTAAAAGACCGAACAGCTAATCAAGGTCGGTGTGTAAAATGCAATCATCCGTTTGCTTTTGAACCGACGAGTATGAGCAAAGTTAAAATTACTGACCCTCTATTCGCCAAAGTTTTGTCTGATATTTCTGTTAATAACACCTTATTTTTTACACCAAAACAACTATTTTATTTTTTAAATATGCGTCTTGGAGGTAAGTCATTTTCTTCGATAATTAGTTTATTTTTAGGTTATATAGTATTGAGTGGATTTATATTATTTTGGTCGACTCAGATAACTGGTGGCAATCAAGATATTGTCGCCTTATTACTGTTTGTTTTTAATGCTATTTATATTTTTAAATTTTTTCAAGATAGTGATTCTCGTAAACTTAACTCTAAAAGTCGCACAGCCAATGCCAGAGCTTTACAAATTATTGGAATTCTCATTTTAGGAGTAGGAATTTCTGCCAGCATATTAATTATAAATTCGTTCTATGCATTTACCTTGAGCGTTATCATGGGAATGGTATCGATATACTTGGGAACTCAACAGCTACAAAACTCAGGACTATCAAAACAGGAATTTTTATTTTCTAAAAACGAATTTGAAAATTGGGTAAATCGCTGGCGGCAAATTAATGGTTTAATTGTCAAAATTCTTCCTTCCCCGCGCGAAGACAATACTCTCGCTACATTTAATCCTGATGTTACAGCTTACAGTTTTGATAGGTTAATAGTTTGCGATCGCGCTACAATTGCTCAACTATTAATCGCTAATAATTTCCATTTTGAAAATAACTGTGCAATCCTGAGCATCACTGGTTATCCTCAAGGTATTTTTGAAACTATGATGCAAATGCTACGTCGCAATCCCGATCTGAAAGTCTATGCACTCCATGATTGTAATCCCCAAGGAATCGGTTTAGTTCACCATCTACGCACTAGTCCTAAATGGTTTCAAGATAGCAATATTATAATTATTGATATTGGACTTACACCACGTCAAATTATTGCTGCTAAGGGCGGAATGTTTATTCAATCTTCTCCAGAATCGGCGCAAGCGGCAAGAAAATTAACTGGAGAAATTCGTCAAAATTTATCTACTGAAGAAATAGAATTTTTGGAATCTGGAAAGTTTGTAGAATTGGAATCTTTCACTCCCCAAAGGCTAATTCAAATTCTGCAAAAAGGTATTGCTGGTAGCCAAAATATCGAAAGTGGTGACAGTGGCTTGTTTTTAGCTGGCGAGACAGGAAATGATATCTACGTTGTTCAAAGTTTTGGTTAATATTGGAATCTGATTTAATTCCTCAATCAAAAATTTTACTTTTTATTTACTTGTAACCATATTTCTAAACTTACCAATAACCAAAGTTTAACACCATAGCGTCCCCAAATATCGCCTTTATAGTCTAGCCAATCACGTAGTAGTGACTGATTAAAATAAGGCGCGATCGCACTTTTATTATCTAACAATAATTTTCTCGCTTCTCGTTGCCAATGCTTGCGAAATCCCACCTGTACAGGTACCATCATTCCACTTTTGGGACGATGAATAATCGCCTCTGGTAAAATATCAGCAACGGCTTGTTTGAGTACTGCTTTTTCTTCTACTCCTGACAGTTTATACTCTGGAGGAATTTGCATACTCAACTCAACAACTCGCTGGTCAAAAAGTGGCGATCGCCCATGTAAATTTGCTGCTTGAGTTAAGTTATTTACTTTTGTCAAAATTTGGTCGGCTCCCTTAAATTTAATATTCAGTGCCATTAATCGATTTAAGTAACTGGAATCAGAATTTAAATCAGCTGAAAATACAGATGGTTCTGTTTTAACTGCTGCCCAAATTTCTGGTTTAAAAAGTTGCGGCAAGTCTAATGCACATTTTTGAAAAGCAATTAAATATGCTTGTAATGAATCTTGATTGTTAATTGAACCATATAAACTATTAATTAGCATCGGCTGATTTTTCGGCCCGCCAAAACACGGATCGCCACCTTCACCATTGAGGATAACTTGCACATTTTCTCGCGCCATTCTTCCCAAAAGAAAATTTGGTACTGTCAGCGGATCGCCAATGGGATCGTCAAGATATGCCATTGTTTGGGGTAGGCGTTCCCACATATCTTTAAAAGTAATTTCGAGAATGTGGTGTTGAGTTTGACAATGTTCGGCTACCAAACTAGAAAACTCTAATTCATTGGGACATTGGGCACCAAAATGAATCGAGTAAGTATGCACTGGCTGATGATGAAACTTTGCTGCTAAAGCGGTGATGCTGCTAGAGTCCAAACCACCAGAAAGGAAAACACCAACAGGTGCATTTTGCGGTAAATATTCTCGAACAACTCGATTTAGCAGAGAACGCAAGCGATCGCCATGCCATACTAAAGATTCATCTTTCCCTGTAATCTGCTGTTGCAATTCCCAGTAAGTATAAACTTTGTTTGCAGGCATTTCGATAACAGTTCCCGGACGCACTTCTCCCACCTGTTCCCAAAGCGTGCGTTCTCCCGGTACAAAGGCGCAGCAGAGATAATCACGCAACGCCACCAAATCGACATCACTTGAACGATAAAATGCAAGCGATCGCATTTTTGGCGCGATGGCGCGAATTGTACCAGTAGTAGTGTAATAGAGAGTCCGGCTACCAATGCGATCGCGTCCCAGCCATAATACTTGTTTGTGACAATCCCAAATTACTAACCCAAACATTCCCTCCAACAATTTCAGACATTCGCAACCAAAATTTTCCCAAAGTTCAGCAATCAATTGACAATTATTTGTAGAAAAACTATTTGCATCAACTCCTAATTTTTGCAGCAACTCCAGCCGATTACTTAACCACACATCTCCAACTACTACAAATTGTTCTGTATAACTGAGTGCAAATTGTTCTGTAGTGAGTGCAGAAATTACAGCCAACTTGTTATCTCGCCAGACTACATCCGCTGTTAGAGTATTTAATGTTCCCCAAACTACATACCAGCTAAAGGGAACATCTATAAGTGAAATATTAGATTTAGAATTTTTGAAAATATTGAATAGCATATTCAGTATTACCAACAACAAAAGAAGTTTTTGTAACTAGAGCTTGCTCATTAATAAAAAGAGGATAATACCAATTTAATGTGAAGCTGCACATTATTTTGACCCCTCCCAACCTCCCCTTAGTAAGGGGAGGTGGCGCAGGCGGTGGGGTTTTTTCTATGCATCTTCATAAAGAATTGGGATAAGTTTTTCAAAAATAGCTTAATTTTTACTTACAGCGTTTTTCAGGTAAATGAAGTACACAGGTAGGGACGCCAAGCTTAGCGCCCCCACTACTATCTGTACCTCACCAACTTGCAATCTGCTGTATATACTTTAAAAATAATAGTTTTTAGACTAAGCTCGACTTTATCCATTTTTTCGCAACGCCATACTCCTACGGAGTCGTTGCACGAACGCTACCGCTGAAACCTCTGTGATATAGTAGTTTTACTTTTTTAACTTCATCGATAATCTGTGACCGGTAAAGAAAACCAAGTTCTTAATTTTAGATAAAGTCGAGCTAATAGCCTATTGCAGATATTCTATTATTACCCAAGCATTTTTCTCAAAATGACACGGTACATGTAGTATGACTTACTCATCGCTAAATGCGTACAAACAGCAAATCCTCAATGACTTCAACAGCCGTCTAAACTACGAGACTGAGTTTCATAAACGGGCTGCAACTCGATTAGTAGAGTTTGCAAAATTACAATCAGACCAGCACGTTCTAGATATCGCTACTGGAACTGGTCTAGCGGCTATTGCTGCGGCGATGGTTGTTGGTTCTACAGGTCGTGTTTTAGGGACTGACTTTGCTTTGGGAATGTTGCAGCAAGCCCAGCAGAAGGTTGAGGTCTTGGGACTGACAAATATCACATTTGAGGAAGCGGATGCAGATGAACAAGAATTACAGGAGAGCCAATTTGATGTCATCCTCTGTTCATCCGCAATTGTTTACTTGACAGATATTCCGACATCGCTTCGTCGATGGCACAATGCTTTGAAACCAGGGGGAGTTGTTGCATTTTCTTGTCTTGCCGAAACCTCCCCAGCTGCGTCTGTCTTGTTTCGGACAGTGGTACAACGATACGGTATTACTATTGCGAATCCCAATAAGTTACTTGGAACACCTCAACGGTGTTGTCAACTGCTTGAAACCATTGGATTTGAAGATATCGAAATCACAACTGAGCAATTTGGCTTCTACTTGCAAGATGCGTCAGGTGCTTGGACTGGCAATGCTAGGAGTGCCTTCGGGCTTCAAGATGTGAAATGGTCAAAGGAACAGTTGGAGCAGTGTAAACAGGAATACTTTACAGAAATAAATAAGGCTTCAACCGAAGAAGGCTATTGGAACGATACCACAACGTTTTTTGTAAGAGCTCGTAAATCTAGTGGCCTGGTGGCATCGTAAACCCATTGCAGCGAACTGTAAAGAGCTCCTACCAGCATTTTGTAGAATACAGCAGTTTGCAACTAAATGAGGTACACAACTAGAGAAGTCAAAGATAAAAATTCTTCTTCTGCCTCCTGCCTCAAAACCATTCAAGTTGTACCTCATGCAAATGAAATCTGCTGTATATACCTTCAACGATGTTGGCGTTATTGGCGACAAAGTACCTTAGATAAATTTATATTTCTTAATATAGATTTAATTATCTCGACGACTTACTTAGATGCAAAGAACACACAGTTAAAACGTAAATTTTTGACTACTAGATGTCAATTGCTAATGACTAATAAGTTATTGAGCAGTTAGGATGAAATTAGAGCATCCACCTTCAGTTGAGATATTTGCTGAGTAAAAAGGCAAAAGTATCAAACAAAAAAGCTGCTTACCTCAATTGTTAACGATTTCTAGTAAATATCAATTACTAAACCCATGCCAAAGCGTCATTATCCTCCCGCCTACTTACGCTATCTCAGAGCCAGGTTATGGAATCTAGGGCGACCTGGCTTTTGGGTAACTGCAATTTTTTTATCTGTACTCGGACTAGTAACCTGGGAATACTGGTCAAACCCAGATATTTTCGTTTATAAGCAAAAAAAACAAGTCGCTTCACAAAAGCCTGCCGACTCCTCCCTGTCAGAGGAAAACAAAGCTATTGCAGCGGATATTGATAACTTGCCAGCCTTGTTTAATGACTTTGACGAAGCAGTGCCGCTAACAACAAATAACCCTAAGGAGAACGCAGATAAAAAAAATAGCAAAGGCTTATTAGATGAGCTAATTAATAAACAAAACTCTCTTAGTGATAACAAATCAAAATCTGGTTTAGGAATAGTTAATCCCGAACTTCCTCCACCTATAAAAAATCCTTTTGTTGCACAAACAGAAAATTTATTGCGTGCTGGGATAGCTGATAGCAATAGCGAGTTTATTGGCCTCAACCCTTCTTTTAGTGGGGCCTCTGACACAGAAAGTGAACAAACATCTTCTGGCTTGGGAATTGGATTAACTAATCAAACTAACAAAAATCAAAATTCTGTCTCCATTAGCCCTCTGCAAGCAGCACTTAACGAATCGACAAACCAGAATTTGTCTGGCTTCAATCGCATTAATGCTAATCAACCAAATACTTCGGGGCGCGTCTCTAACGGAGGAACAACACCGATACTACCGTTGAACGGCTTATCCAGCCAAATACCAAGTACTGGGTTAAATCCTGGGACGGGTTACATCCCAACCACTACAAACTTGCAGGCAAATCCCTACAGTACTTTAAATGGTATTCAAGCACCAGTGGCGCCCTCAGTCAACTCTGTTGCACCTTACTCTAGCCAGAGTCCGAATCAAACTGTTGTTCCACCCACAAATTCTACGGGATACAGGAATTATGGCTTGCAGCAGCCGACGCAAGTACCACAGTCCACTTACGGGAATTATGGCTTGCAACAGCCGACGCAAGTACCACAGTCTACTTACGGGAATTATGGCTTGCAACAGCCGACGCAAGTACCACAGTCTACTTATGGAAATTATGGCTCACAGCAGCCGGCGACACGACCAAATTCTACTGCCTCATATCTCCTCGATATTTTAGAAAAACGTAGAGGTCAGAATCAAAGGTGATATTATTGACTGTTAACTGTTAGCAGTCAATGAATTTAGGAAGTGACTGTGTAAATTAAAAGCTTAATAGCTGAAAGCTTATTTTGCTTGTGAATTCTGAATTCAGCTAAGGAGATGGTTGGCTATTTGGAATAATCGGAACCTCTGGTGTTTCGGGTTGTTGCTTTTGGCGTTGCAAATATTTACTCAAAACATAAGCCATATCCCCACGCGTGACGGGCCTTAATGGGGAAATATTGTTTTGAGCGTCTGTATTTAGAAATCCTTCAGTAACTACAGTGGCGATCGCTTTTCTTGCCCAAGATGGGATAGACTTTTCATCTGGATATGCAGCCAGAATTTCATTCACAGCATCATCCTGAAACTGAAATACGCCATAAGCCTGGGCGAAAATCGCAAGAGCTTCTGCCCTAGTTACCTTTTGATTAGGAAAAAATTGATTCCCTCGATAACCTTTCATGATGTCAGTTTTTAATACCGTTTGTATATCATTAAATGCCCAATGAGACGGAGGAACATCTGGAATCGCTAAATTTTCTTTGTTAGCACCTTGTCTTTTATCGAGGCGAAATGCTTTCACCATAATCGCTGCTAATTCTGCTCTACTGAGTAACCTTTCTGGATAAAACTTGCCATCGGAAAAATTTGTCATCCACTTGACAGCAACTACCTGTTGAATGGAATCAGATGCTGTTGCAGAAGTAGTTTCTGGCACTGGAGTTTGAGCAATTGCTGGCAAGTTTTGTAGCAGTGCTACTAAAGATAAAGTAATGGAAAGGTGACGCATCATAATAACCACTTTTAGCTTTAAAAAACTACATTACTGAGCTTAAGGCAAATTTTGGTGTTTCTAATAACCAGTAACTCAGCTAGTGACGGATTTATAGTCATCAATGTTGCGTAGCTACCTGCCGTGTTAGCTCGCTGTGTAGCTTGTTTTGGTCATCCAAGAAGTAGAAATCAGCAAAAACTTGTTTTTTAGCTTTCATCTTTTGGTGTTATCTGACCACTACTATGGACTATAGTCAGTTTTTCAGGAGTTTTGGGAATGACCGCAGCAGCAGATCCCGTAAAGTTGATGAAGCAAGAAGTTGGCAAAGCCGCCGCCGCCTTAGTAAAGTCGGGTTCAATTGTGGGGTTGGGTACGGGGTCAACTACAGCATACACAATTCAGTATCTGGGCGATCGCCTCAAGTCTGGCGAACTTGAGGATATCATTGGCATACCGACTTCGTTTCAGTCAGAAGTGCTAGCAAAGGAGTATGGTGTTCCTCTCGCCACCTTGGACGCTATTGACCACATTGATATTGCCATTGATGGGGCAGATGAAGTCGATCCCCAGAAGAATTTGATTAAAGGCGGTGGTGCAGCACATACCCGCGAAAAAGTCGTAGATTACCTAGCAGAACAGTTTATCGTCGTCGTAGATGGTGGTAAGTTAGTAGACCGCTTGGGTTCTAGTTTCGCTGTACCCGTGGAAGTGATTCCAATGGCAATTACTCCTGTAACCAATGCCATCAAAAAACTTGGTGGTAAACCAGAACTCCGCATGGGTGTCAAAAAAGCCGGCCCGGTAATCACAGACCAAGGGAATTTTGTTTTAGATGTCAGATTTGACTCTATTGAAGACCCAGCCAACTTAGAAAAGACGTTGAATAATATTCCCGGTGTTTTGGAAAATGGGATCTTCGTTAACTGCGTCGATTTAGTTTTAGTTGGTGAAGTCAAAGATGGTCAGCCAGTAGTGCGGCAACTGTAAAAAGATGTTTGAAAAGTAGTTTTTCAAGCCTGTTGCCTGTTGTCTAAGTCCCGTTACGCAAAAGATAACGAAAGTAGCGGTAATACCCTGCGGGAAGCCGCTCCACGTCTACATGAATTACCGCTACTTTCATCAAGTACGAATACAGTTATGAGATGAAAAATGCTTATCCGAACCGTATTGAGAGTCGCCCCTTCGATTATGACTTTTAATACTTTATCCCCCATAACTGTCAGTGTATCTAAATTTGTTAATTGCAACTTTCTCCAACCACTATTTATACCTTAAGAAAGTTTCGCTAAACCTGCGGGTTTAGTACTGTTAAACAACAGTAGAAGTAGTTTAACAAACCATAGAAAATGAGGTTGTGCTTTTGAAATGCCAATTAACTAATCATCGGGTCGAATTACAAGATTGCACAATTTTTTATCAGCAAAGTAAGTCACAGTCGAGTTTAGCCCCCATCTTATTTCTACACGGATGGGGTATCTCTACCCAGCCTTATCAAGAAGTACTGACACTACTAGCACAGCAGCATACCATAATTGCTCCTGATTTGCCTAGTTTTGCAAGATCGACTTACTCTGGTCTAATTCCTGATTACGTTAGCTATAGCAAATTTCTCCTTTCGTTTTTAGAATTTTTAGATTTACAACAATTTCATGTAGTAGGGCAATCATTTGGCGGAGGCATTGCTATTACTTTATCTGCAATTGTTCCAGAAAAAGTTATCAGTGTAATTCTGGTAGATAGTACAGGAATTCCTACGCCATCAATACCGGAGATGCTCCTGCGAAGGGCAATCGAAATGACGTTTCAACTGTTTCTCCCAAGACAAAGGTTGAAATTAGTTGATATTCCTGTGGTTTTTTCCTATAACCTGTTATTTAATACAACAAATGTCCTTCAAGGATTGCTAATTTCTTTGTACGAAGATATTAGGCATTTACTTCCAAAAATTCTAGCTCCTTGTTTATTATTATGGTCAGAAAAAGACCTAACTACACCATTAAGTAACGCTCAAAAAATGGCGGCAATTATTCCCAACGCTCAATTAATTACTGTAGAAGAAGGTTGCCACGAATGGGGACTTTGGTATCCTGAAAAATTTACATCACTCATACTAGATTTTATTTATCAAATTCAAGAACATAATACAGCTAGCTCATTCGGAAGAAGTTAAAACAGAGTATATTTCTTTATCTAACTGACAATAATATCTGATTAAAACTTATTTTTTAAGTATTTCCGCTTCCAAATCCTCAAAAGTAAGTAACCCTGGCAATATCCTAATCACCCAGGGTGGTTTCATACAACCGTAGAAAAATGAAAATACTAATAAAGGTATTTAAGCATTTATGGTTGTACAAGTATGAATTTGATAGAGCAATTACAACAAATCCCAGACTATCGTCACATTAAAGGACTTAGACATGAGT
>JAVRCH010000034.1:0-35420 GCA_034530795.1 Nostoc sp. DedQUE12a
AGGCAGGGTGGTTTCATACAAGCAGAGAAAAAACCTGATCGAGTTGATTTGATAAAGCACGTTGAGCTTGGGGAATAGTTCGGAAGCCAAAAAAACGAGCGTTCGTTATGAAAAAAGTGTGTAGGATAGCCCAATTTATAGGGGAATTCCCACCGCGACGAGGTGGAAAGTCCTCACAGAAAGTAACATCTTTAACCCAATGCAAACGATTTTCAATTCCCCAATGTCCAACAGTGTCAGCTAATAACTGTTGAGCATCTAAAATTTGACTTGATATGTAAAAATGACGTTCATCAAAAGGTTGACCATCTCGTATACCAGTTCTATCAATTACAACAAATGCTTGCAGCCCAGACCAGGTTTTTTTAGCTTTTTCAGGTACGGTCAAAACTTGGCATCGACGTTGTACAACTCGACTATGAGTTTCTTGGTAAAATGTGGCACAACTAATTGGAGTAGTTTGCTGTAACTGAGTTTGAGCCATTTTAAATAATGTTGGTTGATTCTGTTTTAGTCCAATTAAATAGTCGTTTCCATTTGTAATTATTTGCTTGACTGTTTTTTTTGGCAGTGCAGAGCATCCAGGGTGAAAACCACCTCACAGCCACAAAATTCCTGCACTAATTTTTCGACAATCGCAATTTCACTTTCTGTCTTGTTAGATAGAGTTTGTGTTCTCAATACTATTCCACGTTGATGACTATAAACTGAAATCATACTGATAAAATTTTGGTATGACTCGTTATAATCAGTAACCGTACAACGGATACTTTTACCATCAATTGCTAATCGCTCTTTTGGATTTGGCGGCACATTCATCGCTGCCCAAGTATTAAATAAATCCGTTAACGGTTGAAAGTTAACTGTTGTAATTACACGCCGAAACGTCGAGTAGGAGGGAAACTTAGTGGTATCTTTGAGATTTAACAGTTGTATTAATCTTTGTTGATGTATAACTGTAAAGTCTTCCAGTGGTCGATAGCCCCAATATCCGGTCATCGCTCCTAGTAGTGTCAGCAACAGCACCAACCATAATTCGTGCCTCCGCCCTCGGATATGGCGATAATCCGGAATTTGTTGTAACTGCTCAATCAGATTCATCTTGTTTCTAACCGTAAATGCTTAAATACCCTTATGAGTATTTTGTTTTTTCTACGGCTGTATGAAACCACCCTGCCCTCTCGTTGCAGGAGAGGGGCTGGGGGTGAGGTCAAAATCCTGTACATCGAATTCACGTTGTAGTTAGTGCTTGAGCGCTAAAAAGGGGAGTAGAGAGTGGGAGGAGATGAGAAAGGCAGACAGGAAAATTCCTAACTCCTGTAGGGACGGGTTTACGAAAACACTTCGTTGCTAACAGAAATTCTGAGTCAACCTACTCTTACTACTCCTCAGTCAATGCGGGCTAAACGCCCCGCTACCGCTAACAGCACTATTAAAAGGTTAGAACCTATAGACGGTACGAACCCAACCAAATACACTATCGGGATTATTGTTATCAGAGTCTGGTGCAGTAATCCAGATTAAACCTGGCGTAATCTCAATATTATTTCCGATTTTATATTGGTAAAAGGCCTCAACGTGTAGCGAGGTATCTTTATCTGCTTGTCCGAAACCTGCTCCCAAATCTACACTATCACTCAGACGGGTGAGTTTTGGCTCCATACCAACTAAAATTCCCCCTAGAGCGCCTTCGCTAAAAAGATCCGGGAATGCGAGTCCTACTGCCCAATCCATAGCGTTACCATCTCCACGTCCTATATAGCGATGGGATGCATAACTTACCCATCCATTAATTGCAAACTTAGGACTAACTTGATAGAACGCCTGTAGTCCATAAAGATTACCTATGGTTCCGGCTCCAGCTACGGTGCTGTTTACCAGGTTACTCCCAACTGCTGGGCCAAAGTTTGTTCCACTAAAACCTTGGGTATTTGGCGGGCTATAGGTATTGACATAAGTTGCAGCCACGCGAAAGTTGCGATCGGCAGAGTAATATATTACCTGTCCTAAAGCTAAATACCTACCTGTAAATAAGCCATTATTTAGTAGCGGATTATTACCGTTTGGAGCGCTAAACGCTACCCCGACTTGAACCTGTTTACCTAATCGTTGGAGTATGGCAATTCCAGGGCCGCTATCTCCATAGTTATAGACCAAAGACCGTCGTGAAAATCGTGAAATCCCGTTAGCACCAGTGGCAGAAGACGATTCAAAATATGGGTTAATCGGGCCCGAAAGCCCTATCTCACTAGCTCCATCAGATAGGGCATAAATATTGACTTGGGTATCTGGAGTAGGTAAAAACCGATAGCGAACACCACCGAGAGTAATCTGATTGCGTGCAAAAGTAATACTGGAGTTATCAGCAGTTCTTCCCTCATAAGTTCCTAATAAGCCAGCTCTTGTTTGTCCCAACGATTCAATATTTCCACCTGACAACGATAAGCTGAGTGAGTCTTTACCGTTAAAACTGGTGTTCAAACGTAAGGAAGCTGAGCCTTGAAGTGTAGGATTGCGAGGTGCAGGTGTCTTAGTCACGACATTATTACCTGCTAGAAGTGAACCAAAGACAATCTGCGCTCTACCTATAAGTTTGGTTGTGGTAGTAAACTGAGTTGCTTGTAACTGTGCAGTCCGCGCTTCCAAGCTATCTACGCGTCCGCGAAATTCAGCAAGTTCTGGAGAAAATTGTTCTTGTAGTTTTTTGATGGTATCTAAATCTTCTCGTCTGACTAAATCTGTTGTTGATGTTGCTATGAGTTCATTGAGACGATCTAAAGCTGCATTTAACCCAGCTGCAAATTCATAGCGCGTTAGGCCACGATTCCCTTTGAATGTGCCATCTGTATATCCAGCAATTACACCATAGCGTTCCACCAAAGATTGTAGTGCTTGGAATGCCCAGTCTGTGGGCTTTACATCTGACAGTTGCGAGACGGATGTCACTTGTCCGGCAGAATTATTGATAGGTTTTTTCGTAGGTGGTGGCGCATTTCCAGACAATTCCGAGAAAGGTGTCACTCGTTCTGGCTTTTTAACTTTTTTTCTAGTTAGCCCTGGAATTGAAGTTTCAACTGTCTGATTAACAACTGTTTCTGGAGCTTTGTTTGCTTCTACTTCCGAAATTGAAGTTTCAACTGTCTGATTAACAACTGTTTCTGAAGGTTTGTTTGCTTCTAGTTCTTGAGGTATTTCAGCCTGACTTTTAGCCGGATTAAAAATCAGGATAGCTAAAATATCTAGCAATGAAAGTAAAAACAGTATGGATCTATAATTCCAGCAAAACTTAAACATGACTCTTTAACTCCTCAACCTGGAAAACGAGTAAACTAGCTCTAAATTGCACAAAAAAGCAGCATAAGATCCTGATGCAATTTTTGTGCTAAACCATTAGATACTGGATTTAGTAAAGGTTTCATTGATGAGAAAATTACAAATCTCGGATATTGAAACCATCACTAAGCAGTTATTCAACGTACAATCAAAAAGTTGCACTAAATTATTAATTTTGCCGCTTGAAAGGATAGTAAGACGATGGAAAGAAAATTGGTGACTGGTAATCAGCTACATTTTGACAGCATCAATTAATTAGGTAAATCCGGTAAAACGATAGACTTACCGGGTTTTGTTTAGAAATATATTTGCATAGAGGTTGCTACAATGCAAGACCTAGTACTTCTCCACGATCTGAAAATATTATGAAGAGTAGACTTCTTGCAGAAGTCGAGGAAAGGGAAAGGGGGAAAGGTTTCAATACGGTTCGGTTAAAGGGGAAAGGGGAAAGGGAAAAAGGAAAAGGGTAATTTCAAGCCTTTACCCTTTTCCCAGCCCACATCAGAGATGAAAAATGCTTATCCTAAGCGTATTGGGAAAGGTTTGGTATTTTCCTTTCCCCTTTAACATGAGTCCCTTTTCCCACCTCTTGCAAAAAACACTTTTACAAGAGGTCTAGTGCTGTTAGCGGTAGCGGGGCGTTTAGCCCGTGTTGAGTATTGGCTGTTGGCTGAGAAGTTATTATTCGCCTTTGGTGTCCTTATGCTTCCTCATCTCACACAGTCCCCGTCTGCCTACTCTTTGTGCTTCTTTATAATTATTATGATTTTTATCAGTAGAAAGTTGTGTTTTAGAATACAGTCATTCTGACCACAAAGGTGGCAAAATAATACATGCTAGCAAATTTATGTACTCACCGCTGCTGGCTATAAAGTCAGACAGCCAACAAAGATTTTTTACCAATGGTTAAATTAGGGTTGATTTTTACGTAATATCGGGTAGAATTTCAGCTATAAACTACGGTATTTCGATCGGAAAAACGTAAATTGCGAACCTGATACCCTGATAAACATGCAAATTCTTTGGTTTATTCCTACTGGATCTCGTGACGGACGCTATTTAGGCACAGATGTTGGCTCTCGTGTTGCTACACCTGATTATTTGCAGCAAATTGCCCAAGCTGTAGATAGTTTAGGTTACGCAGGGGCATTGTTACCTACAGGGCGTTCTTGTGAAGATGCTTGGATTACTGCTGCGGCTTTCATATCTGTTACCAAGCAAATGAAATTTCTTGTGGCAATTCGTCCAGGAATTACTTCTCCTGGTGCTGCGGCACGTATGGCAGCAACATTTGACCGAATTTCTAAAGGAAGATTGTTGATTAATGTGGTAACAGGTGGAGATCCCGTACACCTTGCTGGGGATGGTTTGCATCTGAGTCATGACGATCGCTATGATCTAACCGATGAATTCTTGCATGTTTGGCGGGGTATCGTCAGTGGGGAAACAGTTGATTTTAAAGGAAACTACCTAGACATCAAAGGTGGTAAACTCCTATTCCCACCGATTCAAAAACCCTATCCACCCTTGTGGTTTGGAGGTTCATCTGCTGCTGCCAAACGCGTTGCTGCCAAACATATAGATGTGTATCTGACATGGGGAGAACCTCCAGAGCAGGTTGCACAAAAAATTGCTGAAGTTCGGCGGCTGGCGGCAGAACAAGGCAGAACAGTGCGTTTTGGCATTCGTTTGCACGTAATTGTGCGAGAAACCGAGTCTGCGGCTTGGGATGCAGCCAATGAGTTGATTAAGTATGTGGATGAAGAAGCGATCGCCACAGCTCAAAAAGACTTTGCTAGTTCTGATTCTGAAGGACAACGGCGCATGAGTCAACTACACAATGGCTCTCGACAAGCCCTAGAAATCAGCCCCAACCTATGGACAGGAATTGGATTAGTGCGGGGTGGTGCTGGTACTGCTTTAGTCGGAGATCCCGACACCGTTCTCGCTAGGATGCTGGAATATCAAAAATTAGGAATAGAAACTTTCGTTTTTTCTGGATATCCGCATTTAGAAGAAGCGTATCGCACCGCAGAATTATTATTTCCGCGTCTACCTTTGCAAAACCAACCTGCTCCTTTAATACCACAAGTTTTGAGTCATGTCAGCGAAACATCTGCCAATGAAGAATTTACTAAACAACTCACAACTGCCTCATAAGTATGACGATTCTAGATTCTAGACTTGATATTAAAAACACCAAATTTCAAGTCTAAAATTATCAGGACTCAGAATTTAGAATTCATAATAATTCAAGAATATATCAATCACACTGCACTGATAAAGATTTTTTGAATTTTGAGTGCTGAATTCTTAACCAAGAATCTAATAACTTCGCCCCTCTAGGTTTCTCATTGTGGAGAATCTAAAATTCAAAAACTAAAATCAAAAATCCTATGACTATCACCTTCAAACACAGCAAAAGTAGTAACATATCCCTAAGTGGACTGTTAAATAACCCGCAAGTCGATAAAATAGTTCCTTGGATTGTTCCTATTCTCGTACTAGTACTTTGGGAAATTTCTTCGAGAACTGGTCTTCTTTCAAGTAGAATTTTACCAGCCCCTAGTGGTGTAATTGTCACAGCATTTAGATTAGCTTCAACTGGAGAATTGTTTCAACACATAGGAATTAGTGCTGGGCGTGCCATATCTGGTTTTATAGTTGGTGGCAGTATCGGGTTCAGTTTGGGTTTGCTCAATGGCTTTTCCCCTATAGCAGAAAAGTTATTAGATAGTTCCTTGCAAATGCTCCGCACAATTCCTAATTTAGCATTAATTCCCCTAGTAATTCTCTGGTTTGGTATTGGCGACCAAGCCAGATTATTTTTAGTATCTATGGGGGTATTTTTTCCACTTTATCTCAATACATTTCATGGTATTCGTAGTGTTGACCCCGGACTGATTGAGATGGGAAAAGTCTATGGATTGAAAACACCACAACTTTTGTGGCAAATCATTTTTCCTGGGGCTTTATCTTCGATTCTTGTTGGCGTTCGTTTTTCCTTAGGAATTATGTGGCTAACGCTAATTGTTGCAGAAACCATTGCAGCAGATTCTGGACTTGGATACATGGCGATGAATGCTCGTGAATTTATGCAAACTGATGTTGTGGTATTGAGTATTGTTATTTATGCCTTGTTAGGCAAATTAGCAGACGCCACTGCCAGAGCATTGGAAAGAAAGTTTTTGGCTTGGAATCCTAATTACCAACGTGCATAGTTTTCAGTTTCTGGCACAACTGAAAATTATTTATTTGAGTTGGGAATAATGACAAAAGCTGCATATTCAATATGCATTTACTAGCAATAAAAATCATAGCTACTCTGTAAATAATGGAGGTTTTTCGAGTGAGTTCAAATGTACAAGGTACACAACTAAGTATTTTGGATCTGACAAAGGATTTTGGCAAAAAAAATGTTTTAAACTCATTGAATTTAGAAGTTGCACCAGGTGAGTTTGTTGCCATTGTGGGACGTAGTGGTTGCGGTAAGAGTACCTTATTACGTCTGGTGTCAGCATTAGATAAACCGACTTCCGGCGGAATACTATTAGATGGGGAACCACTTCGTAAACTTAGCCGGTCTGTAACCGTGATGTTTCAAGATCCCCGTTTACTACCGTGGAAGCGGGTAATTGAGAATGTGGGGTTAGGCTTGCAAGGAAATTGGCGTGAAAGAGCTAAGTGGGCACTCGAGAAAGTGGGGCTGGAGGATAGAGCTGAGGAATGGCCTCACGTACTATCTGGTGGACAGCGCCAACGGGTATCATTGGCAAGAGCATTAGTGAGTCAGCCTCGTTTGTTGTTATTAGATGAACCTTTGGGAGCCTTAGATGCTCTCACTCGCTTAGAAATGCAACACTTGATTGAAAATTTGTGGCTAGAGCGCAAGTTTACTGCATTTTTAGTTACTCATGATGTAGAAGAAGCAGTAGCATTAGCAGACAGAGTTATTCTGATTGAAGCAGGACGAATTACTTTAGATGTACCTGTGAGACTTTCACGTCCACGAGATAGAAGCCATGAACTGTTCATCAATATTAGGGAAACAGTTTTAGAACGAGTCATGACCAATGAAAATACTCAGGTAAACAACCAATTATTACAACTGAGTAGTTGAGATTTAAGCTTTTTTAGTTGCTGAATATTAAACTTGAGGTAGCTGCGGTAAATAGGCTACTTCGAGATTAAAACTTTCTTTCAAAAAGCAGCTACAGCAATCCAAAATTGTTTTTGAACACTCAAAATTTTCTCTATCAATTCTCTTCTCTGCGCCTTGGGGTGATTTTTTATATATTCATGACGTAGATAAACTAAAACACAATAACTATTAATTTATATTGGTAAATTTAAAACAAATAATAAATATCTATTGTATTTAATTTAATGCTAATTAGAAAATTAACAAAGTATGATGCAGAAGATTATAGAAAAATTAGATTAGAAGCTTTATATAAAAATCCAGAATCATTTGGCACAACTTATCATGAAGAAGCAATTAAGACGATAGAACAATTTCGGAATAAAATCCCAGTCGATAACAATAGCTTTATTTTGGGCTGCTATGAGGATATAAAGTTAATTGGAATAGTCGTATTTCAACAGCAATCAAGAATAAAGCTCAGGCATAAAGCATATATCAGTAGTATGTATGTTCAACAAGAATATCGAGGGAAAGCTATAGGTAAATTATTAGTAAATGAAGTAATTGAAAAAGCAAAAGCTCTTAACGACGTAGAAATATTATTACTGGATGTTGTTAAAAGTAATTTGTTCGCAAAACAACTTTATTTATCATTGGGCTTTCAAATATATGGAATAGAGAAAATGGCGTATAAATTTGATAATCAATATTTTGATTTAGAGTTAATGTATTTACAAATTAAATAAGAAAAACTGAGCTTTTCATAAAACTCAGAATTTGTGCAAATAAAAAATTGCACTTAATTTTTTATCAAACAGAGGCAATTTCCAAAGTAGCCCTGTAAATAAAGAAGAGGTAATCTAAAATGAAGCTCATTTTGCCACTCGATTTAGTTACTGATATTGAGCCACATCTACCAACCGATACAGAAATCGTCAGAGTAGATACTGATGGTAATTTAGATGGCGATGCTAGCGATGCTGAAGTTTATTTCAGTTGGTTTTTATCTAAAAGTAACGTACTTCATAAAATACTAGAGGCCGCACCTGTACTACGTTGGCATCATGCCCCGAATGCAGGGGTAAATCATATTTTGACACCAACTTATTTAAAAAGAGATATTATCCTCACAAATGGGGCGGGAGTACATGCAATTCCCATCGCCGAATTTGTGATTACTTATATACTTGCTCATGCTAAACATTTGCCAGAATTATATAGTTTACAAGCACAACGTTACTGGAAAAGAGGCTTTGCTATTAAAGAGTTGACAGATGCAACTTTGCTAATTATTGGTGCTGGTGGTATTGGTCAAGAAATAGCCGCCCGTGCTAAACCCTTCGGCTTAAAAATTATTGGTAGTCGTCGTCATCCCCAAGAACTACCAAACTTTGATAAAGTAGTGGGTGCTGATGAATGGCGATCGCTCCTCCCTACAGTAGACTATGTAGTAATTGCAACGCCACTAACACACGAAACCAAAGAATTTATTGATGAATCTGTATTGCGTTGGCGTAGCCCGCCGAAGGCATCGCTCTCTCCCCATGCATACTTAATTAATATTGCTCGTGGTGGTGTCATCGATGAATCAGCATTAATCAAAGCACTTACAGAAGGTTGGATTGCAGGTGCAGCATTAGACACAGTTACCACCGAACCCTTACCGCCAGAAAGTCCTTTGTGGTCACTTCCCAACATCTTTATCACTCCTCATACTTCCGGTCATTCACCAAAAAGTAAACAGCGTTCAATAGCTTTATTTATTGATAATCTTAAACGCTACCAAGCTGGTGAACCTTTACGAAATGTAGTAGATAAAGAAGCAGGGTATTAGGGATTGGCGACTGGGGACTGGGAGATGGGGAGATAGGGAAGTGTGGGGAGTGTGGGGAGAGAAGGGGGAAAGATTTCTTCCCCATCCTCCCACACTTCCCACACCTCCCACACTTCCTGTTTGCCCCATACCGAATGCCCAATTCCTTTAAAATCAGGGAGTAGGAAATATGGTGAAACTAATTTTACCCGATCATTTGATTGCTGAGATTCAGCCGCTATTACCATCCGATGTAGAGTTTGTGGTGGTGGATAGTGAAGGCAACATTGATGGCGATGCTAGTGATGCAGAAGTTTATGTCAACGGATTTTACCTCAAGGCCTCTACCCTTGACAAAGTACTGGCGGCAGCACCGGGGCTGCGTTGGCAACAGTCACCCAGCGCTGGAGTGAATCACATTCTCACGCCTAACTTTTTGCAAAGGGATATTATCCTGACAAATGGTGCAGGAGTTCACGCGATTCCAATTTCGGAATTTGTGCTGGCATTTATGCTTTATCACGCCAAGAATCTGCGGAAATTACAAACTTTGCAGGATGAGCACACTTGGGTAAGAGGAGTGTTTCTTGAAGAGTTGGCAGATGCTACTTTATTAATTATTGGCACAGGAAATATCGGTCAAGCGATCGCATCTCGCGCTAAAGCTTTTGGAGTCAGAGTTTGGGGTAGTCGCCGCCATCCCGAACCTTTACCCAATTTTGATCAAGTTGTGGGTGTCGATGAATGGCGATCGCTCCTTCCAGAAGTAGACTATGTAGTTATTGCTACACCATTAACGCCAGAAACTCAAGGCTTAATCGATGAAGCTGCATTGCGTTCTATGCGTCCATCGGCTTATCTGATTAATATAGCTCGTGGTGCAATAGTAGATGAAACCGCGTTGCTCACCGCCCTGCGTGAGGGTTGGATTGCGGGTGCTGGATTAGACACAGTTGCCACAGAACCTCTACCGCCAGAAAGTCCTTTATGGTCGTTACCTAACGCTTTTATCACGCCCCATTGTTCAGCCCTGTCACCACGCCTGAAAGAACGCATAGCGGAATTGTTTATTGACAATCTTAAACGCTACCAGACCGGCCAGCCATTACGGAATGTCGTAGACAAAAAAGCAGGGTATTGAGCGAAAGTACAAGGGTAAAAGGGGACAATTTGGAACAAGTCTTTCCTCATATCCCCCTGATTTGAAATGGTATTAGAACACTCTCGACATCTCAGTGCATTTAACTTTTTGGTCAACTTGATGGCTGGTAATCGTGCTGACGACAACGCCGATTTACTTATGAACCTTTGCCACTCATTGCTTGTGCCGTGTTCACTTTCTCACTCAGACGCTCATGAGGAGAGCGTAAGCTCATCGTTTCCACTTCCCAGATGTAGCCATGAATTACTACATCATCAGGAATCAAGGGAGAATTTCGCAGCAACTCTACCTGTTTGACGCAAGTTTCATCTACATCAACAAATGTTTTAATCCATTTAGAAAAAATACCCGACGATAGCTTTAATTCAGGTAGGGCAGGATCAATGGATGTCTGGTCTAAATTAATTCCTTTTTTTTCTAAAAAATGACTGATAAACTCTCCAGAAGCAGTCATCATACCGCATTCAGTATGATTGATGACGATAATTTCTTTAGTTCCAAAAAACTGTGTTGTTAACATGGCAGACCGAATCGCGTCATCTGTCACTACCCCTCCTGCATTACGGAAAATATGAGCATCTCCTTCTCCAATTCCCAAGGCTTTCTCCACTGGTAAACGCTCATCCATGCAAGCTAATACCCACAGGCGTTTGTTATTGGGAATTCCCAACTGACGCCGTAGCGCCCAGTTTTTCCTGTCTGATAAATCTTGGTCAACTTTTTGGTGCAACATTACTTGAAATTTTGTTGATAAGAGTGTAATCCTGACGGTGTATTGCGGCGACAACCACAGTGTCAGACACCAAGTTGGCACTCACGAGAGTCAAACTATTTAGTTATTTTATCTATCTATTACAATGTAATCAGCATCAGTTATCACAAAATCTGAGTTATAAGTATTGTGGGGTTAGCAAATCCGTTAAGTCGGCATCCTCTCTCGCACAGGGAGCGCCCCCCCTCTACGCCTACGGCTTGAGCACACAGGACTCCAATAATCACTTAACTTTCAATGCCGATTTTCCTAAGGATTGGCAAATAACGTCATTTTGCGGTGTGTGGATACGGCTGCACAGAACGTCACGGTAATGTCTTTCTAAAGGATTCTTTTTTAACATACCAGGATTTCCAGTTAGCTCTAAGGCAATCTCTACAGCACGAATTGAGTTATTAGTAGTTAAATATTTAACACTTTGTGCCTGTAATCCTACGTTAGGTTCGTATTCACCGCGATCGCTATCTTGAGCCAAACCATAAATCAGTCTACGGTTTGCAAATAGCAGTGCTTCCATCTCACCCACAGCTGTTTGAAAGCGTGGTAAAGTTGCTAGTGGCTCTCCTAGATTAGATGGCGATCGCTCCCAAAGATACTTAATCAGCCAGTCTCGCGCAGCACTAGCAACACCGAGATACAAGGCACTGATTGTCAAACTGCCCCAAGTGGCAATCAATGGGTCGAGAGGAGGCACAGCAGAGATAGGGCGGATATCAACGGCGTATTCTGGGGGAATTAATACATTCTCTAAGATTAGGTCATGGCTGCCGGTGGCTCTCATGCCCAAGTGATCCCAGGTTTCGACAATTTTTAAGCCAGGTAAATCGCGGGGAACCAGAAAATTCCCAACTTGTGGTTCATCTTCTGTTGTCCGTGCCCAAACAACGAAGTAGCTGAGGATGGGACTACCTGTGGTGTATTGTTTGTGACCTGTTAAACGCCACCCTTCTGTCGTGCGTTCGGCAATGGTAGCAGGCAATCCGCCTCTGGCTGGCGTGCCTAATTCTGGTTCTACACGGGCAGCATTCAGCAGCGCAATGCCTTCTATTGACTCACGACATACGCGTTTGTATACTTCTGAAGGCCAGTGACGACTACGAGCTGCATGGGCATGTTGGAGATAGTGCATTGTCAGTACTAGCGCGGTGGAAGCATCGCCGTGGGCTATGCCTTCAATCACTCGGCAAATAGCCTCTAGCCCGAAATTCTGACCGCCCAGTTCCCGCGGGATGGTGAGGCTCAGCAATCCTGCCTCATGTAAAGCTGTAAAATTCTCAAAAGGAAACGAAGCCTCTTTGTCGTGTACCCCTGCACGGGTAGCAAAGTCCTTGGCTAAAGCCTCAACTTGGTGGAAAATATTTTGGGTAGTTTCTAAGCTTTTGGCTATAAACGTGTCTGGCGGCCTTTGTTGCAACTGTGACATAATATACTCCTTGTTGAGGCGAAACTTAAATCTTCTAAAGACGACCAGACATTCGTCCTGGGAAAAAAGTTGATATTCGTGCAAACTTGGGATGCTTTGATGGGAAATGAGGCGATCGCAATTATTTCTACCGTCAGTTCTGAACCTCGAACTCCTGATTTCTAGCAATTGTGATGAATAATACTAGAACTTGGTGGGAATATTGTATAGCAAGGGACTAGGGACTGGGGACTGGTTAAAAAGTCCTTTTGTGTCTAAGTTTTATCATCTGCTGATATCCTAGCAGTCTTGTCTATTGCTGTAATTACTTGTATTTAATAAGTATGACATAAATAGCTTTAACACAGCAAGCTGACTAGAGATAAGCTATTCGGCTTTTAAGTTGCACAGTCGCTCATAAAGTTTGTTCACAGGTGACGGTTAACTGCCAACATGAGAAAATGTGCAATTTAAATGTGTGAGATTTTAGTGCATTATAGGACATCCAAGAATTAAATTACTCAATTCCTGCATCCAACGTCAGCATCCAATTTTTTCTCCCCCTGCTTCCCCTGCCTCTCAAAACGATTGATTATTTTTTTAGTAGGAAGCCCCTATTTCAATAGGGCGTACCGTCTTTGTGGGTGAACTGCCATTTACCTTCCACAAGCAAGGCTTGAAGATCGTCATCGGGATAGATTGCTTCGTCTCCTGGGGTGCGATCGCCAATTTCTAGGTACACAACCTCCTCTGAGGTCTCATTAATCAGGTTGTGTCCGTTCCCAGTCCCCGCCTTTAAGCCTGCACACATACCAGGGGAGAGTTGAGTTCGACCTTCGTCAGTTTGCAGCGTAGGTTTCCCCTTCAAGATGTAGACAAACTCGTCTTGTCTGGAATGAGCATGACGGAGGGCGGAAATCGCGTTTGGAGCTAATCTTGTTAAGTTGACACCAAAGTTTGTTAGACCAAACAGATCTCCAAGTGGGCGTTTCTCCCTGCCCGCTATGCGAGACGCAAACGGTTCTGGATAGTTTGTTGGCTTGGTACGCAGCGGTGCTTCAGCCGCGTCAATAGCGATTGGGTTTGTTGGTACTTGCATAGAAGCGCTAATTGAGATGCTAACATCTTCAGATACTAGCCCCATGAGAGCTTGCAGGATAGCTGTATTGGAACTAGAGTTGAGGCTGCCAGAGATTGCTAAGATTTTTACTACGCTTGAAATTATAAGGCTTAGTATCCTGGTTTTCAATAATTGCCGTGAAACGTTAAAAATGCTCTGTGATAAAACTTACGCAGCGAGTTTGTTGCGTATGCTTAAGGCAAAAGCTCTTACAAGGAAGGCGAAAGCTCTTGCAGGGAAGGCGGAAGCTGAAGCTGAATAAATGCGATCGCATATTACTAAAATATGCTGCCTTTACCGTAGTATGCTTTAATAAAAGAACTCTGTAGATTGCTTGTAACAGCAATACATTAATTATCTAGATTTTTAGGCGATCGCTTTGTAGGCTATCGTAGCCATACATTTTATTGCCACTGGTTACCCAGTCCCCAGTCCCCAATCCCTAGTCCCTCTTACCTGTTAAATATTTATCCCTAAAAGTAGAGTCAAAACGTTGATTAAGTTTTCTCCAACTAGATTGCTCAGCATTGTAATAGCTGCGGTAGGCAGAACCATTGCTTTCTTTAAGAGATTCAAGCAGCAAAGGATTTACACCTTTTCTCTAATGTTTACAGTCGGATTTGGTTTAACATTAGCTGTCTTTGCTTGTTCTCCAACTACGAGCAACAGTGGAACAACCCAAACAACCCAAGCACCAAGCAGTACTCCAGTTCGTATTGGTTACCAGAAAGCATCAACTATTCTTTATGCACTCAAAGCACAAGGAAATTTAGAGAAAGCCTTTGCAGCCTCCGGTGCTTCAGTAACTTGGTCAGAATTTCCTGCTGGGCCTCCGATGTTGGAAGCATTAAACGCAGGTAGCATTGACTTTGGCTATACCGGAGAATCGCCACCAATATTCGCCCAAGCTGGGGGTATTCCTTTAGTTTATGTTGCTTACGATCCTTGGAGTCCTAAAGCTGAAGCTATTATAGTTCCTAAAGATTCACCGATTAAAAGTGTAGCTGAACTCAAAGGCAAAAGAGTTGCTTTTGCTAAAGGCTCTAATGCTAACTATTTATTAGTTAAAGCCTTAGAAAAAGCAGGACTACAATACAGTGATATTCAGCCCAAAACTCTGCCACCAGCCGATGCTCGTGCTGCTTTTGAAGGTAAGAACGTCGAAGCTTGGGCAATTTGGGATCCTTATTTAGCCGCAGCAGAAGCAGCAACAGGCGCACGTACTTTAACAGATGGAACGGGATTAGCTCCCAATCGTGGTTATTATCTTGCAGCCAAGTCTTTTGCTGACAGTAAACCGGATGCTTTGAAAACAATTTTAGACGAGGTTAAAAAAGCCAGTGATTGGGCGAAAAGCAATCCCAGTGATGTTGCTAAACTTCTTTCCCCAGCGTTGGGTATAGATGCTCCTGTGTTGGAGATAGCTGAAAAGCGGCGCGAGTATGATGTACTGCCGCTCAGTGATGAAGTAATTAGCAAACAGCAAGAAATTGCAGATACGTTTTATAAAATAAAATTAATCCCCAAGGAAATTAAAGTTAAAGAAATTGTTTGGAAAAGCAATAAATAATTCGTAATTCGTAATGAATTACAAATCAATAATTTTGCAAAAATCGTCATTAGCCATTGGCTACAAAACAAATGACAAACGTAAATACACAGTTAATAAAAACGGATGTCCTAGTCATTGGCGGCGGGACTGCGGGGACAATGGCTGCAATTAAAGCTAAGCAGGCCAATAGCGATCGCCAAGTGTTAATTTTAGAGAAAGCAAATATTCGTCGCAGTGGTGCGATCGCAATGGGAATGGATGGGGTAAATACAGCCGTCATCCCCGGACACTCCACCCCAGAACAGTACGTGCGTGAAGTCACAATTGCCAATGATGGCATTCTCCACCAAAAAGCTGTTTACCAAACAGGAAAACTAGGTTACGAAACTATTCAAGAGTTGGAAAGTTGGGGCGTTAAGTTCCAAAAAGATCCCCAAGGTAATTATGACCTCAAACAAGTGCATCGGGTGGGTAAATATGTGTTACCCATGCCAGAAGGTAAAGACCTCAAGCAAATTCTCACCCGACAAGTCAAGCGCCATAAAGTCAACGTGACTAATCGTGTGATGGCCACGAGAGTGCTAGTTAAAAATGGTAGAGCGATCGGTGCAGTTGGGTTTGACGTGCGCGGCGGCGATTTTGTCGTTATCCAAGCAAAAGCTGTCATCCTATGTACTGGAGCCTGCGGACGCTTAGGACTACCTGCGTCAGGCTATCTCTACGGTACTTACGAAAACCCTACTAACGCTGGCGATGGCTACTCGATGGCCTACCATGCAGGCGCAGAACTGAGCAACATCGAATGTTTTCAAATTAACCCGCTAATTAAAGATTATAACGGCCCTGCTTGTGCTTATGTTGCTGGGCCATTTGGAGCATATACAGCCAACGCCGAAGGACACCGCTTCATTAATTGTGATTACTGGAGCGGTCAAATGATGTTAGAAATTTGGAAAGAATTAAACTCTGGTAAAGGCCCCATTCAAATGAAAATGACTCATTTGGATGAGGATACAATTTCAGAAATTGAGTCTATTTTATGGGCAAATGAACGCCCTAGTAGAGGACGTTTTCATGAGGGTAGAGGTGAAGATTACCGCACTCATGGCGTTGAAATGAATATTTCTGAAATTGGGTTATGTAGTGGACATAGCGCATCTGGCGTTTGGGTGAACGAAAAAGCAGAAACCACAATACCAGGACTTTATGCAGCAGGAGATATGGCCAGCGTCCCCCATAATTACATGATTGGTGCATTTGTGTTTGGAAGGTTGGCGGGAGAAAATGCAATTGAATATATTCAAAATCTAGAACATTTAGAACCAGATGCCGATTTTTTAGAGGCAGAAAAATCTAGAATTTATACACCATTAAACCAGCCAAATGGCATTCCTCACACCCAGGTTGAATATAAATTGCGCCGACTGGTGAATGATTACCTGCAACCACCAAAATCTGCTAACAAAATGGAAATTGGTTTACTAAATTTTGTCCGCTATGAAGAAACACTAGCGCAAATGGGAGCGCGAGATCCTCACGAATTAATGCGCTGTATGGAAGTGCATTTTATTCGTGATTGTGCAGAAATGGCAGCACGCGCCTCTTTATATCGTCGAGAAAGCCGCTGGGGTTTATATCATTATCGTTTAGATTTTCCAGAAAAGAATAATGAAGAATGGTTTTGTCACGTCAATTTGAAAAAGAATGATACAGGTGAAATAGTACTTTTTAAGCGTCCGATGGAACCTTACATTATTGACGTAGATTTACAAAAAGAATTTTACGATGTAGCAGTACGATAAAAGCTCTGCATAGGATAATGGCTAACAAAATTTTTAATAATAGAAAACGAACCGCAGAGGACGCAGAGTTCACAGAGAAATCAAAGATTGAGAGACTTTTTATGTAAATCAATAAAATTAAATTAAGCATTTCTTCCCTCTCTCTGCGTTCTCTGCGCCTCTGCGGTTCGTTAAAAAAAGTCATAGCCTTAACCAAACCGTATCGAATCATCAAAAATTTAGACAATCAAGTAAAAACATGGCTTTAATCACACAAAGAATAGATGTCCCAGTAATCGTTGATGAATCTAAATGTTTAGAAAAATGTGTTGCTTGTATTGAAGTTTGTCCCTTGGATGTATTAGCAAAAAATCCAGAAACGGGAAAAGCTTATATGAAATATGACGAATGTTGGTTTTGTCTCCCTTGTGAAAAAGAATGCCCAACTAATGCAATCACTGTACAAATTCCCTTTTTGTTGCGCTGAGGTTACCCAATGGCTGCGGATACAGATTCGGAATTAAATCAATGGTTGGAAATGTTGCGATCGCCTGATGTTAGCGATCGCTTGGTTGCCGTAAAATCTTTACAACACTTGGGAGAAGATGCAGCAGTTGAGGCGTTAATTATCGCTTTACAAGATGAAAACACAGGAGTCCAAAAAATAGCGGTATCTGCACTTTGGGAAATTGCTAATCCTGCTGCTGTTCCAGCTTTACTAAAATCTCTCACTTCCCCGGATGCAGAAATTCGCAGCGAGGCATTATCAGCTTTAGGTGAATTAGTTACCGCAGATCATCTGCTATTATTGCTAGATGCGTTACAGCAAGAAGATATCAACCTCAATCTTAACGTACTGATTTTGTTACGCAAGATTCATGATGTTCAGTCTCTACCTGCGGTATTGTCTTTTTTTGAATCAGAAAATAGCCAACTCCGGGAAGCTGCTGTAACAACTGTTTGCTATTTAAATCAGGTGGAAATATGTCCGCCAGTATTGTCTTTGATGAACGATCGCGATGAGAATGTGCGTCGTGCAGCTACTTTAACTTTAGGTCATTTAGCAGATAAAGAAGCTGTAGAATTACTCACTCAAGCACTCACTTCTGATTCTGATTGGCAAGTGCGAAGAAATGCCGCGAAATCTCTAGCAATTCACGCTAATTACGAAGCAATTCCGGGTTTGAAAATTGCCCTTAAAGATGAACATTGGCAAGTGCGAAAATTTGCTATTCAAGTATTACAAAAAACGCCAGATGAAAACTTGCTATCTGCATTGATTGAAGCGTTAACAGATGAGTATTCTGATGTGCGAAAAGAAGCTGCGATCGCCCTTGGTAATTTAGGTAATACCAATGCTTTGAATGCCCTCAAACAAGCACTAGATGACCCCGATCGGGATGTGTCTATTTACGCCCAACGGGCAATTGACAAAATTCAACAATAGAAATGATTTATGGTGCATAACTCTATATCATCACATCAACAACTACAAGCTTCTCCTCCCGATCCCCTAATAATCGCCCGTCAAGAAGAAGTCGTCCAACTTCTCAAGCAAATCATCGAACCCACCCTAAAAAATGACATCGTTAGCTTAGGAATGGTGCGAAATCTGCGTATTGTTGATGACTACGTTTACCTACGCCTTTATATCGGTTCTCACCAACAGCAATTACAAGCAGAAATTAAAACAGTATTATCACTTTTATCTTGGTGCAAAAAAACTTACATTCAAGTCTGCACCATTCCGGGGGTAAAAACCACCTTAGCAATTTCCAGCGGCAAAGGGGGAGTTGGTAAATCTACAACCGCAGTTAATTTAGCTACTGCCTTAAAATTAACTGGTGCTAAAGTTGGTTTATTAGATGCTGATGTCTACGGCCCAAATGTTCCGCAAATGCTGGGACTGGGTAAATCTGAAGTTCAAGTTATTGATACTCCCAAAGGTCAGAGATTTTTACCTTTGGAAGCTTACGGCATTAAAGTTATGTCTGTGGGACTTTTAGCAGAACCGGATCGTCCTTTAGCATGGCGCGGCCCAGTCTTACACAAAATTATTACCCAGTTTATCCACGAAGTTGAATGGGGAGAACTAGATTATTTATTAATAGATCTTCCTCCCGGTACTGGTGATGCTCAAATCACCATTGTCCAAGAAAGCCCAATTTGCGGAGTAATATTAGTAACAACTCCCCAACAAGTTGCTGTATCTGATGTCCGCCGCAATATTTACATGTTTCGCCAAGTGGGGGTTCCCGTTCTCGGCATTATCGAGAATATGAGCTATTTCATCAATAGTAGCGGCGAACAAACATCGATCTTCGGTACTGGTGGCGGTCAAAAATTGGCAGATGAACTCAAAGCGCCCCTTTTGGGAAAAGTTCCCATCGATCCCCGCATCTGTAATGGAGGTGATACAGGGGAACCCGTAACACTTGCTGACCCTAACTCAACAACAAGTCAGGTATTTGTCCAAATCGCCGCAGCTTTAGATGCAACTTTTTTCTCTGTGTTAAATGCCCAAATGGCAACATCTTAAGGAAATAGTATCAAAATTGGCGATCGCTAATCTGTGCATTCATGGTAGTATGTAAAATACACCGCTAAATCCAGCAACTTACAGGTATATGCAATCAAATTCGATCGCATCGCTACAAGCAGTAAAGTGTGGCGTTGCATAAATGCGGATGATTTTACGGTGGCGTTGGATAGTTGCGAGATAATTTAACAACTTCTAAAATTCTTTCCCTACCTTAAGATCCTCCCCACTTCCTATTCTCAGGAGAAACTATGCCAGTGGAGTTTATTGGATTAATCCGGACAAAACCTGCTTCGGAATTAAATAGCACAACAAGCACTCTGGGCGATGACATTATCGATTCGGCTTATGTTCGTGAATTTGCCAAAGCCCACGAACAAGCGGACTTTGATAAAGTATTAATTGGCTATAGTTCTAATAGCCCTGATGGTTTTACTGTGGCGAGTTTTGCCGCGGCTGCAACCGAGCGATTGGGCTTTTTGATTGCCCACAGACCGGGCTTTGTCGCACCAACTCTAGCAGCCCGCAAGGCGGCTACCCTTGACCATTTCACCAACGGTCGCATAGCAGTACATATCATTACTGGTGGTAGCGATGCGGATCAACAAAAAGATGGTGACTGGCTAGATCATGATAACCGCTACCGCCGCACTGATGAATATTTAGAAATTGTTCGTCGCACCTGGACAAGTGATACTCCCTTTGATTATGAAGGCGAATTCTACCGCGTCAAGGATGCTTTCTCTGCAATCAAGCCGCTACAAAAACCCCATATCCCGCTTTACTTTGGGGGCGCATCGAGTCCAGCAGTAAAAGTGGGAGCAAAACACAGTGACGTTTACGCCTTGTGGGGCGAACCAATTGCCGCAGTCAAAGAACGCATCGCTGAAGTTCGTGCCGCCTTACCCGCCGATCGCTCTATTCGCTTTAGCGTCTCCCTGCGACCGATCCTTGGGGCTACAGAACAAGAGGCTTGGGAAAAAGCCCATAGCATTTTGGCACGGATTCAGGAGTTGCGAGGAGGGGCGAAAATAGCTCCCACAGCTAGACCCCAAGCAGTAGGGTCACAACGCCTGCTGGATTTTGCAGCCAAAAAAGAAGTTTACGATAAGCGTCTATGGACACCCATCGCCGCAGCTACAGGTGCAGCCGGGAACACCACAGCATTAGTGGGTACGCCAGAACAAGTTGCAGAAGCCTTAGTTGATTACTACGATGCAGGTGTAACTACCTTGTTGATCCGGGGCTTCGATCCTTTGGAAGATGCGATCGCTTATGGTCGTGATGTCATTCCTTTGGTACGAAAAGAAGTAGCACGACGAGACCAACAAGTAGTAGCCAAAAGTTAACGCAATCAGTAATTACAGCAGTTATTTTTTACATGAGTACAAAGTCACTGCTTTTGAGGCAGGAGGCAGGAGGCAGAAGGCAGAAGAATAATTTGATTTGTGAATCCTTGGTTCTGTACCTCATTTAGTTGGAAACTGCTCTATGTATTTACAGCTAAAAATTATACTAAATTTTAATAAATAGTACTGCTTGGAATTCTACCTAACAAACTTGTAATTAAGACTTTTAATCCAAAATTGGTGAAATTACAGACGCCTTGAACTAGCAACTTGAGTTACAACGTCATTTCAATCTTAAATATCCCTAACTATATACTCGCTAAACTGCTAAAACATTCTTAGTATTTGGTGAGTTTCTTTGTTTTCAGAACAGGATTTACAAACCAAAGTCGAAACTATATTCTTGCTCTTACCAGAATCAAAACTAAATAATCTAAATTTTGTGTAGTTATCAGGTAAATCACAATGATTAGTGGGATTTTTGAAAATTGTGTTGGCTCAAAGGATATTGAAGCTACTCTAAAATATTGGAATGAATTCGGTTATGCGGAGGTTAAAAGAGGAGAATTTTCCGCAGAACAGGCAAAACTACTCTACGGCCATGCCTCAGATTTAACATCACTGCGGCTGCAAAATGGCAACTCATCAGATCATGGATTGGTGCGGGTAATGTGGTGGAAACAACCACGCAACGAAGGTTTAGGCGATACCTTACCAGTGGTGGAGGGTAGTCGCTGGTTTGCTTCTTTGACTCAAGATATTTATGCGATCGCCGATGCTTTTGCTGACGATAAAGCCAACGGCGGAGACTGGATTTATACTGAACCAGTGCGGGGCATCGAGTTTGTTGGGAATGTGGGGACGGGATTATATAACCGCTTTGTCGGTGTCAGGGAAATGTTTGTAATTGGCAAGGAGACACGACAGGCATTTTTCCAGCGATATAACTATGACCGCCCTGGTTACGGTACTATTAATCGTGATTCTGGGCTATTAGTCAGTGAAGGGACTCACTCAAGTTTTATTACTTCTGACCACAGCCTCACCTCTTTTTATACAGAGGTTTTTGGACTTGTGCCATCAGAAAATAACCCAAAGTTATCTGGTTATAAAAATCCCTCAACTCGCCAGATTTTGATGCTTGATGAAGGGCAAGAATTTTATCTTTCGGTTTTCGCTTCACCAAAGACCAATGTAGGAGTTTTTCAAGTTTATAGCCCACTTTATCCTACGAGCGATCGCCGTGAATACGCTCAACCAGGTTCTTTGGGCATAAGCCTTTTTACTTATCAAGTTGAGGATATTGGGGCTTTTCATCAACGTGCGATCGCCAGCAACGCTACTAACGTTACACCCATCGTCGCTAACGAATTTGGCGAACCTTCTTTTGGATTAATTGCACCCGATGGTATGTACTGGGTAATCATTGGTTAGTCTGGCGACTGGGGGCTGAGAATTGGGGAGGTAGCGACATAAATTCGATCTAAAAATATTTATTTAACGTTGAGTCTGCCATCTCCCAAATCAGCTTGTTCAAATTCACCAGTTTTGAGCAAATTAATCTCAACATTTGACAGAGTATCAATCTCTACTTTAGCATTTTGAAACTGCCCATCTAAAATATGTCCTCCAGTTTTGTGATTTGCAGTTAAAAAATGAAAATGATACCCTTTAACATTCACTCCTTCCATATATTTAGGTGTACGAAATCCTACTAAAGTACCATTTACATTCCTTAATTCGAAAACTGATTGTCCTTTAAGGGCATCCGCCAAAGGACGGTAGGGCGGGGTTTGTTTAGGAACGCTTCTAAATTTTAGATAAGGAAAATTACCTTGAATACGAATTGCATAAGGATAATTTTTAGTGGTTAAGCGCCGATCCAAAGATTCCTGCAATTGCTGATAATTCATCTGTCCTTCTAGACTAATTAATTTTTCTGGTTTAAAAAAGGTCACTGTCGCAAAAGGACTTACAATTGCGTCAGGAATGATAGAGGCAACACCGTCAGCTTTAACCTGGTAAAATTTACCATCTAATCCAATCATTTCTCCATCAAGATAATTGACTGTACCCAAACCAAAATTGCCGTATTTTTTTAACTGTTGTAAATTAGTATTCCCCTCATAAATCCCTACTGACAGAGCGCTAATTGTAGATGTTTGAAATAGCGTATTTGATGATGTATACGCCTGAGTTTTTAGTGGTATCATCACGCCTAGTAAGGCAATGATGCTTAAAATAGCTATCCAGAAATAACGCTTGAGTTTCATAAGATAAAACAGAAAACAGATAAAGGGCAAAGGGTAAGGGGCAAAGGGGAAAGGGGAAAGGGCAAGGGGCAAAGGGGTAAGGGGCAAGGGGGAAAAGAAATATCCTTCCTTTTACCTTTTCCCTTTTCCCTTTCCCCTTGGCGAAGCCATCCCCCCATCCCCTCGTCTTGGGATAATTGTCGTTCCTCAACAGACATGATATGATGCTTACTCACTGTGTATTAATTGTACAAGTGGCTTTTTTTTGAACAGATACTAAGGATGCAAACTTTCTGTTAATCTAACATTAAGCAAAGTTAACTATTGCTTGGGGTTTGTGAAGTACAAGCCTAGCAGAGCTTTATCAAAAACATTCTGAGGACTTTTTATAAGTCTTCCAGATTCCTCATGTTGCTGATAACAAGAGGATAAAATTGCTGTCTTTTTTATTGAAAAGACTATAAAGGCGTTGAGTAATTAGCGAATTCAGTAAAGAATTAAACGCTTAATCATGGATTGATGATGTACCTGTATCAATCCCGTATTAATTCTGTCAACACATGGTTACAAACATTTTCAAACAGGGAAAAGCTGATGTTACCAAGTAATAGAGAAAATTTTCCAAAAGACAAATTTAAATTTGTGTCTTTTGAACTTCCACCTGCGCTTAAATCTCCGAATGTTGCTTGTTTTGTTATTGGGGAGAGCTTATCGTTTTTTGGCTCTTGGATGACACAAATTGCTTTAGTATGGTTAGTTTATCAATTAACTAATTCAGCTATTTTAGTAGGTATAGCTGGATTCACTAATCAAGCTATGGGCTTGGTTATTACACCTATAGTAGGAGTACTATTAGATCGGTGGAACTTACGATATGTTTTACTAACTACGCAGCTAACATCTATTGTTTTATCTTCTATACTAACGTTTTTAACTCTTAGCGATCGCATCACTGTTACCTGGATTATTATTATTGGTACACTTCAAGGAACAGTCAAAGCTTTTGATTTACCAGCACGTCAGGTAATTATTCCCAGACTGGTAGATAAAAAAGCAGATATTTACAGCGCTATGGCCTCCCATTCCTTCTTAATTAATACTGCTAAGTTTGTCAGCCCGATGATTGGGGGTTTACTAATTGCAAGTTCTGGAGCCGCTTCTTGCTTTTTGGTAGATAGTATTAGCTATTTGCCGTTCTTATCTGCTATCTTAACCATTCAAGTAAACCCTGTTCTCAGAAATTTATCAGATAGAAAAGCCAAAATTTGGCAAAATCTCAAAGAAGGCTTTGTTTTTGCATATGATTTCTTGCCTATAAAATCTGTATTAGCTTTACAAATTGTCATTTGTTTTATGGCAATGACACACGTAAATTTAATGCCTATTTTTGCCAAAGAAATTTTGAGTGGTGATGCTAAAACTATGGGATTTCTAATGACAGCTTCAGCACTTGGTTCTATAGTTTCAGGAATTTATCTTGTTTCTCGAAAACAAGCCATCGGGCTGGAAGATATCGTCGCGCGATCGGCGGCAATTTTAGGTTTATCATTAATCGTATTTTCCCGCATCACAAATTTGGAAATCTCTCTAGTATTTATGTTTATAATAGGTATGAATACTAGTTTAACTTTGGCTTCAATTAGTAATTTTTTACAACTAATTATTGTTGATGAAAATAAAAGAGGTAGAGTAACAAGTATATTTACAACAGGTTTTTTAGGAGTTCTACCTTTCGGCAATTTATTCTTTGGAGGATTGGCCGATCGCATCGGTGTAACCAATGCTTTATTATTTGGTGGTGCTTGTTGCATTGTTGGAGCATATTTCTTTAGTAGAAAACTAAGCACTATTAAAAGAATAGTACATCCAATTTATGTAGATATGGGCATAGTTACTTAATCAAAAGGAAAGGGCAAAAGACAACAGGCAATAGGTAATAGGCGATGTTAATTGCCCATTATCTGTTGCCTTTTGCCTTCACAAACAGCTTTGCTTTCAAATAAAACTCAGACTACTGCCTAAATTGTTGTCAAAACTACTTGATTTTCACAAGTGTTTGTGAGAAAGTCTGATTTAACAACAAAAGCAACGGTAAGTCGATAGATTTACAGTACATTAGTTGTTGAACTGAAAAAGGATTGTGGTTTGAGCTGTGCGATCGCAGCAATGCTTCAACCACAGCGTATGCTATTGATTTGATGAAAACTGTAGAAGTGTAAGAGTTATGCGATCGAGCCTTGAATAGCATAACTAAATCCCCAGATTAACAGCTAAGAGTGCAAATTACTTTCCAGTAAAGTGGCTCCAGGTTTGCTCACAAATCCGTTAAAATTACTCTCCTTCAAGTGGTGAGTGTTTCAAATACAGCAAATTTCAAGTTAGTGAAACCCAGGTATAAACTATCTTTTACTCCTGAATTCACCAATTCTGAGTTCTGCTGCATATGACTCGAAACGACTCATTGATTCACTCACAGCTGAATTTTTGTATTGTTTTTGCCAGTGGAGATATCTTCAGATGCAAACAGATCGTAATTCTGACCAAAATTTCGCTCAAGATACTCAAACTCAGAGCGAAATAACGCAACCCAAAGTAGGTGGCAGACGCTTCTTTTTTAGCCGTAGTAGACGTTCATTTCTGGGGCGCGTCGGTTTATTTACAGTCGCCAGCACTGTTGGAGGAGTTTTAGGTTCAACTGTGTCCTCCAAAAAGGGAGGGAATATTGCCCAAGCCACTAATCCTTCCGGGCCTGATGGAAAACTAAACTTCAATTATCAGAAGTTTGTTAATAAAGCTTTTCAAGTGCGTGTTGAAGCCGCAAAGCTCGAAAATAATATTCCCATTCCACCGCATCCCACCAATGGTGACGAGAGGCGATATGACAACAAAATTGGCTCCGACAGTAGGGGACTACCCCACGATGCACGGGGTGAAGTTAAATTGGAAGCTTACAACTCTTTGACCAAAGCACTGACAACGCAAAACCCAGATGATTTTGAAAAAATTATCATAGGTAATGGCAGAAAACTGGTCAATCCTCAAGGGCCACTAGCAATTAGCTTAGAAGGTATCAATGCAGCCCAGATAGCAGTACCACCACCACCAGCTTTAGTTAGCGCACAAAGGGCTGCTGAAGCTGTTGAACTCTACTGGCAAGCCTTACTACGTGATGTACCTTATTCCAAGTTCCAAAATAATACAGATGACCCAAAAGTTTTGGCAGCTGTCGCAGACCTGAACAAGCTTTCGGCGTTCCGAGGCCCGAAACAAAATGGTCTTGTGACTCCTCAAACTTTATTTCGTGGTAGCGTCAACTACGTCGATCGCAATGTTAGCTCTGGTAAGGATATAAAATATGTTACTCCCCCAGGAGTACTAGACGGCCCTTACATCTCACAATTTCTCCTGCGGACTATTGTTTGGGGAACCCAATCTGTTTCGCCACTAATTCGTACCGCACTTCCTGGCAATGACTTTCTCATCGATTTTGATGAATGGCTGACTGTCCAAAATGGAGGCAGTTCGGGCAAGTCAATTAACTACGATCCCATTAATCGCTACATAGTCACGGTTCGCGATTTAGGTGAGTATGCTCATATTGGCGGCCCTACCTACTTGGGAACCTCCTTAATTCTTGGTAGTATCGGCACACCATTGAATCCAGGCAATCCCTACGTTAATTCTAAAACCCAAGTTGGTTCTGCTGCTACCTTTGCCGTCGGACAGTTACAAGCCTTGCTCAACTTGGGTACTTCCCGTGCCATTAGAGCATCATACTGGCAGAAATATTATGTACACCGCATTCTGCGTCCAGAAGCATATGGTGGGCTAGTTTACAACAATATTGTAAATAAAACTCAGTATCCGATTCATCCTGAAGTCTTAAATTCGGAAGCTTTAGCTTCGACCTTCAAAACCTTCGGTACTTATCTGTTACCTCAAGCATATCCAGAAGCAGCACCATTCCATTCTTCCTATACGGGTGGTGCTGCGGCTACTGCTGGTGTCAATGTCACACTCTTAAAAGCATTCTTTGACGAGAACTATGTTATACCCAACCCACTCATACCTGACCCCAACGACCCCACAAAAGTAATTCCCTACAGCGGCCCGCCTCTGACTGTAGGTGGTGAGTTAAATAAACTAGCAACTAACTATGCCATTGGTCGCGGTAATGGCGGTATTCATTGGCGTTCCGATGGTTCAGCTGCCTTAGCTTTGGGAGAAGAGGTTGCCATTAGCCTCCTTAGGGATGAAAGACTAGGTTACAACGAACGATTCAGCGGATTCACCTTTACTAAATTTGACGGTACGAAAGTTACAGTTTAAAAGAAACTGGGGATTGGGAGTGCTCAATGTTAACTGAGGAGTTAGGAGTAGAGATGCGATTAACCCAAGTCTTTCCAAGAGTTAGGAGTTATTCTCCTTGTCTCCCCATTTCCCAGTAGTGTAAGAAATTAACACAGACTAAACTATACAGCACAGTAATACATATAGGTATTGGTGATACAAATATTTTCCCCAGGTGCTTGATTGTTCTAGCTTTCTGTGATAGTTTTCCTTTTACGTACTAAAAACTACGGTAAATGGATAGAATTATCGTAGTTTTAGATATCATTGACCTAGTTGCAGAAATTGAAAGTAAAGAAAGAATAAGTAACCTATCAAGTCAATCTATTGCAAGCGCTAAATTGTGAACCAACGATCTAGAAATTAACCTCTAAGCCAGGGCAACCTTATGAGCAAAATACGTGCTGTGATTGTTGACCCCAATGTGCCAGGGCGTTTGGCACTCAGTGAAGTGACTGCACCACAGCCTGCTTCAGATGAAGCTTTAGTACGGGTAGCAGCGATTTCGTTGAATCGGGGGGAGGTGAAACGTTCAACCACTGCTGAAGCTGGTTGGCAACCTGGTTGGGACTTGGCTGGTGTCATCGAAACTCCTGCCATTGATGGGTCGGGGCCTCCCCAAGGAGCGCGTGTAGTTGGCTTACGCCGCAGTGGTGCTTGGGCAGAACTTGTGTCTGTTCCCACCAACGCCCTAGCAGAAGTACCGCCATCAGTATCCTTTGCTGAAGCTGCCACGTTGCCTGTGGCAGGTTTAACTGCCTATCATGCCGTGCTAAAAGGTGGGTCACTTTTAGGTAGGCCTGTTTTGGTTACAGGTGCATCAGGAGGTGTTGGTTACTTTGCTATCCAACTGGCACGACTATCAGGGGCGCAAGTCGTGGCACACATTCGTCAAGCGGGGTATGAGACTTTAGTCAGAAAAGCAGGGGCACAGTCAGTAGTAATTGGTGAAGACCTTTCATTGGCAAAGGAATATGGCCCCTATCATCTGATTATAGAGTCAGTAGGCGGTAAGACTTTGGGTATAGCCCTTGGCTTATTGGCTCAGGATGGAAAAACTGTGCTGTATGGAGTCTCTGGGGGAGCAGAAGTGACCTTTAACGCTGCTCAGTTTTTCGGAACTGGTGGCGTAAGTTTGTATGGTTTACGTCTGTTTGATGAACTGAGATTTGAATCAGCAGCAGTCGGTCTAAAACGGCTTTTGAGTTTACTAGAAGCAGGCCAGTTGCGTCCTCACATTGATTTAGAAGCTTCTTGGACAGAAATAGCTGATGTAGCCCAAAAATTACTCAATAGGAGTTTTCCTGGCAAGGCTGTATTGCACATTTCCAATTGAGTATTAGTGAATAATTCATAATTCGTAATTAATATTTTTATTAAACAAAAAAAATTATTGTTTAAATCGCATGATTTAAAGTGTTGGATAATAATTATGAATTACGAATTAAGACCTACGAATCATACTGAATTTTGGTTAAAGCTAGACCAGCTTTTAGCTAGCAGTAACCTCAAAATAGATCGTCCAAAAGGCACATCGCATCCACGCTATCCATCTTTGATTTATCCCTTGGATTATGGATATTTTGAAGATACTCAGTCTGGAGATAAAGCTGATATAGATGTCTGGCTAGGAAGCTTGCCTAGCAAAGTAGTCACCGCTCTGATCTGTAGTATTGACTTAGAAAAGCGAGATACAGAAATTAAGATACTTATAGGCTGTACATCTGAGGAAAGTCGAGAAATTTTAAACATACATAATATAGGTTCTCAATCAGCAATATTATTGTTTCGGAATGAGGTAGTTTAAGTTAGAGAAATAATTAATTTGTGAAAAAATTATTTTTTGGATCAAAATTTAAATTTTAAAAATGATTGTGATAGATGGATTTACTAAACCCAGATTCAGTAACGCCATCTTCAATCCAAAATCTAAAATGGTATGACTTTGTATGAGCTTAGAACTAAAACTATCGGGTAAAACAGCGATTGTTACAGGAGGAAGTGCGGGAATTGGCTTAGCGATCGCCAAAGCTTTGTATAGTGAAGGTGTGAATGTGGCGATCGCCGCTCGTAACCCAGAACGACTAGAAAATGCGATCAGTGCCATCCAGTCCTTACCCACTCCTGGGGCGAAAGTCATCTCCATCAGTGCTGACTTGACTCAGGCCGAAGATGTTGAAAAAGTTGTGTCAACAACTCTGACACAGTTTGGCCAGATTGATATTTTGATCAATAATGCTGGTTCAGCCCGTGCCGGCTCGTTCCTCGAACTTACCGACGATGTTTTGTTGGATGCTTGGAACTTAAAACTATTGGGCTATATTCGCTTAGTCAGAGCCGTTGTACCCCATCAAAAAAATCGAGGTGATGGACGCATAGTCAACATCATCGGTGGTGCAGGACGGACACCTCGCCCTGGCTTTGTTCCTGGTGGTACAACCAACGCCGCGCTACTCAACTTTACTAGGGGAATTTCTAAAGAGTTAGCCCAATACAACATCCGAATCAATGCCATTTCACCTGGTGCTACCGCCACAGAACGAGCCGAAAGTTTGGCACAACAAAATGCCCAAGCCCGTGGCATCACCGTAGAGCAAGCCAAGGCAGAAACCATTCAAAACATTCCTCTAAAAAGAATTGCTCAGCCAGAAGAAATTGCATCCCTAGCCCTATTTTTAGTTTCTGACCTTGCCGCATCGATTACAGGAGCAGAAATTCTCGTCGATGGCGGTTCTACGCCTGGTGTTTAGGGAGGTGGGGAGATGGCAACGCCAAGGGGAAAGGGAAAAGGTAAAAGGGAAAAGGAAGGATGTTTCTTTTCCCCCTTGCCCTTTGCCCTTTGCCCTTTCCCCCTTGCCCTTTACCCTTTCCCCCTTGCCCTTTCCCCCTTACCCTTTGCCCTTTCCCCCTTACCCTTTCCCCCATGCCCTATGCCCTTTAATAACTTTTCAGGAGAAACAAAAACATGACTTCCCAACACTTTGACATCAAACCAGTTGCTGGACGTATCGGTGCCGAAATCATTGGCGTGAATCTGAGTAATAACCTCACCGACGAAGTTATCAGTGATATTCGCAAGATTTTAGTTGAATACAAAGTAATTTTCTTTCGCGGTCAACATCAACTAGATGCTAATGGACAGGTAGCTTTTGCTCGCCGTTTCGGTGAAGTCACTACAGCTCATCCTACTGTTCCATCACTTCCGGATAATCCAGAAGTCCTCGATTTGAATTACAGCAAAACCACTTCCCGCGCTAACAGCTGGCACACTGATGTAACATTTGTAGACCGTCCTCCCCTTGGCTCTATCTTGCGGGCACTAGTTATTCCTCCAGTTGGAGGCGATACTATTTGGGCAAACTCTGTGACTGCGTACCAAGATTTACCAAACCATCTGCGTAGTCTTGCAGATGAACTTTGGGCAGTACATAGCAATGCCTATGACTATGCAACTGGATTCGACCTTCCTGAAGATGTGAAGGCTCAACGGGCTATTTTCACCTCGACGGTATATGAGACGCTTCACCCAGTAGTACGGGTTCATCCTGAATCTGGGGAACGTGGGTTATTTATTGGTGGCTTTGTTCGCCAGTTTCGTGGCCTATCAACAACTGAATCGGACGATATTTTAAGACTGTTCCAAGCTTACGTAACCCGTCCCGAAAATACAGTGCGTTGGCGTTGGCAAGTTGGTGATGTGGCATTCTGGGACAACCGCGCTACTCAACACTACGCAGTTGCTGATTACGGCAACCAAGCCCGCCACGTTCAGCGAGTAACAATCGTCGGTGACACTCCAGTGGGTATTGATGGTAAACAAAGCCAAGCCATCAAGGGTGACTCTTCTGCATACAACCGACGCGAGGCAGTGGCGGTTTAAGGGGAGAGTGGGGAGACAAAGAGAATAATTCTTAACTCTTCTTGTACAGACGCGATGAATCGCGTCTCTACTCCTAACTTAATAGTAAATTTTCGTAGAAATAAAAAATGAGTCAGAAAAAACAACTTAAACTAGGTGCATTTCTACCAGGTTCAGGTCATCACGTAGCAGCTTGGAGACATCCCAATTCTCAAGCTGACGGAGGCCTGAATTTTCAGCATTACAAGCGGCTGGCACAGACAGCTGAACGGGGTAAATTTGATATGCTCTTTCTTGCAGACGGTTTAGCTATTTGGGATCAAGGAAAAGGAAGAGAAGCTTTTAGTCGTTCGGGACAATTTAGCGTCCACTTTGAACCGCTAACTTTATTATCGGCACTATCTGTAGTGACAGAGCATATTGGGTTGGTGGCAACGGCGTCAACTACTTATGACGAACCTTTCCACCTCGCTCGCAAGTTTGCTTCACTAGATTACTTGAGTGGTGGGCGTGCTGGATGGAATGTTGTCACTTCGTCTGCTGAAGCCGCAGCGAAAAACTTCAGCCGAGAAGAACATTTAGAACACGCACTGCGTTATGAACGGGCGAGGGAATTTTTAGAAGTTACTTCTAAGCTTTGGGACAGTTGGGAAGATGACGCCTTTTTACGCGACAAAGAATCGGGTATTTATTTCGATCCTGACAAGCTACACATTCCCAATCATAAAGGTAAACATTTCTCAGTGCGCGGCCCGTTGAATGTAGCCCGTCCCATCCAAGGATATCCAGTGATTGTACAAGCTGGTTCTTCTGAGGCTGGGCAAGACTTAGCCGCACAAACAGCAGAGGCAATTTTTACTGCCCAGCAAACTCTTGCTGAAGCGCAGAATTTTTATTCTAGTGTCAAAGGTAGACTGAGCAAATACGGGCGATCGCCTGACCATCTCAAGATTATGCCTGGTGTATTTCCGGTAATTGGTAAAACTGAGGAGGAAGCCAAAGAGAAGTACCAGCAACTTCAAGAGTTGATTCATCCATCGGTAGGATTAGGGCTACTTTCAGGACTTATAGGCGGACACGATTTATCGAAATATCCCTTGGACGGGCCACTGCCAGATTTGCCAGATACCAACGGTGGCAAAAGTCGCTTACAGTTGATAACTGACCTCGCCCGCAGAGAGAATTTGACAATTAGGCAACTGTATTTGTGGATTGCTGGGGCACGGGGACATCGGACAATTTTGGGAACACCAGAGCAAATTGCTGACCAGCTTGAAGACTGGTTTGTTAACGATGGTGCTGATGGATTCAACATTATGCCGCCTTGGCTACCTGGTGGTTTGGATGAATTTGTCGATTTGGTAATTCCAGAACTGCAACGCCGGGGTTTATTCCGCACTGAATATGAAGGGCGTACCCTGCGCGAGAATCTTGGTTTACCTCGTCCTGTAAATCAGTTCAGTAAAGTTGCATCTCCTGAACTCGCTGCTGCTTCGAGATAATTTCACTCAGATAGCTTTACTTTAAAAATGGCGATCGCACTTTTTCATGAAACTCTTCTATACACCTAACTCTCCCTATGCACGTATAGCACGGGTAACTGCACTAGAACTCAATACTTGTCGGTTAAGGGGAAAAGGGGAAAGAAAAAACCTTTACCCTTTACCCTTTACCCTTTGCCCCAAACCAAATTCCGAGTTCAAAATGCAAAACCCGAGCAGTATTGCACTAGAACTGAATCTGGGCGATCGCATTGAAATGCAGAAAGTCACTGTACGAGATCCGATATGAAACTCTTTTACACACAAAGATCCCAATACGCCCGCATAGCTAGGGTTGCAATTATTGAGCTAAATTTAAGCGATCGCGTGGAACTGCAAGAAGTTACGGTGCGCGATCGCAATAGCGAATTACTCAATTACAATCCCACAGGTAAAGTGCCAACTCTAGCCACTGATGACGGATTTATCTTGAGTGAAACCCGAATCGTTGTCAGCTATCTAAATCGCTTAAATCCTGAAATCAAAATTGTTGCTGATGATTCTGATGGATTTTCACAGCAGCTTGAAGGTATTACAACTGCATTTATCGATGGTATTAGTACTTGGGCACGGGAGCGGATATTCCGTGCCGAAAGCGAGCAATCACCAAAGATAATTGAGTTAGAGCGATCGCGTGCTTTGCGAATTTTAGACTACTTCGAGAAGATTTCCGAAAAACTCGACCAAACTCCTAAGCTGGCTCATATTACCCTCGCCTCTGCACTTGGATTAGAAATTCGTCTGCCCGAATTGGAATGGCGACAGAAGTATCCCAAACTTGCTCAATGGTATGATGAATTTTCTGGGCGGCCGTCCCTACAATTGACGAGACCAGAGTCCTAAAAACTCAAATCTCGTCTGGTCTGTCAGTCCAGTGGTTTGGGCAATACAATCGGGTTTCAAAAAACCTTTTTTGCGTGTTAGGCATCCTGACAGTTCTTCTATCGTCCTTTGTTTTGGCGTTTCACAACATTACCGTGCGAGTTTTGTTTTCAGAACATCTCGTACTCAATTTATATTTACTTGGTGGATACGTTAAACCGGATTTGCAGAATTCATTCTTGTTGATGTTCATGCGAATGCTACTCGTAGTTCCACTCATGGCATCTCTGTCATTCAAGCTGTATCCATCTGCTTTTATAGAATTACGAGAGTTGTTCACTCGCCAAAATCGGAATGTCCTGATTCAAGCCTTTAGCTGTGGAGTGCTGATGTTTGTCTACATTGCCTTAATCTACATTGCTATTGGCTTAATTCCCACTGGAATTGCTACAACCCTTTTCTTCACCTATCCCGTATTTACGGCGTTGCTATCTTGGAAGTTTTTTGGTCAACGCCCTACATTGTTGCGTTGGTTGGTGATGGGAATTATTTTGATAGGTTGCGTTCTTGTTATTCCCCAATCTTCTGGAACTCACAGCAATCATACCATCATGGTTGGCATTTTGGCCAGTGTTAGTTCTGGCGTTGTTTATGCCTTCTATAACGTCATCGCCCAAAAATGTTTAGAAAAATTTCATCCAGTTCCCTTCACTTGGATCAGCTTTGCTTCCACCCTGGTACTCTCTGGTGTTAGCTTACTGTTCTGGCCAGTTCCTACTGCTCAACTTGACTGGACACCTCTGTGGATTGGTAGTATTTTTTCGGGTTTAGTTAGCTTTATCGGACACATCTTGAACAATTTAGGAATTCGGATGATTGGTGCAACTACCGCATCAATAATCGGCTCTAGCAGTCCAGCTTTAACGGCGATAGTAGCCTGGGTAACTATTAGTGAAACTTTAAACTTGACTCAAATTATGGGTATTGGGATTGTCACGTTTGGGATTGCTTTACTTAGTGGAGAAAGCTTTTTTCAATCGCTCAAGATTGGGAGGAATGAGAACTAGGATTGGGGATTATAAAAAGTTAATTGAGTAAACAAACTTTTGTTTTTAAACGCAGAGAGAAGTTTGAGCGGCGGCTTCCGCCGATCAAAACTTCGGTGGGCGCAGAGTCAAACACAGAGTTACGCAGAGGTTTGCCCAGCAAATATGATTTTTAATACTATTCTTTTCGATTTAGATGGAACATTGACAGATCCTAAGCTTGGTGTTACTCGCTGTATTCAGTATGCTTTATCTGAACTCGGCTACCAATCACCGGATGCTGAGGAATTGCATTGGTGTATTGGGCCTCCACTCAAAGATAGTTTTTCGCAACTACTCAAGACTTCAGATAATGCATTAGTTGAGAAGGCAGTTTCACTTTATCGGAGTCGCTTTTCTACAATTGGATTATTTGAAAATTCACTTTATCCACTGATTACAGAGGGAGTATGTCAACTTTGCTAGAACATATGAACTAAAGAGGTTCTAAAGCTGGGCGTTAAGATAAGCACAGCGATGCTTGAGAACTTGAGAGACATTAGATTCATCCCATTGTGCTCCAGAGATTTTTAATCGCCGATCT
>JAVRCH010000035.1:0-85460 GCA_034530795.1 Nostoc sp. DedQUE12a
CGCCCCTGGGCAATCGGTTATCTTTATCGAAGGTAATGCCACCACCGCAACGGCATTTAAAACGGCATGGTTTGGCAATAATGCCCCCAGTAACTTCACTATCGGTACTTACAGTGGTTCTGGCATTGGTCTAAGTACCGGGGGCGATGCGGTAAATCTCTTTGATTCGAGCGGAAACCGGATTACTGGCATTAGCTTTGGTACATCTACCACAGGCTTTACATTTGACAATAAGGCTGGTCTAGGCAGTACCACGCTTCCACTGCCAACCGTTTCCACCTTGAGTGCCGCCGGAGTCAATGGTGCGTTTGTTGCATCCAATGTTCTAGAGACTGGCTCTCCAGGCACAACTGTAACTGTGAATCAAGCTCCCACCGCTGTAGTCCTGAATAATCCGGTCAATACAATTGCTGAAAACACCAGCACCGCAACACGGATTAAAGTTGCAGATATCACTGTGACCGATGATGCTCTGGGCACTAACGTCCTCAGCCTCAGCGGAACTGACGCTAGCGCCTTTGAAATTGCTAGCAATATTTTGTACCTCAAAGCCAACACCAGCCTTGATTTTGAAACAAAATCTAGCTATGCGGTTAGTGTTGCAGTGGATGATGCCAATGTAGGCAGCACTCCTGATGCCACCACTAACTTTATATTGACAGTTACAAATGTCAATGAAGCTCCCACTGCAAATAATGACACTGGCTTCACAGCTAACCAGAGTGTGGCGAAGCTAATCCCCATCGCCACTCTGCTGGCTAACGACACTGACTCCGATGCCAACACAACGCTGTCGATTTTACCCAATGGATTTAGCAATGTTGTGGGTGGTAGCGTTGCCCTCAGCGCTAGCAATGTTATATTTACCCCGAACTCCTGCTTTAGCGGTACGGCCAGCTTCAAGTACACAGTCAGCGATGGTAGCCTCACCAGTCAGGCGATCGTTACCTTAGAAGTCGGCAAAACCGTTAATGGCAGCAATGGCAAAGGTATCCTCATCGGCACTGGTGGAGATGATAATTTAAGCGGGGGGAATGGCAAAGATACTTTGTTTGGTAATGCTGGCAATGATACGTTGTCCGGTGGTAATGGAGTTGATGTCCTCTGGGGCAAAGAGGGCGATGACCTGCTCAATGGTGGTAATGGTCGAGATATCTTCGTCCTGACTGGTAATGGCAACGGCACCGACACAATCCAAGACTTTACCCTTGGACAAGACTCCATCGGCTTATCCGGCGGACTAAGTTTTGGTCAACTAACCTTTGCCAATGTGAATGGCAGTGCTGCGATTTTCTTTGGTAATGATACGTTAGGGCTGTTGGCTGGAGTAAAAGCTAATCAGCTGGTGGAATCCAGCTTTGTCCTAGTTTAATTATTTGCGGTGTTGAGCCGAGATGTTTATATCTCGGCTCATTACTTATACCATTTCACAGAATACCTGATACACAAGGTTTTCGCATTTTTTATTCGCAATGGCGATCGCGACATCTTCTTGAGCTAGTCAGCGAAAAAATACTTCTATTAAATAAACCAAAGCGAAGGATTTTGGAAATCCTTCGCTTTGTAGAGAACGCTTTTACAGGAAATTTTATTAACTTAGCAAAACTAAACTTTTGTTTAAGCAGATTCCTTTGCGGCTTGTAGTTTTTGGTTTTTACGTTTGCGTAGAAATAACCCGCCTACAGCTAGCATACCTAAAGTAACACTAGGTTCGGGCACACTTTCAACGCGAAATGTATGGTTATCACTTTCAAAGCCGCCACCTTGTGTCTGAGAAATTACAATTTTGTTAAATTTGTCATTCCCACCTTCTGAGAAAAACTCAAAGAAGCCATTCTTTTGACCACCATGTTGGGAAGCTCCAACAGTAGCTGCTCCATTTAAGATGTCGTATGTTAACTCTTTTATTAAAGTGGTTCCACTGAAGAATTTTAATGTGTTGCCTACACTTAGAGCACCTGCATCAAAACCGAAATAACTAAAAGTATTATTACCCTGAGCTTCAATGATGGTATCGCTATCAGAGAAAACTGCTAAATAATTAGTTTGGTTAACTTCTGCGTTAGCGCCAGAAGGTGCCCAAACGTCTGAGTAAATACCAGTTTGACCAGAATAAGCTGTAGTAGAATAAGTACCTTTAGAAAAAGAATATTTCACTAGGTCGTTGCCTGGTACTTGGCTATTATTAAAATCAAAGGTTGTATAACCTGCGCTATTAACATTGCTAGAAAAAACACCTTCATTTGTTGCTGTAGGTTGGCGGTAAGACCCAGCTTCATATGTAAATCCTAAAGCATGTGCTGAACCAGCATAACTAATAGAAGCGATTGTCGAGAGAGCAGCAATACAAGCAATTTTCTTAAAAGACATTATTTTTAGTTCCTGTTTTTTCTCTGTTCTGCATCAATTATGTTATTTAGTCGCCAGGAACTAACAGAGGATAATTACTAGATTTATGTTTCCTACTCAAATTAACATTTGAGTAACTTTTTCAATCAATATCACCTTAAAAATGCTATTTTTACTGCCAGAAAAATAAAGTTAATATTTATATTTTCAAAGTATTATAAAATCCTCGTGAAAGAACATCCTCTACATAAAGAAACTGTATTCTTACTCCTGCTCTTTTTAAGCAAAAATGAAGGCTACAGACATTATCTCTCTGTAATTAACTGCAAAAATAAATCGTCCACAACAGCAATACAGCGTATTTCAGCTAAATGAAGTACGCTGTATGCGTCAGAGTAAAAGCCCCAAGCGTATTCCAATACTTGTCGGGTTTTGGGGAAAAGGGGAAGGGTAAAGGGGAAAGAAAAAACCTTTACCCTTTTCCCCAAACCAAATTCCGAGTTCAAAATGCAAAACCCGAGCAGTATTGAAGCGTATTCTATTTGCTGTTTACTCTTTCTAAATCAACATTACAAAACTGAATTACAAATTATTGCCATCAGTTTGTATATTGTTTTCGATGACAGTTGGTGCTGGGAGATTTTCTAAGGTAGGGTGAGTTGATGTACCAGCTATTACTTGGTTATTGCCACGCACTAGCTGATTGATTTGACCGATTAGTTCACCTAACTTACCTTCGTCAAGTAAAGTATTTATTAAGGAAAGCCCGCTAGTAGATAGTAGCAATTTGTTAATATCTTGACTGCCGTTACTACCATTTGCACCAGGGAATGAATAAATGCGAGTATCTCCTAAAACTCCTGGTTGCGGTGCTAAGGCAGTGACAATTTCTGGTAATTTGTCGGCTAATTCTGGCCAAATTGTTGTAATAATTTTGGCGGTGAGATTGGCATTACTAATGGAATTTTCAGCAGCGATTTTTGCGCGAATACCTTCGGCTTCTGCTAAAACTTGGTCACGGTTAGCTGCTGCTAAGGTGCGAATTGCTTCTGCTTCTAATTCTGCTGCTTGTTGGGCAATTTCGGCTTGACGACGGCGGCGGAAAGCATCGATTTCCACAATGTTACGATCGCCAATACTCTTTTCTTGCGCTTCTCGTTCCGCAGCGATAATCGATAGCTGTTTGTTGCGTTCGGCTTTTTCCACTTCCCCGGCGGTTTTAACTGATTCCTCGGCTTTGGCTTGTTGTGCTTGTGCCACAAAGCTTTCGCGTTTTTTGTTAGCAATGGCGATCGCTACATCTTCTTGAGCTAGTTTTGCCAGCCGTTCTGACTCAACTATCTGCACTTGTGCTTGTAGTTTTCCTGATTCTACAGTTTGTTGGCGTGTAATCTCTGCAAGTTCAGATTCCTGTTTTTGCAGTGCTTGTACTACCTTTAGCTGTTTATTGCGTTCTTCTAGAGAAATATCAGCTTCAATTTGGCTTTGTTGCACCGATAGTTTTTTACGGATTTCTTCTTCTTCAACTGATTTCTCCTGCAAAATTTTAGTTCGGCGTACTGTTGCAGCTTCCCTATCTTTAGATTCTTGAATTTCCCGTTCTCGCTGTGCTTTTAGTGCTTCTACTTGCAACTTTTGCTCTAGTTTCGCACTTTCTTGTTCTTGGGCAATTTGGAGCGATCGCTTTTGGGCATCCAGTTCTTTTTGCTCAATTGTTACTTGTGTGGCTAACTCTACTTCCCGTTTTTGTTGAATCGAGCGCTGAATAATTTCTGTTCGCAAGCGCACACCTTGGGCATCAAAAAAGTTATCTGGATCGTAGGTAACACTTTCTAATATTTCTGAAATCGCAATATTATTTAAAGTTAACCCGACTTTTTTCAAATCCGGGCCGACTAAGTTCAGCACTTCCTGAGCAAATCCCAATTTATCAGAATCAATTTCTGCTAAATCTTTCGTTTTGGCTGCTGCCCTAATTGCGTCATCTGCTCTTTTTTCTAATGCATTTTTGATATCTTCCGGAGTAATTTTACTGCCACTTTGAGATAGTCTAGCGGCTGCTGTCAACACATCTTCTTCGGAGGCATTAATACATACATAAAAAGTCACGCGGATATCTGCTCGTAAGTAATCTCTAGTCCGGACTGCAAGTTTACCAGTCCGTTCCACATCAATGGAAATTTCTCGCAGAGGTACCCGTGTCAGCTGATGAAATCCCGGTAGGATAATGCAACCGCCATAGAGAATTACCGCTTTCTTTTTAATAAAAAGACCCCCAGTCCTGACGAAAGCTTCGTTGTTGGGTGTCACTACATAAACCCGCGTATAAGCAAACAAACTGAGTAATAGTAATAAAACTAAGCTAGCAATCACCACTGGAAAAACTAATCCACCATTTACTTGAGCAAAATTAGGCATAACTTTTACTGGTAGTGTTTGGTCAATTAATGTTATTTGTTTTTGTCGTTGTAAATTAACCTGTGGAACTTCAGCTATTTCGACACTCGGTAAAGACTGGATAAAAGTCAACCAAAAAAGCATATTATTTTCCTCTTAAGAATTTGAATCTTTACGAGATGAATTATTTAACCAGTGTTCTTCGTCGGGGCTATCTTTAGCAATAACTACATAAATTTGTGCTTTGTGTTCAATAATTAAAACTCTTTCTCCACGCTGTGGTGCAATAGTTCCCCAGTCTGGTAGAACAGCACTAACTGTTAAAAGATTGCGTTTTGCATCTAGCACATCTACTTGTCCGATTCTGCCTTGATTCTCAGTTGGAATATAAGCAGATATAACAATTCCAACGCAACCTATTAAGCGATCGCTACTCACATCTTCACCAAACTCTGCAAATATTTTGCCAATTGGTCGCGCTATTAATCCTCCTAATAATAAGCTAATAATTAACGAAACAAATAATATAATGCTCCCAATAAAACCACCAAGACTACTATTGAAAACTCCACCAAACCAAACATTCAACATCCACCCCAAAACGCCCCACAAACTCAAATCTGTAGCCAGTAACAATATTAATGGAGCTTTCCCAATCCCAGCCCATCCCAAGAATTGCCCAAAGCCCAATTCGTTATTGCTTTCTGCCTCTACATCTGCATCTACATCTACATCCACATCTGCATCAATATCAAAATCTTGCTCTCCACCCCCGGAAATTATCATAAAAAAGAACAGCAAAACCCCCATTCCCAGAAAAATCCAATAGGGCAAGTTGTTTGGACTAAACAGCATAATATTTCGTTAATGATATGTGTCGGTAGTTTTGTAAAATATAATACTCTTATTGGCTAGCAAAAGCCCCGACCTCAGAAAAAAGCGGATGAATATCTATGAATAGGTGGCTTTAAGACTCCTATTTTAAAAATTGCTGAATTCTGAATTTTGGCTCACTACTTGATTATACTACACTAATAATACACAAAGCTGCATATCCATTTTATGAATAGTTACTGATAAAGAAAGAAATAGAATTATTTATCTGCTAAAATAATATAAATCTTAAGGTTTTTCAAAAATTAGTAACCTAAATTCAGTAAATATAAAGATACTTTAATTACCTAAATACATCTATTTTTTAAGATATCTGCTATGTTTGCTCAAGTGAAATACTCAAAGTATCATGCTCTCGGTAATGATTATTTAGTTATTTCTCCTCAAGATTTAGCATTTGAATTAACCCCAGAAAAAATTGAGCGAATTTGTCATCGAAACTTTGGAATTGGCTCAGACGGCATTCTCTTTGGCCCCTTACCATCCAACAATGCCAGATTTGGATTGCGGATTTTTAACCCAGATGGCACTGAGGCAGAGAAAAGTGGCAACGGGTTGAGAATATTTTCTCGCTATTTGTGGGATAACCAGCTTGTTAAAGAAGAAGAATTTGATATTGACACCCTTGGCGGGCGAGTCATAGCGCGAGTTGCCCAGTCAGGTAAAAGTGTTCAAGTAGAAATGGGTCGTGTAAGCTTCCAAAGTCAAAAGATTCCGGTGACAGGGTACTCCAGAGAAGTTCTCAAAGAAAGTATTACCGTTGCCGACCAAACTTTTAGCTTTTGTGCAGCCACTATTGGAAATCCACACTGCGTTATCCAGTTACCCGAAATCACACCCGAAATAGCCAAGCAGTATGGTTCTTTACTAGAAGTTCATCCTTACTTTCCCAACCGTACCAACGTTCAGTTTATGAAAGTTAAAGATCGGCAAAATATTCAAATTGAGATTTGGGAAAGAGGAGCAGGTTACACCTTAGCATCTGGCAGTAGTAGCAGTGCAGCAGCGGCTGTTGCCCACAAATTGAACCTGTGTGATTCAGAAATTGCAGTTCACATGCCAGGAGGACAAATTGCGATCGCCATCAGCGAAGATTTTACAATCACAATGACCGGCGCCGTCACCAAAGTAGCTGACGGCCTCATGTCGTCCGAAGTTTTCGAGTATTAAATATCGGCCAAACTGGGCATGGGGCAAGCAGGAGGTGTGGGAGGAGACGGAGGGGTGGCAGGTGTGGGAGGTGTGGGAGGAGACGGAGGGGTGGGAGGAAAGGGAAGCATAAATTCTCTTTTTCCCCATCTCCCCACACTTCCCACACTTCCCACACTCCCCACACTCCCCACACTCCCCTCTCTCCCCTCTCCCCAGTCCCCCATTTCATTGCGTCGGCAGTTTTGGATGCGTAGTCGAATACTTTGCCACTATGCTAGAAATCTCCGGGTTGTAAAGCCTGAGATAATTCCAGTAATTGCCGAATACTTGACGCACATAATTTTTGGTTTCATCAAAAGGAATGTCTTCCACAAACTCATCTGGATCTTGCGTAGTCAGAGTTTGCAGCCATTTGGAGACATTACCAGGCCCAGCATTATAACTAGCGATCGCCAACAAGGAATTATTGTTATATTGCTGATGGGTATGATCCAAATACCATGTACCCAGCATGATATTTTCGTTGGGATTTTCTAAGTTTATTGTTTTGCTATTCAACTTGATTTGTGGGGCAATCCATTGAGCTGTACTCGGTAATACTTGCATTAAGCCAGTAGCATTTGCCACAGATTTAATTTTTGGTTGAAACCTAGACTCTTGACGAATTAAGGCAGTGACTAACAGAGGATTGAGTTGACGCTCAGTAGACCACTTTTCAATCTCTCGCAGATAGGGAAATGGATAACGCGCTTGCCAATAGGAGATTTGTTTGCTGAGAGTTTGATATTCGGCAAGTTCAGCTGGTATTTCCCGGTCTTCTAATTTAGAAATTTTGTCAATTCCTATGAGATTTTCTCCCCTTGCTAGCTGCATCAACCCTTCAGTAAATTGCTCTGCTACTGTTGGCTGAATTTTGTTCTGAAATTCTGTTTGCCACTGTAACCAAGCATCGCGGTCTTGACCCAACAGATACAATTCTTTGAAAGTTTCAGAACCCGCAGGAGGTAATGAACGCTGGGGTGCGACGACTTCCGGGTTCATTGAGCGCACATTGTCAAAGTTGCCCACATTCAACCCTAACATCGTCGCCGATCGCCATGCATAGTAAGAGTAGGGAAACTGGCTAATTACATACTCATAAGCAGTTTGAGACTCTTGCTGTTTTCCTAGTGAAGCTGCCCATTTACCTACCCAAAAGCCTGCTCTCGGAGCCAAAATACTGTTGGGGTTGTTGCTAACAATTGGTTCTGCCCATTGCCATGCACCAATGTAATCTTTGTTGTTGGCTTTATCTTGGGCGATTTTCCAGCGATACTCTGCTGCTTCGTCAGAATTACCGTACTTGCCTAACAGTAATTGCCAAGCTGAGTTAGCTGACTTTTGATCTTTGAGTGCTTGGAAAGTTTTAGCTTTTTGTACCAGTGCAGTACTAGCTTGATCGGGGAATTTACTAATTACCTGGTCAAGATAAGGCAAGCCGTCTTTGGAAGTTTTTGCTATTTCTGCTAATCGCAGCAGTGCAGTTCCAGTTTCTTTAGCTTGGGGAAATTGCTGCACCAGTTGTTTATAGGTGGCTATTGCTTTTTCTCTATCTTTGCCCCCTACCTGTAACCCCCGCGCGGTGCGGTAGAGGTTGCGGGCTGTTTTGGGTGCTTTGGCATAAGCATTCCCGGCTTTGAGAAATTGATTATTTTCCCAATAGGCTGTACCAATGAGTTCCCAATCTTCAGCTTTGAGGGTAGGTTGTTTAACTAACTGATCCAAAACCCCCACTATGCCTGGTTGATCATAGGCGTATTTTGCCAATATCAACTGTAATTTTGGCTGATTGGGATTTTCTTGTAAGCGTTTGCGGATAATTTCCCAAGTCAAAGGATTAGAAGGAAATTGAGCGATGGCGGTTTCCTGTTCCTTTGGTTGTGCAATTAAATACAGCGCTTTAACTGTGGCTGCTTCTTTGGGATATTCTTTCAGCACTTTTCGCCTGAGATCCGAAGCTTTGCCGTCCTCACCCAGCATATCCTCTGCCTGAGCTTGTTTGAGCAAAATGTAAGGCGCGAGAATGGGATAATCTTTCTCTAATCCTTCCAACAAAGCCAGGGCTTTTTTCCCTTGGGTTCTTTCAATGTAATCACTCGCCAAAAGATAACGAGCGCGATTGCGGTCTGGGGAAGGGGACTGCGCTGCAATGGCAGCTAGTTTTCCCGCCCGTTCTGGCAGAGATTGTGATATCAGCCCAAAGACCGCTGATTGGGCAACGCTAGCCTCAGATGTTTGCTCTACGTGATTTTTACCCAATTTGAGCCATTGCCCCAGAGATTTGCCAATCTCAGGTGCTGATACCATTGCCCCAGCTGAAAAGGCAAACAGGGCCCCAGCGGCAATTATGGAGATTTGCTTTTTCTGTAGTTTCTTCAGCATGAATACCCGCTGAAAAGTTCCGATGAATTTCTTGAAACTCTAGCACTCCTAACCATCAGTGTTACCAATTTTTAATTTCAGATTTTTAATTTTATGTAGAAAAATACTAATTTTCAATCTTACGGTTGACAGTACTGGGTGTGTAGCATACATTAAACGCTATTACATCTATCATCATGATAAATGTAACAATTTTTATACTATCCCAAGAATAATTGAATAACGAGCAAAGATGATCCTTAAATATGTGAGAAACCACAGATTAAGTGCGATCGCTCGATCTTGTAAGATGAGGTTCAATTATACACATTTACCTGTGGTGGAAAAGCAGTCCGCAGTTCTCTACATTAGAGATAATATTTATATCATCAGTAATTCTCTATCATTTATGACTCAAGCCATACCCAAGTTAGTAACCTTTGAAGAATTTGTCGATTGGTTACCCGAAACTCGGCGAGTACGCTACGAACTACATAACGGAGATATTGTTGAGATGGCGCAACCAGTAGGGGAACACGAAGAACTTAAAGGATTTTTGACAATAAAGCTCAGTGCTTCAATTGACCAATTAAACCTCCTTTATAGTATCCCCAATCAAGTTATCGTTAGACCTCCTGAAAAAGATTCTGGTTATATCCCAGATGTGTTGGTGCTAAATCGTGCAAATCTGGCAAACGAAAAATTATGGAAAAAAGGATCTACCGTTAGCCTGTGTGCATCGATACCTTTGGTAATTGAGATTGTATCAACCAATTGGCGGGACGATTACTATTTAAAATATGCTGATTACGAGGAAATGGGCATCCCCGAATACTGGATTGTCGATTATGCTGCCTTGGGTGGACGTAATTTTATTGGTAACCCCAAGCAATCGACAATCTCTGTTTGTAATTTGGTTGACGGGGAATATCAAATAAGTAAGTTTCGAGAAAGCGATCGCATTATTTCCCAAACTTTTCCCGAATTGAATCTCACCCCAAACCAAATTTTTCAAGCTGGTCTGGTTTAGGGTTTAGCGTTTTGCCAATTCTGGAGTCCGTCCCTTCAAACCGATCATCAACTTCAGCATAAATACTTTTAACACAGGTACTCGCTGCAATAACCATAAACCTAAGCGACGAACCAACACCACAGGCAAGAAATTATTAGAAAATATCCGATCTAACAAATCGGTAAAACCCAAAATCGTCAAGTTTTCCAGCTTGCGCCAGCGTTCATAACGTTTGAGAATTTGAATCTCCCCAATATCTTTACCTGCTTTGTGCGCTGCTTGTATTACTTGTGCCAAAGCTGCTGCATCGCGAATACCCAAATTTAAACCTTGTCCGCCGACGGGATGACAGTTGTGTGCAGCGTCACCAATTAATGCTAGCCGGGGAAGAACATACCGATCGCTTTGCATAAGTTGTACTTGAAAAACAAAGCGATCGCCTAGTAGTTCCAATTTACCCATGTGATTGCCATAGCGACGGGTTAATTCTCTTAAAAATTGCTCATTATCTAACGCACATAAAGCTTTTGCTTCTTCGTGAGGCGCTGTCCACACAATCCGGCAGCGGTTCCCTGGTAAAGGTAAAATCGCAAAGGGGCCGCTAGACCAAAATCTTTCGTAAGCAGTGTTATTGTGGGGTTTTTCGGGTTTGACAAATGCAACGATGCAAGACTGCCAATATTTCCAGCCAGAGGTTTTGATTCCAGCAGCTTGACGAATGGGCGATCGCGATCCATCTGCGGCTACGAGTAATTTACTCTTGATAGTTCGTAGTTCACCAGCAACTTTAATATCTATGGCTACAGCGTCCCGTTGGTACTGGGTATTTACCACCTCAGCCGGACACAGATAAGTCACATTTGCACAATCTCCAACGAACTCCTGTAAAGGTTCCAATATTGCTTGGTGTTCCGCCACATAACCCAACTCTGGCGTACCTATGTCGTCTGTGACAAATTCCACCACACCGGGATAATCGGCATCAGAAAGACGAACCCGGCAATATTTGGCGATTTGAGGCAACATTTTGTCCCAAACTCCAATTCCTTGGTAAATCAGGGACGAAAGCATGTGAATTGCATAGGCTTGACCTTTAGCTACCGCCGCTGATGCCACTTTTGCCTCAATCAGCAGCACACTCAAGCCAGAATCTTTTAAGGCGGAGGCGAGAGTTAACCCAACAATTCCACCGCCTACAATTACCAAATCATATTCGTATCCCCGGTTGTCTGATGGTGTTTGGGGAGAGTAAAGAGTTTGATTAAGCTCTGCTAGCGCCATTGTGAAGATAAATTACAGCATCTTAACTCTTATTTTGACGCGATCGCGGCTTTTTGAGCAAGCTCAGAGGAATAGTAAAAGAGATTGTAGATTTACGACCTGAATCGCCTTGCCAACAAGCATCCAAAATTTAATTACGTAAAATTACGTAATTAAATTTCAAAATTACCGTAAAATAAATTACTGTCTTTATATATTATGACCGCTATTTCACGGTGTCTTAACCCAAATATTGAAGACTGAAACTTATATTTGAGAGGTCTGGAAAGTTCGATATAACGGTGAACATGAAAAACATTAACAAATTGGCTGTGGCAGCTGTTGGATCTGTAGCTATGTCTTTGGGAATTGTCACAAATGCACAAGAAGCTCACGCAGCAGCCTTAATTAATGGTGGTTTTGAAGACACCATTGTTTCTGCTTCCAAAACATGGGACTCAATTGATGAATCTCTTATTCCTGGATGGGAGACTACAGCCACCGATAATAAAATTGAAATTCAAACTCCCAGACTCTTCCATGCTGGAGCATTAGGTACAAATCAATATGCTGAACTTAATGCTAATCAGGTATCTAGCTTATATCAAGACGTACAGACTACAGCTGGTTCAACTATGTTTTGGCGATTTTTCCATCGCGGTCGTCAGGGTGTAGATACAATGCGTTTATCTCTTATTGACCTTACTACCAATACAACCCTTTTCAGTCAAATATACAACACTGGTAACACAGCTTGGGTAGAGTATCAGGGCACAACCGTGGCTACTGGTGGTACAACACGTTGGCAGTTTGATTCAGTAGCTGCGGCTGGTGGTAATCCCTCCATAGGGAACTTTTTGGATGAAGTTTACTTTGCAGAGAAACCACCAGAAGGTTTCCAAACAGTTCCAGAACCTGCTTCTGTACTTGGCCTTTTAGCAATGGGCGCTTTTGGTATTGTTTCCACTCGCAAGCGCAAACACGCTTGAAGATTATTTTCAATAAAAGTATGTTAAAACCAGTTTTTTAACATTGTATCCATAGTTAATAATTCTCAAACAGAAAGATACTCGATTTTTACAAAAAGTCGGGTATCTTTTTGGTGAAACTAGTTTATTTTAGGTGCGATCGCTGCTAGTAGGCAAAGGAATCAGAAGTAGGAAATCAGGCTTTTCGATCTGCACAGAGTTAACCACAACCCTTGTAGAGACGTAGCAGTGCTACGTCTCTACATTCTTTTTCGGAGATGTCTATTAAATCATAGCCCTATATCTTTTGTGTAGTTTTAGTATTACTTTAGAATTAGCTTCAAAATGCCACTAGAGAATTAGACTAATTCCTTCAGTTAGATATACACAAATACATGACTGAATTAGTTAATTTGAGATAAGTTACTCTAAAAGGCTAAAAAAGATGAATAGAACGCTACTAACAATTTTAATGTTTGCATTTTTACTTTTGTTTATCACCTCTCCCTTTGCTGCTCTTGCTAGTTTAATGCTCATATTGTTAGTTGCAGCATTTTTATCTTTAGTAGGGAATGTGTTCCAAGCAATTCTTAGTGGCAACACCGACCCTAATAAATCATGAAATTCAAACATAATTAAGAATTTGTAAATTCCCAAGTCAAATAAGCTTTATCGCTGGCTTTAGAAGCTAGGTTGTATAATATTTCAACAGAATTAAATTTTCCCTAAATCTTTATCGGTATGAATTAATTGGAAATACCCGCTGATTATGAGAAATTACAGCGGGTTGAATAATACAATGGTGTTGGTGTAAAACGGAGACTAAATTTGATTACAGATTAACTACAATTTTTTGTAGTTAAGACTAACTATTTATGAGCTTTGTGAACTAAGTGATGCTTGTGGTGTCTGTAGTGTTTCTGATGAACTTTGGCAGCTTTTATTTTAGTAGAGTGGATAGTTCCGGCTTGAACAGCAGGTGCAGAAATGGCTACTGGCGCAGCAAATATTAAAGCCAAAACGAAAGCTTTAGCGAACTTATTCACTTGCAATTCCTCATCAATTGTTGAACAGTACAACTATCCAATAGGTGTATGTCATTACGTTGTAATTGATGTGAATCTTTCATGTCTCTTGGGAGAGATTTTTATTAAGAAATGCTGAGACTCATCAATTCTTCTGCAACTTCAAAGTTAGCTGTGACATTTTGAACATCATCTAAGCCTTCTAGAGTCTCAATTAATTTAAAAAGCGATCGCGCCTGTTCGGGATCGGTAACTTCTACACTATTACTGGGAACCCAGCGCAATTCAGCATCAGTCACCTTAAAGCCTTTATCCTTGAGTGTCTGGCTGAGGGTTTCTAAATTTCCGATTTCAGTAAATACCTCAGACATTTCATCTTCAGTCATTTCATAAGACTCGGCACCACCTTCTAGGGATGCTTCTAAAAGCTGTTCTTCGTTAACCACACCCTGGACGACACAAACCCCTTTTTGGTCAAACATCCAGCTAACGCAACCCGTTTCACCCAGATTACCGCCATTTTTACTAAAAGCTGCACGCAAATCAGCGGCTGTGCGATTGCGATTATCTGTCAGCGCTTCAATCAAAATTGCTACACCACCGGGGCCGTAACCTTCGTAGCGAATGGCTTCAAAATTCGCGCTGTCTGCACCAAAAGTGCCTGCACCTTTAGCGATCGCCCGTTCAATATTATCATTAGGAATACTTGCTGCTTTTGCCTTGTCAATCGCTGTGCGAAGTTGAAAATTCAGCGCTGGATCTGGTACGCCACTTCTAGCGGCAACAATAATCGCCCTAGATAGCTGAGTGAAGGTTTTTCCCTTTTTTGCATCTACTACCGCCTTCTGGCGCTTAATATTTGCCCATTTACTATGTCCTGCCATAACCTTAAATTATCAAAACTCTACCAAAGATTAGAATATACCTAGCTTTTGCCCATATGCAAAGGTACATTTGCTAGAAGAGACTGAGGACTGGGGAACTAGGGACTGGGGAATGGGGACAAGAAAATAAATATTTAGGAATAGTTTCTCAGTACCCAATACCTAATGCCTAATTTAATAAACATCATGCAAAATTATTTTTCGCCTCCTCGGCATACCAAGCGAAAAAGAAAGAAACTGCCCAACTACTTGAGGAAGTTGCTGCTGATATTATTGGTGGGCATAGTAGCTATAGCTGGATGTCGAGCTATTCTACCTGGTGTTAAACAAGATAATGTAATTCATTTAACTTTGTGGCAAGGGGTAAATCCGCCGCCAAATCGGGATGTACTGCAAAAGTTGGTGGACAAATTCAATCAATCTCACCCAGATATTCAAGTAGAATCGCTTTATATCGGGCAACAGGATCAGCAAACGCCCAAGATTTTGGCAGCAGTTGTAGGCAATGCACCTCCTGATTTGTTGTGGTACAATCCGACGATCGCCGGTCAATTGGTGGAACTTGGGGCGCTTTTACCTTTGGATGAAATGCTAGAAAAATCTCCAATTAAAGGCGAAATTGACCCCACTTTGTATGCATCAATGAAATATAACGGCAAGATTTGGTCTGTGCCGTTTGCCACGAATAATGTTGGTATTTTTTATCGTCCAAGTTTGTTTAAGGAAGCGGGAATTACTGAATTACCCCGCACTTGGGAGGAATTTGGGCAAGTTGCTAAGAAATTGACTCGCGATACCAATGGCGATGGGCGAACAGATCGATATGGCATGTTTCTCCCTTTGGGGAAAGGAGAATTTACAGTCTTCACTTGGCTACCGTTTATGTGGAGTAGCGGTGGCGAGTTAGTGAGTGGTGATTCACAGAATGCCGCAGCTGTAGATTTGAAAGATAATCAAGGGGCGATCGCAGCTTTGCAATTCTGGCGTGATTTAATTACCGAAGGTTCTGCTATTTTATCTGGGCCAGAACGCGGTTATGAGACAGATGACTTGCTCAGTGGTAAAGTCGCAATGCAATTAAATGGCCCTTGGAACCTGGGGCAATTTCAAACCACTGGCGTCGATTTTGATGTTTTTCCCATTCCTGTTAGTGAAAAACCTGCTACCGTGATTGGTGGTGAGAATCTCTTCTTTTTCAAAACTACACCAGAACGCGAAAAAGCAGCTTTTAAGTTTGTCGAGTATACTTTGAGCGAAGAATTCCAGACAGAATTAGCCTTGGGAACTGGCTATTTACCAGTGAATTTGAAGTCTCGTGAAAATCCGAAATATCAGGAATTTATGAATAAAATTCCCCAAGTAAAAGTATTTTTAGAGCAAGCAAAATATGGGCGATCGCGTCCGATTTTTCCTGGTTACAATCGAATTTCCGACAGCTTAGGGCGGGCAATAGAATCTGTATTGTTGGGTAAATCTTCACCAACAAAAGCACTCGAAGAAACCCAACAGCGTTTAGATTTGATTTTTGAATAATTAACCCTAAAATTAATTATCAATTATTACAGCCTTCGATAAAATCGATGACTTGGTGTAAACATCCTGGTTTAGTTACAATCACAGCACTTCCTTCAAAAGCCATTGCCCCAACTTGTTCGCGAGCATAACGACAAGCGGTAGGGTCAATATCAATAACCGCAACAGTATGCCCCAACTCTACCAGCTTCTGCGCTAAACTTAGCCCCACTAAACCTGCTCCGCCAATTAATACGTACATGAATATTCCTAATGCTCTTGGAGTTTTTACTTTACTCTCTAGGCTAACAAGGAATGAAGGTGTGAAAATTACTCGCTACTTAGAAACTATTTCTAAAGAAATGTAAAGAAGAGGAAATCAGGCGCTCAATACCGTCGTTTAAGCAAAGGTTATGAGTTTATTCCAGAAATCAGCGAGTCTATGATTTACGCAGTCATGATTCGTTTAATGTTGAAACGAAACGACTTCAAAAGCCTCATTCTATTACTTGATAATCATTTATAAACAACCTCTGAGCTTTTCATCAAACAAGATTCAAATGTAGTACTCGTATTTTACGAAATATCTTTAAGCAAAAAAAATACCATAATCCTTTTTTACGAAATATCTCTAAGCAAAAAAAATACCATAATCCTTATCATTCTTGGTGAATTGAGAGAAAGCAAATACATTTTTAAAAAACAGCCGTAAATGTACGGGGGATGCTATTATAAAAGCGCAGTAATTAGGTACTGTAATACTACCTAAGAAAAGACTAAGTTTTCCAGCGTCAGCATTAAACCCACAGTTTCCACGGGCATACCGAGGTATTCATGATAAATTCAAGTGGTACATTAGCAATATTGCTGATGCTTTTTTTGGTGACTTTTTGGATTTATTTAGGATTGAAATCTAAAAAAGTCTCAAGATATTCACGTGCTGTAGCGATTTTCTTCATAGTTTCTCTGGCGATCGTTAGTGGAGGTGTCGTATCAGCACAAGTAATCCCAAACCCTGCTCCCTTAAATGCCATAACTAGTCTTCCACCAGCAATTACACCTGGAGACCCTAACCCGGCAAACCCACCACTCCTGACAGCAGTAGCTGAACCAAGTAATCTCGGAGACTTTGTTAGAGACAACACAGCCTTACTCCTGCTAGGAAAAGCCCTATTCTGGGATATGCAGGTTGGTAGCGATGGCATTCAGTCATGTGCTAGTTGTCATTTTCATGCCGGTGCTGATAGTAGATCAAAAAATCAAATCAGTCCTGGCCTTTTGGCATCACTAAAAGATATAACTTTTCAAGTTGGTGGTAATCCAAACTATCAACTCACACCAACAGATTTTCCATTTCACAAACTGGCAGATCCTAACGATCGGACTAGTACAATTCTTTCTGACGTTAACGATGTCGCCGCATCCCAAGGCGTATTTCATAGCGTTCTCGTAGCAACCGTTCCGGGTCAAGCAGAGGATAATGTTACATCCAAGCCAGATCCAGACGGCTTTAAAATCAATGGCATCAATGTACGCCGAGTTGAGCCACGTAATGCCCCAACCGTAATTGATGCCATCTTCAATAAAATCCAGTTTTGGGATGGTCGTGCTAAGGAAACCTTCAATGGGGTGAATGAAAAAGGAGCAGCAGACCTGAATGCTAAAGTTTTCAAAGCTTCAGGGCTAAACCAACTAACTCCAGTTTCCATTTCGCTCAATAATTCCTCTATCGCTTCCTTGGTAACTGGGCCACCATTGAGTCCATTTGAGATGTCTGCGGATGGCCGGACTTTCCCTGAAATTGGTGCTAAGTTTTTGCGAAGAAGAGGTCAGAAACTCAAACGTCTCAGACCGTTAGGTAAACAAATTGTACATCTGCAAGATAGTGTTTTAGGATCTTTTAGTCGCTTCCCCAATAAAGGCTTGTCAATCGGAGCCTATGACCGGTTGATTATCAAAGCCTTTAAGCCGCAATGGTGGAGGTCAAGGTCTATCATTCAAGTTGAGAGCGATGGAACAATAACAACCATCCCTGGAGCTTTGAGTGTCAGTACTGACGGGTTTCTCACTACTGATGAAGCTAGTAGTATTGATAGTGCGATCGCTACTGATGAAGCTAGTAGTATTGATAGTGCTATCACTACTGATGCGGCTACCAGTTTTAATGCTTTGGCTACCACTACTGATAGTGAAGAAAAAGTAGTCTTATCTGCAAATCAGTTTACGCTTAGGGACTGGAACTTCTCTTTGTTTGCCGGGTTAGCGATGCAGAAGTATATGTCTACTCTTGTATCTAACCAGACACCTTTTGATAAATTCCAGGCGGGAGATACCAATGCTCTCACCCTTCAAGAAAAAAGTGGTCTAACTTTGTTTGTGAATGCTGTGGCTAATGGTGGTGCCAATTGTAACACTTGCCATACGATTCCAGAATTCACCAGGGCTTCGGTGAGAAGAACCGCAGGAGTAGCTTCAACTGATTCTGGGAATCCACTCATTAGTAATGCTGCCAATGGTTTCTTCGCTAACTACGGTGTTAGACCAGCTTCCGAAGACCCAGGAGCCGGAGACTTTACTACATCAAGATTCAAAGCTCCTACCCTCCGTAACATCGCTTTGACAGCACCATATATGCACAACGGTGGTATGGCAACTCTAGAGCAAGTTGTTGACTTTTACAATCGTGGTCGAGGTGACGACGGTGGGCCTGGTGTAGCGCCATTGAACTTAAACTCACAGCAAAAAGCTGATTTAGTCACTTTCTTGAGAACCGGACTTACCGATCGGCGAGTCCTTCTTGAGAAAGCGCCCTTTGACCATCCACAATTGTTCATCCCCAATGGACATCCAGGCAATCAATTTTCAGTCACTCCCAGTGGTAATACTAATGGGACTCCTACTGCTACAGATCTGCTAGTGGAAATACCCCCAGTTGGTAGTAATGGTGTCACTACTCCCCAGCCAAATTTCTTAGATTAAAACTCTAGGCTGGATTTAATACCGGTTAGTTTTTCGGCATTGGTGAATCAATAAATAATTACTTCTAGAGCAGGCAAAATGCCTGCTCTAGAAAAATTTGGTGTTGCATAACATAAGGCTAAATTGAGGCAAGCTGAGGGCGTAAAGGAGAAATTTTTGATTTGCCAAATCATCTCGCAAATATGCAATGCCCTTTTTTACCCCAAAATGGTCACACGCTCCTATTTCCCTGGCTTCAGCCCTTGTCCTTTTTTGAATTGATATTTTTCGAGTAATTCCTTAACTTGGGCGGCTACTAGAGGGTGTGGATCGTTTTGCAGTTGGGGTAGGATTTGGAAGAGGACGCGCTGTGAAACCATATTCAAGTATGCGATCGCTGCTTCTCGAACAAAGCCTGTTGGATGGCGTAAACTAGCTAAAATCTCAGAACTTGTCAGTCGGATACGTGCAACTTGAGCAAAATGAAAACAGCAAGCTAGACACCAGTCAGAGAGCAAATTACCCAACAACAGCAATCTGTGGAGGCGATCGCTAATTAACATACTCTCATATTCCACAATCTTTGCTTCTACTAAATGTTGTAATTTTTCTGGCTCTGTTCGCTGATCTAAAATATTCAACAATAGAGATTTGGAAGGCAAAGTTACGGTGTGTTCTAAGATTTCTAAACCCCGCGCTAAGTTTACCACTGAGAGCGATCGTAAATTAAACGCTGCTGCTTGCATCTTTTCTGGCGAGTAAAGCAGTCTCAGTAGTAGTAATAACCGTTCTCTGACATCTAATTCCAATTCTTTGAGCGACCGTTGCAATAATTCACAGACAATTAAAATCCTCTCACTGGATTGATAATCTTCTTGTTTATCTACATTTTGAAAGTCGATATAAGCAGCGTAAATTTCACCTAAAAATCGTAATTCCTGCTCGATTAATTTTTCTACCCGACTTTCATAAAACCGATCGCCTAAACCTGTAATTTCCGGTTGTTTGTGTATTTTGAGTAAGCTGTGAAGAATATGATCTCTGGTAGTACCCCAACACCTTTCTAAATTTTCCCATAAAGCCTCCATTGCTTCTTGGCTACCAATTTGAGCAATGGTACGCCAAGCGTACATCCGCACTACTTCTGGTTTGTAAATATCCCCAGCCAACTGCAACAGCATTTCTAGGGCTTCGTTTTCCAGTCGGGTTAGGGCTAACATTGCTGTGCTACGGGTTGATTTGTAGTAAAGTGCGGCAATCAGGGCACAATAGTACTCTTCTAAATGCGTTGCTGCAATCATTTCCAACACCGCACAGCGCACCCGCAAGGATTCATCTTGTAGCAAATTCGGAATGTGAATTCGTAACGCTTGCAAATAAACTGCTTCTCTAAGCGCCTTAACTCCATTTATCCGTTCGCGTTCTTGCTTATGAGTCAGCATCCGACGCATGGTTTTGGTAGCTGCTACCTTTTGGATGGGAGTTCCTTGGCGTAAGACTAAAGCAGCAGCAGTGGCGCGGATGAGTGAGTTATGTCGGGAGTTCAAGTATTCTTCGAGGAGGCTTAAATTGGGATTGGGTTCAGCTAGCCAAATGTAGCGCAGCGCTAGGGCAAAAACTTCGGGGTTAGTTTCTTGGGGTTGTTCTAACAAAGGACGGATGGCGGGTACATAGGCGGGATTTGCACCTCCCATCAGCATCACTTCCAAACTCTTGCACTGCAAATCCGGGGTTAACTTGACTAATAAGGGTGCTAAAACTTCCGCAGCACCTTGGGAATCAATTTGGGCTAAAAGTTCAATACAAGAGTGTTTGTCTGCCTCGTTGCCTTTTTCAGCTAATGCTTTGACTACGCCCTGCTTAAAGAATTTTAGACCGACATTCGTCGCACTCAGTTGACCCCGTGCCACACTTAAAACTAACAAATCAACATAACGCGATCGCAATTGGCAAACTACTTTTAAACAAGTGCCAGCTATCAGCATTGTTTCTGCGACTAACACCCATTTTTGCAGCGGCTCAGGTACAAAATGCCCGCAAATTAATAAAGTGACAAAAATTACCAATCCTGTCAACCCTGTGGCGATCGCTTCGGCTGTTCCCCCAGATAAAGTCTGCATCTGGCTGCGAATTGCTTCAGGAATCGGTTGATAGAGTATGGGGCCGCTACTCATCACAAAGGTGTAGCGTAAAAGTTCATCACAGAACTTGACAATTACAAGACCCCAGAAAAAGCTTTGCCCTTGCATTCCTGGAATTAAATGCAAAAATATCAGCACTCCTGGTAGTAAAAAGCCTACAGCAATTGGTAAAAGTGTGGCAGTGAAAAATACTCCCATCCGTTCAATCAGTCGGCTAGAAACAAACCACTGGATTAACAACTCACACAAGCCCAACATGCCACCAAATAGACCCAAAAAACTGGCGATTTCGCGGTCGTTTAAACTCGATTGGAGTTCGCGCAAATACTGAAAATCCACTAACAACCCAATCACCTGCAACAAACCGACAAAAGCAAATAAATGCCAAACATAGCGCTTCAAAGGACTTTTGAGGAAACGCTGTCGTGAAGCTTGTTCCCCAACAATTGTAATTTGTGGAGTTTCGGGAAAAGCTGCTCGATACTGATGAGTTAAATAAAATAAAATCGCCGATCCCAATAAAATCACCACACAGGCGATGAGGATCACCTTGTTCAGTTTGGCGTACTCTACCAACCAAGGCAAACTAAAACCACTAATAACATCTGCTACTAATAGCCCACTACTGACTAGTGGGTAAGTGCGCTTAATCTCTCGAATGTTAAATATTTGATTGGCAACAATGGACGTGTTGAGGTCATTAAGCACATAAAGTGCGTCTACCCACAGCCGCAGCAAAAACACCGAAATCACTGCCAGGTAGGAAACACCACTGCCCCAACGTAATAAAACTAATAAAACTAATGGCGTCACCATGCAAGGTGCGATCGCCACAATCACCTGACGTAAAGGAAAAACCTTTTGCAGCCAGGAATATAAAAAAACCAGCCCTGTACTCATTACAGCACTGGCAATATACATCCAAGGTAGTAGATTAGTCTCATATTCGCCCAAAAACAGTGCTACTGTACTATCCTCTGCCCAGCGCAATCCTACAGATACAATAGTATAAAATACGAACATCATCTGAGTGCGTTCGCTCTCCTCTGGCCGGAGATTTACCCACTGTAGCAATCGTGGTAAAGCAACTCTATTTACAGCCAACCAGTGATTTTTCAGTTCCATGCAGTTTTACGTAATGGGCATTGGGCATTGGGCATTGGGCATTGGGCATTGGGCATTGGGCATTGGGCATGGGGCATTGGGCATGAGGGAAGCAGGAGGTGTGGGAGGATGGGGAAGCATTAATTCTCTTTCCCCCCACACTCCCCACACTCCCCACACTCCCCACACTCCCCATCTCCCCCTGCTCTCCGTGTTTTATTACCTGCCTCATTCCCATCGCCTAGACATTACAAAAGTCCTGAGCAACTGAGTATTATCTTTCCCACTCAAGCTTCAGGACTATCGATTTGAGATAAATTTATACAACCTGATACTATTGACAAAAATATTTCAGGACTTACGCACAAGTAGCGGAACATCGTAGACGCGGAGCGGCTTCCCGCAGGGTACCGCAGAGGACGCAGAGGACACGGAGGAATAAGAGTTTTAGAGAGTTTTTGCGTAAGTCCTATATTTGCAAGATATGAATCGCACAGCCTCTTTCCCATGCCCCAATACTGCTCGGGTTTTGCATTTTGAACTCGGAATTTGGTTTGGGGAAAAGGGTAAAGGTTTTTTCTTTCCCCTTTCCCCCGCCCCTTATCCCCAGAGGGGACCCCACCTTCCCCTTTTCCCCAAAACCCGACAAGTATTGCCCCATACCCAATGCTCCAAAATGAAAAAATCCCTTGGCTAGAAGCCAAGGGATTTTCTTTACTTAATGTATTGAAAAATTAGAAGATTATTTTTTGGGTGAGAGGAGCATCATCATATTTCGCCCTTCTTTTTTGGGCGCTTGCTGAACCTCACCAAATGGCTCTAAGTCCGTTGCCATGCGTTTGAGCAAATCTTCTGCGAGATCACTATGTTGGATTTCTCGACCCCGAAACATCACAGTAGCTTTGACTTTATCGCCATCTTTTAAAAAGCGCTCTGCTTGCTTGACACGGACGTTATAGTCGTGTTCTTCTATTTTGTAGCGCATTTTAACTTCTTTGACATCAGCCGTGTGCTGTTTTTTACGTGCTTCCCGCGCCTTTTTCTCCTGCTCAAACTTGTATTTCCCGTAGTCCATAATCCGACAAACTGGCGGGTCAGCTTTGTCACTCAGTAGCACTAAATCTAGTTCTTTCTCCTCTGCTAGTTGTAGTGCTTCTTGAGGGGGCATAATTCCTAACTGGCCGCCATCAGTGTCAATGACCCGAATTTTCGGGAAGCGAATTCGTTCGTTAATTTGGGGCAGATCGCGAGTTCTTTTTTTCTCAATCACAGGCATTATGATTTGTGGGAGCTCTGAATGAAGGATTTGGTATGGTTTTGACTGGTATGCCTTTGAGGCAAAATACTGAAATAAGTCAGGACTGAAAACACAAGTCTACAGTTCTAGGGTAACTAATTCATGAAATAGTTGGGTCGCTGTATTTGTCATTCTACTCATTGTGAGAGAATTTCTGTGCGATAGTTAATCTAAATTACACATCATTGCTAAATATTAAGTATTGTGAAAATTATTTGTCAATACTTTAAATCCTCAGATCGGCCAGATAATGTCCACAATAGCAAGATTAAAAATACAAAACATTTAGCAAATTAGAATGTAACATATTATCTTACATTTAGTATGCATAGTAACATTTATTATTAAAAATATTGTTAAATTTACTTAGATAAATGGAGTAGCTATATTTGAGAAGGTACAACGACTCAGATGCAGCAGTAGGGGTCGAGTATAGAGATGTTTTTGTAGGGTGGGTAATATTGCCCGCGCCCTAGCTGGCAGGAAAATTTTGCTTTTAGAAGGACGTTATCGTTTAATTAAACGAATTGGGAAAGGGGGATTCTGCAAAACCTTCTTGGCTGTAGATGAAGGTCAGTTTCCTCCAACTCCTTGCGTGATTCAAGAATTATCGGCAGAGTGCGAAACATCTAAAAATTTTGAGCAAAAGGCGCAGCAGCTAGAGGAATTAGGAAAGCATCCTCAGATTCCGGCTTTATTGAGTTATTTTCAGCAAGAACAGCACTTTTATTTAGTGCAAGAGTTTATTCCAGGTAGAAATTTAGCTCAGATAGTTGAAGAGGAAGGGGCTTTTAATGAAACTCAGGTTTGGCAAATTTTAGAGGATGTGTTACCAGTTTTGCAGTTTATTAGCGATCGCCACATCATCCACCGCGATATTAAACCCGAAAATATTATCTGTAGAACCTCCTCTGGCTCCAAAAGTGAACCAAATCTAGTCATAGTTGATTTTAGCGCTGCAAAAATTGTCACAGAACTTGATTACCTAACAGTCCAAAACAATATCGGTAGTCCAGAATATGCTGCACCAGAGCAAACAGCAGGAAAAGCTGTTTTTGCTAGCGACCTTTATAGTCTAGGTGTCACTTGCACTTATCTACTTACCCAAATTTCTCCCTTTGATTTATTTGATGTTGGGAATAATTGCTGGGTTTGGCGAGATTATCTGGCTACTAAAGGTGATATCTGGCAAGAAGACACAAAACATTTCTCTTTGGCAAAAATCCTTGATAAATTACTACAAAATCTTGTTAATCAGCGGTTTCAATCGGCTGATGAAGTCATGCAAGCAATGGGTATCGAAGGTAAACCCCAACTTTTGAAATTACCAAATCCTCTGTGGCACTGCTCATCTACTTTGGTTGAAAATTCCACTGTATTGAGTAGCGTGAATAGTCTTGCATTCTGCTCTGAAGGTAAAATTTTAGCCAGTACTTCTGATGATAAAAACATCAAATTGTGGGATTTAAATAGTAAAAAAGTTTTAGCTAAGTTATTGGGACATTCACAAGCAGTAAAATCAATTGCTTTTAGTCCTGATGGCAAAATTTTGGCAAGTGCTAGCGACGATAAAACTATCAAATTGTGGGATATCAACACATTAAAAGAAACCACTACTCTATTCGGACACTCTCGCACTGTAAAATCAGTTGCTTTCAGTCCAGACGGCGAGATTCTTGCTAGTGGTAGCTGGGATAAAACAGTCAAACTGTGGAATGTAAATACTGGGGCTGAAATTTGTACCTTAAATGGACATCAATTACAGGTCAATTCGGTGGCCTTTAGTCCCCAAGGACAAATTATAGCCAGCGCTAGTTATGACAGAACAATTCGCCTATGGCAGATAAGTTCCTCAAAAGAATTTAAAAGCTGCCCATGCCATACCTTATTAGGCATCCTTTCGGGTCATGCATGGGCAGTTTTGACAGTCGCTTTTAGTCCTGATGGAAAGATTCTGGCGACGGGTAGTGATGATAAAACTATTAAATTGTGGGAAGTGAACACTGGTCAGCTAATTACTACACTTTCAGGCCATTCCTGGTCTGTAATAGGTGTAGCTTTCACTGCCGATGCCAAAACCCTGATTAGCGCAAGTTGGGACAAGACAGTTAAACTCTGGAGAGTGAGTACAGGCCAAGAGATTGTGACTCTTTCTGGTCATACAGACTCAGTATCTGCCATTGCTGTGAGCCAAGTTACACAACTGATTGCAAGTGGCAGCAAGGACAAGACTATTCAACTCTGGCAGCTTGTAGAATAGCACAAGAGTTGATTTTGGAATATCAAGCGCTACCTGTGAAGGCAACTTCCGGAAATTTCAACTGAGCTTCTGCCATTGGGCGGTTTCTGCCCTCTTCTTGCCAGTAGTTAATCACTTCAGTTGCCTTGTTAAGCAACTCGACGCGATCGAGGTCACTAATCCAGTGTTTGGATTCGAGTTCCTTCTTTAACTCTTCCCAGGCATCATTTCTCGGCCAGAAAAAGTACTTGGTCAAAGGACTTGTGCCTTTGCCAACAACTTGATCGACTGCTAGAGCGACGTTTTCGTCTAACCACAGAATTTTCAAAATAAACTTGGTCAATCACACCTCCGGGAATTTCCGGGCATTACTTAACTAGGATAGCGATCGCTTATTTTAACGCAATACCCTATCAATGACCAAATACGTGGGGCATGGGGCATGGGGCATTGGGCATGGAAAGACGACAACGGGACTGACAAATTAATGATTGAAAATGGGCTAGCATCAAGTGTAGTCGGCGCTAACTTCAGATGCTTATGACTGCTCAACTGCCCGAACCTCAAATAACATCTGGTTCAGATTTATATGAGCAAGACTTTTACTTGTGGATTCAAACCACAGCAGAACTGCTCAAACAAAAGAATTTTACACAACTGGACGTAGAGAATTTAATTGAAGAAATTGAAACAATGGGTAGGAGTGAAAAGAAAGCACTCAGAAGCAATTTGGAAGTGGTGCTGATGCATCTATTAAAGTATAAGTATCAAGCCGAGAAACGGTTTGGTAGTTGGCGAGCAGCAATTCGGGAGCATCGCAAACCCCTTAAAGAAGCTCTAGAAGAAAGCCCTAGTCTGAAACCATATTTTGTTGAGGTTTTCAAGCAGTGTTATGACGATGCTAGACTGTTGGCTGCTGATGAAACTGAATTGGATGTAGCTATTTTTCCCGAACAATCTCCCTTTACCCCAGAGCAAGCCCTCGACCCCGATTTTTTACCAAATTGATGATTGAATATGGGCTAACATCAAGTTTAGTCGGCGCTAACTACAGATGCTTATGACTGCTCAACTGCCCGAATCTCAAATAACATCTGGTTCAGATTTGTATGAGCAAGACTTTTACTTGTGGATTCAAACCACAGCAGAACTGCTCAAGCAAAAGAATTTCACACAACTGGACTTAGAGAATTTAATTGAAGAAATTGAAACAATGGGCAGAAGCGAAAGACGCGCATTGGAGAGCAATCTGGAAGTATTGCTGATGCATCTGCTCAAATATCAAATTCAAACCCAAAGGCGATCGCCCAGTTGGCAGTATACAATTTTGGAACACCGCAGGCGAATCGAAAAAGCACTTAAGGAAAGTCCGAGTTTAAAACCTCACTTCGATGGCGTTTTTGAGGAAAGCTATCAAGCTGCTAGACGAATGGCTGTGATTGAAACTGGGTTGCCCATCGCTACGTTCCCTGAACAATCTCCCTTTACAGCAGAGCAAGTCCTCGACCCCGATTTTTTACCTGAGTCGTAATGGTGAAGCTCTATAGACCTCTTGCAAAAGTCTTTTTGCACTCTTGGGGTAAAGGGGAAAGGTAAAAGGGAAAGGGTTTTTTCTTATCCCTTTCCCCTTTCCCCCTTACCCTTTTCCCGACTTCTGCAAGAAGTCTTATGATGATGTAAAACTGTTTTGCTTCCTACCCCATGACTCAAGAAACTTCTCCAAAAACAGCGGTGGTTTTCGATATTGATGGTGTTGTGCGTGATGTGAGTGGTTCTTATCGCCGAGCGATCGCGGATACCGTAGAATACTTTACAAATGCTGCGTATCGTCCAACACCTGTAGATATTGACCAACTAAAATCAGAAGGCGTGTGGAATAACGACTGGGAAGCATCCCAGGAATTAATTTACCGCTACCTTACAATTCAAGGACAGAGCCGCGAACAATTGCAACTAGATTACAATGCGATCGTTACTTTTTTCCAATCACGTTATCGAGGCCCAGACCCCAACAATTTGACGGGGTATATCTGTGATGAACCGTTATTATTAGAACCTAGCTACTTAGAGCAACTTACCCAAGCTGGGATTGCTTGGGGATTTTTCAGTGGCGCTACTCGTGTTTCGGCTAACTTTGTCTTAGAAAAACGCCTGGGTTTGCAATCTCCAGTGTTGATTGCGATGGAGGATGCGCCAGGTAAACCTGACCCCACTGGGCTTTTTGCTACAGTTAGTCAATTAGAAAATGGAATTGAGCAATCAGCGATCGTGTATGTGGGGGATACGGTAGCAGATATGTATACTGTGGAGAAAGCACGGAGTTTAGATTCTGCTCGCACTTGGATTGGTGTAGGAGTTCTACCGCCTCATGTGCAAGAAACACCGAGGCGGGGTGAGGCATATACTGAAACTCTGTTAAGAGCTGGAGCTGCGATGGTTTTGTCTAATGTGCAAGAATTGACCCCAATCCAGATTCACAAATTAATTAGCAGAGTGTGTGCTTAAAAATAAGCTAATTTAGATATAGATATTATTTCTCAATTAACCTAAAAAGGCATTGACACCTAAGCTGTAAAGCGCCAGTAATTATTAATTTCCCATGAACATTTTCAGTAACTTACTTTCTCAACCAACTCAGCCTGCACCTGCAAAAAAACAACGTCGAGGAATTGAAATAAAATCCCCGCGCGAAATTGAAATCATGCGGCAATCAGCGGCAATTGTAGCAACTGTGCTCAAAGAAATTTCTGAGTTAGTAAAGCCAGGAATGACGACGGCTGACTTGGATGCTTATGCGGAAAAACGCATCCGCGAAATGGGCGCAACACCGAGTTTCAAAGGATATCATGGGTTTCCAGGTTCTATTTGCTCCAGCATTAATAATGAAGTAGTACATGGTATTCCTAGCCCCAAGAAAGTAATCCGCCAGGGAGATGTATTAAAAGTAGATACAGGCGCTTATTACCAAGGCTTTCATGGTGATTCTTGCATTACGATCGCTGTTGGAGAGGTGACCCCACTAGCGGCTAAGCTAATTCGCGTTGCAGAAGAAGCTTTATATAAGGGTATTGAACAAGTTAAAGCCGGCGTCTACTTGCTTGACCTAGCCGGGCCGATTGAAGACCATGTGAAAGCTAACGGCTTTAGTATTGTTGAAGAGTTTACTGGACACGGTGTTGGTCGGAATTTGCATGAAGAACCTTCAGTGTTTAACTTCCGTACCCGCGAACTGCCAAATGTGAAACTTCGTGCCGGAATGACGCTGGCAATTGAACCAATTGTAAATGCAGGTTCTAGACATACACGGACATTATCTGACCGTTGGACAGCTGTGACTGTGGATAATGCTTTATCAGCTCAGTTTGAGCATACAGTCTTGGTGACGGAAACTGGTTATGAGATTTTAACTGACCGTTCTAAAGTTTAATTGCTAGTTCACTTAAATGTTATTAAAAGAGGTGAAGCGTCAAAAAAAGCCGATTTGCCTCTTTATTTTTTTATGCAAAGGTTCGTGGAGATTTTATAGCAGGCAACAGGGAAAGAAAGTCTCTTGTTGTCGGGCTTTTACCAAGAAGGGGAAAAGGGGAAAGGGTAAGGGGTAAGGGAAGAAGAAAAAGCTTTTCACTACAAGGTATAGAGCAAGTGTTTTGAAAAATGGAGAACAAAAAAGAAGATTGAGGAGATACATAGTGCGATAAAAATTGCCGATTCCATGCCTTGAAACCCCTGTTTTGAAATTGCTGGTTCCTTTCCCCTTTCCCCCTCTTTTTCATCATCAGTTTATGTCCTAACCTAGCTGCAAAAAATTACGAGGCCGCCACTACTGTCCCGATGTCCAAGACTTAAGTTTGGTTAATAGAGGTTTAGAAGGTGTGGACAAATTCAGCCGATATTGGAATATTGGAACATAGGAACCATTACCCTCGCGGACGGTGACCAGAAAGGCTGTTTTGTTACGTGGATCTTTGCCAATTCCATCGATGTAACCAGACTGTATTTTTTCTATTTCTAAAGGTTTTGCTTGTTTAAATCCTGGTTGTGAAATACAAATAATAGTGCTTCCATCTTGATATCTACCTGAGTAAAACCAATAAGTTTGTCCTTTGGTTTGAAATTCAGATTTATAAAAAATAGTAAACCTGTCAAATTCATTTAATTGTTGATTTTTTTGGCAGCGATCGTTAATGTATATTTCTTGGGCAGTAGTTGGAGTCTTAAAAGATAAACCTAGTATTAAACTAATTGCTAATCCACTTGTCAGTGTTATTTGAGCAATGCGGTTATGAATCATACGTTATCACTGTTTACTCGATTAATCGATGATAACGGAAAAACAGTGTCTTCCTTTACTGTCCCTCTATCTGCGCTTTTACAGCGTTTTTCAGGTAAATCAAGTACAGATAATTGTAGGGGCGTACAGCCGTTCGCCCTTACAATTATCTGTACCTCACAAAGTTGCAATCTGGTGTATCTTCCGAGCTATCAATTTAAGAAAATTATTGTGTTCAAATTTACACTACTCAAGCTTTATCTTTTGACCTGAATTATTTTGATAATGCTTGGAACACTCGTGATTTTGAACAATTTATTGATATCCAAGTGTCTGATGTGGCAAAAATTAAGCAATTAACGCAAAATTTATAATCTCAAAATTTCGTTATGAGCGAACTTTCCCTTTAATAAAACGATGGAACAGGCGGCAAGGCCAGAACAATGCTCCACAAATACTTACCGAGACAATGACAGCGGCAACTCGCTTATTCAAATTAGGCGAATTTTCAGACTCCAAAGACTGAGTTTGTGTACTTTTAACTAGTTCTGGCGCAGAATCAGAGAGTTGACTGGCTGTACTCACCCCTTCAATTGCCGCTCCAATTAGATAAGCTACCAGGGCAATTATTAGCCAGTGGTTCATTCTGTTGCACTATTTGAACTGTGAGCGTATGCTTTGCAGTGAACAATCATTTGGTTTGTTGTCCTAATGATTGCCACCTTGTTCTAATGATAATCGACCTTCAGCCGTATCGCGGATTAGAGGCAGTTTAGATTTGATGTAAGTATTGACTGTACTATCTACCTGAGCGTCAAGCCCTTGCTTGGCTTTTAACTGCTGGAGGAGCAGTTGTACTAAAGCCGCATCATCAAACTGGAGCAGGGTATTGACCTGGGTAGACTCGATTACAGCCCAGAGCTGTTGCATCATTTTGGGAGCGATCATGAGCGTGTAACTTTTTAATATTTTCTTTATATTTGCACGAATTCGTAATTTGTGCTTAGTTTTGATCTGAATATTTGTAAAGATGTTGGTTAATGCTTGATTGTTGACGGTTGACAGTTGATTGGGAAGATCGCAAAGCAGAGGGGAGAATAATAGACTTATTGCATGAATCAAAAGCTTTCACCCTAAATCCCTCTGGCAAGCGTGGGAGAGGGACTTTGAAATTTTCTCCCCTTATCCCAGAATTGGGAGAAGGGGTTGGGAGATGAGGAAAAATTTTGCATTCGTGCAAGAGACTCCATGAACACAATTCACAACGAAGGAATGAAAATATTTCTTTCCTAGTCACCAGTCCCCAGTAAAGAGTCCCTATTTTCAAGGCAGGTCTAATAACTCCTCACCGGAGGCGGAGCTCAATACTTGTCGGTTAAGGGGAAAAGGGGAAGGGGAAAAGGGAAAGAAAAAACCTTTACCCTTTACCCTTTACCCTTTTCCCCAAACCAAATTCCGAGTTCAAAATGCAAAACCCGAGCAGTATTGAGGCGGAGCTTTCCTTGCTTTGCTCAACACTCTAAATGTCCAATTATTGTGGTTCTATGGCACAAGAGGGTTGCCGACCAGAAGCAGGATCGGGATAAATTGCTAGAGTGTGATACTCTGGAGCATTTTCAACATACAATACTCGAAAAGTATACAGTTTGTTTCTACCTTGCCCTTCAGTAACAACTGTTAAAAGTGTATTGCTAGTTTTAGGGAGTCCGGGAATATTTAGTCTGGGAATTCGCCTGAGTTGAATTACGTTAGCTGCTGAGTTTTTACAATCTCCAGTAGTAGTATTCGGTTTTTGACCAAACTGCATACATACTGGGCCATCAAAATCTATAGTTACTTGCGATGGATCGTTTAACCAAACTTTTTTAATTACTTCTCCAGCGGGAATAAAATTTAAGTTTGTACCTTGCTGATAAGAAACATGGAGGGTGGGTAATAATCCCCCTAAACCTTGCCCTTGGCAGGAAAATATGGAGCGCAGAACGGCATTATTAGCTACAGCACGACCTACCAATAACAACATAGTAACCGAGAAAATTAAGGAAGCTATAGGTAGGAAATAAGAATTGTTTGGGATATTTCCTGGTAACTTAGTATTATTTTTCATCGTTGCAAATGGGGTTATTGGTAGATACAATAGGGAACTAAAAAGGCTTATCCTAAGCTTCTTGGAAGATAGGGGAGAAAAATAATTACTAAATTATTACCTAATTCCAAATTGTGAATTCCTGCGCTCGAAAGCCAGGATTCAGTGTGAACTGAAAGCCTAAAATTGAGATAATTACTATCTTCTAAAATTGCGTTGCTTGGTTGACATATAATTCAATATTTGTGCCTGCTGGCAAAAACCAAACGTTCGTTTGTTGTGACATTTGAGCGATCGCCTGTTGATTGCGTTGGGCAATTTGGGGTACTACGGAGTTCAAACCACCTTCGACAATCCCAGCTGGGAGATTTTCTCCAGTGTTCGTGTTGCTCACGACTGTGCTTCCACCATTGATGGTGACGACTTGGCCGTCGGTGCGATTTAATAACTCTGCGGCTTTGCCAATACCTCCCAAAACAAATAGTCCCAAATCCATTGATGCTACGGACGAACTTTGGCCGGGAAATCTATTACCTATTAAAGGTCTGCCTTTAGCACCGCGAATAACAATCGAATTGTTGGGTAAGCTTCGTTCTGTGAGGTTGCCATCATTTTGTGAGATAACTTTGACTACGTTCATCTGCACAAGACCTTGTTCGGAAATAGAACGAATTTCAGTGAGAAATTCGGTGTTTGCAGGTAAAGCGACCTCACCATTGGCGGCTTTTAGCGGTTCTTTCAATCGAACCACAAATACGTTTTTATCTGTTTGTTCTTCGTTATTGCCTCCTCTGGTAGTTTCGCCAAATATCGCTGTTGCTAATACGGCTTTGGCACTAGTCCCGATCGCTACGGTATTCTGTCCTTGTGGTTGTGCTTGGCTAACTTCAGCAGGCCCTTGTTGTGGGGGTGGGGGTTGTTGTTCGCCAGGATTGGGGTTTGGTGTCTCTTGAGGTGGCTGCGTTTCGTTTGTAGGTTGGGGAGCAGCTGCAATGTTATTAGGTTGTTCCGTGACGTTTACTTGGCCGTAGCTACCTAACTTTGCTAGCTTTGTCCACTCATCGAATGGGTTTGGTGGGGGTGGTGGGGTAATGGTAACTACGGGTTGAGTATTTGGCCTGAGAACTGGTAGCTGGGGTGTTACTAGAGGTTGAGGCGCAGGTACTTTGACGATGCGCTCAATTGTCACGGGCTGAGGGACGTAAGCTGTTGGTGGGGGTGTTGGTATCACTTGTTGTCTCCTTGTGGAAGAAACTGATGGTTCTGCCAAGGCTACTGTGGAGGTTGGTTTTGGTGTTCTCAGTCTTTCTTGGGCGGCTTTTACTGACTGTGCTTGTTCAGTTAGGGCTAATTTGGTTTTGAGAGTCTCGATTTCGCCTTGTAGCTGTTGAGAGGTTGTTTCGTTTGTTGGCTGCGATCGCACTTGTGGGGTGACGAGATTATTTCTGGGCTTTTGATTACTACCACTCATCAATTGCGACAAAAACACACCAGCCACCAAAACTACTGCTAAGGTAGCGGCACCTACTAAACCTAATTTGGCAAAGGGATTAGATGAAAGGGGTTGCTCTGTCTTAACTTCATCTGGTTCGGATGACGGTTGCTCCCTTGCAGGGTCTTCTGATGTTTGGTGTAGGCTTGAAGATTCTTCTTCAAAGCCAACCAATCTTGCCATCCGTGATTCCCAATCGTCATATTCTATTTGTAGTTGGCGATCGTCGGTGTCTAAAGTTAATAGATTTGGTGGAGGGGTTTCTGTCGGAATTGAATATTGAGTCATGGTAAAGCTTACTTTGAATTTCCAGAACAATTTTTATCTTGAATTTCACAGACATTATAAATTTCTAGTCTGGCTTCACCAAGGCGGTAAACCGCAAAGTGTGACGGTAGCGGTGCATTTGGTAGTGAAGTTGCTGGTTCATTTATTGCTCTAACTAAAATTTGTTTATTAAACGAAGTTGATTTTCCCAATTTATCATAACTGCTAAAAGTCAATTGATTAGCAAATATCTCGACTTTCCATCTGCCATTGGCTATTTTTGTAGGTTGAGATATTTTTTCGATTACTAATACATTTTCAGTGCCTCTATTGACATTTTCAAATTGGCTATCTGGATTTAAGTTAGTCACTTGTGACTTCATTTTTTGCTTAAAATCATCAGCCACGAGTTGGGAGCTAATTTCCCAGACTGTTGTTGGTGGCTGTTGCTGTGACCAGGTAAGCATTACGCTCATAGTTTCAGCTACAAAGCGCCGAATAGTTTCTGGTTGTCGCTCTAAATTCTCTTGGGGGTCTACTGTAATCACACGACCATCAACGAGTTGTACTAAACTTTGAGGCGTGAGTTGCCGGCCTAACTGTTGTAACATAGACCCATGAAATATCAATAGCAGTAAGGTAAATACATGTAAACTAAATGTTCCTACTGCCAACAGTGGTAAGGCGTTACTTTTTTTATTTTCTGATTTAAATATCTGCATTAATAATTTATTTTTTCTATAGTAATTGATTTTTTAACATAGTCCCAAATGATGATGGACTAATGATACTAGACTTTTATCGCTTCTAAATTTGTAATTTGTAATTTTTATCTGATAAAATTATCGGTTCTTTGTTGAATTTTGCATTCTTTTAATTGAGCTTCATTCAGGTTGCTGGAGTTATCTAACAAACATAAATCTCGAATTTCATAAATTTCTAGTCTATCAGCGCGGACACTATAAATTGCTTTTTGCAGGTCTGTGCCACTTTCCATTTGGGGATTAGGGAAATAATCTGTTGCACGCACAAGAAAGTCTTTGTTAAAAGGAGTTATGACTCTTCTATTATCACCTCGATTTTTTTGAATTAAATCGGCTACCATACCGACTCGCCATTTACCTGGTGCAATTTCTTTTGGCGGATAAACCCGCTTAATTACTAACTCTGATGTCATTCCTTGGTTGCGATTTTCAGAAAACACTTCTGGTGGTGTGATTTCGGCAATTGTGCTTAAGAAACCTTTGCGAAAGTCTTCTGATAAAGCAAAACTAGCTATCCAGCTAGTGGTACTAATTTTTTGGCTACCGCCTTGGGGTGTTCTAATTAATATTCCTAAATCAGATTTTGGGTTTGCGACTTCTTCAATCCTTTGTGGGGGTAAGGTTCCCGACCACTTAAACATTGCAATCATGGTTTTGCTGATGAATTGACGAATTGCTTCTGGATCTCTTTTTAAATCATCAACTTCATCGACCTTTTGGCCATCTATTAATTGTACAAAATTGGGAGGTTTTCTCAAAGCTAGTTGGCGAATAGTTATGCCTTGAAATAAAAATAAAAGTAAGACTAATAGATGCAAACTAAAGGTGGCGATCGCAAAAATTGTTAAAACACTTACTGTTCTTTTTCCTTTCTCTAATAAACGTACCATTCAATCACCTCCTGCGGTAAAAAAGTTTGGTTGTTATAAATGATGATAGACGATATATTTTTTTTGACGAATGATTTAATATTGGTATATATTTCTATGTTTACTATCATAATTTTTAAATTATTCTGACTTCTGAATTCTGTTAGCGTAGCGGGGCGTAGCCCATTCTGAATTCTCAACTATATTCTCTCCTTAACCAAAGAAGCCGCATTGTTGATAGCACTGAAGACTGCAAATCCCCCAGCCGCAGCCACAAATAAGGATAAAATCGGCGCTAGAACTCCCAGAAAAATCATGAACCACATTAAATCTGGGTCAACATTAGCATCTTGACCGGGGCCATTAACAATTACTGCCGAAGTCAACACAGCAATAATATTAAATGATATTTTGGCAATCCCAATAGATAAAAATCCGGTAAGCCATGCAAAGATTGGTTTACCAGCTACAGGTAATAAAGAAGCACCGACAGCAACCGGCCCTAAAGCTGCTATCAGCAACATCGTTGCTTCTATTAAATTTTGGAAGGCATATTGTAAGGAAGCTAGGAAGTTTTTGAGGCTCGTTTGTACTGTAGAACCTAATAAGGAATTAAATGAAGTTTCCGATACAATACCTGTGCCATATCTGATATTATCTACCTTCGTTTGTAGCCTGGATATCCAGTTTTTATTACCGTAGGAATCTCGATATTTTTGCCAGAGAGTATTCACTTTTTCAGCAGCTTTAGCAAAACATTCAGTTTGCTGTTCGCCAGTAAGTGACTGACAAGGACGCAGGAAAGAACCCGCTACTTCTTCAGCAACACTCATACTCAGCGCTTGTTGGTACACTTTATCTGCATCTGCGGTGACCAATACTTGTTGATTTGCACCGTCTATAAAATTTCGCACTCCCAGTGTCAAATTAGAAAGTACACTCCCACTCCCAGAATTATTTAAAAGTCCAACTACTACAAAAGGCCAAATTAATGCTGATATGGGACGAGTATATTCGTAGCTTAATAAATCCCTGACGAATTGTACCATAAAAAATAACAGGGTTCCGACTGCAAAAAAAATACCTACATTTGTCAGCGTTCCATACAAATTTTCATTGGTGTTATTTTGTAATAAATCCAGCCATTGTTTGTCCCAACCTTGGGCAATACTTTGGGAGGTTGCGACACCATTATCAACAATTTCATCAATGCCTACTTGGGCAAAAATTAGTGGAAGAGCAAGTTGCATTATTTTGAATTAATGGGCAATTTTTATGATTTTTTATTAAAACACTACAAGCTTAAAAGTCAACATTCATTGATATATGACTTATACAATATCCAGAAGCGTTTTGCTTCTGAATTCTTCTTAATTATCAATTTTTCTACCAAATAAATCTATTTGAGAAGTAGCTCGTAAAAGTCTCGCTGCTTCAGTGGATGTTTCAACTCTACGAGCGCGATTTGCTTCTTCTGCTTGTTGGGAGATGTTTGCTAAATTTAAATTAGAGTATTGCAAAGACTGATTAGTTTGTATTGTCTGAGCAAATGTTTCACCAATAATTTTTGATTGTTCCTGTTGAATTTTAATACTTTGTGATTGATTGGCATTGAACAATTGCGCTAATATTGCTGTAGCTGGATCGAGTTTGGTAGGATCGAAAGCAGGAATAGGAATTTTACTTAACAAACTTTGGGTTTGTTCTTCAGCTGCTTCAGCAAGTCCGGCAATATTTTCTAGACTTCTTTCTGTATCTATTAACTTTATTTTTGAACGAATTTGTCCGTTTTCACCAAGAACACCTGCTGCTGCTCCACGGGTAATTACACGATTAAGTTCATTACTAACTAAATTTCCCCGCACAGCTGCATTATTTTCAAAGCGATCCGATCTAGAGTAGAGAATTAAATCATCACGAACTTTTTCCCCTGCACTAACGGGGTTGGGTATGTTCAATTCTCCTTTAGCATTATTCAGAGCATTTCGACTTTGGAGTTCTACAGGCTTTAAGTTGTCGCTTAAATTGTATTGAAAGTAGTTTTGTAAATCTGTAGAATATGATTGAAAATCAGTCCAAACCTGACCTAATTGTGATTTGCCTGTAGTAATTTGGGCTGCTACAGGTAGAATTGCTAGAGAGACTAAAGTCAATGTGAAAATGGTAGTTTTCTGCATACATCTGTACCTGAAAAAGGTAGACGAAATTATCTAGTGAGTAATTTTCCAGAAATAAATTATTACTATTTGTGGGTTAAAATTGTTTGCTTTTGGTTTTGGGCGGGCGAGACGCCCACCCCACAATCAGTTTTTGGAGATTGTTTGATTTCCTTAGTCCTTGATTTTAAATTCCTGTTAACTACTCACAGATATCCTCCCTGATTAATTACTACGTAGTGTAGCTACTAACTGACGTGCGAATGCGGAAATTGCTTCATATTTATCGCTATGAATTTGCATCATTTGACTACGTGCAGTTTGTTCGTAGGGGTTATTAGCCACTGCTGCCAATTGTTCGTAACCTGGATAGTAACGACAGAATGTATAAACGCCGTTATCATCTAGCAGCCATTGGCTATAAATACCTTCTTTGCGTGGGAAAAAGCTTTCTGAGGCATTACGAGCAATAATTTTGCGGGGATATTTTAAGATGTCTGCAAAACTATCCACTGCAACTGGTTGAATACGTCCAATTAATCGAGTTGTTAAGTTTTGCAAAATTTTCGATGCGGCTTTAGATTTTGCGATGGTATCAGGATCTTGTGCTGATAGGATAACTCTAATACCAGCTTTGGCGCCGTTGGCACAAATTCGACCAACTAAGTCGGAAATTTGCTCGAATTCAAATAAAATCGGTGCTTCGTCGATAAAGAATATGGAAGCGGGACTACTTAATGCCCGTCTGAGTGCTGCTGAATAAGCACTTAAGGATAGTACGGCTGCATCTTCACTATCTGAAAGGTTTCTGAGAGCAAAAACCAAAAGTTGGGCGTCGGTGGGAAAGCTGGATGGTGCAGAAATGGCTTGTCCAACGCGGCTAGAAAGCCAGAAACGCAAGCGCAGCTGAATTTGACTGAGGGCGTCTTCGACTCTCCCACTTAAGGAGCTAAGCTGTAAATGTTCTGGAGAACAGAAAAACAGAAAATCTTTTAAAGTTGGGGTTTTTTGCCACGCTGGAGAACCGAAGCCTCCCGCCATTGCTTTGCGATATCGCTCTTTGATACCTTCATCAGCAAAGAAGACTTCTAAGGCTAAGTTGAGAATCGATCGCACCGTTTGAGATAAAATTTGACTTTCGGTAGACGATCCTAAAACCATTGTCATTAAAGCTGATTCTAAGAACGAGGTATAATCTACCATGCGATCGCGTTGTTGTTCTGGATCTAGCGATCTTAAATCTGGTTGTTCAAATAAGTTATTTGATTGTTTGGAAATATCAAAATAAGCTCCATTCCCCTCCATAAACTGTGTATAGTCGGTAAAAGTAGACGTACCATCAGGTTTGGGAAAATCTAGAGCCACTACGGGAATGCCATAGGCCAAAGCCTGAGTTAAAATTCCCGATACCAACACTGATTTACCAGCACGAGTGGTGGCAAATAAAGCTAAATTTTTGTGTTGGTTAAACAAATCCAAATGTACCGGTGTTCCGCCTTCTTCCGCAATCAATTCAAAGCCTTGCCTATCGCCTCTTTTAGTTAAAACTAAAGGCATTAATCCCGGAACTTCACTTGTTAAATATAGCTGACGACGATTGAAGGGTGTTGCTAACAAACCTTCCCAAACTATGGGGAGAGTTTGCAACCAAATTTTCCAGGCGTACTCGGTTTCTCGAATTACCCTAGCTGGACGTTGAAAACAGTTTTCAATATATCTTGTGGCTTCGTCTAATTTCTCCACAGTTGGCCGATGTACCAAAATGGCGATACTCGTATAAATCGGAACTGCACCCTCATATAATTGTTCTTGTGCTGCTACCGATTTCTTTAACTTTAATTGGGCGTTGACATCAATGGTTTTACTTTTTTCTTGAGCCAAAATTGTCGTCATATTTGACTGCTTCAGCACTCGTTGGAGAGTAGTTTTCACTAATGCTGGATTTGCCGCAGTCAATTCACAAAAAATCTCCGTATCTACTACTGTTTCTCTGGCTAACAGTTCCCATAAATACCGCAGTTGAGCCGATTTATTCGGCCAACCACCGGGTTTTTCCAGAAATGACATTGTGCCAATATAACGATTGTTTACATGTACCCAACGGCGATCGGCACGAGGTACGCTAGACTCCATCAGCAAAGTTGTGCCGTGGATATTGTCTATCAACAATTTGCTACTAGCTAAATCTGAATTAACTTGTTCGTGGAGTCCATCTTCATCCAAGGTGATTAATTGGGGAATATCTACTGGCTGGGTATCATTAAATCTTTTCCAAACGTCATGCCAGAGTTCTACTGCACTCAAAGCTTTGACATCTAATCCCATTTTGTTAGATAAAATTTGCTCCCAACGTGAAAAACCTTGTTTGTAAGCATTGGTAATTACCGTTTCCAAGCGTTGGTTTTCGGCTTCTGAAAGTTCGCCTTTAAATTTCAACCACCATGATTCAGCTTTGATTAAAAGTCTCTCTATCCAATCATCTGCATTTCTAGAACTTGTTTCCACTGTGTAAGTGACATAAATCCGTAAAAATTTCGGCTTACGCACGCCAGCTTTAGTCAATTCTTTGATTCTCGCTCTCTCTGCCATCAGCAAATATTTAATATCTTTTGATGGCGCATTTCTAATGAGTGATGCTAATTCTTTTTGCCGTTCTATATCTGAACTAAAAGACCCCAAATGCAGTGTCATTCTTTCACCGCTGGGAATGTCTTTCAACCCGGCTTCAATGTTATTAAAAAGTGTATCGATTTGTTCTGGTCTTAAAGTGGTATGAATTCCCTTACAATCAAAACCAAAAACAAAGCAGAACCGATCCTTTTGAGTGCCTTTTGTCAACAAATAAGCACCAATATCACGTCCATTCATGGAGACGCGCAACATTGTCGCCAGGTGTAAGGCATCTTCAAATGGCGTTAATCTAGTTTCATTTCCGGCGCCGCCGACGCTTTGTTTTCCGATTTTTTGCTTCATGGTTAACTTCCAGTAAGCTTTGATAACGAGCAAAGCCTCTTGTCCATGCGGGAACCCCAATAAATTTACTTAAGAAACTCCAACTTCTACCACCAGTTAATATCCACCAGGTTCCAATTCCCCAACCAGTCATTAAAAGCGTCCACAGCCATTTTTGAAATTCTTCTTGGAAAAGACCGCCAAAAATCCCATTGATAATTAAGTAGGATGATAAGGCGATGACTGTCCAAGGAATAATTTGATCTGCCGGAATTGGCCCTAATGAAGGTTGGCTTCCTAGAACTTGGTTAACTGGACGAAATTCTTGTTCCCGCTCTTCAGACATTTCTCAAATCTTAAATTAATTACTGCTATTGCCAATTACAAACCGTGTGAGTACATCAGCAATGGTAACAGCTACAACGACTAATAGGGGAGTTCTGGCGATACTTTGCCAATCTTCATCTTTACGAACTGCGTTGATGACACCAACCAAAGAAATTGCAATATATAGCAAGAAAAGTGCCCGCAATATATTAAATATCAAACTTACTGCGGTGTCGGCACCACCACTGTTTGTTGTTGAACCATCAGTTGAAGATAAAGTCTTTTTGAAAAACTTTTCCGCTTCGCCAAAAAACTGCGCTTGTGCAGGAGTAGCAAAGTTATCTAACCAAAATAGACTCAGGACGATCGCCCCTGCTAAGATTTGTAATATTATTAGCGATCGCCTTGGTAAATTTACCTGCTGTCCAATTTTGTGTGTGATGACTGCAATTAAACTACCAACTAATAAACAAAATAGCAGGATAGGACTTTTTAAGCTGATAACGCTTAAAAATACAGCGCAAGCAATCAAAAAAGGTACAGATTCAACTAAAATAGCCAGACTGGTTTTCAATGCCAGTCTTAACTTATGACCTACTGTAGCTGCACTACCAGTTAAAGCTTTGAAAAAGTTTCTCTGGTGAGAACTTTGTCTAAACATTTGCTAATTTTCCTATGGTTTACTATGGGCGTTGGTGTTTCAAATTTTACAGATGAGACAATCTTACATGATTCAACATTTATTTTTCCCCAAATTATAAAGTTCAGCAAAGTTATACATCATAATACGATTTTTTATTAATTTAAGTTAACAATATATTAATATTTCTTTAATGAGTGTGTTTGTCCTGAGAAAGTAGGTTTTTAGCTCTTAACCATAACTGTTACAGTCTTCCTAAAGTTTTTCTATACCAGCGAGTTTGCTTTAATTATCACTTTTCATGAATCTAGGGGTCATGGCAGACAATCTTTGGTAGCATAGCGCTCTTTAATCACTATCGCCAGAGTCAAATCTGAATTCCTTATCCAGAGCTAGTTTTGCTCGCTAGACTTGAGTACTTAAGTGCTACACCTCCTCACTTGCTATAGGTTTAGCAAACAAATCAAGCAAGTGGCTGCTGTATCCCATTTGCCAAGGCTTTTGGGAATACTTTTAGAGATTATACTAACACTACCATTCACATCCGTGTTAATCAGTCTACCGTCACTAGCACTAAGTAGGCCGCGTTGAAAATATGGAATTCCTATTTGATTACATAAAAAAACTCACGCTCAACTCGAAAACCCTCTAGCCCTAATCTCTACTTCCACACAGATGCCATTCATAGCATTTTCAGTTACCTCCTAAGTAAATAAGTTCAAAAATTAAAGCTGATTACCATATTCAGAATGTTTAAAAATCTGTTAATTCTTGAGAAAAGATAGTAAAAATTATTCATTGAATAAAAATACAAAATCCTAAATATAGGATTACTATTTTATTTTTTAACAAAATCCCCTACCCTTTAATAGACTTCTTGCAGAAGTCGGGAAAAGGGGAAAGGGAAAGGGGGAAAGGTTTGGTATTTTCCTTTCCCCTTTAACATGAGTCCCTTTTCCCACAAGAGTGCAAAAGTGTTTTTTGCAAGAGGTCTAATCTTCTACCCTCTTGCAAGAGTGCTTTTTGCCTCTTGCCTAACCACATAGTTAAGTTCATAAATAAAATCGGACTGCTATATAGGTTTTATAAATCCGAAAACAACCTAATTCACTTGATGGACATAACGATTATTTTGTCAAGATAATAATTTATATTCTAAATCTATTGCAAACTGGAAAATCAAGCTTAATCGGCAAAACCATATATAGATAAGATTATGGACAAAAATACAGATTTTACTCTGATGGAATTAATAAAAAGCGGTAACAAGTCCCTTTTTAAACCACCTCTAAATGGTAGCAATATAGTTAATTGTTTTAATCTTTTCATAATGCAACCATGATTGTAATTTTACCTTAACACTCTAATGTTAAGTTCGTTAGAACATTCTGGCAGCTATCACTCATAGCAGTCCTAGAAAAACCGTGAAATTTTTATTTTCTTTGGTTTAGCCTTGGCTATCGCTGATAGCACGCTGCTGCGCGTCTAAGTCAAAGAAAGTGATGTTCATAATTATTTGCTCTAATTTATTGACTAGTTTTTGCAAACTAGTGCTCGATGAATAAATTTTTTCGAGCCAAATTTTGGGCTGAGCAAAAACTTATTTTCGAGTGCAAGTTTGACGATCGGTTTTGTTTTTTTTCAGGGTGCTAATCCCTAAATTAACTGCAAGGAGCTTGACATGGTTTTTTATTGCGATCGCCAATCGAATCATTTGATAAGTTCGATTTCTGTACTTGCCATCACAATTGGTTTAGTAGCAGGTCAATCTGCTAGCGAAAAATCTCTAGCTCAGACCTCCACCACTCCTCCTCCAGCTGGAGTACTCTCCATAAACGGAGCAGGCGCAAGTACTTTAAACACTTTGTTTGTAGGTACAGGAACTACCGCTCCTTTTAGCCCACAAAACTCATGGTTTAACTTTTACGGTGTTGGAAATCCTCCATCCCTCAACAATCCTGCTGGTGCAACAAATGGCCCAGTCAATTCCGCCGTCACATTCAGATATGCTTCAGTTGGTAGTGGCGCAGGCCTAACAGCCTTTTTCAGCCAAACCGTACCACCTGCATCACCTGGCCCTACCATCTTATCCCCAGTCTCTTTTGCAGCTAGTGACGACCCCTTGTCAGGAACACGAGTAGAACAAGTAGTTACTACCGGTAGTGGAAGACCCAATAGTGGTAAGGCCATTCAAGTGCCTGTGGTGGGTGTAGGAATCACCTTATCTTACAACCGTACCGGTCTAACCATACCAGCAGCTGGACTGAGGCTTTCGCGAAATACTTACTGTGGTATTTTGAACGGCAGCATCACAAATTGGAACGATAGCAGAATTAGAACTGATAATGGCGGCGCAGTCATCGCAGCCAATTTACCCATCAGAGTTGTACGTCGTAGTGACAGTAGTGGTAGCACTTTTGTATTAAGCACTCATCTCAATACTGCGTGTAAGACAGCTGCGACTCCAGGTCTTCAAACAACCTCTGTATGGAATAGAGGAGTAGGTAACGTAAGTGCTTCAGGCACCGTACCTCCAACGCCACCAGCCAATACAGTTGTTTGGCCAGCAAGTTTCCTATCTGCCTCAGGAGGTGGAGCAGTAGCAACTACGATTTCAAGTACCGCTGGTGCAATTGGTTATGTAGATAGTGCTACTCGGTTAGCTAGAAGTCTACCTGCCGCACTCTTACGCAACAGAGCAGGTACATACGTTGGCCCTACAACAGCTGGAATTCAAGGTGCCTTGAGTGGTGGAACCATCGTTACATATGGTGCTGCTCCCGCTAACAGACTGGTTAGAATTGATAATTTGGCCGATCCAGCTCCTTCAAGTGCCTATCCCATTTCTACAGCAAGTTATTTGCTGTTTTATGACAGATACGCAAACACTACCATAGCAGCTAATATTAGAGCCTTTATCAACTGGGCTTTAGGTGGTACGCCAACCTCAAGCCCCACCGCAGACAGTATAGCTATAGCTCGTGGCTATGCTCCTCTTCCAGCTGGCATTAAAACTCAATCTAGAAATGTTGTGAATACTTTTGTGAATACTACCAGCCCTTAGGTTTGGAAATCAACCTAGTAACCTATCCGAGAACTCAACTATTAATTTAGTTGACACCTCTTAACTATCGTTAGCAGTGTTGCTGAATTCAAGTATGAAATTTCAAACTTCAAAGCTGGAAAACTTTGTTGTTGCCTTTTGGTGCAAAGCAAAATTCATACTCTGAATCAGCAACACCTTTTTCTAGGTTTACTAAAAAATTCTGGTAAGGATATGAGAATTATGCTTCAGGATTATATTTATAATTCTGAAGTTTTATTTGGGCGATTATTCGCATTTATCAATCTTTATGTTGATAATTTAGATAAATTTTAAATAAATATAAAATAGTTGTGATTCACTTTTAGGAGGCGTGTTGTAAGTAAAATAAATAATAGAATAGTGTTTTTTTTCTTCAGTGAAACTGGATTTTATGTTTAATTTAACCCAGCCAGTTCATTAAAAACGCTCTTTTTTATGAAACTCGTAATCTCAAAAATCAAAAGATAATAACTCCTTTGAATAACTGCAAAAAAATAATCTCCACAACCCATATCATAAAAATACAGCAATTTTTAATTTGATTTACTTAACCTAACTTTTAACCAATACTAACGTTACTTGTTTAAAAGTTCTAAATATATTCCATTGCTAACAACAAAGATACAAGAAAATTATGGCTGATCCATTATCCAACCTCTCTGAGTTGAACGGCAGCAACGGGTTTGCCATCAACGGCATTAATGCTAATGATTCATTTGGCACATCAGTCAGCAATGCTGGAGACATCAACAATGATGGCATCGACGATTTAATAATTGGCGCACCAGTAGCAGGGCAAAGCTATGTAGTATTTGGCAGCACTAGCGAGTTTAGTGCCAACCTCGACCCCTCAACTCTCGACGGCAGCAACGGTTTTGCCATCAACGGAAGTGCAAATCAATCTTTCGGCAGCTCAGTGAGCAATGCCGGAGACATCAACGATGACGGCATCGACGACTTAATTATTGGCGCTTCGGGTGCAGCTTCAGGAGCCGGACAAAGCTACGTGGTGTTTGGTAGCAGTAATGGCTTCAATTCCAGCCTGGATGTGTCTAATCTCAACGGCAGCAATGGCTTTGTCATCAATGGTATTAATCCTACCAACTCCGATGGCTTGTCAGACTCCTCAGGTAACTCAGTCAGCAGTGCTGGAGACATCAACAATGATGGCATCGACGATTTAATTATTGGCGCTTCTGGTGCAGCTTCAGGAGCCGGACAGACCTACGTGGTGTTTGGTAGCAGTAATGGCTTCAATGCCAGTCTTGACCTCTCAACTCTCAACGGCAGCAACGGCTTCGCCCTCAACGGCACTGCCAATGACTCCTCAGGAAATTCAGTCAGCAATGCTGGGGACATCAACGGCGACAACATCGACGATTTAATTATTGGTGCATCTAGTAACGCCAAGAGCTATGTGGTGTTTGGCAGCACTAGCAACTTCAGTGCCAGCCTTGACCTCTCGACTCTCAATGGCAGCAACGGCTTTGTGATTAATGGCAATGCCAACGACTTTTTTGGCGCTTCAGTCAGCAATGCTGGGGATATCAACGACGACGGCATCAACGACATTATTATTGGTGCATACAACGCGGCTTCTAGTGCTGGAAGCAGCTATGTGCTGTTTGGCGGCAACAGCTTTAGTGCCAGCCTTGACCTTTCGACTCTTGATGGCAGCAATGGTTTTGTCATCAACGGTATTAACAGCAATGATGTCTCTGGTTACTCAGTTAGCGCTGCTGGGGATGTCAACGACGACGGCATCGACGACATATTAATTGGCGCACCTTTCGCCTCTTCCATTGCCGGACAAAGTTATGTGGTTTATGGTCGTAGTGATGCCTTTAGTGCTAGCCTCGACCTCTCCAACCTCGACCCCAGCAACGGCTTTGCTATTAACGGCATTAATGCTAATGATTCTTCAGGTATTTCAGTTAGTGCTGCTGGTGATGTCAATGATGATGGTGCTGATGATTTAATTATCGGTGCAACTGGCGCTTCCTCTGGTGCTGGGCAAAGTTATGTCGTTTTTGGTACTCCACAGCCTGAACCAGAGCCAGAACCAGAACCAGAGCCAGAACCAGAACCAGAGCCAGAGCCAGAACCAGAACCAGAGCCAGAACCACAGGTTCCACAACTGACAAACAGTGGTAATGATGTCTTTAATATCAAAAGTGCCAATGGTCAAGTAACACTCGAAGTTGCTATCACAGCCAGCAATTCTACACTGGTGAATGAGTTGGGTGTGTATGCTGTTGATGATGCTACGGGCAGTATTGATGGTATTGCTCCAGGCGAAGCAGGTTACGCTCGCCAAGCTCTAGAACGAGGACAGGTGATTTTCTCAGCTATTGCAAATCCACCCAATGGCTTCAGCAACAGTCTTGCTGAGAGTGTATTAGAATTTCCATCTGATACTAACCTGAGATTTTATTTAGTCAAAAATAGTACAACGGAAAATGTCCTAAGTAATATCACACCAATCACTGATGTATTGTTTTCTGACTCATCAAACCAGCAGATTCAAAGTTTAGATGAAAGTGCATTTTCCCTAGCTTGGAAAGATGGTTCTGGTAATAGCACTAATGAGTTTCAGAATTTAGTAGTAACAATTCAGCCTACAAATAATCCAATACCTTTAGGTACAAGTTTACAAGGTCAGCCGGAAAAAGAATTAATTGACTTCAGAGATGTTGAACAAGAGGTAATAGCTAATTTTGTTATCAACCGAGAAGCTGCGTTCAATAATTTTGTCGGATTCTATAAAGTAGCTGATGAAAATGGTGGTATTGATACCAATGGTGATGGTACGGTAGATATTCTCGTTGGACAAGCTGGTTATGCCCAAGCTGCTGTGCGTCAGCGCGTTGCAGGAATTGATCTCACTGTGAACAACCAAGGTACGGCAAGTTATACGGGCACTTTCGAGCCTGGTTCTATCTTTGCACCATTTATCATTATCGATGGCAGACCAGATGCCATTTTAGATGGCAATTCTAATAACGATCCACAAATTTACTTCTCATTCTTAGGCGCTAACGCTGACAGGGTAGATCATATTCGTCTGTTGGGGAATAACACCTTTGGTTTTGAAGATTTAGAAAATGGTGGGGACAGAGATTTTAACGATATTATTGTGCAAGCTAATTTTAGTCTTGTTCAATAATTTGAGGAGTTGATACTAAGTTGGATTCAAAGATAGTAAATCAGCCTAGGAGTAGGGAGTAAGAATATTCTATTTGAACACAATTTAGTATTAAAACCTCTAAAGAAGGTGTGAAAAAAGCAGTCTTGAGATAGCTTAGTGTATCAAGGTTACAAATGCCGTAGAATTGTTCACCCTTAGAGTTTTTGCATAATACCATCTAGTGTTGGGCACTGAATAAAAGCTAAAAGTAAGTACTTGAGCTAACCAAAACCAGTGCCCACATTACTTGATGAGATTTATGAGATCGTGCGATCGCCATCATTATTTATACCTTTTTTTTGTGAAGCTGCATATATTTACCCCCGGCTACGCCGTCCCCCCTTGGCAAGGGGGGACTACAGGGGGGTTTTGATTATGTGCAGCTTCATACAGAATTGGTATTAGAGACTTTCAACTAAAAATCTCTCACCCCTGCGGGAATTCTGGAAACAGACGAAGCATTTGAATCATCATTTTAACTCTCAAAATTGGATCGTCTAATTTCTGAAATTCCCCTAACCTTTACTTCATAAAATACTTAGTAAAATTTAAAACTAATTATTTAAGAATATTTAGTTAATTGAAAGTAGCAATTGCATACAATCATATTGTTGTTGGTGACTAGATATCTATCGATCGCAATAGGTTAAAAAGAGTTCAACCGTCAACTATGTTATGATTAGGTAAGTTGAGAAATATTTTCGGTCATCTTAGTGACTATAAGAGACCTCTTTGAATCTAAATTTCTACACCCTTTGATTCTGGAGGTATTTTATTTCAGTAATTCACCTGAAAAATTTACTTTCGAGGATTCTGGAAATTAAAATTTTAGCGAAGGAAACTGTGCTGGAATGTCTCTAATAAACTGACATACACTGCTGTCATGAATTTATATAACGGACAGTAAACTGTGTCAAAAATCCAAATAGTATACGGATAGTAATTGAACTTATACCAATTCTTTGTGAAGCTGCACATTATTTTTACCCCTCCCAACCTCCCCTTGGTAAGGGGAGGTGCCGCAGGCGGTGGGGTTATTTCTATGCGTCTTCATATTAAATTGGTATTATATCGATAGTGAGTTTTTTTTATGCCTACAAGCCCTTTGCGTGAAGAACCTCGTAACCAACGAGCGCCTGTCATTCGCACAAGTAATGAATTTATTCTTTTGGAATGGCTAAAGTCAAGTGGTCGTCTCATAGAACGCGAACATCAAGAATCTGATTATTTAGGTGAAATAGAAGAAATATCAGAAATGATAGATCTAGATGATATTCCTTACGATCATGATGATGATGATGTCGAGCTAGATTTAGAAGGTTAATGCTGTTTTGGGCAATTTCTAATTCTTAATTACCATACCCAGACATTTCATTGATTTTAAATCAATAGTTTATGTATCTGAAGTACAGATAATTTGTAGGGTAGCACAGCTGTGCTACCCTACTTTAAATATAATTGAGAATTCAGGAGTCAAAATTCAAAAATAAAATGGGCTTTATACCAGTTTTTTGAAAAGATCAAATATGAATTCAATACTGCTCGGTTTTTGCATTTTGAACTCGGAATTTGGTTTGGGGTAAAGGGGAAAGGGGAAAGGGGAAAGGTTTTTTCTTTCTCCTTTTCCCCTTAACCGACAAGTATTGAATCCTATATTAGTAATAGAAACAAGATAATAGATAAACTAAAACATAAGTTTTAAATTCTGAATTCTACTTTAGTAATAGGTAAAATAATTGCCCATTACTAACTGTAACACCAGCACGATCGCCTGGGATTTTACCAGTACCTAAAAAATAATCGACTCTACCTGCACCTTTAATTGCGCCTCCGGTATCTTGGTCGAGAACATAGCGGCTAATAATCCGTTGTTCCATGCTTCCGGTAGAATTAACGAAGGGAATAGAAGCACGAATTAATGCTAAAGCACCAGGAGGCATGAGGGATTTATCTGTAGCAATAGAACGCTCTGCGGTTAGTGGTACATTGATGGAACCTTGGGCTGGTTTGCCGTGATTTTCTTGAAAAAAAACAAAGCTGCGATCGCGAGGAATATAAATATTTAATTCTTGGGGATATTTTTGGAAATAATCGAGAATAATTGGCATAGTCATACCTTCTAATGGTAATTTGCCATCATTCGCTAATTCTCGACCAATGCTTTTGTAATTATAAGCAGTATTACCTGCATAACCTATAGTTGTTTGAGTTCCATCAGTGAGTTGAAGTTTAGCTGAACCTTGAATTTGAACCATATATGGTTCGAGGCGAGAGCGAAACCAAAACAATTCTAAACCTCGCAATTTACCCTTTGCACCTTGTAAGCCATCTGCTCCTTCTAATTGTAGGCGTGTAGGATGAGGTTTAGGCCAGGAGTTGATATCAGGAGGTAATCGATAAACAGGATAGCGATATTCTGCTGTGGGGACGCGACTAGCGGCGTAAAGTGGTTCGTAATAGGCGGTGAATAAAACAGCACCTTTGTTATCTTTGCCAACTGATTGATAATAAATAAATTCTCTTTCTATGGCTTGATGTAACTCCGTTGCAGAATTTGTTTTTAAGAGAATTTCGCGGAATCTTTGTAAGCTTTTGAGTACGCGATCGCGGCTAATTCCACTCACCTGATAATTTTGGTAAGCACTCGCAGCAGCTTTAGTTTGTAGGTATTGTAAACTGCGATCGATAGCTGTTAATAATGCCTTTTTATCTGATACTTTTCCATACAAAACTTCATCTACACAAGAAGCATCATTTTCACAACAAGTAACTGGTGTTCTTTGAATTAATACTGGTTTTTGCTGTTGTACAGGTGCATTTTGTTTTTCACTACTCAACGACATTGGTATATCCCACTTTTTGACTCGACACTCTGGCTGACTAAGTTTTGGATTTGCCAAAGATTTCATTCTCAACAAAGAAATTGACAGAACTACAAGTAAGCTGATAGCAATAAAATTGTGAAACTTTCCTAATTCAGCAAATATCTTTTTCATGAAAATGCAAATGTTTAATCAATTCAATTAAAAATGTCATTCTTGGAGACGTTGCATTGCAACGTCTCTACATCTACTTCGATGGAAAAAAATCGGGTTGTGTGAAGTATGACCACGGATTTGCTAATCAGTATCATTTAAAATTTCAGGATTATAAGCCATCAAAGTTAATCGCATAAACCATTACTTTTGATAGCTTGCGAAAGTTCCTATTCAGGAGATTAACCAATGCCCAATGCCCCATGCCCCATGCCCAATGCCCATTACCTATTCATTCATATTCCGGTAAGTAGCCACAGCTGAAGGCGATATCCGGTTCAAATATCGGAATATCCAGTATTTGAAAATCGTATCTAAAATCACCGGGAATGTGGCAATAAATAAGAAGATAAAATCTCGATTTGCAGGTAATCCCCAATGGCGGGATACACCTTCTAAAAGTACTTCCCAGCCGTGGGGAGAGTGGAAACCAACAAATATATCAGTAAACAAAATGATAATAAATGCCTTGGCGCTGTCACTAAGCCCATAGACAATATGATCGAAGAAATCTTTGAGCACAGCAATAGAAGATTTGCTCGTTACCATCAGCCAGATAAAAGCAACCACAGAAAACATATCAGCAAAAACATTTTTGATGGAATTAGAGCTTTCTCGGCGAAATTCTTCCGCAATCTCTGTCGCCTTCTCTTTTAGCTCTATTTCTAGATGCTCAGATGATAATGGTGGTGCATTACTAATTAGATTTTCAAACTTGATTCTTTCTTCAAATCTTTGTAGTTCTCCCAAGGCTTCTTCTTCCATCTCAGAATTTAGGAATACCTGCGCTTGTTCGGTAGTTCTCAATCTGTCAACCGCTGGCCCTACGACAAAAGCTTTTGCTATTTGATGCGTTAAAAGTGGTACTATAATTAAGAGCAAAATAAATCTGATAGATATTATTGTTCTTCTTTGAGCTTGACGAAAACTTTGAATTACTTCTTCTTCAGAATTAGGGTCTAATTCAACTTGCAAACGACTGATAGTACTTAAAATGGAACGGGGTAAAACACCCATTGTATCAGTTTTGCCCTTTGGTTTTTTATCCGATTTATTCTCCACATCTTTAGTTGATATCTTCGGCGGTAACGCTGGAGTAATTGCTGAGTCAACTGGTGGAGTTGGAGGTTTTACCAATACAACTTGAGAGGGTATTAGTTCGGATATTGTTGTGTATTTAGATATAACTCCATCGATAAAATTGAGCCTTTCTAAAACGAAAGAAGGACTGAGGAATTCTATGCCTGCTTTATCAGCAGCTTTTTGATTTTCTTCATTGAGAAACCAGCGGCTTGCTCTAAACTCTGTTAGCCGCATTTTGGCAGTTTTTAATAGTTTGTTTAAGTCTGACTCAAAATAATCCATGACGCTGTTACTGTACATGGCTGAGCCAGGGTCTATTTTATTACCATTAAAATGCTTATCTTCTATTTCCTTGATCTTTAATGCTGCATCGTAAGCCCCATGTAAAGAACGTTCAGGAGTCTGTAAGTACCATCGATAAGCAGCAAGTAGGAAAGAATAGATTTTTTGGCTAAAAACAGAGTTTTTCATTGCAGACAATCATCCAGCATTATTTGGTGATTCTTAACCTTAAGTTAACGCACGAGGTATACTAGCAAATCTACAAGGAGAAAATTTGTGGTTTCTCATTCGATTTGGATTGTTGGCACCAGCCGCAGTGGTAAGACAACTCGCTTAGTAGAGCAATTTTGTAGTTGGGTAAAACCTAAAAATACGTATATTGAATCATTTTATACTAAAAACCAAGGACGTGAAAAAGGTAATAATGTCTCCAAATTTTTATATCTTAAGCCAACAGAACCAGGAGTTTTAGTCTTAGCTGCTAATGATGATAATCGTCGAGAATTAGGAGATAAAATTGTTACATCTACGTCTGGAAAATATCCGGTTCGTGGCAAGACACCGCTGGGTTTTTTTCAGGATGAAGTTATTTTATTTTGGCCATTGCTAATCAATTCATTGAACCTCAAGGCACAGTTTCCGGTGAGATTGCGGCCAGAAACCGAACAAGAGTTAGCAACTAAACTGTGGCGTTCCCAATTAGACGAAGAAATTTTACGTCTTGCGGGTGTGAATGAGTCTCGTTTGGTGCGTCGGATCTTAGACTTATTTCAATTAGCAGCTTATAGTGGTGTTCCTTGTGAGGATATTGCCCAGATTTTAGCTAGGGGTCTGGGGGAAAATAATACGAATTTAGAGCCGGAATTTTTGGCATCTTTGCTGTTAGATTGGCGTAGCTGGTGTTTAGAGAGGGGATTACTAACTTATGGGATGATTACTGAACTTTATAGCCAGCATTTATTAAGCGATCGCAATTACCAAAAGCACTTAACAAAACGCTATCAAGCAATACTAGCCGATGATGTCGATGATTATCCTGGGGTAGCGCGTCTGTTGTTTGAGTTGCTCCTAGACGAAGGCGCAGTTGGGGCGTTTAGCTATAATCCCGATGGTGCAGTGCGATTGGGATTGGGAGCAGACCCAAACTACCTCGAAGGTTTAGCAGAGCGTTGTCGAGTAGAAACCTTAACCGGGCCGCCTCCAGAGTCACTAGGACAACAACTAGCTACACAAATGGTGGAATTAGTCACAGAGTCCGTAATGCCATTGAGTTTACCTGAAATCGTACACTCAATTCAAACCACCTCCCGCGCCCAATTATTGCGGCTAACAGCACAAGTCATTGCCAATGCCATCCAATCAGGGCAAGTGAAACCAGAAGAAGTAGCCATTATAGCACCAGGTTTGGATGCGATCGCTCGTTATACCTTAGTAGAAATCCTCGTCAAGCAAAACATCCAAGTAGAATCGCTTAACGACCAACGCCCGTTAATTAGTTCGCCAGTGATTCGGGCATTGCTCACCATGCTGGCACTAGTTTATCCCGGCTTAGGACGCCTTGTAGACCGAGATGCTGTGGCAGAAATGCTGGTTGTGTTGAGCAGAAAACAACAACCACCAGAAAGCACAGACGCGATGAATCCCGTTTCTACAGACATTGACCCGGTACGCGCTGGTTTAATAGCAGATTACTGCTTTGTACCCCATCCCGACCGCCCCAATTTGCTACCAGTATCAGCCTTCGAGCGTTGGGATAGAATCGGCTATGCAGCTACCACAGCTTATAACGAGATATTACAGTGGTTAGAACAACAGCGATCGCAACAAGAACAACGTTTAATTCCCAGCCCCATTTCCCTTTTAGATAGGGCAATTGTGCGTTTTTTGTGGAATGGTAGCAATCTCCCCTACGAACAACTAGCAGCATTGCGGGAATTACTAGAAACCGCCCAACACTACTGGGAAATTGAAACAAGGTTACGACAAGCATCTTCTGGAAGAATAGGGGAAGAGGACGCGGGGAAAGAACTCTCCGCGTCCCCGCGTCTCCCCGTCTCCGTGTCCTCTTCATCTCCCTCAGCCGCCACCATTGTAGAATTCATTCAACTACTGCGCCGTGGTATCATCACCGCCAACCCCTACCCGGTGCGTCCCATTGGTGGAGCCAGAAAAGCCGTGACTTTAGCAACTATATTTCAATATCGATCTAGTAGGCGATCGCACCGCTGGCATTTTTGGCTAGATGCTGGTTCACCTCTATGGGCTAAAGGTGGTGCCGCCACATTATTTGGTGCGCCGTTTTTCCTGCGAGACAGATTAGGCGAACCTTGGACAGCAGAAGATGAAAAAGTAGCACAACAACAACGACTACGCAGAATTTTGGTAGATTTGCTGTCTCGTGTATCCAAAAGAGTTTATTTGTGTCACAGCGATTTAGCCGTCAGTGGACAAGAGCAACTAGGGCCATTGTTACCCTTAGTAAACGCCTGTGTCACAGTTATTTCTGAAACTAGTGTTAATTAAGTGATACAAATTTGAAATAAAGAATGCGAAAAATATTCCATTTGTAGAGACGCAACTCATCGCGTATTCTATCAATATGGTTCGGTGTAGGTAACAGACGCAATACGGTTCGGTGTAGGCAAGAGACGCGATAAATTGCCGTCTCTACAAAATATTATTTCATCACCGATTTAAACAAAAAAAATACGTTTTTATAGCGATTAGTAATTACTAAATTTTTAACATTTATTTTTCGATTTGATTTTTGCCAACCTAGTGGCTGTTGGTGGGGTGGAATAGGATAACGAATAGGCACTTTATTACGCCATAGAATTAAAGGAATACAGAAAAGTCCTAAAATAATTACTACTCCAGTCATAAACCAAACAATTAATCTATTTGGTTTATAATTTCCTTGCTCAATTTGCCAAAAAACTTGATTGTATCGCCACGCAGCTAACACAATTGTGAGAATTCCAGAAAATACCAGAGCCAGACCCAGATTTTCTGAATTAGTGAATGTATTTACCTGAGTTTCTTCTTGAGTAATGGCAACGTTCAGCTGACGCAAAAATATTCCGAATCGCGCAATGGCAATTCCAAAACTAATTAATGCAATAGAAGTGCGTAACCAAGCTAAAAAAGTTCGCTCGTTGGCTTGATGTTCCCTTTGACGGTCAATCTTTGGTATTTCATCCATAATTCAACTTTGGATTGGGAGTTAGGAGTTAGGAGTTAGGAGTTAGGAGTTAGGAGTTAGGAGTTGGGAGTTAGGAGTTAGGAGTTAGGAGTTAGGAGTTAGGAGTTAGGAGTTGGGAGTTGGGAGTTAAGAATTATTGTCCTTGTCTCCCTTGTCTCCCTTGTCTCCTACATCCCCCTCGTCCCCACTTCACCGCTACACCTTTGGTGAGGATTCTACGAAAACGCCAAGCGATCGCCAAAATCTTTACAGCGTTAAAATGTTAAATAAGGTAAAGATGTATATTCAGAGTCAAAATCAATGGCACTATTTGGATTTGGCAAAAAACAAAATATGCCCACGCCTGAGGAAGCTTTGCCAGGAAGGGCACAGTCTATGCCAGTACCCGCTCATCATGATGTCAACAACAATCCTCTAAAACCTCCTTTTCCTGATGGATTAGAGAAAGCAGTGTTTGGCTTGGGCTGTTTTTGGGGTGCAGAACGTAAATTCTGGCAACTTAAAGGAGTTTACACCACCGCAGTGGGTTACGCTGCTGGTTTCACACCCAACCCCACCTATGAAGAAGTGTGTAGTGGAAGAACCGGTCACAACGAAGTGGTTTTGGTTGTGTTCGATCCGAAAGTGATTAGTTATTCCGAACTGCTGAAAGTCTTCTGGGAAAGCCATAATCCCACCCAAGGTATGCGCCAAGGTAACGATGTTGGCACTCAGTACCGTTCGGGAATTTATGTATACTCTGAAACTCAAAAGCAGCTAGCAGAAGCATCGCTAGAAGCTTATCAACAAGCCCTGAACAAGGCAGGCTATGGCAAGATTACCACAGAAATCTTGGATGCCCCTGAGTTCTACTACGCCGAAGGCTACCATCAGCAATACCTAGCAAAAAATCCCAACGGCTATTGCGGTTTGGGAGGAACAAACGTTTCTTGTCCTATAGGTGTAGTTGAATCCCAAGTGATTGGGTAATGGGGGGGAAAAGGCTTCGCCTTGGGGAAAGGGGCAAGGGGCAAAGGGCAAAGGCAAGATCCCTCCTTTAACCTTTCCCCTTTTCCCTTTTCCCTACCCGAAGGGTTTTGCTCTACTAAAATGCAGATTTAATCAAAGCGATCGCCCTTAGCCACAACATAATACTAATAGGCGCACCAATTAAAATACCAGCGATCGCCCAGCCTCTTTGATGTGCTTTGAAGTGTTCAATATTGCGCCACTGTCTACTTTTCCAAGCCCATTCGTTGCCTTTGGCACCAAGGGCAATGGCCATTACCCACCAACCGTGGGGTATAAAGCAGAACAAGCCGTACCACACTTGGTTAGTCCACATCCATAACCAAGGCATGAGAAATGCGCCCCAATTCCAACCGAGAATTTCTTCTGGGACTGTTTCATTGTGATTGTTGATACCGCATCCAGAGTTGTTGATAATTTCTTTTGGCGGTAAAAGCTGATATTTGTTTGCAGATTTGACAACCAGACCAGATTTGAGGGCTTGCAGCGCTTGGCGAGCAGTAGTAAAACGTTGCTCTGGTGCAGGTTCTATCAATTTTTCTAGCCAACTGATAAAACTGGGGCTGAGGTTCACATGGTCTGCAAATTGCAATCGTAAATCCTGTTGGGGTAAATCAGATGGGGGAATACCAGTTAGCAGATGAATTAAAGTCGCTCCCAAAGCATAAAGATCTGAAGCCGCTACCGCACGTCCACCAAATTGTTCCATTGGGGCATAACCATAAGTACCGACAACAGTAAAAGTAACGCCTTCTTTTGCCGCTTTATCTTGAACTGCGCCAAAATCAACTAAATAAATTCGATTATCTTCGCCCCAGATTAAATTACTTGGTTTAATATCTCGGTGCAATACTCCTGGATTTAACTCATGTAGATACGTAAGAATATTTAATACTTCAACAGCAATTTTTTTAGCTCGTTTTTCACTAAATCTTTTGCCACTGGCAAGTTTATCCTTGAGTGACTCACCAGGAATGTATTCTTGGATTAAGCCAAACCAGAGAGTGCGATCGTCAATACAAAAATAATCTATATACTGGGGAATTCGGGGATGATTTAGCTGTTTGAGAATTTGTGCTTCCCTCTCAAAAAGTTTCAAATCGTCCCACTGCACAGTACCGCCAAAAGCCAAAAGTTTGACTACAACAGTAGAATTCTGGCCATCATCGGCTTGTAAATCCAATGCTTGCCAAGTTTGGCGAATTCCATTGTTGCCGAGTTGACGCTGGATTTGATATCGGTCTTGTAATATCTGTTCTACTTGCAGCATCTGACACCTGCTGGCAATTTACGCTAATTTCATTCCCTTACTATTTAAGGATAGTCATTATCTAGAAAAACTGTCGGAATCTGATAATTTCTTGAAAGCATTTCAAAATTTAAACTTTGAGTTTCTATAGAAAATAGTGCGAATTATTGTTCGCACATGTTATAAATAACAGTAAAGATTGAAAGTGGCTAAAGAAGCACAACCAAAACAGATTATCATCTATGCCAATCAAGACGGTTACGAGCCGTTTGCAGAGTGGATGAATAACTTACGCGATCTGCAAGGAAAACGACGCATTCTGCAACGCCTACGCCGCCTTGAACAAGGCAATTACGGTGATGTTGCACCCATAGGAGATGGTTTGAGCGAGTTGCGAATGTTTTTTGGTTCTGGTTACCGCGTCTATTTCGGTGAAGATGCCGAAAATATTGTTCTCGTACTGTGTGGAGGCGACAAAAGCACACAGATCCAAGACATTGAAGACGCAAAAGTTTACTGGAAGGAGTACTTAAGCCGTGAGAAAATTTAGAACACTTGATGAATTTGAAGAAGAATACTTCCGCGATCGCCCCGAAGAAATCGACAATTATTTGACTGAGATATTTGAGGAATATGCCCAAGACAATGATTCTGGGGCATTGTTAGCATCCTTGCGGGTCATTGCGCGTGTACGGGGAATTAGTGAGATAGCCGAAGAAACAGGCATGACACGCCGGGGATTGCAAAAAGCTTTATCCAGCAATGGCAACCCGCGCCTTGAAAACGTCAATTTAATTATGAAGGCATTGGGATATTGCCTGAGGCCACAAAAAATTATCCCTCCACCCGCAGAGTGAATCATATCAGTAAAGTATCGACTTTATCTTGTGGGAAAATAAAAACTTAAGACTATGACTCGTGAAAATTAGCCCAATTTTAGGTCATTTTACAGAATAATTCTTCCAATAATAAGCTTGATATTCCGCAGATAATAAAGGTTCCCACCAATCACGATGATTGAGATACCATTCAACAGTTAAACGTAAACCCTCGGCAATTGTTACCGAAGGCGTCCAACCAAGTTGAGTTTTAATCTTATTGGCATTAATGGCATATCTTCTATCGTGTCCGGGTCTATCCTTGACAAAAGTAATTAATTGATTTGCTGGACGCACTGGCAAATCAGCTGCCAATTCATCCATCATTTGACATAAAAGTTCCACGAGGTGAATATTTTCCACCTCATTATTGCCGCCAATATTGTATGTTTCCCCTGGTTGACCAGAATTTATTACTACATCTAAAGCACGACAATGATCGCCCACATAAAGCCAATCTCGGACATTTTTACCATCGCCATAAACAGGTAATGGCTTACCAATTAAAGTGTTGATACACATGAGGGGAATCAGCTTTTCTGGAAACTGATAGGAACCATAATTATTGGAACAATTTGTAATAATTGTCGGCAGATTATATGTATGATAATAAGCCCGCACTAAGTGGTCGCTACCAGCTTTGGAAGCTGAATAGGGACTATTGGGAGCGTAGGGCGTAGTTTCAGAAAAAGCTGCATCATCTGGGCCTAAACTACCGTAGACTTCATCAGTAGAAACGTGCAAGAAACGATAATCAGATGGCTGTGCTTTTGCTTGCCAATGTTGGCGAAAAGCTTCCAGAAGAGTGAAAGTTCCTACCACATTAGTTTGCACAAAAGCACCAGGGCCGAGAATCGAGCGATCGACATGAGACTCAGCGGCAAAATGGGCGATCGCATCAATATTTTCCGTTGATAATAACTCATCGACAAGGGGGCGATCGCAAATATCCCCCTGGACAAACCGAAAATTCTCCCTTCCCTCAACCGGCGTCAAATTCAAACGATTTCCCGCATAAGTTAGAGCATCCAACACCACCACCCGGTCATCTGGATAAGCTTGACACCAATGATGTACAAAATTTGCCCCAATAAACCCCGCACCCCCCGTCACCAATAATCGCCGACTCATCCAATTTCCTCTCTTCTTCTGTTGCGGTTTGTTTATTTAAACTGAAAATATTTTTTTCTCAGCTTACCATATATCCTCTGTGCCCGTAATTTAGCCATACGAATTTTCGTCAAACTCTTAATATTAGATGGCTGCTGTATTTTGTGGTCAAAAAATGTATTTAATTCATCCAAAATCACTTGCAAGCGCTTAATAATATTTTCAGTTCGATACTCAGCAAAAAAATCTTCATCTAACGGAAAGCCTCCTGAATAATCAAGCGCCTTTAGAATACGTTGCACATCATACTCTTGTGAATATCCAGCGATTTTATAGCAATTAAATCCAGGATCTAAGTAATCTGACAATCCACCATTAACGCTAGAAAATACTTGACAACCACAGGCAAGGGCTTCCATTGGTTGCAGGCCAAATCCTTCACTAACACCTTGTTGTGTCCAGTACTCAGCAGAATCGTAGAGGTAAAGTTTAGCCCGGTTAAATAGTCCAGGTAAATCCTCGACATAGGAATCGACAACGAAAACATTACAATGCTTTTGTAACCCTGGAATCAATTCTTTGATTAAATACTCAGAAGATTTCCGAGCCTGAACTAAAACATCAATATCTCGTTCTAGACCGAAATTTTTAAACTCATCAGAAATTTGATTTGGCAAATAATAAATCAAAGAATTGGGTGATTTTTCTCCCCAATATCCCATTGTATAGCGACTAACAGTAACAATCGGAATACTTGCTGGTAATTTGAATCGGTAACCTGGGCTATGTGCGTGGTAAACAACATTGTATTGCTTCAGTTTAGGGACAAGTTGAGGTACATCAAATCCCCAATTAATTACAAAAATCACATCATTGAGATTTTTTTCTTGGAGTAAATCATCAATGAATTGCTTACCTTTTTCCCGTTGACGATAAGTTACAACATCAGCACTACAAATCTGCTGAACCAGATTAACTGTTTTCAATTCTGCCCAAAGACCACCGCAGGCAAATTTGCCATCTGTACCAGGAAGTAAGAAGTAAAGTTTTCTCATCAGTTTTTTAGTAAATGGAGTATGAGACACGGGGCATTGGGCATGGGGCAAGCAGGAGGTGTGGGAGGAGGGAGAGGTGTGGGAGGTGTGGGAGGTGTGGGAGGAGTAGGAAGAGGGAGAAGGAGGTGTGGGAGGTGTGGGAAGAGACGGGGGCATAAATTCTTTTTCTCCCCACACTCCCCACACTCCCCACACCCCCCACACTCCCCCATCTCCCCACACTCCTCATCTTCCTCTGCCCCTTCTACCCCCTCTGCCACCTCTGTTTCCTCTGCCTCATCTGCCCCTCATTTCCTTCATTCTTGCCATTTCACCCGGACAAAATGTGCCTCACGTCCCCAGAGGTCACGTGTACGGGTAATGTTTTCAATTGTTAGGTTAAAAGGAATGGCGGTTGTTAAGTAACGCTGTACCATAGAACCTAAATCAGGTGCGAGTTCAGCAGCTGTTGTTGCCGCTAACCCCAAACCTATAAGTTGCTCTATTGGCCGGAATGGTAACAATAAATGTGCGCCCACAGCTAATCCAGCCGTTAAGAGCATTGCTACTGATAAATTTGTGCCACAACGGGGATGTACAGCTAAATCCCATTCTCCAGTGGTGATGCGATGTCGGGCAAGTGCGACTGCACGCCGCAAATCACTAATATTCACTTGGCCATAGAGGTAGAATCCTTGCTCTGTAGATAAACCGCCTAATAGTTCGTTATCTAGTTGAACTTTCTTGGGTTCTCCTGTGGTGTGGTATGCACTATTTGATTCGCTCAGAACCCAAACAGTGGCATGTTCTAGTGCGTGAACCTGCCGCAGCATCAAAATTTCTTTCAATCCTGGAATGAACGACAGTTGCCTAAGTAAGTCAGTATCTTGTGTGGGATACGGAAAGTCTGAGGGTTGAGATTCTGAGGTTGGAACTTTTCCTGACAGAGGTGTTGTCAAATCAAAATTCAAAAATTCAAAGGGAAAAGAACCACCTTGAAAAGAAGCAGAAGTATTCATCGGAACACTGCTCTCCAAGCCGATGGAGCAACGTAGATTTCTTTCAAATGTAGCGCTTGCATCACAGAATTGTTGCTAATTTTTGTTATTGGGTATGGGGGACTGCGGGGAGTGTTAAATGAAGAGTAGAGACGCGATTTATCGCGTCTGTACAAGAGTTGGGAGTTATTCTCCTTGTCCCCTTGTCCCCTTGTACATAGTTTCCGAGTCCGGAGGCTCAGCTGGTTGCACCAACATAAACTCCTGCTGAGTCAAGGACTCGGAGCTTTTGGTAGAGTGTTCACACTGTAATTAATGTGCGAGGAGAGGAACAATCAGTAAAACTCAATCTTGCTTTTTAGCATACTACACCACATAAATCGTGTTACGACGAGTCAATTGTTTATTCGATCTGGTTAGGCAGAGGACAGCAATTGACATCATTTAAACAGACTTTGCCCCACTGTAAAGCCCAGCGGACAAGAGCTACTCGATTTTCTGTCTCGGTCTTGGTGAGAATGTTACTGATATGGTTATCAACTGTACGCTTGCTAATTTCCAGTTTCACTGCAATCTCTTGGTTAGTTAAGCCAGCGGCCACTAAGTCGATTATTTGCAGCTCTCTGTCTGACAGACTAACAGGGGTCTCAGACTTGCCACCAGCCATGACTATTTCTATCCTCCCTTGGTATATGTACTTAATCACTCTTTTTAATTCTAGAAGATTCTTTTGTTGGTAGGGGTTTCAAGTGTTAGCAGTAATACGATTGTCAATATTTTCTTTCGATTTCAAGTTGCCAGGAATTTAACTAACAAACTTTTTAACGTAAAAAATATATCATAATTTACATAACAAACATAGTTAAATTACTGAGACAAATAAAATATGTATTAGGGGCACATATATGTTATTTGAGTAGTAAAAATTGCTATTGAATTCTATGAAGAACTGGCGACAGATAGCAACAATTATTGTAGATTTTATACTGGAAATTCGTAATCCAAAATCGAAACCTAAAATCTAAAATGAAATGAGCAATCCCCGCGTTTTGTGTCTTGGTGAGATTTTGTTTGATTGTTTAGCCGATCAATTGGGGCTAAAGCTGGAAGAAGTGAAATCCTGGACTCCCTACCCAGGAGGGGCACCAGCTAATGTGGCCTGTGCTTTAGTCAAGTTAGGGACGCCAACGGCCTTTATTGGGGCTGTTGGCGAAGATGAACCAGGAAATGCACTGGTGAAGCTATTACAAGATGTGGGTGTAGAGACAACAGGGGTGCAACGCCATCCCACAGCACCAACACGGCAAGTTTATGTCACACGGGATCTGGCTGGCGATCGCACTTTTGCTGGATTTGGTCAGCATGATACCTCTGAATTTGCTGATACTCGCCTCTCTGCCAAACAATTGCCAGATTCACTGTTTCAAGAGGCAGATTTTCTAGTTTTGGGTACTTTGGAATTAGCTTATCCTGAAAGCGAAGAAGCAGTTCACCGTGCCCTAGAATTAGCAGAACAATACGACCTGAAAATTGTGCTCGATGTCAACTGGCGTCCTGTATTCTGGCACGATCCAAACATCGCTCATCAAAAAATTCCAGAATTATTTAATAAAGTCGATTTTCTCAAACTTTCCAAAGAAGAAGCCGAATGGCTATTTGAAACCGCAGATCCGGGAGCCATAACTTACCGTCTAGCTACCATTGAGGGAGTATTAGTTACAGATGGAGAAAATGGTTGTACTTACTGTCTTGGTGAAAACGAAGGTAAATTACCCTCATTTTCCATTCCTGTAGTTGATACAACTGGTGCAGGGGATAGCTTTTTAGCAGGATTTATTCACCAACTCAGCCAGCATGGTATCCACAGCTTGCGGGATGCAGAAACGGCAAAACGCATTGTTACCTATGCTAGTGCTGTTGGGGCATTAACTACTATTAAACCAGGTGCGATCGCTTCTCAACCCACAGCGGCCGAAGTCGAAGCTTTTTTAGCTACAAATCAACTGGAGTAATTAACAAAACTAGCGGGAATATTTAAAGATTAATATTCCCAGCTAGAAAATAGATTTAAATTTGAATTTGGAATTGATTATGATAGCCCAATTCAATGAAAGCAAAGCCTCAAATCAACTGATAATAACTTGGGAACCCTTACCCAAAGATTTTCAACTAGAGGATGAACCAGTGGAGAATACAGGTCAGCCAATATTAGCTGGTGCTTTGCGTGAAAGTTTAGAAATTAGTGGTTTCATCCAACCCCAAATGTTAATCGCTTCCAACTTTGGATTATGTGCAACCGTCAACGGACAACTGGTGATTAAAGCACCAGATTGGGTGTATGTACCAACGGTGAAGGAAGTTATCAGTAATCGCAAAAGTTATACGCCAATTTTAGAAGGTGAAATCCCGCTAATTGTGATGGAATTTCTCTCTGATAACGACGGCGGAGAATATTCGGTTAAGCGCACTTATCCGCCAGGAAGATGGTTTTTTTACGAACAGATATTGCAAGTTCTTATTTACATAATTTTTGAGCCAAATGGGGGTTTATTGGAATATTACCAATTGGAAAATGGACGCTATGAGTTAAGATTACCAGACGAAAATGGTCGTCATTTCGTAGATGCAATGGGCTTATTTTTGGGAACATGGCAAGGAACAAAAGAAGCTCATACTGGTTATTGGTTGCGTTGGTGGGATAAAGATGAGAATTTGTTACCTTGGGCGGTGGAAAAAATTGAACAAGAACGCCAACGTACTGAACAAGAACGTCAGCAAAAAGAAAGGCTAATTGCTTATTTGCAGTCGCAAGGTATTGACCCTAATAATTTACCTGCTTTTGAATAGAAATGTTATTAGGTTGTTAACTGTTAACCGTTAACAGTCAACAGTTAACGCTTCCCTGTTCTCTCTGAGAGGATGTTTGAAAAGTTTTGGTCGAATATAATTCGCTACTACACAAACAAAGTCCGCCTGCGCGGACTAACCAAAAATTAGGCCTTTCAAACCCACGCAGGTGGGTGGTTTCGTCTGTGTAGCCGCGATTTCTAATCGCCGGGGCTAGTATTAATTTAGACTTTTCAAACAACCTCTGAACACTGCCATAGAGCATCAACAGTTACAAATTCATAGCCTTGTTGTAGCAATTGAGGAATGAGAATTTTGATTGTGGCAGCAACATCTTGTCCACCACAAACACCATCATGTAAGACAATCAGCGAACCATTTTTGACTTGCTGCATAACTCGCTTTACCACAGTGTTGACTCCTGGTCGCACCCAATCTTCTGGTACAACACTCCACATTACTGGGCGGTAATTCCACTGTGAAAATAATTTTAAAGTAGTAGGTGTAAATAAACCATTGGGGGGACGGACATCCCGTACTTGTTCGGGTTGCAGATTGCAAGCATTGTAGATGGCAACTTGAGTTTTTTCTAAACTCTGCTTGAGTTCATTTGCTGAAAGCATGGGGAAAGAGCGATGATCGTAACCATGCAATCCAATCCAGTGTCCGCGATCGCTAACAGCTTTGGCAATGGCTGGCGAACGGTTGACGCAAACACCCAGCCAAAAAAAACTCGCTGTAATTTTGTACTGGTCTAAAACTGCTAACACTTCCGGTGTATATTGCGGATGGGGGCCATCATCAAATGTTAAGGCGATCGCTTTACTATGGGGATTTCCAACCCAAAGGCAATTGGGAAAACTCGGCTGGAGAATGCGATAGAAAATTGGGAACAGAGGAGCTAGTTGCATTTTGCGTTTTTTTTGCTGCTGAAAACTTTTTGTAAGTGTTGCTGGCGAAATTGGGATGTCTGCAACCAGCTACGCCTACGTTTTTGGCAATCAAGCATATAGCAATCCTAAATCATTCGTGAAAAAATCTGTTGCCTATTGCCTATTGCCTGCCTCCACGATTAATTTCACAACTCAAATAGGATTGCTATATTTGCTTAAATGGTAATCCATAAAAACTTGGAGCGTAGGAGTTTTTACGCTGTTAACTGTTGATTGATGACTGTTAACTGTCAACTGTCAACACTCAACATAAAACCCATAAGCTTATATTTGTAACAAAATCTGTAACAGCAATATTATTTGAGCTAAGACTCGTCTAAATTGATGACAAATCTACGGGGAATCCCTGAATTAACGGGTAATGTTGCTCAAAGATATACGAGACTACCAAATTTTATTTCTCGGCTTGTTCCTAGTCTTGGGAATCGGTACGCGAGACTGGACACTGCGACCAGAATTGATTGCAGTAGCCATCGCCACAAGTCTTTCAACTCAATTGGTATTGTCATTAGTCCTTGGTCGTTGGTCATTTGCAAACAACAAAGCCCAAAGCCTAAATCTTCGCAGTGCTTTAATTACTTCTTTAGGATTGAGCTTGCTGTTGCGGGCTGACCATTGGACAACAATGGCAATAGCTGTAGCAAGCGCCATCGCCAGCAAATTTATCTTGCGAGTGGGCGAGAAGCATTTCTTTAACCCTGGGAATTTTGGCATTATTTGTGCCTTGATTTTCACCGATGACGCTTGGGTTTCACCGGGACAGTGGGGTGAAGAGTGGTGGTATGGGCTAATATTTGCCGGTACTGGCGGTATGGTTTTGCAACGAATTGGACGTTGGGACACCACAGCAGCTTTTTTGGGTGCGTACTCTCTACTAGAGGCGATTCGTAATTTCTGGCTGGGTTGGACTTGGGATGTTTACTGGCATCGATTGATGAGCGGATCTTTACTGTTATTTGCTCTATTTATGATCACCGATCCGCGATCGATCCCCAACTCTCGAATCGGGCGCGTAATTTGGGCAATCTGCATCGCCGGATTAACTTTTATCCTGCGAAATTATTTCTTTGTTTCCACCGCAGTTTTTTGGGCACTATTTATCCTTGCACCATCCACCATCCTCATAGATTTTCTCTGGTCTGCACCGAGGTTTTCTTGGCAAACAGGAGACGAGGAAAATCTAGCTTTACCTTGCCAAGGTGTAGAAGATGACGAGAATTCTTATAACTCCTCACTCTTAACCCTTAACTCCTAACTCCTCACTCTCAACTTTTAACTTAAAAATACAGAGGTATAAAATGAAATTTTTGCGATTTTTGACGCCATTATTATTGGCAATTGTAGTTGCTTTGTCCTTTGCGCCGACAGCTTGGGCATTTTGTGGATTTTATGTAGCAAAGGCTGATACAAAACTCTATAACAAAGCATCTCAGGTGGTAATAGCGCGAAATGGCGATCGCACCGTCCTGACAATGGCAAACGATTTTCAAGGCGAAGTCAAAGATTTTGCAATGGTAGTGCCCGTACCAACAGTAATACAAAAAGAGCAAGTCCGCGTCACTGAACCCAAAATTATTGAACGTTTGGATGCTTTTAGTGCGCCACGATTAGTCGAATATTTTGACTCAGATCCTTGTGCCCCCGTTTACGAGTATGACCGACTACAAGCAGCACCAGCACCAGCAGCAAGCAATGAGGCAGGTAGGGCCAGAGGTGATGCCAGTTTGGGTGTGACTGTAGAAGCACGTTTTAACGTCGGCGAATATGACATTGTAATTCTCAGTGCTAAAGAATCTGGCGGACTGGAAACTTGGCTGCAACGCAATGGCTACAAAATTCCTAGAGGGGCAAAACAGTTACTTAAACCTTACATCCGCTCCTCCATGAAATTCTTTGTTGCAAAAGTCAACTTAGATAAATTCGAGAAATCTGGCTACCAATTCCTTCGCCCGCTACAAATTTCTTACCAGTCACCCAGATTCATGCTGCCAATTCGTTTGGGCATGATTAATGCCACCACAGAGCAGGATTTAATTGTTTACATCCTCTCATCGGAAGGACAAGCAGAAATCACTAATTACCGAACAGTGAAAATCCCCTCCGATGCCAACATTCCTGTATTTGTAAAAAATGAATTCGGTGAATTTTACAAATCCATGTTTCAAACTGCCTACACCAAAGAAGACAAGAAAGTTGGTTTTTTGGAATACGCTTGGGATATGAGTAATTGCGATCCCTGTTCTGCCGATCCCCTAACCCAAGAAGAACTCAAGCAAGCAGGCGTATTTTGGCTAGATGATAATTCTCCAAGTAGTGTGCCAGCGCCACCTAACTTTCGTCGTCCGTTTCCTAGAAGTAGTGTGTTCATCTCCCGCTTGCATGTGCGCTACACTCGCGACAAATTCCCCGAAGACTTGATATTCCAACAAACAGGTAATCGTGATTCTTTCCAAGGGCGTTATGTTTTGCAACATCCCTTCCAAGGAGAACTCAAGTGTCAGGCGGGTAGAGAATATAAGCGTTCTTTGCCCAAGCGTTTTGAACAAGAAGCGCAGACTTTAGCGAAACTCACCAACTGGAATATCCAAGACATTCGTAACAAAATGAAACTGAATGTAAGTAATTTGAGATTGTCTTGGTGGGAAAATTTTCTATCTTGGTTTGGATTGTATTAAAAACATTAGGTAAACGGGGAGTGCTGACTGTTGACTGTTGATCCTCACAGTTATTCCCCCTTGTCTCCCATCCCCCCACACTCCCCCCTCCCCCCATACTTCCTCATCTCCTCATCCCCATCACCCCATGCCCCATGCCCTATGCCCTATGCCCCATACCCCATGTTCTAATTTCTTGATGAAAGGTAATTTTCTAAGGCGTTGTTATAGGCAATACTAAGATATTCTTGCTTTGTTCCTGAAGATTGTCATGGTTCAATTCGATGAACAGCTACGCCGCTTAGTTACCGAAGCCTGTGGATACCCACCTGGAAGCCCTCAGCGTCAGAAGCTGCTCACACAGATTATTCGTTTGACGGCAAGTAGACTCTGGAGGGAAAGTACTCCCTATTATCAAGACGCACTACAACAAACTTGGTTGTATTTCTGCCGTAATGTTTGTGAAGGTTTGACAGGTCAAAAATATGACCCCGCTTATGGTACTCCGATCACCTGGCTGAATGCTTACCTAAAACGGAGGCTACAAGACTTTTACCTGAATCAAAACCGAGAACAAGCCACAACAGTCCCTCTTAGAATTCGTCAGTCTACATCTGGCGGAACAAGTGAAACCATCGATCCTGTAGATAATCTGGCGGCTACACCGGAAGCACCTCCAATTCTAGAAGACTTGGAGAACTGGGCCAAGGCAGACTCTGATGGAGAACTCCGCAGTACTTACATCAAAGGGCGTCCAGATGTGAATTGTCAGGTGTTAATTCTCAAACGCTTACCCCCGGAAGTTAGCTGGAGAGAGTTGTCTGAGGAATTCGGGCTGTCAATTCCGACATTGAGCAGTTTTTATCAGCGTCAGTGTCTACCGCGTTTGCGTAAATTCGCAGAATCGGAGGGATTGTTATGAATAAACAAGAGGAGTCAGTCTGTTAGCAACTTTCCGAAAGTTAAAAAAACTGGTGTAAAAACTATCCAAGTTTATTTAACAAGAATCACAATTCAGAATTAGTAAATACTTTACCCATGAAGGGATAGAGTGTTAATAAGGAAGAATATTTAGATGGTCGTGCCCCAATACTTGTCGGTTAAGGGGAAAAGGGGAAGGGGAAAGGGGAAAGAAAAAACCTTTAACCTTTACCCTTTAACCTTTTCCCCAAACCCAATGCCGAGTTAAAAATGATTAACCGAGCAGTATTGGGTCGTGCCCAAAAGCTGCGCTATCACGCAGTCGGACTGCAATTCATACTGAATTCTTCTTCAAGATCCAAGAATAAGATTTTCCAAAAAACCTATTTCCAATACTGATGCGCTTTTACCACCACCTCCTTGTATTAACTTCAAATATTTACCCAACAGTTGTTGCATGTTTGGTGTGCGATATTGAGGGCTAATTTGATTTAAAGCATTTTCCCAATGAGTTTTAGTTGGTAAGTGGCCGTATTCAGCTAGATAGATTGCTTCTCTAACTAATTTATCTAATTCTGCTCCTGAATACCCTGCTGTCCGCTCTAGTAGATACTCCAATGTGGTTGAGGGGGTTGGTGGTAATTTATAAGCAGTAATACGCTTTTGCAAAATTTGAAATCTTTCTTCTGTATTGGGTGGCATAACTATAAAAATTTCATCAAAGCGACCAGCCCGAAATAATTCCGGAGGTAATTTTTCGCGATCGTTACAAGTAGCTATAAAAAAAATCGGGTATTCGTGATCGTTTAACCAAGATAAAAATGTCCCAAACTGTCTAGTACTAACTCCTGAACTATCACCACCAACACCAGCAAATGCTTTTTCAATTTCATCCATAAACAGGATGTTGGGAGCAGATGCTTCAATTGCTCTGAGTGCTTGAAAGGTATTACTTTCTGATTCACCTACCCAACGAGATTGCAATCGAGCAATCTCAAAATTAATTTGGGGTACACGCCATTCTTGAGCGATCGCTCTGGCAATAAAAGTTTTACCACAACCAGGAAAACCTTCTAGTAAAATAGCACGAGGACGTAATTCTGGCTGGGAATCTTGTGTAAACCAAGACTCACGACTATATATCCATTCTTTAACTTTAGTTAACCCACCGACATCTCTCAAACCCTGACCTTGAGGAGCATAATATTCTAAAACTCCTGTTTTTCTAATTTCTTGCTTTTTAGCTTGCAATAATAATTGTCCGGCTTCTTCTGGTTCAGACCAAAGATTACGAATAGTTGATAATTTTGCACATTGAATAGCTGCTTGTAAAGGCATACCTTGAGCTTGTTCTGCTAATCTCCAAGCGTCTGCTTCTGCTAAACCATATTTCTCGACAGCGACGCTAAAAACATTATCATAAAGTTCTTGTTCTACAGGTAAAGGTAAATCTATAATATGAACTATGTTGCGAAGAATTGTCGGAATTGTCCAATCTGAGCCAATAATAATTAAAGACATTCTTGGTAAAGGTCTTTTTTGGTCGATCGCTATGATTAATTCTTTGAGTCTTCGCGTTATTAAATGGTCATCAGCGCCCAACAATACAGACCAATCAGGCAATAAATAAGTATGTTGTCGGTTAAGATTTTTAGCTACTTGTTCCTGTAAACGATGTTCTAAGGCGTCTAATGCTTGTAATATTAGATTATGACTGCCATCGGGTGGATTACCCAATCGTTGCCATTGCGCTTGACCAGCAGTTGGTGATGTTTCTATTCTTTGTTGAAAGCCTTGGGTAGTACTCCACTGTACTAACTCTCCATCTTGAATATCTTGAGTATTCAGAATTGCCAGATGAGCCTCTATAGTACAACGAATAGCGCGACTTTCTTCCGATGACCGGAGAAAAATCAACGGATAACGCGATCGCAACAAATCTTGTAATTCTTGCTTGCACTTATTATACGGAGGTTCAGTTTGCATATTCACTAACCTTGATTAAAAATCAGCTTTGTTAGTATCTGTGCGGACATCTGGAGATGGTTCTTTTGGTTTTTCAGAATTATTTACACTACTTGGATTTGGAATGTTAGTAGTACAATTAACAGATTCAACTGTAGGATTTTTAGCAGTTTGAACTACAGTTGTTGGCGTTAATGGTTGTCGAGTCGGTTGCTTGGCAGGTAAGGTGATATTATTACTAATTGGAGTTGTAATAGTTTGTACAGGCGAAGACACATCTGGAGGTAAATCTAAAGTAACTACAGTTCGATGTAAACCAGATTTAATATCTAAAATCCACGTAGAAATAATTGATTTTAGGTTAGCTGAACTAACCTTTCTGGCTGATTGTTGTTCAATAGCTTGACTAATAGCTAAACGATGATTTTCCTGGCGAAAATAGTCATCTGGATAATTTTCATATAATCCAGTCAGATTAATAGAATAGTTAATTTCTCTATTTCCTGCTTGGGGAATTCTCACAACTAAAGTATATTCTGACATAATTTTATTCCTTTGCACCTTTGCGTAGCAGTCGCTATTCAAAATTCTGACTTCTAAATTCTGACTTTTGAATTCTGAATTCTGAATTCTGACTCCTGTTTTATAACCACCGTTCAGCATCTTTTTTAAGTTGTTCGCTCCAACCTTTAAACCACCATAAAGTGCCTCCTAATGCTGCTAAGGTTAAGGTGAGAATAATTAAGCGATCGGGAATCAAAGGTAGTTGAATAGAAAAGTTCGGTATTCTAAAAGTAACTGGTTCAGAACTGGCATCAATTTTTCTACTAGCAGAATTAACACTAACTTTGACTTGATATTCTTCTGCTGGTTCTGCATCTACTTGTTTATATTGCAATTCATAATATCTTAAAGCTTTAAAAAAAGTTTCCAAACTATTAACAGCGTCAGTGGCATTATCAGGAAATTGACTAATTCCCCCACCTAAATCAGCTATTTGCTTTAAACGCGGTTGATCGACAATAAAATTTGCAATATTTTTTCCAGATAATCTACATTTACTAATTAAATCAACTGCATTATTTTGAGTTAATTGATAATTAGTAATATCACAATTGTAGGCGCGATCGCGTAAATGTTGCAAAGATTCACCATAGCCTAAAGCATAAACTCTCACCGCCGGGTTTTCCTTTAGCACCTTTTCTACTTCAGCAAACTGTGTTTCCTCAGTTTCTCGATTCTTATTATGATAGCCATCAGATAATAAAATTACAGCCACTTTGGGGGGAATCTGAGGTGTATCTGTATTTTCATCCAATTCATTATTATTTTCGCTTTGCTTAAATTGATCTGGGTTTCCTAAATACTGCACAGCAGCTTTTAAAGGTTCGTATAAATTTGTTGCAGAACAAGTTGGAGACTGAGATAAATCTGTAACTTTCTGTTCCAATTCTTGATTGTTAGCTAAGAAAAAACTTTTGGCAATAATTTGCTGATTTACCTCATAATTACACTTGCTACGACCTCCTTCGCCAAATGGTACTAAAGCAATGCTTACAGGTAAATTATTATCTCTTACTAGCTTGATATACTCTCTAATTGCACTAATAGCACCATCTATTTTTTTAACTTTATTAGCATCTTGTTCTTGCATACTCCCACTCATATCAAGGAGAATCACCACATAAGCAGGTTCAGGTTTTAACTGTTCGCCTGGTGGGATTAATCGCATTCTATTAATAACTGACAAAGTTTGATTAAGTTTAGCTGCTTCAATTTTAAAATCTGACTTTTTTAAATCCTCAATGGGAACATTATTCTCATCGAGAACTTCAACCTTTAAAGTGATAATTTCCCCACTAGGACGAGGGGATACTTGAACTTTGTAATTAGCTAGTGCAGGTAAAGGAAGTAAACCGAATAATAACGTTAGAATACTTAATTTAAGCTTGGGGGTCAAGCAGGCGATCGTAGAAAACAAAGCGATAAAATTTGTCTTGATTATCTTCATGGTAAAGGGTGATAATTTGATTATGTCTTAGAGTTACCTTTCTGCCGGCTGACAAAAAAGTATTTTGAATTTGTACAAAACCTTCAGCCAAACAACTAATTTCTACAGTGCCAAAATTTACTTCTAGAGCTACACATTCTTGCGATAAATGAGGAATATAAATATCAACATTATTAGCAGAACCAATAATTAATGGCGCTTTCGTGTAAGCTGGCAATTGAATTGATAAACCCTCTTCAATATTTCTGTAATTCCCATCAGGAATAAACTTTAAAGATGAATTGTTTAAAGTAGGGCTAAATATTTTTGTAGGTGTTGTAGTTAGATTTGTCTGAGTTCCTATCGCAGTAGTAGGGCGGCGTGTTTGCGGTTTTACTGCTTCAAACCCATGACCAGCCCTTAAAGCTACCCGATAACTAGGAATAGCGGCAAAACACAAAGCCCATCCCAACAAAGCCCCAAACAATAAAAAACCAAAAACATCTCGATATTGGCCTAAAGCTTGATTTACACCTTCACTGAGAATAGCCGCTAACAGTCCAGCACCTCCCCCACATAGAGTGCTGCGAACAATGCGTTGAGTAACTTGACTACCCTTACCATCAATACTCCGCCAACTCCAACTTACACTTTCAGCCAAACCAGCAAAAGCCCCAATTTCTATCCAAGAAATAATTCGCACCAGCACACCAGGCCAGTTACTTGCTAACAGCAACCAATTGAGGCCAGTTAGTTGTAAACCTAAGAATGCACCAATGATGAACACTCTTTTTAAAGATGTCCGCGAAATCACTCGCCAATTAGCTTGATAACGAGTAGGGTTACTTAAAAAAACCTCTGCAATTATCATTCCACTAGTTATAAAAGGAGTGATAATCATGAACAAAATCAAATATGGAGGAATATTCAAATTTCTGGGGAAAAACTGGACAAGGTTCCCACCTATATCTAGCCATAAAATCTGGCTAATACTCCAGCCCAAAAGAGCGGAAATTACACCGCAAATGGAATATAAAATTGCTCTAATTGTTAAATTCATATTTTATCAGAAATTAGGATTTTTGGTACTTTAATTTATAGGTTGCTCAATGGGATTAACAACAGACTCTTATTTGTTATCAATTAGTCTTACTTTGATTGTTTTGATTTGGTTTAACTGGAAAATTTTTTATAATTTCAGCAGGAATTTTTATCATTGATTTTGTTAATTGCTCTACTGATTCTTTTTGTGATTGCTTTAAGCATTTCTGGAAAAGAGTAGTTTGAGCGTAAGTATATAATGTGAAACATTGGAATGATTTATTTTTTTTATATTCAAAGTCTTCATCCTGGGGTGTATTTTGTAAATATTGTTTTAATGGTAGAAGATATTCATCGTCAATGTTAGTAAATCCTGATTTTTCTATTATTTCTTTAAACTCTTGATTATTGCACTTTTTAATTTGCTCACGACTGTTAAGCGAACATTCATTTTCATTTTGTGTTTCAGGAGGTTTAAAAGTATTTTGAATAATAGTTTCTTGTTTGTTATCTAAGCAATTACCATATTCAGTAGCTTTAACTTTTTGACACTCTTGTAATTTTGCAATTCTCCTTTTAAATTCACTTTCATCTCCTTTAGGAGTCCCATCAATAAATTCTTGAGCTTTTTGTTTTTGTTTTTCTTGATTTGAATACGCTATGTTGGTTTGATCTGGCATAAAATCTTTGATTACTATATCTTTCTGATATCCATCTGCATTTCTATAACAGGATTCAAATGTTGGATAATCTACAAGCCAGTTTCCTGCTTGGTCACATGATACTTGAGGAAAGCCAATTGAGTTAAATACTTTACTATAAGCAACGTAAATTACAGGTACAGTAATAAATAATAAAATACCTATAATAAGAATTATATTTGGTCTTGGCGGAGGAACTGGAGTAGGAATGGAATTTGTAGGAAATATTCTTGTTTTGAAGTCTAGAGGGATTTTACCAATAAGTTCTTGAGGGACTTGACTCCCACTGATGCGGTAAAATAATTCTGCTAAATCTGTTTTATTTATATTTTGAAAAATCAGAGCTAAAGGTTTGTATTGACTGTATAATTTCTTGCGATTAGCCAAATCAAGTTTTTTATTTTTAATATCTTCAAGTATTGCAAAAATTCTTTCACAAAATTTTCTAACTGAGTTATAAGCACTGATATCAATGTTAGGCTGATAAAAAACTCTTGTTGCTACCAGATATGCATATTGTTGAAAGTATTCATTCCAAATGCTTTGATGTTCGGTTAGCAAGTAATTAATTTGTTGAGCTATTCTTTGGTGGTTCGGGTCGTTGGGATTAAGATTTACTAAATTTGTCAAGAAAAAAGTAATACCATAGTATATGGATTCAGTAAGTCGCTGTTGGACTTGAAGCTCATACTTAGAACTCTCTTTTAACAACTGATTTTGAAATTCAAGCGGAAGAAAAATATGGCTGTTATCTGCTGGTTGATTTAGCCAATTTTTGAACGGAGATGTCAAAGAATCCCAAAAAGATGGTGATTTATTTTCAACATGGATTGATTTCAACAAATCTATTAGCCACTTTTGCTTTTGATCGTAAGCGATTACGATTAAATATATTTCTGCTTTATAAATGTCGCTCATTGCGTTAGCAGTTAAGTTGAGAGTGGTTTCGTCTATAAAAGCAGACCAATTTATATTTGAGTAGTCAGCTAAATATCCAAATAATTCTTCGGCTTTTTTGACATCGAGTTCATTTTTACTATGAAACGATCTTGCTATTTCTGTTAAACAAGTTTTAATTTTTTGAACTGGTGGTTGAACACGATTTTTTTGTTCATTAGGATTTTTATTTTCTGGGTCATGTGGAGGAGTATTTGGATTTTGGTTTGTCGATTCGGAATTTTTTTCGGAATTATCTGACTGGGAATCATTACATGTATCAGAATTTTCGGTTTGAGCAGAATTTTTATTTTCTGCGTCATCTGAAGGAGTATTTTCATTTTGGTTTGTCGATTCGGAATTTTTTTCGGAATTATCTGACTGAGAATCATTACTAGTGATAATTATCTTGTCGGGTAATGGTTGTTTATAAAGGTTAGGCGGAATGTCTGCTGAAGTCGAATACAAGATGTAGACAAAATTCTCAGCAAAGGATAATTTCTGGACATTCCAAGCCCAAGCATTTAAAGAATCAGAGCGAAAACTAAGACCCAGACTAAGGTAATGTAGTTTGATGTATGAAGGAAGACCTTCCCAATCTTCTTTTTTAACTACACCAGTACAAGGAATATATTTAAAGTTGTTTACTGTTTCCTTAATTTTCTCCAACCAAGGCTCAGCAAAATTCATTTTATTTAGAATTTGAGCATGATAAATTTCTGGCTTGGAGGCTGAATTCAATTCTTCCATATCAAACTGATATTTCACATCATAAGGCCACCAAAAAATTAAAGTACCGATACCATCAATATCTGGATTTGTTTTTTCTAACCAAAAATATTTATAGCCTATGGTGGGGCGATCGCGGTCATCTATTTGCCGATTAGCTACTGCTAAAACTGCATATTTATCATCTATTTCTCTAGCAATTAAAGCAAAATCATTTTCTGCTGGGGGATAGCTATCATTGATTGCAAAATAACCGTCAAGTACTGCTTGGCGAATTTCTTGAGGAACTTCTTGGTTAAAAAGAGTGATTTTCTTTTCTGGATCGATGATATTACCACCTGACACCCAGCGATTATTATGCTGTGCTGAAGAATGGGGATTATCAAAATTTCTCGAAAATTGATAAACAGGAATAGTATCTGACATATAATATGCTCCTTCTACATTTCTAGATTTTCAATCGGGGGTCTTCTTGACCAGTTTGTATCCAATACAAGGGGGCAACTAAGCCTAAAGGTCGCCATACTTTTGGGTTATCAATTACCCCATAAATGCCGTTTTTATCTCTATTGCGAATTTTGAAGTTTGGTTGAGGATTTATCCCTTTAGTGCCAAAGGCGGAACAGAAAAAGTAATTAGTTGAACAGCCCCAAAGGGTACGCCATTTGTTGACAACAGTTTGCACAGCGGGAAATTTCAAGTTGGCAAAATTGTTGATATTTTTCCAATAAACTCGTACTTCGGCTTGTTCGCATTTACTAAATACTACAGCTATCCGGTAGTTTCTTAATCTGGCAGTATCAAGGCTTAATCGATCGCTTAACTGTTTTTGCAGGTTTTCTAAGGCTTGGGCATAATCTTTGTCAGATTGCTTGGCTGTACCATCAATTAGCAGCAGTAAGCTGGAAGCAGTCGCGCAATCATCTAAGTAACTGTCTAACAAAGAATTAGAACTGGAAATATTGCGTAAATCTTTGATAATTTCTCCAGGGTACTCTCGGCAAGAAACTTGGATTCTGATGGATTTGTTTTTTAAGGCGGGAATTGGGTGATTTAATAATCTGGGTTTTAAAGTAATTAGTAAGGTATAAATTGGCAGGGAATCAGCGTTTTCACCTGCATCTGTTGATGCTAATTCTCTACCATCTGCTAAAATGTCTCTGGCCATACCAATTAGATCGCCAGAAGCATTGTCGTAAGGATCGACTGATTGAATGGGACTGTCGGGATCGGCGTTCGGCCAATAAGCTAGGGCGGCCATGAAAGCAGTTTTCCCAGAACTACGAGGGCCGATAATGCGGATATCCTGATTTCCTGGTAAATCGAGAGGAGGGTTAGAGGCGCTCGTCATGAAATACCCTCCCTGTACTGAGCCAATAAAGTGGAGAAATTAAACCATAAGGTTTCCATGCATCGGTATCTCGCAGGTAGGTGTTAAACTCAGCAGAACTGCCATCATCAGGAATGTAACGGTTAGGGCGAGGATCGAGATCGCGGGGGCGATCGCTCAATACGCCAAACGATGAACAAGCAAAAAATCGTAATCTAGAAGATGGTAAATTGTCTTTTAAGACTTGATAAGTATTCTTTAACCGCACTTTAAATAAGTCTTCTTCTGGATCGAGACGACACGGCCACAATTCTCCTCGTTCGCATTTGCTCATGACTACTGCTACTCTCAAATTATTTAAAACGGGTTGCACAGCCGCAAGTTCTGAAACTTCTGTGAGTAGCCTTTCAATGGCTGGTGCATAGATACGTTCATCTTTTTGAATTTCCCAATCAGTCAGCATAATCATCCAATTTGGTGCAGAACACCAATCATCTAAGTATGGTCTTAATTCTGACCATCTGTGAGGCTCTGCTGCTATTTCAAATATTTCCCCTGCATAATCTTTAACAGTTAAATCTAAGGTAATTTCTGGTGAGCTTTTACTCTGCGGAATTTTAATTTGGAAGGAATAAAATGGTTCATTACCTGCATCTGTAGAAGCAATTTTTGTCCCTTTTTCTAAAATATTTTTAGCCAAATCAATTAATTTTTTTGATTCATCTGTAATTGGTGTAATTTTCAAGCCAGGAAACTGCATTTGAAATTCTTTCGGTAAGCGCAGCATGGAGGCGAGATAAGTTGTTTTACCAGAACTCCGAGAACCAATAATTGTAACTTCAGTTCCAGTAGTTTGCGATTTGAGAAGTACGCTTTTGATCATATTGGCCAATGAGTTAGCTATAAATTAGGTAGGGAGCAAGATAAAGCCAGGGAAGTTCTAATAATTCTTGGTTTTCAGTAGTACTAATAAAAAACTGAGTGCGACCGCCAATCTCTGTACCTTTATATTGACGAATCACTTGGTTAGCTACTCCAAAATATGCTCCCAATACATAATCGCTGTATTCATACCAAGGTGCCGCACCTCCCCAATCTGGGCGATATTGCCAACGATTTCCTTCGGCTTGGACATCACAAAATAAATCTGCTTTGTGTAAGGCAATAATGATATGTTTGACCCGTTGACAGTTCTGTTCAAAAAAGTTTAGCCAATATTGCAAACGATTCACCCATTGATCCGAAGTTGGTAAAGGTTCAATGGGCTGGAGATGGGTGGCTGCTAGTTGAACGCGATTTGTACTGACAAGATTTTGGTATGGAGGTAACAGTAAAATAACAGCTTTGCTTTGCTTTATTGTGTTTTCCATTGCTTGCCAAGCAGCTGGATAATCTTTGCGTTGTTGTGGATTAGTCCAAAATTCACCAGGGGTATCAATCCATATAACGTTCATTTGCCTGATTCCACTGGCAGGCAGATCGACATCTATTATTAGCCCTTTTTGTTCTAATTGAGTTGTACTTGCTATTTCTTTAGTGGATGGGTTATATAATTCACCGGCGAGGTTTTTACCGTCTGATACTTTGACATATTTACCATTTTCTGATATTGCCCTTACCATACTAGTTTTACCAGTGGCGCGATCGCCAATTACCACAATACTCATTTGCTACACACCTCACCTTTAATCAAAACCTTTGTTTTCTAGAGGAAAACCCGTGTAAGTTAATCTATCTGGACTCACTATCCACTCTTGGCGGGGAATATCTACCAAGTCCGCCGCTGTAATTTGCCCAGATAAAAAATGTAATTTTTGATTCTCAGAACCTCTCATCAGTTGATTGCTAGCTTGTTGTTGGATAAATAATCCATCAATCAATAAATCAATCTGATTAAGAAATTCCTGGCTCCCAGGAATCTTATTTAATTTGATTTGTTCTATTTGATACCCTGTCCAGCAAATTACTGTTTTTCCTACGGTTTTTACTCGACTAGCTAAATCAGCTAAAGCTACAGACTGAGCAAAGGGTTCGCCACCAGAAAAAGAAATTCCTGCTAAATCTGGTAGTTGTTGGAATTGTTGCCAAATTTCGTCTACAGTCACTATCTGATTGACTCGAAATTCTAAAAAATCTGGGTTTTGACAACCCAGACAGCGAAACGGACAACCCTGTACCCAAATCACCATCCGAGTTCCCGGCCCGTTGGCACGAGAACGAGGAAGCAAACCCGCCAAATTCAATAATCTCGGCTGAGTCACGATTTAATATCCCTGACTTTCCAGACGACGTTGGGGAGTATCCGACAAATAAGCGTCTGTGGCTGTTTGGGTTGGCGTAGCCCCAGTATCCAAATTCCGCCATTCTTGATTTACCGGTTCACCATTCCATTGAGTCCATTCCAACTGATAACCTTGCTCTTGAAATTGCTGTATGACATTAACAGTACGACTGGCGCAGGACAAATCACCTTGTCGATCTTGCGGCCCTGCTAAATCAATTTTTTGCCCATCAAACTCCACTCGCATTAGGGTATTTGCTCCCTCATGAGTTTCTATTTCAATTACGACATCACCATCGTTAATTTCGGAAATACGGGCATCGTAGTGGAATTGCTGCCAAGATGCAACTAAATTTTCTGCCGCAGCTTGAATTTGCTCGGTTTGAGACTCTAAGGCGCTAATTTCTTGATGTAATGTTTCTATATCTGTATTGGAAATATGCTGCCAGTTATTACCTGTATGGTTAATTTTCCCTTGTAGTTGTTGAGCGATGCGATGGGGAAGGCGTGGTTGTAAGTTATTCAATCTTGCTTGTACAAAATCAATTTGTGCTTTCCACTCTGCTTGAAGTTGCTGAATTACTTGAATGCGGGCATCGTCCAACGCCTGCAAGTATTTCTCTGCATCTGCCAAGTTTTGAGTCTGTAATGCTTTTTGTGCCTGCTGGAGAGCTTGTTGTACGCTCAAAGCATCAAGTAATTGTTCATCGATCAGAATTTGATACTCTGCCTGAATGCTGGGTAACTTTGTTTGTAAATTTTGCACTCGCCTTTGTGCATCCTGTGACAAAGCTTGATTGATGACATCAGATGTTGATGCTTGAGGAGCATTGATAGTTGCGTTGTGAGATGATGTTGATTTAGTACTCTGCGGTTGTTGAACAACTATTTTGCTATTCACAGAACTAGAGCGAATGCTAGCTCTAATCTGAGCAATTTTTTGCTGAATTTGTTGCTCTCGTTGGAGGGCAGCTTCTCGTTCTTGACGCTTGCGTTCTTGGTAAGCTTGTAATGCTCTTCCAGTCATAGATACAACTGCGGCAATTGGGCCTAATAACCCTGGTTCTGATGTACTAGAAATACCACCAGTCACGTTGAATGTTTTTCGCCCACTCATGTTTGTAACTCCTACTCACTAATTTTGCTGAGTGACTTCCGTGCAGGCAAATCTTGTAATTCAGAAGGCAGAAGGCAGAAGGCAGGAGGCAGAAGGAACCCACGCGCAAATAGTGGGATTGAAAACTTGGACGCCGTATTTCTTGCGCTGGGGGTCTCGAAATACATCTTCTTTTTTAGTGGGCTTTATACGCACAACTAAAGTTTTTATTGATACTCCTAACCTTCTGCCTTCTGCCCTCGTCCCTCTGCCTTTCTTTAGTAAATAAATGATTAAGTAAAATTTAATGGTTTTTGCTGAAAAAAACTACTAAAAAAAGATACCGACTTTATAAATTTACATAATTGTTGTCAATATTCATACAATAAGATATTGACAAAAAATACGTTTTAAGCAGTGAATCAATAGGCGATCGCTACCTCAAAACTCCAGCAAGGCCAGCACTTCACACAAATCTCAACCCACTGCTGATAAATAAGATTGTAGAAGCTCGCAGATTGTTGATGGATGCAAGTGGTAACATTACCCTGGTAGCCCAAGCACCTACAGTTAGTACTGTACGTACCTAGTTATCACCTACCTCTTGCCATGCCCATAACTCAAATAAGCAGACTTGCTGGTGCAAATTCTCTAAAAGTGAAAAGGCAAAAAGTAATACGTTTGTCTTTCTACTTCCTAATGGGTTTGTTATGTATTCTCAGTTCGCCTGTGCTGGCAAAAGTTCCTAGCTCATTGAATTCTTCAGCCCAACTGCCAGTTAACACTGCTACTGAGGTAGCTGTAGTTAACGATCCCGCTTCATTGGTAGAACAAGGTAAAGTCTTATACGATGCGGGAAACTTTGCCCAGGCGGCAGAAGTTTTGGAAAAAGCTGTCCAGGCATATCAGCAGCAAGGGGAAAATCTCAGATTAGCAGCAACATTGAGTAATCTTTCCCTCGCTTATCAACAGCTCGGTAAATGGAGTCAGGCGCAGCAGGCAATTACAAAAAGCCTAAATTTGCTTAAAGCACAGGATAAAAACCAAAATCTGCAAATATTTGCCCAATCGCTAGACATCCAAGGTCGTCTGCAATTGGCAATGGGACGACCGGAGGCGGCTTTAGCAACTTGGCAGCAGACGGAAGAAATTTATCAACAAGCAGATAATAAAAATGGTGTGGTGCGATCGCTGATCAATCAAGCACAAGCTTGGCAAGCTCAAGGATTTTACCCTCGTGCAATCAAAACACTTGATAAAGTCAGTCAGACGTTAAAATCTCAACCCGATTCTATAGAAAAGACAGTGAGCTTGCGATCGCTTGGTGATGCTCTTTTGGTAATAGGCGATTTGAAAAAGTCCCACGAAGTCTTACAAGAAAGTCTCAAAATTGCTCGTAACCTGCAATCAAAGGCAGATATTAGCGCAAGTCTGTTCAGCTTGGGAAATAATGCCCTCAAACAACAAGATAAACTAAATGCGATCGACTATTATCAACAAACAGTTGCAGCATCTCCTTCACCCCTAACAAAAGTCCAAGCGCAACTCAATCACCTGAGCTTACTCATTGAAGGCCAACAATGGGCAGAAGTTCAAACCCTTTTACCATCGATTCAATCTCACCTCGACCAACTCCCCCTCAGCCGTGCTGGCATCTATGCACATGTTAACTATGCACAAAATTTATCAAAAGTCAAGAGTGTTTATTTGCAAGCATCAACTAAAAATTCTTCCTCCCCACCTTCTGTTCAAAACTCAGCAGAATTACTCGCTCGTGCTATTGAGCAATCCCGTAATTTAGGCGACAAGCGGGCAGAGGCCTATGCCTTCAAGAGTTTGGGTGGTTTGTACGAACAAACTAAACAGTGGTCAGAGGCGCAAGATTTAACTCTGCGAGGATTAGCCATAGCACAGAGCAGCAATGCACCAGAAATCACCTATGCATTAGAGTGGCAGTTAGGTAGATTACTCTGGGCAAAAGAAGATATTAATAGTGCGATCGCCGCCTATGATGCTGCTGTGGACACTCTCCAGTCTCTCCGCAGAGATTTAGTAGTAAATAACGACGTAGTTAATCAGGATGTGCAATTTAACTTTCGGGACAGCGTAGAACCCGTTTACCGACAGTCAGTAGAATTATTGCTGCAATCTCAACAAGGAAAACCAGATGACAAAATATTAGAAAAAGCACGCCAGCGAATTGAAGCACTCCAGCTAGCAGAATTGGATGACTTCTTCCGCGAAGCTTGTCTGCAAGGTCAGAGAATAGCCCTCGACCAAGTGGTAGAACGAGATAACCAGAGCGCCGCCATTCTCTATCCAATCATTCTTCCTGAAGAACTCCAGGTAATTGTCAAAATTCCCAAACAACCTCTGCAAAACTACAGTACCAAGATTTCCTACACGAAAGTAGAGGAACTTTTAGTAGAACTGCGAAAAAATCTTGTTAATCCCACTGCTACCAAAACTGTTGAAACCCAGTCACAACAAGTTTATAACTGGCTGATCAAACCCATTGAATCAAAATTGCAAAAAAGTGGGGTAAATACCCTAGTGTTTGTTCTGGACGGAGTATTACGTAATATACCGATGTCTGCGCTCTACGATGGCAAGCAATATTTAGTAGAGAAATATGCAGTTGCTTTGAGTGTCGGTCTGCAACTGCTAGACCCGAAACCGTTGGTGGAACAGAGGCTAGTAGCTCTCACCGCAGGATTGACTCAGCCCCCGCCGGGATTTTCTAAGTTTGCCCCATTACTTGGAATTAAATCTGAATTCGACGGCATCACCAAAGCAGGAGTTTCGACAACTAGTCTGGTGGATGGGGATTTTAAGAAAAAAAATTTAGAAACTGAAATTTCTGCAACTTCATTCAACATAGTGCATTTGGCAACCCACGGTCAGTTTAGTTCTCGCCTTGAAGACACTTTTATTTTGGATTTTGATGGTCAGATTAATGTCAAAGATTTCGACACTCTCTTCCGCAATCAAAGTAAAAGCATAGTCGAACTATTAGTTTTGAGTGCTTGCCAAACAGCAACAGGAGATAGTCGTGCAGCACTTGGTCTAGCAGGAGCAGCTGTACGAGCTGGCGCACGCAGCACCATCGCCTCCCTCTGGCAAATTGATGATAAATCAACCGCGATGTTTGTTAGTGCCTTTTATCAAGAACTCAAAAGTGGCAAAATCACTAAAGCCGAAGCAGTCCATCGTGCCCAGCTAAAACTCCTGAAACATCCTAACTATAAAGCACCAAGCTTTTGGTCTTCCTATGTGTTAATTGGTAATTGGTTATAAATTCGCCCTCTCTCCTTGTAGGCTACCGTGTACACACAAGTCTTTTAAAGTTGTTGCGTAAGACACAGAAGGTTAATTTTTGCTCTTCGATGCATCAAAGGTGCAAAGCGATGCAACAAAGGTGTAAGGCAATGCAACAAAGGTGTAAAGCAATGCATCAAAGGTGCAAGGCAATGCAACAAAGGTGTAAGGCAATGCAACAAAGGTGTAAGGCAATGCAACAAAGGTGCAAGGCAATGCAACAAAGGTGCAGGTCAAGAGACTTGTGTGTACACCGTAGGGAGAGAGGTCAAATTCCAGTTATCGAACTCACGTTAAAAATCGCGGCTTCGTAGTTGCAACTCTTAATTACCAATTCGGAATTATTTATGCACCACTACTAAAGTTCCCGTCGAAGTCCAGTTGTAAAGATTGCGAGCTTGCTTAACAGGTAAATTCACGCAACCGTGGCTGACTGGAGTGCCAAAACGGTTATGCCAGTATGCACCGTGGATGGCGTAGCCTCTATAGAAATACATTGTGTAAGGAACATCAGGGATGTTGTAGCCTCTGCCTCGCATCCGGTGAGTGCGATACTTAGAATTAATCCGGAATTTACCTAAGGGTGTGGGGGTCGATCGCTTACCTGCGGAAATTCGATATGAATGAACGAGTTTTTTACCTTCCCATCCACGTAAGCGTTGCTCTGACAAGTCAATTTCAATCCAGCGAGGTTGGGACGTTTGGCTGATACTAGATACAGTGATGCTGTTTTCATCGCCTGACGTGGCTTTAGCTGTAGCAAAATTGGGGTTACCTGCTAACGGCGGTGACCAAGAAAATAAAGTCGCCACCATCAGCACCACGCCTGTACAAAAAGTTTTTGAGGAACGAATTCCACCACTGCGAATCCAGGATTGCATTATGCCTCACTTTCTAAACTAATTAGTCATGAGCCAGTAGTCATTAGCCATTTGTCCTTAGTTAAATGATGAGTTTTAACTAATGAATGGCCAATCACTAATGACGACAAATACAGCAGTTTGCAACTAAATGAGGTACACAATTAGAGAAGTAAAGATAAAAATTCTTCTTCTCCCTCCTGCCTCCTGCCCCCTACCTCCTGCCTCAAAACCAGTCAATTTGTACCTCATGCAAATGAAATCTGCTGTAT
>JAVRCH010000036.1:0-7559 GCA_034530795.1 Nostoc sp. DedQUE12a
TTACAGCAGATTTCATTTGCATGAGGTACAACTTGAATGGTTTTGAGGCAGGAGGCAGGGGGCAGGAGGCAGGAGGGAGAAGAAGAATTTTTATCTTTGACTTCTCTAGTTGTGTACCTCATTTAGTTGCAAACTGCTGTAACAGTCAACAGTCAATACTATTTTCAAGCTACGTCTAATCATATTTTTTATTTCATATCAAGCGTAACTTATGAAAAAATATAATTTTTATCGATACCGTAATTATGGACTAATTGGATTAATATCCTTAACCAGCGTATTCAGTACAACTACATCTGCCTTAACAGAATTAGTCGGCAATTCCCCTATTAAAGAAAATTCTATCCCTGCTTCTAATTTGATGTGGCCGACTCAAGGTTTTATTTCTCAAGGCTTTCGTAAATATCAACATGAAGGAATCGATATCGCTGGGGCATCAGGAACTCCTATTGTTGCTGCGGCATCCGGTACAGTTATTAAAGCAGGTTGGGATAATTGGGGATTAGGCAATGCCATAACTATTAAACATCCTAATGGCAGCGTTACTATTTATGGTCACAATCACCGTTTATTAGTTAGTAAAGGTCAACAAGTTATTCAAGGCCAAATTATTGCCGAGATGGGATCTACAGGCAATAGTACAGCACCTCATCTCCACTTTGAATTTCATCCACAAGGCCGAATCGCAGTCGATCCGCTTCGTCTATTTGCATCCTCAACCGCAAATGTTACTCCTGCTTCTAAAGTTCAGCAAGTTGGTAACTATAACCGCCCAGTCTCAACACTTCCAGTAGGAAACCAAGTTTCGCCTTCACAGCCAATTACAATAAATTCTGCACCTTTAAATAGTAATACTGAATGTAACGGAGTTACGATTATTGGAGGTGAGACAGCAAAAATTCGTGTCAAAGTTTGCAAAGAAAATGGTCAGTTATTTTATATTGGGCAGATGAAACAAAACTCAAATCAGCCTATAAAAATACCTGCTTGGAATGTTGGTAAAGATAAATATCAAGCAAATAATGGGAGTTTTTCTTATTTAGTTACTCCTCAAAGAGTAGAAGTTTGGCAAAATGGCAGCCGAATTCGTTATGAAGATTTTTAGGTTTTAACTATATTAATCTGCTTTGATTTTTGAGCAAAAATTAGTATTACGCCAAAAGATTTCTGATACTCGCAAAGATTTCCATTTGATAATAGCACATAAAATGAAGCAAGAATCTGCCACCACACCTGAAGAGTATGGTGGCGAGAGTGTCAATGATTAAACACCAACAGGAGTAGGTGCAACGTATTTAGCATATCGCTGGATGTAAAATTCTTTAGAGTTAGCGATCGCTTTCACAGACTCACGCTCTTTGAGGGCGTGCTTCCATTGTTTCAGACGCGTAAATTCAGCGGGTAAACTAAAGCCACGATACTCTTTGAGTGCAGCCCAGCGTTCAAACCAGGGGAAATAGGTCAAATCTACCAAACTGATGGATTCACCAAACCAGTAGGGGCCTTCCCCAGATAGTTTTGCTAGACCTTCGTTTTCAATAAATTCCAAGTGTTTGTATAATTGCTGCTTAGCTTCTTCTTGTTTTTGGACATCTGAACTCCGCAGCAGGTCAGAAAAAGCAGAAACAAACCTGGTATTAGCAAAATCAATCCAGATGCGAGCCTGGGCCCTAGCAATAGGATCGCTGGGTAACAGCGGTGGATTAGGAAATACCTCATCTAGATACTCGTTAATGATTGCTGACTCCCAAACTCGCTCATCATTATGAGTGATTGCTGGAACCTTTCCATATGGCGAAACCTTCGTAAAGCCCTCCGGCCGATTCTGCAAATCAATCTCAATCAAATCGAAATCAATGCCTTTCTCTTGAAGTACCAAGCGGGTACGGTGAGCATAAGGACAAACAACTGCACTGTATAGTTTGATTTCAGCCATTTTAAGTTCCTTTGAAAATTAGGACTACTGAGGACTGGGGACTGGGGACTGGGCAAGCAGGAGGTGTGGGAGGTGTGGGAGGATGGGGAAGAAATCTTTCCCCCCACACTCCCCACACTTCCCTATCTCCCCAATCCCTAGTCCCCAATCCCCAGTTGCCAATACCCTTAAAGCCAGGGTATTTCTTCCGGTGCATAACGGAAGGCACGGAAAACTGTATTTTGTTCGCCACGGCTGACAGGCGATTTCTCACCTGGAATGTTCCGAGATGCAAAATGGGGGTTGATGTATTCCCAAACAATTTCTCCTGTAGTTGTCACCTCGAATATCCGACCATAGGCACCTTCTGTAATTAAGGTATTGCCATTTGGTAAACGTTGCGCTCCTGAGATGTAAGAACTAAAGAAATTTTGGGGAGGGCTATCGGTATATTCCCAAACTATCTCTTTTGTTTGACGGTTGACTTCAATCACACGGGAGAAATTGAGAGCGATGTGACGCCGATGTGCGCCATTATCGAAAATCAAGATATTACCGTTAGCTAATTCGTTGGGGAAATGCTGCTGTGCTAGTACGTCATCTCCTAACGTCCAGATGATTTCTCCGGTTTGGCGATCGATAATGACAACTGTGGATATATTACGAAAGCTGACAATAATGTTGCCGTCGGCGAGTTCGCCTACAGTATTTCCGTGAGTCCATTCGTGTCGATGATCCTGGGGAGTAATCGTAAATTTATCTGGGTCGAGATGTTCCCAGGCGTGCCAAGTCCAAACAATTTCACCTGCTGGAGTTACTTCATAAAGCACATCAGCATACATATCACCATTCGGTTCTGTATCCAGTACGCCGCCCTTGATGCGAGGAACCAAAGACTGGGGTATTTTTTCAATGGCTAGGATAATTGTGTTGCCATTAGCTAGCCGGCGTCCATCGTGATGGTGGTCTGGATGCTTATATTCCCAGATAATATTCCCCTTAGGATCTGCTTCTAAAACAACGCCACTTTTGAATGCAGCCCACAAAGCAAAACGTAGTGGTTCCTCTGCTGGAGTCTTACCGTTATAAAACAGATTGCCATTAGGCAAGAGATAACCATATAACCCTGGCGGATATGGCAGATTCCACTGGTGTACTACTTCTCCTTCCAAATTCAACAGGTAAACTTCACCTTGTCCCGTCAGAGGCGTAAAAAGTGTGTATCCTTTAAAGGTTTTTTCAGGGTTGTAAGCTTTTAAACCTGTACCCCGACGACGAATAGTATTTTGGTCAACCAATGTTGCTGTAAAAGTCACGTCGCTTCGCTCCGAATTCAAAATTCAAAATTCAAAATTACGTCTGATATGAATTATCCAAATAAACGAAATATCAATAATTATCCGTTCTGTAGAGACGTTGCATTGCAACGTCTCTAGAACCATGTCTCCCCAGCCTTACGGCGCTGGGTTCGGTGACAGAGAATGAACTTTATCTAACTCTTCCAAAATGTCTTTATCGAGAACTACATCCACGCTTTCGAGATTTTCTTTGAGTTGTTCGAGTGTTGTGGCACCAATGATTGTGCTAGCCACAAACCAACGACTCCGCACAAATGCTAAAGCTAGATGTGCTGGACTCAGTTGATAGCGCTTGGCAATTTCCACATAAGCTTTTACTGCTTCACTCACTTTTGGTTTCAGATAGCGCTGACCAAAATTTTCAAACAAAGTCACTCTTGCTTTCTCTGGTTTGCCATTTAAATATTTGCCAGTTAAGAAGCCAAAAGCTAAAGGACTATAAGCTAGTAAACCAATTTCTTCGTAATAAACTGTTTCTGCTAAGTGTCCGTCAAATACTCGATTGAGTAAATTGTAAGCATTTTGAATCGAAACAACTTTGGGCAATCCTAACTGTTTGGCAATGTTACTAAACTGGGTGACTCCCCAAGGAGTTTCATTACTCAAACCGATATAGCGGATTTTACCTGCTTTAATCACATCGCGAAAAACTTCTAGCTGTTCGGCTATGGGAACTGTTTCGCCTACTTGAGTAGGATCGAAAACCGTTTGTCCAAACCGTGGCACGTAGCGATCGGGCCAGTGAATTTGGTAGAGATCTATATAATCTGTTTGTAATCTTTTGAGGCTATCATCTACAGCTTGTTTAATATTATCACGGTCAATTGCTTTGGCTCCGCCACGCACCCATTTGAAGCCTCTACCAGGCCCGGCAATTTTAGTAGCGATGATCAGTTTATCTCTTTGTTGATGCTTTAACCATTCGCCGATGTAAGTTTCAGTTAATCCATAAGTTTCACCACTTGTAGGAACTGGATACATCTCAGCCGCATCAATAAAATTGACTCCTTCACCAATAGAATAATCTAGCTGCTGGTGGGCTTCTTCAATGGTATTTTGCTGTCCATAGGTCATTGTGCCCAGACAAATTTCAGAAACTTTTAAGTCACTATTGCCAAGTTGGTTGTACTTCATATTCCTGTATCAATTGTTAGTTCAAGTATGGCGGAGTCTTTTGATAATTTATCCCCAAAAAATTATTTCATAAATATGCTATTTTGAATATAATTTTGATGCAACAATTTTTCTATTTTCGATAGGTTTTTATAAAAAATAATCGAACCTATAATACAACAAAAAGAACCAAGTATTAAAGCAAATTTGGCACTGGTTATACTCGCCAATCCACTTATAAATAAATTGCCAAAAGGTATTATTCCCATTACAGACATATTGTATAGGCTGATAATTCGACCTCTTTTTTCTTCTTCTGATATTGTTTGTAAAACAGCATTGCTTGATGAGTATTCTAAAATATAACCACAACCAACTATTGTAATGGTCATTAAAGAAAGCCCAAAATTATTTGAGAGTGAAAAAGTAATTAGTGCTATGCCAAATATAACAGGTGCGATCGCAATAATTTTCTCAAGTCCTATTGCACTCGTTCGATAACTCAAATAAATACCACCGCATAATGCTCCAAACCCCGATGCTCCTGTTAACCAACCGAGGGTGCTAGAATCTCCATGCAGAATTTCAACAGCAAAAACAGGCATAATTCTGAGATACGGCATTCCCATAAAACTGAACAATGCTATCAATAGCAAAATGTAGCGAATCGGCAAAAATTCATAGGCATAAGTAAAGCCTTCTTTTAAATCCTGCCAGATATTATGCTGATGGTTTTTTTGTAAGATTAGTGGCTTTTCAAACCGAATTGCTAATAAAGCAAAAATTACAGCAATATAACTAATACTATCAATTAAAAAACAGTGACCAGGGGAAAGATTAGCAATTATTATACCTGCGATCGCTGGTGCTACGATCCTTGAACCACTAAGTAAAGAAGAATGGAGAGCCGTTGCGTTGGTAATATCTTCTTTTTTTTTAATTATATCTATTATGAAGGCATAGCGAGTAGGTGTCTCAACACTAGCAATCAAACCTTGCAATATACTTGCACCAATAATATGCCATATACTAATTACCCCTGTTAACGCCAGTACTGCTAAAATTAGCGAAACAATCATCATTGTAAATTGGGCAGTAATTAAAATATTACGTCGATTAGACCTCTCTATCCAAACACCAGCTAAAGGACTAACTATCAAATGAGGAAATTGGCTGATAAAGCCAAGTAATCCTAACAAAGCTACTGAGTTTGTTAAAGAATAAACTAACCATGCAACGGTAGTTTCTGCCATAAAACTACCAACCATAGATATCATTTGTCCGCTAAAAAATAGACGGAAATTTCTGGACTCAAAAGACTGTAAAGTTTGCATTACAGTCATTTTAAGTAGATGTCCATCGTGGAGTTTTTACCATACAATTCTTTTGTCTCAAAACAACACCATTTCGATAATCAGCCAATATAAAAATATCAGCACAATCTCAATTTGTTAAACTATCTACGGTAAAGTAGTGTAGCTGTTCATTCTTGCATAAATTAATCACATAAGTAAGCTAAGCTGGAGCAATAAAAAATCCAAAAATGTAATCCAAAATACTTGCTTTGAAGAAGTTTTTGTGGATATGGACTTTTTCAGCCTGAGTGCATACTACGGTAAACCAGTCAATTTATAGTAGTATATCAGAAAGTCTTAAGATTCTTCTAAAATTAAGTCTTAATAAATGTTTATAGTGCTGCTGCGAACATTAGCACAGCAAGCTAGTTTTGTGATTGGCGATGAAATGATACGAAGTTGCAGCCGAAGTATAGTAGGCTGGGAGTAGGTAATACGTACAAACGCTAACACTGCCCTAGCTTGTTAGATACAAAAATGTTAGTTCTAGTTTATACATTCCACCTCATTTCAGTTGAGAATCTTGCAGATATCAATCACTAAATTTTCAGCAAGAAAAAGCTTCGTAATTATCCCTGCTACACCTAAATCAAGAAACTCTTGTTGTTCGTAACTTTGAGCCTTAGCTGTCACCAAAATAGTAGGAATGTCAGAAACTCCAGGAAGAGTTTGCCTTATTGCCTATTGCCCATTGCCTTTTAATAATTTTATTTTTTGTGAATTTTGCTACCACTAAAAAAGTTTTTCCAGGAATTGCTATAAAATATACTAAGAATAAATACAGAGAAAAATCAAGTAATTCTCTGCCAGTACTCATTTGTTCATATACAGGAGCGCATTATGGAATATCTTGCTTATTCCCACATGTTTATTGCTCAAGAAGAGGCATCTAGAAACATTGAATATAAACTTCCTAAACCTAAATTCAATTGGAAAAAACCTCTGGAATCTTCTTCTGTGGTTATTACTAAAAAACAGGTATCCACGAATAGCAAATATAATTTGCTCAAGTCTAAATTCCATTGGAAAAAACTTCTTAAATCTTCCGCTTGGTTAGCTTTAGCTGGTGTCGGTGTATTACTTATTACTGTCAGCCAAATTCCAATAACTTCGGCAGCATATGTCAGAACTAACGGCAGTTGTCTACGTATTCGTACAGGCCCAAGCGTTAACTATTCCTCTGTAGATTGTGTAAAAAATGGGGCGCCACTTCCAGCAATCGAAGGCTATGAAAACGGTTTTGCTAGGCTTTCAACGGGTAGATATGTTTTTGCTCGATGGGTTGGTGATAAACCTAATAATCCGAATATCACTAGACCTGGTGGGGTTGGTGGTTCATTTATTCTCACCCCTGGTTCCAGAGGTCAGCTTGTCAGAGACGTTCAAACAGCTTTAGGTAAGCTGAGAGTTGATGGAATTTACGGCCCAGAAACTGTTGGTCAAGTACGAAATTTTCAAGCAAGTAAAGGTTTACTTGTAGATGGTATTGTCGGCCCCGAAACGAGATTAGCTCTAGGTATTTAATAAGCTGTTCCACATCTAGCTCACATATCTAAACTTCATGAAGCTCTTGTGGGGTGGGGAAGATGCCCTTGGTGTCAACTTAACGTCAAACCCTTGTAAAGATGTGATATTCAGCTATCTCACTTACCATCAAGATCCGCGTTACCCCACCCTGGTTTTGTCTAAAGCCAAAACCGCCCCTCCCCAAGGCATCGGGGAGGGGTTGGGGGTGGGGTGAAACACTTATGGGATAAGCGTTCGAGCTTAAGTTTACACCAATGGCATCTTGCCCACCCAATAAACAAAGGCGGGCGA
>JAVRCH010000037.1:0-8694 GCA_034530795.1 Nostoc sp. DedQUE12a
TTCTTGCAGAAGTCGGGGAAAGGGGAAAGGGAAAGGGGGAAAGGTTTGGTATTTTCCTTTCCCCTTTAACATGAGTCCCTTTTCCCACAAGAATGCAAAAAACACTTTTGCAAGAGGTCTTATCTGGATGAATCAGGTAGAAAAATCTATGCAATCTCAAACCAAATTTTAAGTGGATTTTTGAGTATGATTACTAACCCGTCACCTTGGTTAATGAAACACTAAGATTCTTTCTTGTCTGCCCCCTTTGCCCCTCTGCCTCCTCTGCTCCCTGCCCCAATAGCCCAAATCAGGAAATCCGGACTTTTTATTGATTACACACTACTATTTTTAGTCGCATAAACGCATAATAGAAATGTGACTGATCTGTTCGCCCCTTTACAATCTCTCAAAGAAGGTCACTGGTTCAAGCTCATCTGCGGAGCCAGTTACCAACATCTACCCGCAGTCAGAAGTTTAACGTTAGCCTACACTTTGGCGGGCGCTGACTGCATAGATGTCGCTGCCGATCCGGCGGTGATTGCAGCAGCGCAAGCGGCGCTACATATAGCCAAGGATTTGGCTAGGGATGCCCAGGAGCGAGGCTTTGGCTACAAAGGCAATTCACCTTTTTTAATGGTCAGCCTGAACGATGGAGAAGACCCCCATTTTCGCAAAGCAGAATTTAATTATACTCAGTGCCCTACAGACTGCCCTAGACCCTGCCAAAGGATTTGTCCGGCACAAGCAATCGTGTTTAACAGTATAAAAGAAGACTTTTCGGGAGTAGTAGCCCAAAAATGCTATGGCTGTGGTCGTTGTATACCAGTTTGTCCATATGATATAATTTATACAAGTTCATATATGTCAACGCCGGGAGCGATCGCGCCATTGGTAATGTCAACGGGAGTAGATGCCGTAGAAATCCATACAAAAGTAGGGCGGTTGGCAGAATTTGAGCGATTGTGGCAGGCAATTTCACCGTGGGTCGATGGACTAAAGGTAGTAGCCATCAGTTGTCCCGATGGCGAGGGGATGATTGACTACCTAAAAGCGCTGTATGAACTAATTACCCCACTCAAAAGTGCTTTAATTTGGCAAACCGACGGTCGCCCAATGAGCGGTGACATCGGTGATGGCACTACCTTAGCAGCGGTGAAATTAGGGCAAAAAGTTTTGACAGCCAAGTTACCGGGATATGTGCAGTTAGCAGGCGGCACAAATAGCTACACCGTTGCCAAGTTAAAGGCAATGGGATTGCTGAAGAGAGGAGGACAAGGGAGACAAGGGGGACAAGGGGGACAAGGGGGACAAGAGGGAATTTCTCCCTTGTCTCCCCCCTCTCCCTTGTCTCCCCCCTCCTCAATTTCTGGGGTTGCCTACGGTAGCTACGCCCGTGTACTGCTGTCACCAATTCTTGAACAGTTAGAGAATAAGGAGGTGAGTAACACTAATTTTAAAACCACAGTTCATCTAGAAGAAGATGAGGAATTACTTTGGCAAGCTGTAAAGCTAGCCCATTCTCTCGTTTCCCAGATCAAGTCACAGCAGGAGCATTAAGCTATTAAGCTTTTAAATCGCACAGTCACTAATGACCGCTGACAGTTAAGTGTCAACAGTCAACACTAAAAGATGTGCTGCCTTTGATGCGCGACAGCTTAATTACTCGGTTCTCCTGCACGCAAATGTCCTCGCTATCTCTCCCATAGAAAGCATGACGATTACAGACGATCTCCAAAAGTTATTAGACATTTTGCCCCAAGACCTGCGACAAGTACTAGAGAGTCATCCAAAACGAGATAGTTTAGTTGAAGTGGTCTTGGATTTGGGTCGCCGCCCAGAGGCTCGCTTTCCTAATCAAGCCGAGTACCTGAGCGAAAAACCCGTTACTCAAGAACAGATAGATGATTGCATTCAACGAGTTGGAACCTTTGGCGGAGATAATCGGGCAGGAATTGAGCAAACTTTGCATCGGATCAGCGCCATCCGCAACCGCACGGGCAAGATTATTGGCTTAACCTGTCGCGTCGGTCGGGCGGTGTTTGGAACCATCGGTATGATCCGCGATTTGGTAGAAACTGGTAAATCGATCCTCATGCTGGGGCGTCCAGGCGTGGGCAAAACTACTGCCTTACGGGAAATTGCCCGTGTTTTGGCGGATGATTTGCTGAAACGAGTTGTGATTATTGACACATCCAATGAAATCGCTGGGGATGGTGATGTTGCCCACCCCGCCATTGGTCGCGCTCGGCGAATGCAAGTAGCTCATCCAAACCAACAGCATCAGGTAATGATTGAAGCAGTGGAAAACCATATGCCAGAAGTCATTGTCATTGATGAAATTGGCACAGAACTGGAAGCTTTAGCGGCTCGTACCATTGCTGAACGGGGTGTACAGTTGGTAGGTACTGCCCACGGGAATCAGATTGAAAACCTGATCAAAAACCCCACCCTGGCTGATTTAGTTGGGGGTATCCAAGCTGTGACTCTGGGAGACGACGAAGCTAGACGCCGAGGCAGTCAAAAGACTGTTTTGGAACGCAAAGCCCCTCCGACCTTCGAGATTGCTGTGGAAATGTTGGAACGGCAACGTTGGGTAATACATGAAAGCGTTGCTGACACGGTAGATAATCTGTTGCGGGGTCGTCAGCCTAATCCACAAACGAGAACCGTTGATGACCAGGGTAAAGTCGCGATTACAAGGCAATTAGCTGTAGTTAACGGTCGTGGTGGGCATTTAGCAACAGGGGAGGAATCTTTTTCTTCGGGCCGACAGCCGTTAGGCTGGCGTTCATCTGGGCAAATGGTCGCACTGCCGCCGTTGCCTGTAGAACGGGTAACTGGGCGCAGTGAGTTTGACCGCTTACTGGATGAATCTTTCAATTATTCTGAGAGCATTGATTTGGATGCTACCAGACACCCAGGGCCAAATGGTGAAGATTTGCCACTGCACGTTTATCCTTATGGGGTTAGCCGCCACCAACTCGAACAGGTAATCAGCGTGCTAACTTTGCCTGTGGTATTGACAAAAGACATAGATAGTGCAGATGCAATTTTAGCATTGCGATCGCACGTCAAAAACCACGCCAAGTTACGCCAAATGGCCAAAGCGCGTCATGTGCCCATCCACATGATTAAATCCAGCACCATTCCCCAAATTACGCGTGGTTTGCGGCGGCTGCTGAATATCGACGACCCAGAACTGGCCGACGACCGAGAACTGCAACTGTTTTTGCACAGTGCTAGCGATGACGAAATGGACGCTTTGGAAGAAGCTAGACTTGCCGTAGAGCAAATTGTGATTCCCAAAGGACAGCCAGTGGAGTTATTGCCGCGTTCTCCCCAAGTCCGCAAAATGCAACATGAGTTAGTAGAACACTATCGCCTCAAATCCCACAGCTTTGGCGAAGAACCAAATCGCCGGCTAAGGATTTATCCGGCGTAACCTTACCCTAAACCCCTCTCCGTTTGGGAGAGGGGGAATTTTAATGGGGGACATTTGATGTTTTATAGAGAGTTTTGGAGTTAATCTCTGATTTCCGACTCCAACAGCTTTAAAACTTTTTCTTCCAAATCCGTCAAATAAGCCCGCCTCAGCTTCCCCAACGACTCCAAAAATCTCTGCACCGACTCCTCCAGCCCACTCGAATACACCCGGTTGATGCGTTCGCAGATCGCCTGCACCTGCTGACATTCATCTGGCAAGTAATTGAATGATCCCAGGTACTTCACCCCAACAGTACATTCGCCATTCCAGAGTCTTACAGTACAACTGAAATCATTAACGGCGGTAACAATCGCCCAACAGCCGCCCTTACCCCTGAGTTCGAGATTGTCCTCTGGTTTGGAACAGACAAAAGATGCCATTGCCCCTGCTCCCAATCTTCAATCGCCAATACCCATGCTCAATGTTTACCATAAGAAAAAAGGTTAGCGGGAATCTTTCATGAATTTATTGACCTACATGATGCACCTAGTAGGTTCTGGTGCTTTTGCCTACTACAGTGCTGCTCAGATCCGTGACTCTAAAACTCGCCCTAATATCCTTGCTGGGTTTCAGTTAGCGGAATCTGGTTCTGTGCCTTTTTTGACAGCACTGAGCGAACGCGCCGCAGCAGAGGGCGATACATGGTTAGCCGAAAAGCTCAAACATCACGCTTCAGATGAAACTAGGCACGGTCAAATTTTCGCTCACGGCTTAAAACAACTCAATAAACAAGTTATAGATTTTAAAAGTCAACCTCAAACCACATCTACAGATAAATCACAACAGCAGCGTAGTCCATTTTTTGCTGCCTTCTTTGAAGGTTACACCTCTGAACAACTAAAACCTGCTGTGATTGGCTGGAATGTATTCATGGGTAGCACTTACATTCTGGAGTTAGATGCTAGCAAAGACTTTGCTAGGATGGCGAATGCATTACCCGATGACGAACCTGTTTGTCGCAACTTAAAACTGGGAATTTTGAGTGTCGCCAAAGATGAAACTACTCATGCTGCTTATCTTTATGAAGCAATGACACGGCGAATGTCTCTTACGCAAGTACAACAGCTTATAGATGAGTGGCGTACTCGCAAAGTCAACGCGACTTTTGCATTTGCTACTAATCTGTTACAAGGCAAAGCAGCAAATCGTTCTTTAGTACAAGATAGTATGCCTTCACAAAAAGATTCTCAACTGATTTTAACGTGAGTTCGACGGTTTATTTGGTGTCTATTTAGCTAGATATAAAAAAACCTCTCCCTGCCTTGAACTTAAGTTTAAGGTAGGGAGAGGTTTATCGAATTCATGTCTTCTTACATTAACAACAAAGGCAGAAGTTCGTTTGCGGAGCGTGTCGAAGACAAGGCAGAGGGCAGTCCCGATGAAAAAATTTTCATCGCCATGCATGTAAGTATATAGTTCTTCCCTGTTCCCTACTTACAAGTCAGAAGGTAAAGTTTGTGCCCTTTGCCCAGAGGCAATATCAATATAAATGGTTTCTAATAAATCGTTTTGAGCAACTCATGGAACTCTATTAAACAATTGGGAGTTATTTTGCTCTTTTAAAGTTTTGAATTCAATGGCATCATGGCTGCAAAACAAGCGCACGTCAGTACTATGAGCCAGCGATAACGCACGCAATTTTTGTTGATTATCAAGTCGAGCTTTGCGGTCTACTTCCATCATCCACTGATAGGCACGTAGTCCTGGTGTACAACGTCGTTGAGCAAAGCCGATTTCGTGTCGGTAAAAGTAAGCATCACCCGCATGTAAAAGCCAGCCTTGAGATGTTTGGATGGCGATACCTGCATGACCTTGTGTGTGACCAGCCAGCGGTATGAGCAGAATCTCAGGCGGTAGTCCTTCAAGGTTGCGTACTGCTTTAAAATTGAACCAAGGTTCGCCCCCAGCCTCATAAAACTTCCAGCGTTTTACCTCGTCCCACTGGGACTGACGGTAGCGTCGGCTTTGAATAAAACCCCGTCGCTGTTGCGCCGCTTCCATTTCGGTCTGCATAACATGGACAGTTGCTTGGGGAAAATCCTCCAAACCCCCTGCATGATCGAAATCAAGGTGGGTCAGCACAATATGACGCACGTCACCTTTGGAATAGCCTAGTTGCTCGATTTGAGCAAGCGCCGTGTATTTTTGATCGAACTGGATGTTATTGAAATAAATGAAAAACTGGCTCAGTCGTGATGATGGTGCTTGAATATCACGCTGACCAAAGCCAGTATCAATTAAGACTAATCCTTGTTCTGTCTCTATGAGCAGACAATGGCAAACAAGATGGGCTGCTAGACCGCGGCTAAACCCATCAAAGAGTGCCCCACCAATTGGACACATGCAGCCGCAATTAAGATGATGAATGTGCATAGATAATTCTTTTAGCACTAGAGCGATGGTAACAAGTTCTTTTACTGGTGTTAGTCCCCCATTAGTGGAGAAATTATCCGATTTTAAATATTAGTCTCTAGGTTGATGACTATTTACGCGAACAATATTTTCACGCACTGACTGAATTTACAAAAGATAGATGACAATCTTAGCCAAAAATAACTTTATCTACAGCTTTGCTGGACTCTTCTAATGAAACTTCTGATAATGAAGGACGCAAACACAAATATATTAATGGCCCAAACAAAGGAACAAGAGCAACTGCCCAAAAAATACGTGCATCCTTGATTCCTCGACGTGCCATATCATCATCAAACAATGAAGTAATTGGAAATATCAGGCACATTAGACAAAAGTCCAGACTGATGAGATGAACAAAGGCTCTGTGGAAAAACTGCTGAGTATAATCTTCCCAATTGCCAGCTATGGCTGCGTAGCTTAACAAAACAATAGTAATTAATAGTAAAGAAACGCCTGTGCTTCGCCGTTCAAGTAGCGATAGCCATTTATCTTTTATGCCATAGAATGCTTGATTAGATTTGCGAAAAATTAAGTAAGGTAAAAGACAAATCACACCTGTAAAATTTGAGCCGATAAAATAAGGCCAAGCACGAAAATTTTGCATCCTGCCATCGGCAAACATTAGGCAAGCATAGATCATTGGCCAAACACCCATCAAGCAGAAGATTGTAGGAATAATGGCATTAAGTTCTTGCCATCTGAGTGTTAAAAGTTTCCATGCTAAAGACCATGTGTCGGGTCGATCTACTGGAGCTAGTAATATAGTATAACTAACAAATGTCAACCAAATAAATAAAAGAACTATTCTTCGTATCATAATATTTACAACAAAGTTTACCTGTTATTTATTATTTACTCAGCCAATGTATTGCCAAATAGTTGCACTGATAAAATTAGTTTTTTTGTTTTTCTGCTCTAATGTTTTGATGGGCTTGTTGCCTTAAACTTGTGACGCCTGCTTGGCTAATGGTCATTGCAGTAACGCTACCCGTATCATCCTTTTCAAAACAAATATTTGTATTCACAGCTTTAGCAAAAAACTCTAGCTCTGATTTGGGGAAGAACTGTAACGGCGGTTGTTGCTCACATTGTAAGAACAGATTGCCATTGTGGTTGGTGACTTTAAATTGCAATCCAGATTTTGTGAAATACAACCCTGAGTAGATGTCAGCTTGGGGGAGGGTGATGATTGCTATTTCTTGCTCAAACACGTCAGGCCAGTCATACTCAAAAGCGATCGCTCGCATAACTTCTGGGATCAACTCGATTTCATGTGAGTTGAGCATGACAATAGCACCTTTTCCAATATGCGCGTAAATACGCATCAATGATACAAATCCTTCATTTCTACCACTATGAAAAAAGTAGAACCCATCACCAATTCCACCACCTGCGAAGAATCCCAATCCGACAAATAACCCATTCCCTAAACCCACAAATGATTCGTCCGATCCTTGTGTTTGTTCTGGCTGTTGAGGACGCAACATTTCTTCTAGGGTCTGTTTACTCCAGATAGTAGGAGGTGACCCATGTAATACTCGCAACAATTCGATTGCGACTTTAGCTAAATCTGATGGAGTCGTCCACAAACCTGCTGCTGCCATCTCAGGATAAACATATGTGCCGACAAGTGGGACACTAGAGAATGAATGAGCCGTTGCTGCCCTTGTTAACCAATCATTCGGAAGCGGTTGTTGGTAGGTGCTATTGGTCATGCCTAAAGGTTCGAGTACCAATTCGTGCATGATTTCTGGAAACGGTTTACCTAATACATCAACCAATAACTGTTGGGCAATTGTGATGCCACCACCCGAATAGCGATAATGCAAACCAGGAATGATATTGACCTCCACTTTATCGCTATTCGCTGGAGGTTCGCCATTGAGAATTTGAATGGTAGTTGGTAATGTGTCTGAATTTAGATAGCCACGAAAGCCATGTACAGTCAAACCAGCAGTATGACTCAACAGTTGGCGTAACGTTATCCGGGGTTGCCAATCTGCCAAGGCAGGCACACGCCATGATGTGAGATAATTATTAACATCTTCATCGAGATTCAGCTGCCCCGACTGCACAAGACGCATAACAGCTAAAGCGAATACAGGTTTACTAATTGAGGCTGCTTGAAACAACGTATTTGGTGTGACTTCACGAGTTGTTCTAGCTTCATATACTCCAAATCCACGCGCCCATTCGATTTTAAAATCATTAATAACGGCAATACTAATGCCTGGTGTTTGGTAATGCGCTAACCGCTGGTGCAAAGTTTTTGGCGAACCGAATTTTCCTTGTAGTGCGGTGGCTGGTAAAAGATGATTGATGACACCTTCAATGCGTTGCTCCACAGATTTCGACATCAGTATCCTCTACTTCTTCATTAGCATTTTTATCTAAAAGGCAACTCTTAAGTGGGAACAGGCAACAGGGTGATGGTGTATGGTGCTTGCTCCTTAGTGTAGGCTTTATTTGCAGGAGCGATCGCTAAAAAGAAACTGCTTTATGTTTTTTACTAATCCTAATTAGCTACGATCGATTTGTACCTCCTCATGATACTGCCAATAATCAGGTTTTTGTATTGACATTGCAGTTTTCGCATACTAGCTAATAGACTTCTTGCAGAAGTCGGGGAAAGGGCAAAGGGAAAGGGGGAAAGGTTTGGTATTTTCCTTTCCCCTTTAACATGAGTCCCTTTTCCCACCTCTTGCAAAAAACACTTTTGCAACAAGTCTAATGAATTACCGCAATTATTGAAGGATTAAATATTAAAATTAAACTATATTTTTCTATTTAACTAAACTCAAAAATTAAATTTT
>JAVRCH010000038.1:0-6439 GCA_034530795.1 Nostoc sp. DedQUE12a
GGATTCAGACCCCTCCTGAATAAGAGCCACCAAATTTTTAATTTGGTGCGGTGTTTCACCTTGTCCTGACGGTACTAGCAGGAGTTAGGGGTCAGTTTTCCTCCTGCCTCCTGCCCCCTAACTCCTGCCTTCATTGATAAAAACGCCACCATAAGCAGCATACACTCTACCAAAATTGGCTGGCTGAAAAGTTGCAATAACCCCATAAACAGCTAAAGCAATTCCGCCCAATATCCCCCACCACAACGGCTTAGCTTCACGCAACCACAACCAAATCAAGTAGCCACCAGTGATTTCAAATAAACCAGCGCACAAAAAATACAACAGCGACTTAATCATTTGACAATTTCTGACTAGGGTTGAACTCAGTGAAATTACGCTAACGCTTTTAACTCAAGTATTGTCATTAATTAAAGTAAGTTTGTCGATCGAATTGGGCATTGGGTATGGGGAAAAGGTTAAAGGTTAAAGGGAAAAGGAATAAATTTAATCTTTCCCCTTTTCCCCTTACCCCTTTCCCTTTCCTTATACCCAATGCCCAATGCCCAATGCCCAATGCCCCATTCCCAATCTTCCGTAGATAAGGCTTAAGGATGAAAGCACCATTACCTGATAACGAAGCACAGAGAATCGAGACGCTTTTGCAGTATAAAATCCTCGATACGCCACCTGAAGCTGCCTTTGACGATCTCACTCGTTTAGCCTCGTATATTTGTCAGACTCCAATTGCCTTAATTAGCTTAATCGATCTAAATCGCCAGTGGTTCAAGGCTAAGGTGGGTTTGGATGCGCCAGAAACACATCGAGACCAGGCGTTTTGTGCCCATGCGATTCTACAAACTGATGTTCTTGTTGTGCCTGATGCCACAAATGACGAACGTTTCGCCGCCAATCCACTGGTGACTTCTAACCCAAAAATCCGGTTTTATGCTGGTGTACCTCTAACTAATGCTGAGGGATACGCACTAGGAACGCTTTGCGTGATTGACTACGTACCACGGAAACTTACTCCAGATCAGATAGAAGCATTACGAACTTTGGGTCGTCAAGTTATGAAGCAAATGGAATTGCGTCGTAATTTGGCAAATTTAGTACTTGTGACTAATAAAGGCAAACAATCAAACAAAGTACGCAAACAATTTTTCAAAACAATTGCAGCGGGCTTTATTTTGGCATCTTCGATTCTAGTTGTGATTGCCGCAGTTTCTTATCAAAATACAAAAGTATCTACCAATAACCGCAGCATAATAAAAAATATTAATAAAAAAATTAACAGCTTAGAAAAACTACTGTCGCAGACAAAAGATGCTGAGACTGGACAACGCAGTTACATCCTGACTGAAAAAGAAATTTATTTAAAAGCGTATCAAGAAGCCCTCGCTAATGTAGATATAGAAATTACAAAACTGAAGAATTTAACCGCAGGTCAACCAAAGGAACAAAAGCAGATAGCAACGCTTGAATCTTTAGTTACAGCTAAACTTACTCAACTAAAACAGACTATCAACTTGCGCCAGAATCAGGGATTACAAGCGGCGTTGCAGGGACTAGCGGCAAATGATGGTCAAAATCTGATGAACGATATCCATAAAACGGTTCATGAGATCGAGAACCAGGAAAAAGGGCGGCGTCAGCAATTATCACTAGCTACAAAAGCTTGGACTCGCCAAACAACTTTGACAATTGCGATCGCCATTTGTCTGAGTTTTTTCGTTCTGACTGTAGTCTACTATTTGATCTATCGTGAGGTTAGCGAACGCAAACGCACAGAAGAAATCTTAAACCAAGAACGCAACTTTATCTCAGCAGTCCTTGATACAGCTAGCGCCTTGGTAGTAGTTACCGACTCCCAAGGGCAAATCGTTCGTTTTAATCAAGCTTGCGAACAAATAACAGGTTATTCCTTTGACGAGGTAAGAGGTAGGTATTTCTGGAACTTGTTTCTACTCCCCGAAGAAGTGGAGTTAGTCAAAGCAGCTTTTGAACAACTACAAGCTGGTAAGACTTTCCAGCAACACGAAAATTATTGGGTAATGAAAGATGGCAGTCACAGACTAATTGCCTGGTCGAATACCATCTTAAAAAACTATGACGGTTCTGTAGAATACGTTGTTGGTACGGGTATTGATATCACCGAACGCAAACGAACTGAACAACATCTGAGTGCACAATACGCTGCAACCCATGTTTTAGCAAATTCCACTACAATCAACGAAGCTATGCCCCAAATTCTTCAAGGAATTTGTGAAAGTTTAGGATGGGATTTGGGCGAAATTTGGATGGTAGATCAGCAAGCAAATGTGCTGCGTTTTTTTGATATCTGGTATAAACCATCCCTTGAGGTACAAGACTTAGCAGCTTGGAAGCAGCAAACAACTTTTGCACCAGGAGTCGGACTACCCGGCCGTGTTTGGGCAAGTTCCGAACCTGTTTGGATTGCTGATGTAGTTAAAGATCTGAATTTCTCTAACTTCAAACTCGCAGCTCAACTAGGCCTACATGCTGCTTTTGGTTTTCCCCTTCGTACTAATGGTAAAATTCTCGGCGTCATTACCTGCTTTAACCGTCAAATCCAGCAACCAGACGAAGACTTGGCAAAAACCATGAATTTTATTGGTGAGCAAGTGGGGCAATTTATCCAGCGCAAACAGGCTGAAGAAGAATTACAACGCCAAAACTTGCGATCGCAACTTTTTACAGAAATCACCTTAAAAATTCGCCAGTCTTTGCAAATCGAAGAAATTCTCGAAATTACTGTCAATGAGGTACAAAAAATCCTCCAAACTGACCGAGTATTAATTTATCAGCTTCTGCCAAATGAATCTACAACCACTGTAATTGAAGCAGTAGTTTCTGGCTTACCAGCAATTAAAGAGCAAAACATCACTACCCCCTACTTCCAAGCCGAATATTTACAACAGTACTATCTCCAACAGTACCGTCAAGGACAAGTTTTAGAGCTGGCTAATTTAGATCTCCTCGAACTCGAACAAAAACACCTAGAATTAATGCAACAATTTGGCGTGAAAGTCAATTTAGTCGTGCCAATTCTCGTCAAAGAAGAACTTCGCGGTTTGCTCATAGTTCATCAGTGTGACTATTCTCATCAATGGTCTAACTTTGAAACTCATCTTTTGCGACAAATAGCCGACCAAGTAGGTATAGCCCTAACCCAAGCCCAACTATTAGAAGCAGAAACTCGTCAACGACAAGAACTTGAAATTGCCCGTTATCAAGCTGAATTAGCTTCTCAAACCAAAAGTGCCTTTTTGGCAAATATGAGCCACGAAATTCGCACTCCCATGAATGCGGTATTGGGAATGACTAGTTTAGCTTTAGATACTCCCTTAGACGCAGAACAGCGAGATTTTATTGAAACGATTCGCATCAGTGGAGAAGCTTTATTAACTTTAATTAATGAAATTTTAGATCTCTCCAAGTTGGAAGTTGGAGAGATGGCTCTGGAAACTCTAGATTTTAATCTAGCTACTTGTGTTGAAGAAATATTAGAATTGTTGGCTCCCTCAGCCCATAATAAAGGATTAGAAATTGCCGCCCTGATTGAACATAACGTTCCCATTCATCTCCTTGGAGACGCTGGTAGATTGAGGCAAATTCTTATGAATTTAATTAGCAACGCCATCAAATTTACCAGTGTTGGCGAAGTAGTAGTGGAAGCACAATTACGTTCTCTTTCTTCCACAACAGTTACTATCTACTTTGCCATTACAGACACAGGTCTTGGTATTAGTCCTGAGGATCAACCCAGACTGTTTATGCCATTTACCCAAGTCGATGCTTCTACCACTCGCAAGTATGGTGGTACCGGGTTAGGGTTAGCCATCTGTAAACAGCTAGTTACTTTAATGGGAGGAATAATTGGGGTAGAAAGTCAGATTGGAAAAGGATCTAAGTTTTGGTTTGAAGTGCCTTTCGCCAAGCAACTTGAGCCTGTTTTGAAATCGTCCCCACTTTTAATTAATCGCCGCGCCTTAGTAGTAGATGATAACTCTACTAATTGCAAAATGATTCATCATCAAGCTAGTAGTTGGGGAATGCAAGTAGATCGAGCTAACAGTGCAGCAGCAGCACTCAAAGCTATTCATAAAGCTTGTGAGCAAGGAAACCCCTATGATGTTGCATTAATTGATATGCAAATGCCAGAAACAGATGGCATCCAACTAGGAGAACACATTAAAGCCAATTCTGCAATTGCTGAAATACCTTTAATTATCCTCATTTCAACTAATCAACGGAATCAAGTACAGCAAGCCCTGAAAATCGGATTTGCTGGTTATTTAGTCAAACCCGTTAAGGCATCCCGACTTTTGGATATGATTATGAATATTTTGCAAACTCAGCCGGAACTAGAACAAGGAACTAGGGAAGAAATGCAAAATAGAAGAACTTCTAATCTTGCTAATTCTTGTCGTATTTATGAATCTCCAAATCCTATTTTTTCTCCTGAATCAAAATTAAGAATTTTGCTAGCTGAAGATAATTTAGTCAATCAGAAATTAACCCTCAAGCAACTCCAAACTTTGGGCTATAAAGCTGATGTCGTTGCTAATGGAAAAGAAGTTTTACAGTTATTAGAAAAAATTCCTTATGATTTGATTTTAATGGATTGCCACATGCCAATTCTTGATGGGTTAGAAACTACAAAAGAAATTCATCGTTGGCAAGAGAGTGCTTTTGCTAGTCGTCGCCGTCCTGTGGTCATTGCGATGACAGCTAATGCCATGAAAGAAGACAAACAAAAGTGTTTAAATGCTGGAATGGACGATTATCTCAGTAAGCCAGTGTTGAAAGAAAAACTAGGGGCTATTCTAGACCATTGGGCAGATATCATCCTTTCACAACAGGTGATGGTTGAATGCGAACAAACAGTTTCCGCCATCAACAATGCTCAAATTGACCAAACAATCAATTGGGAACACCTACATCAGGTATCGGATAATGACACACAATTTGAATTAAATCTCTTGCAAATCTTCGTTCAAGATATTAAACCACGTTTAGAGATTATGAAAAGTGCGATCGCACTTTATGATTTTGGACAAATTGTTCGAGAAGCTCATTACCTGAAAGGCTCTAGTGGCAACATTGGAGCCACAGCTATGTACCTAGCAGTTGACAAACTAGAACAACAAGCCCTCCAGCAGGAGCATAAAGGTGCGACTAAGTTAATTTCAGAAATCGAGGAATTTGTCAATCGTATTCAAAAATTTTTAACGGAGTCAGTGAATCAATAGGCATTGGGCATGGGGAAAGGGAAAGGGGTAAGGGGAAAAGGGGAAAGATTAAATTTATTCTTTTTCCCTTTTCCCTTTAACCTTTTCCCCTGCCTCAAGAACCTCCCCACCTCCCTTACACAGCCAACCCTTGGGTTGCTTCCAGTAAATGTTGATGAACGGATTTTGAGGCAGCTAAGATCAATCCAGGGAGACTATAGTTTTTACAGGTATATAGTGGCGGCAAAGTTGAACCATTGAGAGTAGTGACGAGATAGCCGGCTTCTTTTGCCACAAAAGCGAGGGCAGCACCATCAATAAATTTGCCGGATCTGATTACTGCTCCACTCAAATCACCAGTCAGAATACCATTAAGATTGGGAATTTGAATATCACTAGAATAATCATTGGCAATATCAATTACTTGATAGCGATCTTTTAGTAGAGGTGCGATCGCATTCATTCCCCATCCTAACAATACAGCTGGTTTAGGTGATGTAATCTCCAAAGGAACGCAGGCTTCTAAATTCATTTCTAGCGTTCCTTTAAAGGCTCCTTCACCTCTTAAAGCATAAAAATAAACATTTTGGGCAGGAGAAATTGCCAGCACTGCCTCAAAATCATCCGCATTTAAAATACTAAGAATAATTTGATAATTAGAATGTCCATCCATGTAAAATTTCGTGCCATCAATCGGGTCGAGTGTGACTAAATAATCACCTTCCAGCCCAAGTTCAGTAGCACGAAAATACTTCGTGTTTCTAGAACTTTCATACTCTTCCCCATAAAAGCGAATATCTGGAAAACTGCCCAGCAGTACTACTTCCACTAGATTTTGAATCGCTACATCCGCATCAGTGAGTGCAGCCGCAAAAAAGTTATCTTCTTGTTCTTTGATAGGAAGTGCAGCAATTTTTGGTTGCATAAAACGGGCGTAGCCTGCTGCTACTTTCAGGTGCGGAAGTAAAGTTGACAAAATTAATCGAGTAGTCGGTGTTGGGGACATTCCAGCAAACTCCTTTCTTGAAAATAGTGTTGACTGTTGACTGGGAAAGAAATACAGTAGTTTTCTTTTGCATGAAGTACAAAGTCACTGGTTTTGAGGCAGGAGGCAGAAGGCAGTGTTTCGACTACGCTCAACAACCAGGCAGGAGCCAGAAGAATAATTTGATTTGTGAATCCTTGGTTCTGTACCTCATTTAGTT
>JAVRCH010000039.1:0-61974 GCA_034530795.1 Nostoc sp. DedQUE12a
ATACAGCAGATTTCATTTGCATGAGGTACAAATTGACTGGTTTTGAGGCAGGAGGTAGGGGGCAGGAGGCAGGAGGGAGAAGAAGAATTTTTATCTTTACTTCTCTAATTGTGTACCTCATTTAGTTGCAAACTGCTGTATATCTGCTAAGAGCATAAATCCAAAAGCGATTTATGCCTCAGCTAAAGAAACTGGGGATTGCTTAAAGAATAGGAAATTGATGATTTCTCTGATATTTGTTTCTCAACTAGAATACTGAAGTGCAATCAAAAAATCTTCTACCACAGCACCGAATAGATCTCTGACTTAAGAGGGATCTGCGAACATGAGCATTCTAAGTTCACAGAGCGATCGCAATTTCATACAGCAGTTTGCAACTAAATGAGGTACAGAACCAAGGATTCACAAATCAAATTATTCTTCTGGCTCCAGCATAGCTGCCTCCTGCCTCAAAACCAGTGACTTTGTACTTCATGCAAAAGAAAACTGCTGTAACTGTCTGACATTGCCTAAATTAGCAGGTAAACTAATTAGGCAGTATATTGATTTATGATTGCAATACCTTCAAAAGAATTTCCGGACTGTCCATTTTGTCCATGACCACTTCAATAAAAGCAAGGCGATCCGGGTTTTGTCCGGCTTTTTGCAATGCAGCCTCTAACTGAGACTGAGTACTAACTTTAATTCCCCAGGCGTTGCCAGCAAAAACCTCAGGCAGTTGATAATAATTCCAAGGTTGAATATCGTTATACGGCATCCGCTCACCATGAATGTCACGTTCTATGGTGTATCCATCATTGTTGATCAGAAAAATAATGGGTTTGAAGTCGTAACGTAAAATCGTGGATAGTTCTTGTGCCGTCATTTGGAAAGATCCGTCACCAACTAATAAAATAGAGCGACGTTGTGGCGCGGCGACGCAACAGCCAAGTAACGAGCCAACAGAGTAGCCAATAGAACCCCAAAGCACTTGTCCAATAAAGGTGGCTCCTTTCGGCAAAGGAACGACAGAGGCACCAAATAAACAAGTTCCAGTCTCGGCAACAATAATGTCATTTTCTTGGAGAAAATGAGCGAATCTATACCAAAAATGCCGTTGTGTAATACTTGCACTATCGCTTTGCAAAGGTGTTGTAAAGCCAGGATCTAAATTCTCTGTTGCTGATTTAAAATTTAGCGTTTGAGCATCGCGGTGCTGCAAGCGTTGGCTTAAAGCAGAAAGCACATCTGCCATAGCTACATTTTTGTATGAAGCACGTTTAACTTTTGCATATTCCCCATGCAATTCAATAGTACGACCAGGATCGAGTTTGGCAGAAAACTTTGCTGTGCTGAGATCAGTCATCAAGACACCGATACTCAAAACACAATCTGCTTGTTCAATACGTGTCCGGACATTTTCTTGGCTAGCAGCACCACCATAGATGCCGATGAATTGGGGATGAGTTTCTTCCAGCAACCCTTTACCCATGTTCATAGTGGCATAAGGGTATCCAGTAGCTGTTAACAATTCTCGCAATTCTTGATGCAAGTGATAACGAGCCACGCCAACATCAGCAAGAATCGCTGGTTTAGAGGATTTTTCCAACATCGCGACACAAGCATCAACAACCTCAGCTAAAGTAGCCGGGTCGCTTTGCAAGGAGGGGAGGGGGAAAGAATCAGATGGTGCAGCGAGTTCATGTGTAGCAACATCCATAGGTATGGAGATGTAGACAGGCAACTTCTTGAGAAGACAGACACCCAAAACTCTATCAATTTCTGCTGTGGCATTATCTAATGTTAAATATGCTTGAGCTACCGTTACCTTTTCATACATCTGGGCAAACAAAGAAAAATCACCAGTGCCGAGGGTATGGTGAACAAGCGAGTGGGATGATTGAATTTTAGTAGCAGGAGAGCCAGTAATTGCTACCACAGGAACGTGTTCTGCGTAAGCCCCAGCAACACCATTAATAGCACTGAGTTCACCAACACCAAAGGTAGTTACTAATGCAGCAACACCATTAATTCGACCATAGCCATCAGCAGCATAGGAGGCGTTGAGTTCATTGCAAGCAGGAATTAACTCGATGTTTTCGTTGTTCACAATTGAGTCGAGAAACTCCATATTGTAATCTCCAGCAACACCGAAGATATGCTTAATGCCAATCTGCGCCAGACGATGCACTAAATAGTCGCCAACAGTAAACTTTGCCATGACCTGAGCCAGAATTTTACTCTTTCAGGGTATAAAATGCTTAGCACAGGTGCGTATCTCTTGAGTAATAAATTTTTAACTTCAATTTTCATCCTGTTACTTTAGCCAGTTATCGATCCTCTCTACTGCCTTGAAAAGTAGGACTTTTGCACCGACGGACTCAACTTAAACCGCAATTCCTCCCCCACCGTAATCTGTGATTCGGTGTCGGGAGGAATTGCAGACTTGTAATAACTGAATACAAAAAACATTGAGGTCGTTATGTACTTATATTTAAGGGACTTGCATTCCACGTTGCACAGCCGGACGTTGCTGCACTGTCTCCACCCAGCGTTTGAGATTTGAGTAATTGTCAAGTGTTAAACCTTGAAATTCATAAATCGCTACCCACGGATAAGTTGCCACATCTGCAATAGAATAGTTACCACAGATAAATTCATTATCTTGTAGTTGTTTATCTAAGACACCATAAATGCGTAAAGTTTCCTTTTCGTAACGTTCGATCGCATAAGGAATTTTTTCGGGTGCAAAGCGTTTAAAGTGGTTAAGTTGTCCAAACATTGGCCCGACTCCTGCCATTTGGAACATCAGCCACTCTAGAACTTGAAAACGGCTTTTTTGGTCAGTAGGTAACAGACAACCTGTTTTTTCGGCTAAGTAAATTAGAATTGCGCCGGATTCAAAAACTGTAATCCCAGTCTCTTGGTCAACAATGGCGGGAATTTTACTATTGGGATTGATGGCAATATATTCAGGTGTAAATTGCTGTTGAGTAGTAATGTCAATTTTGTGGACATTATAGGGCAATTCGACCTCTTCAAGCATCACGGAAACTTTGCGTCCATTGGGCGTGGTAAAGGTGTAGAGATCAATCATCTGCTGCTACCTCAAAATCTTGACAATTTACGATGGTAGTATAGCTTTGATTGAGAAATAAGGATATTAGCCGATAGAGAGATCGCAGTAAAGCGAGGCGTGAAAATGTTCAGAGCTTGCGTTAGTTAGTTGTTTAACAAAACAATCGCTAATAGGGAGTAAGTGAAATTTCAACGCGAATTACATTCACACAATGACTGCTGCACAGTGGTTTCAATCCCTAATAGGGAGTAAGTGAAATTTCAACTCTACCATCTCTTCATAAGTTAGATTGCAGCTTAAATCAATGTTTCAATCCCTAATAGGGAGTAAGTGAAATTTCAACGCCTCCCCCTTTACCAGAACCGCCAGAAGTAGATGTTTCAATCCCTAATAGGGAGTAAGTGAAATTTCAACATGAGGTGGATAGTTTACACAGGCGTGTAGTTGACTGTTTCAATCCCTAATAGGGAGTAAGTGAAATTTCAACTTCGTATTGATTGTTGTGTATTGGGAATGTTTGTATTGATTTGTTTCAATCCCTAATAGGGAGTAAGTGAAATTTCAACCTGCTGCCGAGGCCGCTTTATCAGTAGGGGACAAGTTTCAATCCCTAATAGGGAGTAAGTGAAATTTCAACCAAATCTCCTGAAGGGATTGCCGCAGTGGGAGGCGTTTCAATCCCTAATAGGGAGTAAGTGAAATTTCAACTAAACGGATTTATTCACTTCATCAAAGTTTTATGTTTCAATCCCTAATAGGGAGTAAGTGAAATTTCAACGTAAGGAAGAATCCCGGCATCGACTAATTTTTGGTTTCAATCCCTAATAGGGAGTAAGTGAAATTTCAACATTTTAATTGGTAGCAGAGACAATGAATTCTGCGTTTCAATCCCTAATAGGGAGTAAGTGAAATTTCAACAATTAATTTCGGGTCGTTGGGCAGTGCAATATCGTGTTTCAATCCCTAATAGGGAGTAAGTGAAATTTCAACAGTAAGAGACACTTCCCTCTATGGTCGTATGAGTGGTTTCAATCCCTAATAGGGAGTAAGTGAAATTTCAACAAATGCATCTGGGAGTACTCCTGTTGCTCAAGCTGTTTCAATCCCTAATAGGGAGTAAGTGAAATTTCAACTTTACTGGAGGAGCTAATGTATTCGATCAGTTAGATAAGTTTCAATCCCTAATAGGGAGTAAGTGAAATTTCAACGGTAGAAGTCCGAAACGCTGTCTTTATTTGATTTTCAAGGTTCTGATGCGCGGATGAGGCAATCATAGCATGAAGAATTGAGATTGAGTAGTAAAGAAATAGCTAAAACCTAGCCTGTGTAAAGGGCGCGGATACCTGAGCAACTATTTGCGCCAAAACTCTTGTACTAAGCGAATTTGAAACCTTCTCCCCCATATTTTGTTTTGGACACCCACCCATCCGCGCACTAGGCACAGCCAGAACAATTACAAACTGATCTTCCATTCCCAAAGGATGTAGAAACTGTTCATACACTCCAGACAGCCGATGCAGTTCACTTTCGCTCAAAAAATCCGAAATCTTGTAAGCTCTGCCATCTTTAGTTTGGAGATAATGCGCGACTAAAGGATGCTCAGGAAAGTGGCGATGTGCGGTTGCTTCGATCGCAGAATGAACTAGGTGAGAACCACTGCCGAGTGATGATGCCTGAGTCGAAATAGACCGAGTATGAATGTTAGCCTCAAAAAAGGATGAGATTTCACTGGGAACCACTTCAGCTAGATGAGATAGCACCTGCTGAGGAAAGTCCTCCAACCGACAAGGTGCTAGAAGCGAATGGCAAAACTTGAGCATCGATCGGAGATCGCGTTGCCTTAAGTGGTGCATCTGTTTCTCCCGTTTATTGCGCGTTTTAGCCCCTTAGACTACAGCAGGACTCTCAGTCTTCAGGAATTTTGTTGTTATTTCTTCATAATGCGATACGCCTATTTCCGTATTCAAACGATTGCCGCGATCGCGCATAACTGAACTTAGGATACAGCAGATGATTTCCTGCAAGAATTGTATAACTGCGATCGCTTAACTCTATAAGCAATTAAGTTATCGATTTCGCAATGTTTTGCTATCGGTTCAACACTGCGGCTGCCAGCAGATGTAGCAGGTGTGCGATCGCATTCGTAAGATACAAGAAAATAGTCAGTTGGAAGCAACAGCTTCCTGATGAAACGGTACATGTAGCCAAAGCCGCGTTCCCCAAAGGTCATTACCTGCTGTTTTGGCTAATTGGGTAAAAGGATATCTGCTTCCAGTATAATTCTGCCAAGCTTTTGGTATTCTCGTCGAATAGCTTGGAGCAGGTGAGCCATAGTAATAACTTTACCATCGTCTGCTGCTAAGAAAGCTGCTGCTAGGGCAATATTCCGAATATTAGCGCCTGCAATCTCAAAGCGACGCGCTAGCAAATCTAAGTTTAAGTCTGAACTGCAAGGTGTGGTATCGGGCCAAACCTTTTCCCAAATTTGGCGGCGTTGCTTTTCATTGGGGAAGGAAAACTCGATAATGAAACGCAGCCGTCGGCTAAAAGCATCGTCCATATTGCTGCGGAGGTTGGTAGTCAGAATTGCTAGCCCTTCATACTCTTCCATTTTTTGCAGCAGGTAGCCAGTTTCGATGTTGGCATAACGGTCGTGAGCATCGCGAACTTCAGAACGTTTGCCAAATAATGCATCTGCTTCATCAAATAAAAGTATGGCGTTGGAGTTAGCCGCAGCAGTAAAAATCCGGTTGAGGTTTTTCTCGGTTTCACCGATGTATTTGCTGACAATTTGTGATAAGTCAATTTTATAAAGGTCGAGTTGCAATTCATGGGCTATGACTTCCGCCGCCATTGTTTTACCTGTTCCGGGTGGCCCAGAAAATAGTACGTTCAAACCTTTGCCAAGGGATAGTTTGCGGTCAAATCCCCATTCTTCATGTACTAGATTTCGATATTTGGTTTGATTGCAGATTTCTCTAAGTAGGGTTTGATGCTCAGCTGATAGGATAATATCATCCCAAGTATATTGCGGTTCTATTTTACGTGCTAGTGCGGTCAAATCGTGACCGGATTGGGCGCGGGCAGATGCAAATAATAATCTAGTATGGGGAGTATTTTTCTCTACTGCTGCTTGCCAACGAACTGCATTGCCAGTATTTTTGACGATACTGGTAATTTGCTGGGGAGTGAGACGGAAGCGGTCTGCTAGGGCATCTAATTCTGTAGAATCGATGGAGATGCCTGCTGTTGTGAGTTGAGTTTGCCAGCAGATTCGACGCTGAGTAAAGTTAGGAACGGCAAACGGTACGGTTATCATTTCCACTGGAACAGCAATATTAGGTATCCAAGGTTCAATGCCAGCTAGGATGGTAATGCTTCTGTGTTGGGCGATCGCTCTCATCAATTCTTCATACAAAATAGCCTGGTCGTTGAGCAAGGTATCCAGTCCATCTAGATAAAGCAAGGCATTTTGAAACCAAGCTTCGCGGCATATCAGGTTTAAAGTAGAGGCAAAATTAGCTTTGTTGTCGGCAATTTTCGCTAAATCTGCTGATAGCAAAGGCGCTTTGATGGCTGCTGCTAAAGCTTCTGCGGTGAGATGTTTGCTGAGTTTATCTGACCCTTGAAAATAAAGTTGTAGCGGTTTTTGTGCTTGCCAATCTTCGCTAATTAAGCTTGCTAAAGCTTGTTTTATTTCTGTATTTAAATATAAATCTTTGAGGGAAGTATTAGAGTATATTAGTTTGCATAAAGTTGCAAGTCGCTCGTCTAATCCCGGTTGTTGTAATAAAAAGCGAATTACTTGGTCATCGAGGTGCAATTCGCGGGCGAGAAGGGTTGATTTGGTGCGATCGCTTTCTGAAATCAGGTGCAATAAATTATGCCGAATCAGTGGTGCATCAGCCCAAAAATGGCTGCGTCGCCCTAATTTATCTGCGGCGGAAGCACAAAGCAGGTTGAGAGCTAGATCAACGCTGGGGCGTTTGCATCTCACATCATCTTGGAGATAGGCGTAAAGGCGTTCGTAGCGGCGATCAAGTTCGGGGGCAAGGGCGATCGCAATTATATCTATGTCAAAATCAGATAGTCCAAAGGTCTGGATTAACCATGCTAGCGGCGAGTCTTCTGTGATTAAATCGCTAATCGGTTCAGTAGGTGGTTGTGGGTTGAGTTGAAATACAGGTGCGGCTGGTTTTCGTTGCAGCAACCGTTCTACTTCTTCGGGGTTAACGTGCATCCCGCGATAGGGATCGGTGGCGGCTTCTGCGCCATAGACGAGTTCGGCGCTAGCGATCGCACCTTCTAGTAGTTGGTCTAGGCGCTGCAATAGGGGTAGTAGGCTCTCGAGTGCAGAATTGGGCGCGATCGCTTCTGTTGTGTCAACCATTGTTTCGGTTTTTATAACGTCAATTTACTGGTTGTGCGTAGGCTAGCAAACACCCCAAGCATCGCTATCATATCCAAGGGCGATGGCATTTTTGGTTTTGCTCAGGTGTTGGCGTTTCATAATGATGCTGATAAGGTCGTAGTTTTGAAATGGTACTAGTGGTTCGCCAAGGAAACTTGGCGGGGTAAAGGGTAAGGGGTAAAGGGAAAAGGTTTTAATTCCTTCCCCCTTCCCCTTTCCCCAGTCCAAACAAGCGCAATTTTGGGTTGGCAGACTACTAGGTATCAGGCGATCGCTTTTCCCTACCCCATAGGTGCGCTCGATCCGATCAAATATAAGCGTGCCTCTGTTTATCTAAAAGTTTTAGACTAAGTAGAACGATGTGAAAAAACTAAACTATGTTAAGAAAAATTAAATAGACTGAAATCCTCTTCCCTCCTGCCTCCTGCCTTCTGCCTCCTGCCTCATCCCAATGATAAATATTCACACCGATCTACTTATTATCTAGCAAGATTTACAGAAGCGGGATAATTAAAATCATACCTGTTTCGGTTTGTATTCTTCATTTAAAATGATGTTCATTTGGGGCGATTCATTGTCAATGTCGAAAGCATTCACAAAATCGTAAAACTGCTTTGATGGTATGACATTGTGCTTTTCTACATAGTGTTTAAATCCCTCTGGCCACCTTACCAAAATTAGAATGTTTGTGTCTGGAGGACGATACTTGATCTGATACTCTGTGTGACCGATGCCTGGATTCCCTTTACAAAGCCGACAAGGTGCTTCTTCTTTCTTAATAGAAGTAGAATCACCGCCTTCTCCATACACTTGATAGTTATATCTGAATTGACCTGAGTTCAACTCTTGAGCGTCGATATTGTTTTGATATTTTTTGAGCTTCGATTCGATAGTTTTAAGTTTTCTTAACCAAACATCTTGTCCGGGCCACTTCTTCTTATGCTTTTGTGGTTTTTCTGGATAACCGCTATCCTGGCCTTTGTCACCTTTTGTGAGCAGTCCTTTATAGTATCCTTCGGTATATTTATCTGTATCACCATCTCTTTTTTTTGCCTCATAGCTCATCTCCATTTCGTCAAAATTTGATTCCTTCAAAGTGGAGTCCTGGTTATCTGGGAGTGGAATAATCTGTACGTTTTTGACTCTTCTATGCTCTTCTCTTCCTTCTCCTCCCGATTTGCCGATCAGAGGTTCATCTTCTGAGTAAGAATTTTTTAGAGTAAGTGGTGAACGCTTTAAAGCCATGTCTGGTTTTTCCTTTTTCTTCTTAAATAAATCCTGCCAACGTACACACTGCACTGGGTAGTTTCCGATCTGTCTTTTTGCTGTTGTTTTCCCACCCACAAATCTCAATGACTCGCCCTGTGGTGCTGTCGCGCCCATCACATCTGCTTCCTTCTCCAAACCTTTATCATCATTTATCCCTACACCCTTGGCTTGTATCGTTGGTTTTACCCTTCCCTGCTTCTGCTGGACAACGTGCCATGCTTCATGGGGTAAATGTGTTTCTTGCCCAGGCGCTACATGAATATCTGTGCCTTGAGTGTATGCTAATGCTTGTAACTCGGCGGGTTTCGAGGAATTGTAGTGAACCCTCACATCATCCATCGCTAGCCCAGAAAAGTTTTCTATCCCAGCTTTGAGTCGCTGGGGTAGTCCAGTTTTATTTTCTGGCTGTATATCACTTTCCTCCGCAAGTTGAGCTTGTATTGGACTAGGCGATGGCAATTCCTCAGACAAACCCCTAAACATCGGTTTAGTTTGTACAGTCGCTTGATTTGCCAGAAATCGGTTAACAGCTTGATTGCCGATCGCACCCTGCAATTCTTCAATCGGGTGAGTATAATTTCGAGCGTTCGCACTTTCTCTATTACTGGCAGCGATACCTTCTCTGCGAGACGCTACGCGAACGGTAAGCTGCGCTAAAGCGTTTTTGGTTTTGCTCAGGTGTTGACGTTCCATAAAACTTTCCTCCTGAATTGGGTATGAAATGTGCGATTGGGTTTCCAGTTGCAATCGCCTCCATTATCGATGCACCAACTACCTTGCTGGCTGGGTTGCAATAGCCGATACCTTCTCTGCCAGACGCTACGCGAACGGCGCATTTTGGGATTGAGGTGGAGCGATCGCCAAGTTGAGAATTATTGCTTACTCTGCTAGCAAAGGTTTTTTTCTATAGTATCAGCAAGCCATCGCATAACCATCAACACAGTCGTTACAATTTTGTTGTATCTGGTGAATCAAAATTTTTTGACGATCTAGTTTTAACTGACATGGCACTCCGAGACCATTTTCGCCCCCCTTTAAGTACCAGGCGACACTGGCACAGTTTTCATAATGCCTGGTCAACCTATATTGCTGATGACTTGAACCAATCTCTTCCAGAAGGCTACTTTGCTGAACCAAACGCTCAATTTGGCATTGAAATTGATGTAGCTACTTTCAGCGAACAAATACCAGTTAATCCTGTGCATCAAACATCTGAAATGCGGGAATGGAAGCCCAGTTCACCAACTGCAACAGTGCCATTTCAACTCACCACAGATGTGGTTGAGGTGCAAATTTTTAGTACTCAAACAGGACCGACGCTAGTGGGAGCTATTGAGTTAATTAGTCCGGCGAATAAAGACCGCCCAGGGCAGCGATCGGCGTTTACTTCTAAATGTGAAACTTACCTGACTCAAGGCATTGGAGTAATTATAGTTGATATCGTCACCATACTTTCTGCAAACTTGCATAACGAGTTGATGAATCGCTTGAATTTGGTAATTGAACCCCTAGACGCACGATTGTACGCCGTTGCTTATCAAGTTGGTCAAAAAAATGGCAGTCCTTACCTTGATTTTTGGCAAGAAGCGCTGGCGATTGGCGGCAATCTTCCCATACTACCTCTGTTTTTAAAAGGTGGGTTTTATTTACCGATTCATTTGGATATGACCTACCAATATACTTGTGTTAGGCAACGTATTCCTGAATTCAATGATTAATCAATAAATAGGGGCAAAGAAAAAGTGAACCACGGTTGACAAAAAGCGATCGCAGTAGGCAACATCAATCTGATATATACCCGCTTTTTATTGCCTGTCTGTGGTTTTCGATGACCTGCTCCCGAGTGGGCTTAGCACCTTTATAGTGGCTAGCGATGATGTCAATAATTTTCTGTGCATCGGTAGCTTTGTTTTCTAAGCGCTGAAGCATTTCCTGATTACTATCAAATAAAATTTGTTCGGGGCGATCGCAATTCACTACACAAACCCCGAAACATTGGTTTGGCTTGCAGCGCAGGTTGATTTGCCGTGTAAGACCAACCTGTAATTATCAAAAATAGTTGAAATAAAATATTAATAAATCCCAGACTGTACGCGCCACAAACTAGCATAGATACCATCAAATGCTAGTAAATCCTCGTGCTTACCCTGCTCGACAATTCGACCACGATCCATAACATATATACAATGACTATGGCGAATTGTGGAAAGACGGTGAGCGATCGCAATCGTTGTGCGATTTTGGGTAATCATCGCCAGTGACTTTTGGATAGCTGCTTCCGTCTCATTATCCACCGCCGAAGTCGCCTCATCCAAAATCAAAATTGGTGGGTCTTTGAGAATAGCACGGGCTATGGCAATTCGTTGTCTTTGTCCACCAGATAATTTTTGACCTCTTTCGCCAACGATAGTATCGTACCGAAGGGGCAGTTGCTCGATAAACTCATGGGCATAGGCTAACTTAGCAGCATGAATAATTTCATCGTAACTCGCATCAAAGCTACCATAAGCAATATTCTCAGCCACCGTACCATGAAATAAAAACACATCCTGACTCACCCAACCGATACAGCGTCGCAAATCCCATAAATTGAGGTCGCGGATATCAATGTCGTCAATTAAAATACGTCCACTAATTACTTCATAAAAGCGTAGTAAAAGTTTAACTAACGTACTTTTACCTGAACCCGTTGCTCCCACAATACCGATTGTGGCTCCGGCGGGAATCTGTAGGGATAAATCTTTGAGTACATGGCTGCGTTCGTTGTAGGCAAAGGTAATATTATCAAATTGCACTCTCCCAGCTATAGTTGCAATTGGCAAGGAATTATTGCCTCCTGGGATTGCGATCGCACTATCCAATAATCCCATGACACGCCGCACCGATGCCATCGCTCGCTGATATTCATCCATGATTTCACTCAGTTCTGTGAACGGCCAGAGTAAATCTTGCACAATAAACACCATGAAGCCATAAGTACCCACAGTTAGGCTACCCTGAAGCACTTCCCGACCACCCAGATACAACGTCAGCACAAACCCTAGCAAAATCAAAAATCGCAGCAGGGGCTGAAAAGCCACACTCAAGGCGATCGCCCGTTTGTTACTGCGACGATAGGCTTCACTTTCAGTAAAGAGGCGATCGCTTTCATAAGCTTCAGCCGTAAAGCTTTTGATGGTGGCAATACCAGAAATGTTGTTAGCGAGGCGATCGCTAATGATTCCGGCGCGATCGCGTACTGTGTCATAGCGGGGAGCTAACCGAGATTGAAAGGTAAAAGTTCCCCACATGATAAACGGAATAGGTAACATCGCCAGCCACGCAATACCGGGAGCCAAAAGTATAAAGCTAATTCCCACCGCAAATACTCGCGTGAAAAAGCCGATGAGATCCTGAGCGCCAAAGTTGAGAAATCGCTCAAGCTGGTTGATGTCATCATTAAGAATAGATAGCAGAATGCCCGTGCTGCGGTCTTCAAAGTAGGCGAGTTCTAATTCTTGTAAGTGGTTGTAAGCATCAACTCGTAGTTCGTGTTGTAGGATTTGTGCCAAATTACGCCAGAGTTTGTCGGCTGCATATTGGCTGAGAGATTCTAAACCCCAGGTAGCGATCGTCAGCACAGACAGCACTAATAACTGAGTTAGGGGATTTTGAATGCCAAACCGCGCAATCAAGGAAGTTTCTCGTTCAACTACCACATCTACTGCAATACCGATGAGAAAAGGTGGTGCTAGGTCTAATAGAGTACGCAAAATCGAACAAAAAATTGCACCCCAAATTTGAGGTTGATAGGGTTTAGCATAGCGCAGTAAACGCGGGAGGGGGTGAGCAGAGCGTGTTGCCATTGTAATAGAAATGATAATTTAGAAGGATTGATAAAGGTCGTCAATAAATCTATTAGTTGTGATTGGCCCTGCAACAGAAAGCCACTGTCCTGCATATACCTGTTTATTCTGAACGGCTTTTAGGGTTTGCCAAATTGGTTGTTTCAAAAAAGATAACGATTTTAGGTTTTCAGAGCCTCTTTCGAGAACTATCATCACAAACAAAAAGTCAGCGTCGTACTCAGATAAACTTTCGATACTTAAGCTTAACCAATCATTTTTTAGCTTTTTATAAGGTGGAACAAATTGTAGGCCAATATCACTCAGAATCTGGCTTAAATAAATACTATCTGGCCTATAAACACCAATAGCTGAACCAGCAACGACAACTACAGATACTGTTTTTGCTTTCAGTTTTGTTCCAACCTTCTGCCGGAATAGTTGAATTCGTTTTTCATAATTGGCTAGAATGGCCTCAACACGATCGCTTTTCCCTACTACTTTGGCAATGTATTGCAGATCTCTTTTAAAGTCTGCTTTACTAGAATTAGGTAGCATTACTGTAGGCGCGATCGCAGAGAGGAGTGGGTAACTCTGTTTTTGCCATTCACTTCCTAAAATTAAATCTGGTTTTAATGTGAGAATTTTTTCCAGAGAAGGATTTTCTCTACTGCCAACTATAGGGATGTCAACAGCAAGTCGAGTTAGTGAATCTTCGCCTATACAAGTAAGACAGGTGGCATAACCTACTGGCTTGATGTCTAATGCTAGTAGAGAATCGAGTAGGAAATAATCATCCACCAAAACTACACGCTGGGGATGAATGGGAATTTCAACCTCACCAAAAGCGTGGCTAACTATTTTTGTTGCTACTGGTGTTCCCGTCGCTGTCTTGTTAGTTTGAATAGCAGTTGAATTTGCTTTTGGTTGCTCTAGTTGGGTTATGTTGTTGCACGCGGAAATTGTTAAAGCAATAATAGCTGTCAGGAAAAACAGAATCAAAGCGATGCTACGGGTGGCTTTCTTTCTCATGATGAACGGCAAATTAAAACTCCCAACTCACAGAGCCAGTAATGGTAAATGGTTCGCCCCTAAAATTATAAATTTCGCCGATAGTTGCGCTCAGGTAATCTGTGTTAAAAAGATTGCGAACATTAATCGCCGCATTAAATCTATCTCGACGATAGAAAAGTGCTGCGTCAGTACGCAAGTAATCACCTAGCTGAAATGAGTTATCCAAATTACCTTGCCGTTCACCAACGTAAAATAGTCCTAATCCAAATCCCAACCCTTGCAAATCTCCGCCCTGAATTGTGTAGGTTGTCCATAGACTTGCTTGATTTTGTGGTACCATTTCAAGGCGATTACCGATTCGGCTGGGTGTGGAATTATCGGCGGTCACTTCTGCGTCAGTGAGAGCATAGGAAGCTACGATCCTCCAACCAGGTAAAACTTCACCTGCAACGTCTAGCTCAATTCCGCGACTGCGTTGTTCTCCAACTTGTACTTGGAAACCCTGTAAAGCTCGCTCAGGGTCGGGGTCGAGAGTCAGCACATTCGTTTTTGTGAGATTATAGGCGGCCAGAGTTGTTGAAAGCTTACTATCGAGGAAGTCAGCCTTAACGCCGACTTCGTATTGAGTTCCCCTAGTTGGAGCAAACGGTTCATTATCTGGATTACGTCCCACTGCTGGGCGGAACGATTGGCTATAGCTAGTATAAATTGAAATATTTGTACTCGGCTGATATACTAAGCCAATTCGAGGGCTAAAGGCTCCGTCATTTTGGGAGGGATCGTCGCTGTCAATAGGTCTGAACCCACTAGAAGATATCCAATCATAGCGACCACCAATCAACAGCTTGAGATTATCGCTAAATGCAATTTGATCTTGAACGTAAACTCCGTAGGATTGAGTGATATCCTGGTTTGTAAAGACTGGTACCAAAAAGTCAGGTACCGTGACATCGTAATTTGGATTGAATATATCTAGGTCTGGTAAACTAGTTGACTCCTGAAGTTGCCCAAAGTACTGTACTCTACGGTTGAAATCAAAGCCAGCTAAAAGCTGATGAGAAATTGAGCCAGTATTAAACTTCCCAATCAAATCAATTTGTCCAGAATAGGTACTGATTGCATCATCAGCCGCAAAATTTTCAAACCCTGATAGAAAGCGGTCATCCACTATTCCTAAATAATAGATTTCCCGATTTGAAAAGTTTGTAAAATTAATAGCAAGGTTATTGCGAACCTGCCAGTTATCGCTAAAAGCATGGTTTAGGGCATAGCCAAATCTTTGGCTTTCACTCTCCAGTGATGTTCCATAACTAGGATAAAAACTTCTAGGTGGTAGGCTACCATCACTCAGAAGCGCAGTATAACTGCTAGAAGGGTTTGCGTAGTATCTAGCATACTCATAGTAAATATTTAGATTTGTCCGCTCTCCTATGTTGAATGTCAGTGAAGGTGCAATGGTTGTTGTCTGTGAGTTTGTAGAATCTTGAAAGCCCTCTCCACCGTCATAAGCAGCAATAAAGCGATAAAGGATGCTTTTATCAGTTGTTAGTGGCCCTGACAAGTCAATACTGGGTTGATAGCGTCCAAAATTCCCTACTTCAAACCCAAGTCTGTAGTAAGGTTCAGCTAATGGCTGCCGAGTAATAGTGTTAATAATCCCACCTGGTTCTAATGCTCCGAACAAAACCGAAGCAGGCCCTTTTAATACTTCAACCTGCTCAATTGTTCCAATTGGGTTAACACCAATACCGGGATCGCCACTGAGACCATTCCGGAAACTACCTCCTTGAACGAATCCGCGAATGGTTCTAAAACCACCAACAGCACCAACAGAACCCGAATAGGAAGAAGATAGAGTTACGCCACTGACAGTTTCTACTGCTTGCGTTAGAGTTCGCACATTGCGATCGCGCAACACCTCTTGCGGTACAACCTGAATCGACTGGGGAATATCCCGTAATGGTGTATCCGTCCGCGTCGCCGTACTAGCATTCGGTACATTATATCCATCCTGTTCCCCCGTCACCACTAACTCAATCGGCTCATCCTGCTGCCTTGCTGGTGTTTCGCTTCCTGGCTGTTCTTCGGTTGGCGGTGTTTGGGGTGGCTGTCTCGCCGTTGTCGTAGATGCTACCGCAAAAACCAACCCTGCATCATCATCAAATAACTCAACTGTAGGTAATGCTGCAACACCTACCACCGCCACTCGCACAGTATTTGCATCAATATTTGTGACTGTAATTTCAGTAATTCCCTCGACTGGTTTTTCCGAGCGAAATGTAAAGGCTTCACCACTGGATAAACGCAATTGAGCATTGGGAATATCTGCAATAAAGTTATTCTCAGCACTGCGATTAGTGATTTGCAGTTGTTCACCAAGGGTTGTCTCTAAAATCACCTCCACCCCTTTATCGGTGGGATTTGCTTTCACTCCCGTAATTGTGACAATACTTCCCGGAACAACAGGGGGATTGCTGGGAGTTGGTGACTGCACTAGCAGTTGGGCGTTAGTCGTGGGTAGTTCTATTTCGCTCAATTGGCAAATTTGAGAACTTGTTTGATTTTGTATGTCTACATCTTGCCGTTTCTCACCAGCCCATACTGATGAAGCCACAATTACACTCAAACATCCCGAAAGACTGATTAAAAACGATAGACGAACAGATAAACACCAACTCCTCATACTTCCTCACACAGCAATTAAAGCTTTTATTGCTAAATATTTTTGTTAGCCATGAGGTGTAGTGTAGAAAAGTTGACTGCGGCGTGTCTATCCGAAAAATGCCATTTACTAGCCGAAAACTGCCTTTTTACCTGCCAAACACTGACTAGGCGTGATGCCATACTGTCGCTTGAATGCTGCTGCAAAACGACTTAGGTGGCTATACCCTACTAGATTGGCAACTTCTGACACTTGAGAACCGCCTTGGCGCAATAACATTTCTGCCTTTTGTAACCGTTGCTGTGTCAAATAACCGACGACAGTTGTGTTAAAGAGTGCAGAAAAACCTCTGTGGAGAGTGCGAACGCTGACTCCTACCTGCTGCGCTAATTCCGAAAGCGATGGCGGATGCTCCAGTTGTGTGGTCAAAATTTCTTTAGCGTGGTGGATACGGGCAATTGTCTCTGTTTTCAGCCCTAGTGTGTCATAAGTTGGCTTTTGCTCTGCCGAAATCCAATCCAGGTAAATCGCCACTAACTCAAGAACCTTCGCCTGAAGATACATCCGCTTTGCTGCACCGCGATAGGGTACATTCCACATTTGTTGAGCAAGCTCGCGCATTGCTGTTGTTACTGTAGGGTAAAATGAGATTTTCCAGTCTTCTCCTTTGAACAGAAATTTCTGGACATCAGAACTATACTGCCCATCCTCCAGCAAAAACAAGTCTAGCAATTCTGGCTCAATCTCTACATTAACGGAAATTAAACGCTCTCCAGCACGATACTTTTCAATGTAGCCAGGCGAAATTCCACTACCTGAAAAGTAGCTGCGTGTTCCACCCTGAGTAGGATGAACATCATCAAAGTAAAGCAAGCCTGATAGAAAAATCGTGAACTGAATCGGATGCTCATGGGCAGGTGTTTTCACCATCAAGTCTTGGTGGTATTCGCAATCTAAGAAATTCAACCACATCCCAGGCGATAGCTTCATGATGCGATCGTAGCCCCGTCCCAAAATTTCCGGCACGCCCTCAAGCCTCTCAAAGCTATCAAGTACGAGATTTTTCACCTGGGGTTGAGGAGCCTGTTGACACAGTTCGTCAAATTCTGATTGGCTGAGGATGAGTGTCATGCTGGATTAAGTGAGCTAAGTGCAACTTATTATCAATAAATTTACCACTATAGCCCTGGAAGCAAAAGACCAGGATAGATTTTTGAAAATGCGATTGGGATATAGATCAACATGGAATAGCAATAACCAAAACCACTACTTTGGACTAACGCCTACCTGCTAAAACAGCAAGTAGGTAACTTTTTATGACCCAACCTCAGTAAATCGCAAAGTTTTGCTCAAAAGAATGAACATCAAGATTTTGTAAATATAAATACATTTTTTGCTGAACTATGTGAAACCAGAGCTAATAATTAATTAGGTTTACTTATTATAATAAAGTTATTATTTATTTAATATAACTTTTAATTATATAAATAGTATCTTTTCGTACTTGAATGTACGCAGGTGAAAGCTAGCGATCGCTCTAGGGGGAAACTTTGCGATTTACTGACTTTGCAATTCCTCAATTGGCTGAGGAGAATACTGAGCGAGTGCGTTTTCTTTATTACTGGAAGCGATACCTTCTGTGCGAGACGCTACGCGAACGGTAAGCTACGAAGGGCGCTTTTTGGTTTGGCTTAGGTGTTGGTGTTTCATTATGATGTTGACACGGTTATAGTTCTAGAAGGTAGCCGTTTATGAATTAATGTTTAGACCCTTTATCTTGCTTCAGGTCTTTACTTAAGTTCCTCTAGCTTTTCAAGTAATAAAGCCTCTGCTTCTAGTTCTTTCACTAGATTCGGATCTAGGTCTTGTGCCCGAGTTTTTAGGTCTGAGAACTCATCAGTTTCAGGTAGGTTAACAGTATTGGCTTGCTTGCCACTCTCCTGATGAGGCAGTTGCCATTGTGAGAGTAGTGGGTTTTTAGGTGGCACTACACTTACAATATTCCCAAATTTATCTGCTTGATTCTTATCCTTGTGATTACCTTCCTTAATTTCTAATTTCTCTTCCTCTGCAAAGCTTTCTTCTTCCTCAAAACCAGATCGCTCATCATAGGGAGACTCTTCTTCAGACTCGTAATTGGAGCTGGAGTCGCTATCATACCTAAAGGCTTGGGGATTTCTTCTCCTCTCATCAGCAAGCAATTTTTCATTTATTCGCTTTATCTTTCTTGCAGCTTTTTGCATACCACTAACATAGCCTAGTGAGTAATACACCACCCCCTGTAGTGCCAACAGTTTCCCTTTTAATTTACGAGCTGGTGTCTTCAGCAATCCAGGAGTTTTACCACACTGCACTACCCTTCCAGCATCTAACCCAACTGAAGGACTCAACCTTGTTCCTGCACCAGCCACCTGCACTTGCTCGCCTTGAACTGCCTTCGCTCCCATCACATCTGCTTCTTTCTCCAAACCTTTATCATCATTTATCCCTACACCCTTGGCTTGTATCGTTGGTTTTACCCTTCCCTGCTTCTGCTGGACAACGTGCCATGCTTCATGGGGTAAATGCTGTTCTTGTCCTGGCGCAACGTGAATATCTGTGCCTTGGGTATATGCTAATGCTTGTAACTCGGCAGGTTTCGAGGAATTGTAGTGAACCCTCACATCATCCATCGCTAGTCCAGAAAAGTTTTCTATCCCGGCTTTGAGTTGATCCGGTAGTCCTGTTTTATTTTCTGGCTGTACTTCAGAAAAGCTGGCACTATCAGTTTCCTTCGCAAGTTGAGCTTGTATTGGACTAGGCGATGGCAATTCCTCAGACAAACCCCTAAACATCGGTTTAGTTTGTACAGTCGGTTGATTTGCCAGCAGTTGGTTAACAGCTTGATTGCCGATCGCACCCTGCAATTCCTCAATCGGGTGAGCAGAAGATCGAGCGATACCTTCTGTGCGAGACGCTACGCGAACGGTAAGCTGCGAAGAGGCATTTTCTCTATTACTCGAAGCGATCGCATTCTTAATCTGGCTCAGATGTTGGTGTTTCATAAAAGTTTCCTCAAATAGAAGAATACTGGGTAGCTTGAATTAGATGAATGGATGGATTGATTTATTCAGATTAGCTATCAGTATGAGCTTTGACGGTACTAAAATCATTACTATTGCAGATTTTTGTTACGTTCCTGTATTTGGGCGATCTGTTTGTTTATTGCATTTCTTCTCTCCTCTTCCTTTTCTTTCTGAATTTTTTTAATTTGTATTTCTTGTCTTTTAGACTCTTGCCTTGATAACTTGACTATTCTGGCAATTTCTTCTTCTTCGATAGATTTGTCAGGATCAAATATCTTTGTTTGGTTTTTGCCCCACTTTACTTGTTTTGTTCGCTGAATCACTTCGCCTTGTTCATATTTATCCCCAACAGCATTGATCGCTAATTTAGTTTGGATCGGAGTAGACGCTCGCAATTCCTCAGACAAACCTCTAAACATCGGTTTAGTTTGTACAGTTGGTTGATTTGCCAGCAGTTGGTTAACTGCGCGATTGCCGATCTCACCCTGCAATTCCTCAATCGGATGAGCAGAAGATCGAGCGATCGCACTTTCTCTATTACTGGAAGCGATACCTTCTCTGCGAGACGCTACGCGAACGGTAAGCTGGGAAGAGGCATTTTTACTTTGCCTCAGATTTTGTTTTTTCATAATATTGACCTTTTGTCAAGAATATAAAAATAGTGTTCTTAGCGCGATCGCGTTTTGAGTTTTACTCAATCAGCGATCGCCCTATAGGGTTGTAAAATGCGATCGCGTTTTTGGTGAATGCTCAATCGCCGATCGCTCTACAGGGTGGGAAATTGCGAGCATAATTAAGCGAGGATAGTTTTCAGCTTGTCTTTAATGATTGTTAATTCCATATACCTTTGATGGTAATAACAATGAGTGCGACAACAGTTATAAGCTTGTATCTCCTGCTGTTGTGACAACTTCTGCACTAACAGTTTCCGGTGTTTGGCTACCATTACCGTTAGTTTCTGAAGTTTCGTTTAATACCTCTTCGAGTACCTGAATTGCGCCACTGATGCGGAGTAATGTATCTCGCAGATTGGCTTGTTTTGCTTCTAAATCTGTCAGCATTTTTTGACCGGCTTCAAATTCCGTTTTGAGGGATTGAAGGCGTTGTTCTAGTTGTTGTTTCATAATGATTCTGATGGCTTAATTTCAAGGCGGGCGATCGCTTCCCAAGGAGAGTGCGATCGTATTAAAATCCTTAAGCAGGCTGAATTAACGATACTCTCAGGCGGCTCAATTCATCTCTGAGTCCCTCAATTTCTGCTTGTTGAGCTTGCATTGTTGGCAGCAAATTTTCATGTTTATCCTGAAGTTCTTTGAGAGCCTCAATCAGTAAAGCAACGAGATTGGAATAGGCGAGAGATTTATAACCTTGATCATTTTGATGAACCACTTCAGGAATTACTTGTTCAACTTCTTGAGCAATGAGTCCGAGATGTTTTCCTGGATTAAAGTTCATCTCTTGATATTCTTCTGTTCTCCATTCAAACGACACGCCTCGCAACTGCAACACTTTATCTAAAGCACTAGCAATCGTCTCAATATTTTGCTTCCAGCGAATATCACTGGTCTTATGAATATCATGAGCTTGAACCTTACCTTGAACATCCAAACGAAAATTAGGATCAGGATTCTCTTTCCCGATACCGACGTTGCCGGCTCGTCGATTCAAAATCAAATCTCCGTACAAACTGCCACTACTTTTAACAGCTTGAATTTCTCCGTATCCATCATTCTTGGCACTGATTGACAAAATCAGACTCGTAGAATCATCAGATGTATTACCAATCAAAATCCCACCAGTTCCATTTGGATCGACATTAAGCTGATAGGAGGGTTTTAGTGTACCAATGCCAACATTGCCATTTGCTAGCAGGGTCATGACTTGCTTGAACTTTGTAGATTCGTTTGGTGTTTCGAGATCGCGATCGGTAAGTAAGATATCCAATTGTGTACGCGAAGCGTTGTTTGACTGCTCATCTCCATACCGTCCAATGCGAAAATCAACTATGTTAGACCAAGACTTAGATGAAACACCATCACGAACCAAGGTTAAAACTGATTCTGTATCTGCTCGAATGTAGTTTTCTCCGTTAGCCGAGAGGTTTTTTGTTTTTGAAGCCACCACTAAGCTGGCGTTCGTTCCAACCTTTGAATTTGCGTCTAGATACTTGGTCATCTCAGAAGTTTTACCGATACCGACTTTGCCGCCTTGTCGATTCAAAATTAAATTTCCGGGATTAGTCCCACTGCTATAAGCTTGAATCTCTCCATATCCATCTTTTTCAGCACTGATTACCAAATATAGATTCGTATACTTGTCTGATGTATATATATTAGGATTGCCAATCGCAATTCCACCCCCATTAGGTGTATTTGGAGTGACATGAAGCTGAGCGAGAGGTTCTGATTGTATGCCGATGCCGACCTTGCCACCAGTAGGGTTGATGAGCAAGGAACCGCCACCCGTATTCTCGATCGCGGAGGATGATCCTCCAGCAGTAAGCGGACGGACAATGAAGTTGGAGCCATTGTGTTCTAACTTGAGGCTAGCATCAGTCGTTGACCCGGCAAGTTTGATTTCTAGTTTGGCACTTGGACTCGTAGTACCGATACCTACCTTGCCTTCTGATGTTGCTAAGTAAGCACTCTTAGTAACTTTTAGGACTCCTTGCCCTTGCTGTGTCCACTCACCAATTGCTAATCCGCCACTGCCGATCGCCACCGGATTGTACAATGCGATTGCGGGGTAGCTTCCGTCTGGATTAATCCTTAGATAGTCTTGCTTATCTGTCTCGATAATTCCCTTGTCTTCAGAATTTTTGATTCTAGTTCCAGTGATTTTGACATTACCTGCAACTTCTAGTGTTTCTGTCGGAGTTGTTGTCCCGATACCGACATTGCCATTTGCTCGCAGGGTCATGACTTGCTTGAACTTTGTAGATTCGTCTCTTGTTTCGAGATCGCGATTGGCAAGTAAGATATCCAGTTGTGTATACGAAGAATGAGTTGTGTCATTTAACTTGTCATACCGTCCAATGCGAAAATCAACTATGTTAGGCCAAGACTGACCCGAAGCACCATCACGAACCAAGGTTAAAACTGACTCGGTTACTAGATTCGTGTTTCCATCACGGTTTTTTGTTTTTGAAGCAACAACTAGGCTGGCTTTCGTTCCCACCTGTGAATCTGGGTTTAGATAGTCGGTTATGTTAGGATTTCTAGTTGTGCCGATAGTAACTTTGCCATCATTTCTGATGAGTAAAAGATTGTTTGCATCTGAGTCGGTGATTTTTAGTGCTGTCTCTGTATTGTCTTTTGTCGAACCTTTAACTTCTAACTTCGCTGCCGGATTTGTTGTACCGATACCAACTTTATTAGTAACACTTAAACTACCTTGAACGCTTAAACCACCACTGAGAACAGCCAAATTACTAGCATTATCGCCCCCAGAACGCAGCGTTAAACCTTCGTTAGCAGGTGAAGGCAAGCGCAATCCAGAATATTCACGAACATTGAGATCGATAGGATTTGTGATTTTGCCTTGAGCGATCGCCAGCTTGGCTAGTTTAATAGCATTATCTGGAACAGTATTTACTGAATCAACCTTAATACTAGGTTTTTCTACTATGCGCCTATAACCATTTTGGGTACCTGACTGTTCCGAGCCATTTTCTTCTGTATATTGAATGAATAGAATGTATTCTCCGTTATTAGATGGCAACTCCTCCACGGTTTGGTTTTTGAGGAGGACAATCTGTTGACCATATTTATCTACAGCTGTGCCAGAAGACACAGTTAATTTATTGTCTTTCAACTCAACACTCAAACCCTCGGCGATACCCGAAACATGCAGCAAACGGTTGTGGCGACATTGGCGATCGATATGATAATCCTGTTCTAGTTCAAAGTCTTCTTCTAATAAATACTGACCTGCAAAATATCTAGGGCGTTGATTTTGAACATCTTTAAGTACCATAATTATTGTCCTTTTTTGGCTAAATTGTGTTTTTAGGTTCCCGGTTGAGTACCCAATAGAGTATTTCCGTCAGGATCTTTCCCTATGTTGCCGTTAGGATCTTTAGAATCTAAAGTAAAAAACCTTAACCCTGACACTAGGTTGAATTCCACATCTTTATACGGTTGTTGGGAAGATTTCTTGACATCATCGGTGAGGGTAATGGTAACTTTTCCTGTCACCTTGGATGAAACTTTGCTCAAATTAGCGATCGCTAAATGCCATGTCTCACCCCGTTTAAATTGCTCTGCTGTGACAGTATAAGTAACTGTCAACGGGAACTTTTGACCAGCTTGCCGAGCGTAGGGTTCTGCTTGTCCTGAACCCCTTATACTGAGAATCAAAATGTTGTTCGCATCGTTGACATCATGCACAGTAGCAGCGATCGTACTTGGTTGCGCTAGATTGAATGGGTAATAATTACCCGTAATCCGCATCGTTGGCACCAGGATTTTTAAGGCATAAAACGTGTGAACTGGCTTTTCCTGGTCAATAATTGCCTTAGCAATTTTGGCTACACGCCAATACTTATCCAAATCTGGATCGGGTATAGTCAACCGGACTTGAAAGTAATTGTGCAGATTCTCAAACTCAAACACCTCAACCTTTTCAGGAAATTCGTAGCTTTTGAGATAAAGCTTCAGGATTTTCTCCAGACCCGTTTTTGTGCCACGTAGACGATACAATGGCACAATTTCTTTGATAAACTGACGCTTGGTTTCCTCCTCCCAGTCATCCCGCAAACTTAAAGCTACCCAACCCGCCAGCCAAGGCAAAAATTCAACCGGAGTTTTAGTGTTATCGGGATCTTTTTCTGAACCCGGATTGAAGTAAGTAGAAATGTCTTCAATGTATTCTTCTAGTGCATGAGATGGCCTGTTGGAAGGGTCAGAACTGCTCAAAATTCGCTCAAAAGCCAGCAATAAACCCCCCAAAAATGGATCGCCTTGCAAAATACTTGGAAGATATTGCAAATAGCTACTGACCTGGCTAGAGTGATTCCCATTCATTTCCCCTGCGCTCCATAATTTTGAAACTTGCTTTGTTTACTTCCACAGCCACCAGTTGAGAATCTTCGAGACGAATATCAGTCAGACTTTCGTTATCGTTTAGTATGACGTTCTCGACATAATCCACCCCAGAAATTTGAGCCAGCAATTGGTATAGTTCCGAACGGTAGATGTTTCGACCAAAAGGCCAGCCCTTACCATCCCAGTAGCGTTTGGAATAAAGGGGGTGGAAGAACGCTTTAACTTCTTCCTCGGCAGTTGTTAGGACATCATGAGAACGAGTACCATCTTCTAGGTATAATGTTGCCTTGATTTTTAGCGGCACGTAGTTTGGGGGTACTACCTGAAGGCGTGTAGTTAGTAACCGCCGTCGCTCCAGATATGCCCACAAAACTATGCAAAGCTCAAGGCTGGGTTGAGGCGATATTTGTTTTTCTGGAGCATCTGGTACTACAACTAAGCGAATATTTTGATCGACCAAAACGCATCGCGCTCGTTTGACTATAGCTCCAGTACCCAGAGCGTTTACTAAATCAGGAGGCGTTAATTTTTTAAGTAAGTCTTGAATATTTGGGTTGATGGCGATTTTTTTATTGAGAATGTAGTCTCTGAGTTTGTTAACTTTGTCTGGAGAAATTTCTTTAACTGGGGTTTGGGAATTAATCTCAAGGTTTTTCAGGATAGCATCAGTCTCACCCGTAATGTCATAAATTAGGGGTAAAATCTGATTCACTGGTGTCTGTTTCCAGTCTTCAAGTGTTAGCTGTTCAAAATCCTCAACAGTAACGGCTCGGTAACGCTTCCGCAGGTCTAAAACTGTGTTTTGAATTTCTTGTTTAAGTTGTTGTTGAAGGAGTATATTTTGTTGTTTTAAAGATAAATTATCTGGCGGCCAATTTTCTCCTTTAAGCAGACTTAAGAAAGTGGCAAAATTTTTATCCGGCACTTGATTGACTCGGTATAACACCATCTCTGTCAACCAAGCCAGCAACTCAATTAAAATAATTCCCGTATCGCTGGGGTTATGGTCAGTCCACTCCGGATATTCAATCGGAATTAAAGCACGCGCTTCTTCCACCAAATCGGCATAGGTGCGGTCATCTAGGTTAGGTAAGGGTAATGACATATTTAAATTCACTCTTCTTGCAAAGTAATATTGTGGCTACCGGAATAAATTAACTGCTTGGGGGGTAATAGCTTTCTTTCAAGCTTGGGGAATAATGGCTCTACCTTTAGTTCCGTAAGCTCGTGAATGTGGTCTACCCCTGGAACCCTTTCGATAACCGCATATAAATCTGACATTTGCGGCTGGCGACCGAAAGCCCAGCCCTGTCCCTGTTTCCCCCCAGTCAAGGGATGTAGGAATTCTTGCAAACGCTTAATTACCGCTTCTCTAACCGCATCCGCCACATCCAAGGATACAGGAACCACTACAGCCGTGACCGAAACCTCGTGCCAATCTGGTGCAGTCAGTATGAGGTTAATGCTGGGGTGACAACGCGCCCGGATGTAAGTTTCCACGCACTCAATTAGTGCCAAACTGGGTACAGGTTGCCGCGCCGAACTTTTGGGTACAATCAACAGCGTGACCTGACCTGGGTTGATGTCAGGTTTTAGATGGATTTCGGAAGGATTTTTTGTTATATCTCTGTTAGTCTCCAACCAACTATCATCGGCGAGAGGATCAAAAACAGGCGCGATCGCTTTTGCCCTAGCTACATCAGGTGATGCCTCGTAAGCCAAGTCCTCAAAGTCTTGGGCAGTCACAGCACGATTGCGATGGCGGATAAATTTTGGCCCCCGTTCTTTAACTCGTTCGATCGCTTCTCGATCGGCACCGCCGCCAGCAGGTTCCAAATTAGTGACGCTATTGATAAAAGGAATCGATGTTTTTAACTGGGTAATGGTTTGAGCTGGCTTGTTACCCTTAGTCCCGCCATCAGTTTTGTATCGCGCCATGCGAATATTGTTGCGACCTTGGGGCGGTATCATTCCTTGCTGTCCGTCGCCAAACTTAATTTCTCCAGTTAAATGGTTGACAGTATAGTGGCGATCGCGCATTCCCGACTGATAAAAATCCGAGACTTCATGCCATCGCAGCCACACAGTTTCTACATCTCCCTTCTCATCTCGAATAATGGTAATTGCATCTTTTCCTTCTAATTTTTCAATGGCAATTTGTTCTTCTAGAGAGGGAATTTTTTGTTCTTGGATTTCCAATTGCTGACCGGGTAAAATTGGCAATTTTACGGTGCGAAATATTTGATTGGGGTTGCCATTACTGAAACCTAAAATTTCATTTTGCTGCGTTGTAGTTTGACTTGCCCAAATCGTATTTGTCAGGATGCGACGCAAGCGCGGTTGCACTCGTAATTCGCCTTTTTCCCGACAAACTCGCAACCAATAAAGGGTTTGATTAAACTCCTGAGTTGCAGTAAAGTCAGATGGCCCGATAAATTTAATTAGTCCGCGATCGCTAAAAGCAGCCGTTTCATCAATAACACTCAATTTCGTCCAAATATTACCGTTGAAATATTCCCAAACTAAGCTGGGTTTGGCAGCATTGGTAGTTGCTGTCGATAATTCTTTTGCCGTTGGAGATTCGACTTGGAAATAAAGGGCGATCGCTCGATTGGGAAATGGGCGATCAAAACCTAAATATAAGTATCGTCTGGTATCAGTTAAACGAGTAAAAGGTGAGAATCCAATATTATTTTGAATAACCTGTTTTACATACGTAAAATTATTATAAGTTACGAAAGTAGAATTAGAAAATTCCTCACTTTCTTCATAGTTATAGTCGATTTTGAGAGAGCGAACTGATGGTGGTGCGAAACTAGCAGATGAGTTCAGCATCACTGTCACTCCTGCTGGGAACTCTTGGTTAATCTTGTTTGCTAAAATGAGCTTTTTATCAGCTAAATTAATATTTTTAATAAAACCTGTTTGTGAGTTATTACCAGACACAATTGAAACAGAATCTCCCAGCATAAAGCCTCTCACATTTTGAACAGTTAGCGTGTCTGTGTCTTTTGCTTGTTCGCTTAAGTAAGTCAAAGTAACGAGTTGACCTAAGGCAGTTCCACTCCCGTAATTTCCTTTGATAATCCGAATACGAAGCCAGTAATTAGTCTCACCATTCACTGAAATTTGAGGTCTGGGTTGGGAGAGTTTAAATTCTACTTTGCCACTTGTTGTAAATTTGATGGGTGAAAGCTTTAAATCTGTAATTGTTTGTCCATTAAAGTTTTTAGCAGTGGGTTCCAATCGTTCCCAACTACTTCCATTCCAAGCTTCCCAAAACACCTCCACATCACCGCCATTCGGATTAATAGGTAAATTTTCACTCAACGTCACTGTCACCGTTACTTTGGCATTTTTTAATGACATGGCTTGGCTAGCAATATAGAAAGTGTCATTAAAACGAGGTTGTTCGCCAAAGGGATAAAAATCTTTACTCAAATCAATCGGAATAGTGTTGAAAAAGCATCGTTCGGGAGCTAAATTATTTCGTTCGATGTTAACGGTGGCGGTGATACTATTAATTTGGGGTGATGCTGCGAGGGATGAAAGCAATTTAATGCGCAACCAAGGAGCATTTAAACCGTCAATTGTATGGTGAGTAATAGCGGGAAAGTTGGAAATTATGACCGGATTTGTTGAAGTCTTACTTAATAGCGATCGCCAATCAATTCCATCCCAATAAGACCAATCGAGAGATAACTTATTCCAATCTTCTGCGTTCGAGGATTGAACAGTTAGCGTGACTGTTTTCGGGGCAGGTAATGTGAAGAATTCACTAGCTAAATAAAAACTGTGTTCAATTGGAGTATCTGCTTCAAAAGCAAAGAAATCATCATTAGCATCTGTTGCTTGTAAGATGCGTTCGGCGAAGCCGTGCCGTAGGCATTCGCTATATGTATCTGCCTCTAAGTTGCGGACAAATACTGCTTGCAATTGCACTGGCGTTATCAGCACATCGCTTTCTGTCTCAAAGACAATTTCTTCCTCTTCTCCCTCGGCGGGTGGTGCTGAGATTTGCGTGTAAGCTGGAACTAAAGCTGTTGTATTTTCAGGTACGCCAGATGCCAGAGAAAAAGTTAAAGGAACTCGCGCGGGCTGGGGTGGTAAAATCTGCGTACCGAGCAAATCTAGAAAAGCAAGAAAGTTTTTTTCTGGCACTCGATTCAGGCGATCGCTTACCGTAGCTGCCATGCGCCCAAAAATGCGAATTAGCGCCAAACCTGCGTCAGGCTTTTGAGGTATTAACCAGCCGCACTTAACCTTAACATTAATTTGTGTTAAATCTTTGACTTTAGCGATCGCATCTGCCAATTGTGGGTCGATTAACGTACCTGCTTTGATGATATTGCCGTTAGTGTCTTTGATGTCCTCAACGAGAATGCGATCGCGCAAAAATTCGGCTTTATTCTCGACACTTTCCTGAGGGTCAGCAGTATGAGCTTGTACTAACTTTACCGTTTGTTCGACTATCTCTTCATAGGTGCGTTTGTCAATTTTTGGTGGTTGAATCGACATAAAAATTAGCCCAAATAGAATGGATAAACCAAATTGAATCGATTATTGGTTGTGCGAACTTGATAATTAATCTGAATCAGCAATCGGTGTGGTTGGCTGGGATCGGGACTTGCATCTACATCCAACACATCGATGCGCGGTTCCCATTGAATTAACGCTTGACGCACTTCATCAATCACCGTTCCAATCGTGCCAGCACTATTGTTTGCAAACACCAAATCATGAATTCCACAACCAAAATCTGGACGCATTAACCGTTCTCCTCTAGCGGTACTTAATATCATCCAAATTGATTGGCGAACGCACTCTTCATAATGCGCCATGACAATTTGATTGTTTTCTACTTTGACTGGGGATGTCCACCCGACACCGAGAAAATTGGTATTCATTGTTCCTTTAAATTCCTTTGATGCGCGTTTGAGTTACAGCAACAATTAATGGCGTATTTGTGGGCAGACACATTGCTTTACTATCCTGCAATAAAACGGGTTGTCCCATGACTTTGACTCTAGTAGCGGCGCTAGTCCACTGGGCTGCGGTGCAAGGGCCTACATTGTTAGGGGGTGGAGGATTTGTACAGCCTGCGATCGCATAAGTAGAAGCTTGAGTCACTACAGGATTACCCATTACTTTCACCCTTGGATTTACAGAAGTGGGTTGCGCTTGTCCTTGATGAGCGCAATTTACCGTTGCGCCTACGTGCAATAAAGTTCCTGGCATTATGTCACCTCCAAAGCACCGTCATTGATTTTTACACCTGCCAAACATTTAATTCCTATTCCAGCAGTAGCCTCAAGATTGCAGTTAGCTTTGGCTTTAATTTCGCAATTTTGTTCTGCTTGAATCTTGAAGTTTTGGCATTCAATCTCTAAATCGCCACCGCTGGTTTTTAGACTAATTTTGCCTTTGGCTTCAATTGTTAAGTCTTTTTCTACTTTTAGCGTCATGGCGTTGTTTTTAGAATCGATCGCAATCTCGTTTTTACCAGTTGAATCCCGAATGATAATTTTTTCGGCATCTTGCGTATCATCCAAAATAATTTGATGACCGCTGCGAGATTTAATCAGTCGCTTGTTATTTTTACCATCCTCATTCTTTGCTGGTGGTTTATCTTCACCATTCCATAAACTTCCTAAAATGTACGGGAAATTAATATCCCCCTGATCGAAAGCAACTAATACCTCATCGAGAGGTTCCGGTAAAAAATAGATACCTCTTTCCTTTCCTGCCATTGGAGTCAATACCCTCGCCCAATAGCTCTCATCCTTATCGGATATCTGAGGAAATTTTACTTTAACTCGCCCCAGTCCTTCTTTATCTTCATTACTGGTAACTATACCGATTGTCACGCCATAAAAGCGATCGCTACCTTCTGATTGAGCAATTAAATTCAGTATTTCACCTGTCATTTATGACTCTCTATATATGTGATATAAACAGGAAAATAAAACATCAACTCGCATTCCTTTTTACTGAAAATTGAGTGCGATAACCTTGAGTTTTGCTGTAGGAGTGAGTAACAGCCGTAACATAATAAGACCCGCTAAATCGCTTACCAATGCCAGTAATTTCCATCGTCGTACCAGGATGTAAATCTGTACGACCCAAACAACTACCATCAGCGGTGATATAGTTCAATGCCATTTCGTTGAACAGTTTTAAGGCAATTTGATTTGCTTCTGCTTGACTAGAAACCATGACATTGGCGATCGTATAACTCGTCTTACCAAATTCTTGATTAGCGACCTTCGGCCCGCTAATAGAACCTTTCATTTTAGTAGTTTCATTACCAACACCTGCCTTGCTAATAAATAACTCTTTCTTTTGAGAGTCCCAACCCCTAACTTCTACTTGTCCGACCTGACTCATCGTACTGAGTCGGGCAGAGAAGTCTAGCAAATCGTCGGCGCGATTTAGTTTTAGTACCTGATTGCTGGCATTTTGTGGCGGACGAAAATATAGCGTTTTGTTTTTAACTAACACTTCATAACCAATCCGTTTCGCCCGATCTTGCAAAAATTTCCAATCCGTTTTATTAGATTGCAAAACGTGATTTAATTTTTCTTTACTGTCTTCAACTTTGGCATCTAATCCCCGTTCGCTAGCAATTTGACTTGCAATTTCGCTGTCTTTCATTTCCAGAAAACTGCGGCTTTGGGTTCCCCGCATTAACCGATGGCTGAGATCGTGACCTCGTACAGTCAAATTAGGTGCGGCATCTTGGGAAAAGCTAGGTTCTAATCCCGTAATATCACCAATAATTAGTGTTTCTAATTTTGCGTAACCCATTTGAATTTCCACAGTATTGCCGCAGTCAAATAAGTTGTTATCCACCCATGTCAGCTCGCCTTTCACCAAATCCCAAGTCTTGAATTGCAGGGTAAACATTCCCGCACCTTCTAGGTCTTTCACCACGGTCACACTTGACAAATCGGCGATCGCTTCAGGTGGAAGAGGTTTACCCGCGATCGTAATTTTGACTTGAGGGGCGAGGATTTCAGTACCTTTAGGTTGAGACATTTCTATTTTTAACAATCAAAGTGGTGGTACAGTGAGGCTTTGACCAGGAGTAATTTGGCGCGGATTATCGAGGCGATTCGCAACAGCAATAACTCTCCAAAGTGCAGGATCGTTGTATTCTTCCCCAGCAATACTAGTCAATGTTTCTCCACGCCGCACAATCCGAATTGGATCGTCGATTGGGTTTTGCTCTTTTTGTTTCATTTCTGGCGATATCCATTCCTCAAACGTGCAATTTAGCTTTGCCCGCACTGGTGTTCCATTGGCCAGAAAACGAGTAAATGTTTTAGTTAACTGCTTGAGAACTCCTTGAAATAAAACTGTATTGTGTCCCCATTTCAGTTTGCAAATAGGAGGTCTGGGTATCGCAGCTAAACCACTTTTTTTTTCAGTCAGATGATAAATTTTTTTAGTGTAGTCTCGAACGTCTTTTAGTCGGCTGCTACCTGACAAATTCAGTCCAATAACACTACCGATATCGCTCATACTCTGTTTGGCATTTAACAGGCTAGTATCAAAAAACAACTCGACTGTTAAGGTTGCTGACTGTTCTGCTGGCTGAAGGCTATTACCTTGCCCCTGCCATCCTGTCTTAGAAATTGAAATTTGTTGGGGATTGAAAAGAGCTATAATCGGTTGAGCCTCATCAAAAGTTGGAAATTTCTTTTCAACTAAAATTTTGAGTTTTTCTAACTCCATGTTGTCCTTCCTCGGCGTTCGCTTTCTATAATTAACCGCTGCATTAAGTTGCGTTCTACTTTATCTGTTAATGCCTCTAAATCGATTGGTGTTTCGATGTTGGGTTGTTGTATATTGGATTCTTGATGGGACTGTAGATGCAAAGAAACCTCTCTCGATAATCCTGTAGTTTGGGTCATGGGTTGATTTCTCGACATTCCCGTAATACCTGGGTTTGGTACTGCCAATTCTGCCTGCACTGATTCTGGATTAACAACCTGATGAGAAAATAAAAGAGGGATTTCTAATCCAGACCAACTTATAGGATTTTGAGATTTTGCAGAAAATCTGAGCATCGGTTTTTGGCGCTCAAAACTTTCCAAGACGGATTTTGGATTTTGGATGGTTTCTTCAGATAAATTTGGCAGTGCGGTGATGGAATCGAATGCGATCGCTCCCCCCTTCAACTCCTGAACACTGGGCAAGTTTTCTCTAAGAGAAATGCCGCTATCGCCAGCAGGTAATGGTTGCGATCGCGCCTGCACAATGGGTATTGGATTTTGGCTTGTTTCTCTAGATAAATCTGTTATTGCCTGTGTTTCCAACAATAAATTTGCGGAATTGAGACTTATTTGCTCGTGAGGCGGTTTCTCATTTGGTAACGTGGCACTGATAGGAGTTGGTTTGGGCGATAAAAGGCTGCCGTCTGTTCCACTCATAAATTTGGCTTGCACTACCATTGGCTGACTGCTAGGAAAGTTTTCACTTCTGGGGTTTGTTGCCAAAAACTCTTGTGGGGTAGGTGTCTCGCCTGCGTTTGGGTTGGTTGTTTGCACAAGTTGATGAGTGCGATGGCGCTCATTGACAAATTTGGCTTGCACTACCATTGGCTGACTGCTAGGAAAGTTTTCACTTCTGGGGTTTGTTGCCAAAAACTCTTGTGGGGTAGGTGTCTCGCCTGCGTTTGGGTTAGTTGTTCGCACAAGTTGATGAGTGCGATCACGCTCATTGACAAATTTCGCCTGCACTACTGTTCGCTGACTGCTAGGAGACTGACCTAATTCTGCTGAAATAGATCCGGTTGTGGGACTTTCCTGGGGTTGCGGTTGAGCATAAACAATGGGGATTTTCTCTCCTTGAAAACCTATTTTGGGATTCCATCTTCGGGTGAGATCAAAAACCAAAGGTAAGCGATTAGTAAATTGTTGCGATCGCGCCACAATTTCCCATCCCATTCCGCTATCAATAACACCTGGTCGTTCGATGGGGCGTAGCAATCGCTGGAGCAATTTGGGGTCGGTAGCTGCAACTAAATCTTGTGACATTTATGTATATCTTTTTCTGTTTTAAGCAAGTGTAATTAAAAATAATTGGCTAGGGCTGTCATTTGTCCTTTATCATTATTCATTGGTAAGGGTTTTAAGTCTATTTACGTTTCGTAACATAGTTTAGTTTATTTCCATCAACTTACTTATTGCGAATTGCAAATTGGTTTTATAATCCAGCAATTTGAACGCCAGCACGAGCAGCTGCTAATCCACGAGCGATCGCAGATTTAGAAATCCCTTGATGTACCAATTCAACTCTTTCGATCGCCACTTGAGAATCATTAGCCGCATTAAACTGAGGCCCAGACCACTTCACGGGATAGGCATTTTTAAAATTCCACCACATCACAGGAAGCCGCTTGCGGTCTAACAACATAATCGTGCCATTTTTGAACTTGATTTTGCCCTCTACACAACTTTGATACCAATTCCACAATGTATCGATATCAGTTACTCCGTGATTCAGAACCAAAGGAGGATAAACAACCCGCGTGGGGAATTTATAGGCATATTCATTCACACCGCCTTCTTGGTATTCTTCGGTTTGAATCTCGCTTTCTAAACCTGTTACTTCTGAAAAATTCCCGGTCAGCAAGCCATCAATTTCGATGACAAAGTTGTAAGCCATGTAAGGGTCATATCTCAACCCCGATAAATCAGCCCCCGCCGCAAATGCAGCATTCAACCCTAATTTTTTAACCATTGTGCTTACTTATGTTCTATTACTTACTACCCATTACTTATTTCTTGATTAATTTGAGAAATTTGTGCTACCCACTGCTGGCGATCGCGGTGTTCCATCTCCATGATTTTCTCAGGAGACCAGTGAAAATGATAGGCAATATATGCTATCTCTGCCATCAGCCTCTCTGAGGGGTAGCAAATTACTCCCCCACTGGAGAAGTCTCCACTTCAAATTCACCTTGGCAGTGAGGACAGGTAACTAAAAGACGGGTGTGATTGTTTTGGTTGATGCGTTGATATAAATCTTGCAGATAAACCAGATCGCCAGAAAAAAGACTTTCAATTAACTTGGGATTAATTTGCTGAAGCGTTCCTAAATGGGTAATCACTCTCGACAATAAAATAATCACCAAATATCCAGGATTCGCCTGCACTCGCGGGTCGCGCAAAGGCATTATTTCGTCATACGCTGTAGACAATCGCATGGTTCCTTCACGGTGGATGTTCCCTTCTGGATCTACATAACCTAGAGGCAATACAAAAGGAAATTCTGTCTGTAGCATCATTAAGAATTGTGGATTTTGCTGGTGGCAAAGTTAACTAATTTTAGATTTTGGATTTTAGATTAGGGAACTCCAAGAAATAAATTATCTAATATTGTGGGGTGGGCATCCTGCCCGCCCAGTCTATATGGCGGGCGAGACGCCCACCCCACAAGAGTTAATTGGATATTTTTTTATTTGGAAGTCCCTTAAGCTTTAAGTCCACTTATCTACTTTTATTCCTTCATGAGCTAATTCCAAAGTTTCTATTGCCAGTTCATCAGAGGTGGCATTAAAGTCGGCTCCCGACCAAGTAGTAGGCCAACAATTCGTTAGATTCCAGCGGATTTTTTCTGTTCCTGTATGGTCGAGAATGACAATGGAAATTTCTCGGCGATCGGCATTGCCGATCATCAAGTTTTGCCGCCATTTCCAAAGTTCGTCATTGTTAGTGATGCCCCGTTTCAGGGTGATATTGCCATAATTATTTAATCCAGGAATTTTGCGTTTAGTCTGGGGATCGGTTCCCTCACGATATTCGGTCGCAGTTTGAGAAGAATTTAGTCCAGTACATTCTCTAAAGCCAGCGTGAATGATGCCATTCCATTCGACGTAAAAGTTATAGCTGGCATAGGGGTCTGGTTTGTGAGGAGGTTTGATGTCAGGCATGAAGTTGTCTCCTGAATAAAAGCAATAGAAAAGATTTGGCTCTAAGATCAGCTTGTTAGTGTTTGCTGTTTGGGTAGGTGTTGCCCATTCCTGATTAGAATCTGGGTTTTTGTACTCTTTTGTTAGCTGGTCAAACTAACTCCAGTGGTGCCGTGAATTAGACGCACGATAATAAATTCGTTAGGAACGGTGGGTGCCAGACCTATTTCTGTCACGACCATGCCAGCGTCCCGGACTTCTGGCGGGTTTGTGTCGGCATCGCACTTGACATAAAATGCTTCTTGTGCAGTTTCTCCCTTGAGCGCTCCTTGCCGCAGCAAAGACTCGCAGTAAGCGGTTAATTCGCGTTCGATGCCAACCCACAATTTGAAGTCATTCGGTTCAAAAGCGACATTGGCTAGGTTGCGATCGCACCAACGACAGACGGTTAGGAATAACCGCCGCACGTTGATGTAACACCAGGAGGGGTCTTGGCTCAATGTGCGAGTTCCCCAGATCCGAATACCACGACCTGGTAAAGCACGCAAGCAATTAACACTTGCAACTACATCTTGCGGATAGAGACGGGCAATATCACCTTCGGTAAAGTCGGTATTGAGATCCAGCACCCCTTCTAAGATGTAGTTGGCAGGAGATTGATGAATGCCACCGGCGCGATCGCTACGGGCATAAACTCCCGCAATATGACCGCAAGGAGGAACATCTAATAGATCTGTCCCCTCAAAAGGCGGAACTTTGAGCCAGGGGGCATACAAAGCACTGCTGATACTGGATAGTTGTTGCTGTTGCTGCTGGATTTCTTCTACCGCAGAGGCTTTGTGCCCATCAAGAATGGCAAAGCGATCGCCCAAAAGTTCGCAATGCTTTAAAACCTCTCTCTGCATAACTCGGATATCTGCATCTTGGCTGACCAGCATGATATCCGGAGCACAAACAAGGTCGATGGTGTCTAAGGATGCGATCGCATTTAGCCCCCCTTGCAAAGCACTCAAAGTCGCTTCTTTGATGCGGACGACATAACACAGACGACCCTCATTTTCAAAAAAGCCCCGCACCGCATAACCCAAGTAACTGTTAGAGAGTGCTTGACCGAAGTGTTGTTCAAACTGAGGCCAAAGTGTCAGACGTTGCGGAGTATGAAAAGATCCAGTAGCCGTCAAACCAAGGAATACTGGCACACCTGTCATCAATGCAGGTGCGGGTGCCAAAAAAACTTCCTCTCGGTAAACGCCGGGTATCGGATACTTAGTCACCATTATTTGCTACCTGGCCCTGCCCACTGACTCAGCCGGAAGATGACAAACTCTGCGGGCTTAACCACAGCAACCCCAATTTCAATCATGACTTGACCTGCATCGCGCACTTCTGGCGGGTTATTCTCCTCGTCACACTTGACATAAAATGCTTGCTCTGGAGTACTGCCAAACAACGCACCACTGCGCCAAACATTGGTAAGAAAAGCGGTAACGCTGCGTCGGATGCGTGCCCAAAGATCGGGGGTATTCGGCTCAAATACTGTCCATTGGGTGCCCTCGTCGATAGACTCTCGCAGGAAGAGAAATAGTCGGCGAACGTTGATGTATTTAAACTCCCCATTGTCATCTCCCCCAATCGTGCGCGCGCCCCATACCCGAATGTTGCCGTTGAGGTCACGAATGCAATTAATACCTTTGGGGTTGAGTCCATCTTGCTGGTTTTTACTGATGAGTTGTTTGACTCCCAAAGCCCCGAATACGACTTCATTAGCAGGGGCTTTATGAACGCCTCTTTGGGTATCTACACGAGCATAAATTCCGGCGATGTGACCGCTTGGGGGTACGTAGATCAGTCCGTTCCCATTGGGATTCATAGCTTTGGTAGCTGGGTCAAATACTTGTATCCAGGGAAAGTAGAAAGCTGCATAATTGGAGTTATCAGGCTTGTTGTCATTTTCCTCATTAAAGCTGCTGGCGGTATCCGTTTCTTGACAGTCGAAGATGGCAAAGCGATCGCCTGTTTTCTGTTGGCAATGAGTGACGATTGCGCTGCGAGCAGCTTTATCGGTAACTCCAGGAGCGACAACAATTGCAATCTCGTCAATGGCTTCAAATACCTCCAATGCATCAACGCTAATCTCATCTTGTGTCTTTACTCTCGTTACATAACAACGAGTCCCACCGTTGTTAAAAAAACCGTAAACCGCATGAGCTAGCTGATTCTGTTGTGGATTGCTAGAAAAGTCACCAAAAAACTTCTTAAATTCGTTAAAGTTGGTACAGAGTTTTACTTCTTTTGTAGGAGCTACCTTAAAAGTAGGAAAGAAAACTTGGTAATTTAGTGTGATGGTTTGCGGCGTAGTTGTGGCATCGGGTAATTTTAAAGCGGGTTCAAAGATGACTTTAGCACGCTCATTGGGCTCATCATTCTTGAGGGTGACCTTAGTTTCATTAGGTATAGATTTGCCGTCAACCAGAATACTATAAGTACCTACCGCTTCATTAACTGGATAGTTTTTTAAGGGTAAGCTGCTGACCTCTTTTTTTTGTTCCACTTTCCCAATTAACTCATTCGTCACCTGATTAAATAATCCGATGTAATTAACCGTGAAATCAGCTTCCGGATCATCTTTTAATACCACTTGAGCTTTGGTAAACTTTTTGCCACCATCTTTAACATTTGTCAGCAAAGCATCTTCGAGAACTTTTTGCCCAACTCTGACTTCAAACGTTCCAGAGGCATCGTTAACAGGAAACGTTGCTAGGTCATAATCTTTTTGATTGCTCTGTTTAGTAATTTTTTGACTTTTGAACTGAACAGGACTAGTAGGAATTATAATTTCATCAGGGATAACTCCGATGAAACCTGCTGTGCTAGTTCCAACTCCAGCAATTGGCTGAACGGCAGAAGGAACTTCTTGAACATAAACACCGGGCGAAAAATAGGTTGTAGCCATTGCGTTTAATCCTCAATCAAAGCTAAATTAATTGAATGTTTGTTGTGGGCTACTCAAGAGCCGTTAATTTGGCGATCGCACCAAAACCCAAAGGATGAAAAACCAAATATTTTCCTGAGAAAAGCTCATATTTTGTTGCTCCAACTCAAATAAATTCGCTGTCTGGAATTCTGCAATTGATGTTCTAGCTCGTGTTACTAGTGACTCCATTTGAACTCGATGAAGTTTTGGGAGTTTTTTTTTGTAATATTAAATCCAAGTTTTGGATGATTTCACCCTGTATGAGCTTGACTTTATTAGGAGCAGCTAGCTCGTAGCCTTGAGCTGCAACTTGTACAGTTCGCTCAATATTTGATGTCTCTAATTCAGTCAAGAGATAGTATCCTCTGTTGTCACTAAAAGTAAATTCACTGCTGCCCTCAATCCAGACTTTAGCCATTACTAAAGGTGAGCTATCTGCGGTAACGTAACCTTCAATTCCTGTAGGTACTAAAGTTATGTCAGCTTTAACCATTACAACTTTATCTAGATTGTTGCCTTGATGATTAAGAACCTTCAGTTCTTGGCTTTCAACTCGTTGCTGATAGCGCGTACCAGCACTAGGCAGCGAGGCACTTAATTTATAGATACCTTCAGGTAAATCTAGAAAATAGAAATAGCCATCAATTGTTGTTGTTGTTTTATCGGGACGCTTGGGGAAATTTTCCCACTCAGAACCGTAAAGTTTTTTTAGTACTTCCAACTTGTTGCTGAATTTGTCTGGCATCTTGATGATTTCTACGGTTGCCCCTTGAATGGTTTGACCAGTTTTTTCATCGCTAACTTGTCCAGCGATCGCAACTTGATGGCGAATAGAATTCAACTTCATCCACTTTGACATTGTTTGCCCTATTTTTCATCATTACCAATTTGCCGATCGACTACCAGCGCCACAGATTCTCCAGTCTCATCCACTGGTACTGCGATTGTGAGAGTATAGTTCAGTGCTGCTTTAGGCTTTCCTCCAATCGCCTGCCAAAATTCACCTAAACTATTTAACGAGCTAGGACGCAAACCAACTGAGCGGATGGGAGGCTCTTGATCCTTCAAACTTCCTTCGAGTATTGCTGATGGCAATTTGGGGTAGCGTAGCAGTACTTTTATCACTTGACCGAGTAACATATGTTCGGTCTTCGCCTCCATCTTGGGATCGGCGCTAGGCCAAGCCGTGATCAAGTAAGAGCAATCGACTCTAGCTGGCGGGCGCTTTTTCACTCCTCTACCGTCACTGCTGCGCTCTAACACCCACTCATTACTACGTAATTCCAGATTTTCTCGAATATCGTAAAGAAAAAGACCGATCGCGGGGAGTTTCACGTTGTTGCTAAACTCACTGTCGGGTGCAGCAAAGCTAATTTCCACTTGCGACGACAAACTGGATGGCAGTTCATTCCTCAGCAGTGTTTCTAGAGTGCGATCCAAGTCGTCGAGCATGGTTTTTTACCAAAACTTAAATACCTGGCTACTGGATTTTCCCAGATAGCATTCTGCCCGTTAGCAGGACAGTGCGATTTGATCTACAAGAACGTCATACCAATTCTGTATGAAGATGCGCTCAATGATATAACGAACGACATAGACGCGCGTTACATGTTTTACTCGGCTTTCCGCAGAGTAGGACGCAAAGTACACAAACAAACAGCTAAAGAAATTGAGCGCAGCTTTATAAATAAACGGTATCACTAATCGAGATGTGCCGTAATTACCCGCAGTAAGAATGATTTTTGCGACACACTAGGGTGTTTTAGAATCTATCGAAATTCCCTGCCGTTGTCTTTGCAGAAAAGTATGGAGTTAAGTATGTAAAGTATGGTTCATTTGTCTTATATTTTAAAATGGCGTGCTTCATAGAAAAGTAGCTTCAGCGTGTAAAGGTTTCAGCAACTCTGAGGCTGGATTTTTCTTTGCTTTTAAGTGAAAGACCGTCTAAATTCTTAATTATTCTTTAGAGTTCGGAAAACATGGAATTTGAGCAGGCATTGGAGTTTGTCAACCGTGAATTCAATTGCAAAATTGGCAGATCCCTTAACGAGGTTGAAGTTACCTTATTATTTGGTGCCTGGAGCAACTTGACCTACGATCGCATCGCACAACGATCCGGTTATTCCATCAACTATTTGCAACGGGATACAGGGCCAAAATTCTGGAAGCTTCTAAGTAGTGCCTTGGGCCGCAAGGTCAGCAAAACAACGCTACATGCCATCTTGACCCACATTCACGTCCCAATTCCCCATCTGCCACCTCAAGTTCAATGTTCAACGGATTGGGGCGAGGCGCTTGATGTTTCTACGTTCCACGGTCGGGTTGAAGAGATTGAACAGCTAACTCAATGGATGATTCATGATCGCTGTCACCTGATGGCGATTGTGGGAATGGGTGGTATCGGGAAAAGTGTCTTGGCAGCGAAAGTCGCTCAACAGCTACAAGAGCAGTTTGAATTTGTGATTTGGCGATCGCTCCGCAATGCCCCACTGTTAGAAACATTGTTGGCGGAACTGGTGCTATTTCTTTCCAGGCAGCAAGATATCCAGGCAACACCAGAACGGTTACTATACTGGCTGCAAACCCATCGCTGTCTGGTGATTTTAGATAATCAAGATACCCTCCTAAGAGCAGGCGATCGAGCTGGGTACTACCAAAACGATTACACAAACTATGGTGACTTGTTTCAGTTGTTGGGCAAAGCTACTCATCAAAGTTGTATCCTGCTGACCAGCCGAGAGAAATCGGCGGAAGTTGCTTTTGGTGAAGATAGCGATGGATCGGTGCGAGTGCTTTCCCTCAAGGGTTCCTGGGAAGCGGCACTGGCATTGATTGATGCTAAGGGCTTGGTGGGCAGCCCTGAGGAAAAACACTACCTGTGTGAATTGTATCGTTGCCATCCACTGGCATTGAAAATGGTTGCCACCTCAATTCAAAGTCTGTTTGAGGGTCAGATTGCCGCTTTTTTGCAAATAGAGACCCCAGTATTTAACGGAATTCGGCACTTGCTGGAGCAGCAAGTTGAGCGATTATCCCCTGTAGAGCACACCATCATGTACTGGTTAGCGATTAACCGCGAATGGACGACAATCGCCCAACTGCAAGCAGATATCGTGCCTGCAATTTCTCGCAGCAGCCTGTTGGAATCTTTGGAATCCCTCACTTGGCGCAGTCTGGTCGAAAAGCGAGTGTCTATAACGATGGCAAAGACAACGGGTGAATACACGCAACAACCCATCATTATGGAATATTTCATAGAGCGTTTAATTTACCAACTTGCCACTGAGTTATTAACACTAAAGACGGCATATCTAGATCGCTATGCATTGATGAAAACAACCGTTGTAGACTACATCCGAGAAAGTCAAATTCGACTGATCTTAAATCCACTCATCGAACAACTAAAAGTCGCATTTCATCATAACTCTGCGATGCTGGAGCAGCATCTTCAATCCATACTGTCTGCATTGCGTTCTCTTCCTGAGTCAACCTTTGGTTACGGTGTAGGGAACTTCATCAACCTGTGCCTGCACCTGAAGATCGATCTGGCTGGATTTAACTTTTCCCACACCACCATTCGGCACGCAGATTTCCAGGGAGCAATTTTACAATACATCAATTTTCAAGCTGCTCATTTTACTCAATGTATCTTTACTCAAATCTTCACCGGGGGGGTATGGGTGGGATTTAGCCGGGATGGAGAGCGATTTGCCTTTGGAGATACCAACGGAGGATTGCACATTTGGCAATTTCACGAAGTACAATCACTGATTGCAATCCAGGGGCATCAGGGCTGGGTGATGGCAGCTGATTGGCACCCTGATGGGACAACCTTGGTTAGTGGTGTCAAACAGGCAGTCCGACTTTGGGATACTCGTACAGGTCATTGGCTGCGGGACTTTCACGGATGTCCCGATCCTGTTTGTGCGCTGGTATGGAGTCCCGATGGCAAACGACTGGCTGGTGGAGGGCAAGCGCCGTTTATCATCCTTTGGGATGGGGCAACCGGAGAGAGCCTGGCTCGTATAGAAATAGGAGAACCCAGTTGTTGGGTTTGGTCTTTAGTCTGGCTTGCCAATGGAACTGTATTGGCAGGAGCTTGCACAGACAACACGATTAAATTCTGGAATGTGGCTACCTGTGAGTGTATTCAGACAATAAAAGCCCATGACTATTGGGTTTTGTCCCTGGCGTTGCATCCCAACGGCACAATTCTTGCCAGTAGTGGATTTGATAAAGCCATTAAACTGTGGGATTGGCAAACGGGAGAGTGTTTGCAGGCGATCGCCACTCAAGAGCATGTCTGGCAGTTGGAGTGGAGTCCCGATGGCAACAGGCTGGCAGGGGGAAGCTTCGACCATACCGTTACTCTGTGGGATTGTTCCCTAAAATGTCTGCAAGTGTTACAGGGACATCAAAGCTGGGTCTGGTCAGTCACCTGGAGTCGCGATAGCAATACCCTGGTGAGTGTATCCCATGACCAGGTGGTGAAACTCTGGAATACGCACACCGGACACTGCATCAAAACATTGCGAGGTTATAGCCATTCATCCTGGTGTGTCCGATGGAGCAAAGACGGAATTCGTTTGCTGAGTAGCGGGACGAGCTATATGGTGCAACTGTGGAACAGCCAGACGGGTGAATGTCTCAAAGTCTTTCGCGGGCATAACAATGAAGTAATGTTTGTTGCCTGGAGTCCAGACGAGCGATTGATTGCCAGTGGTAGCGCCGATAATACGATTCGCATCTGGGATGTCCAAACTGGGCAATGTTTAAGTGTGTTACAAGGACATCATAGTTGGGCGAGGACGATCGCTTGGAGTCGGGATGGAAATTATCTCATGAGTGGCAGCAACGATCGAACAGTGAAACTCTGGGATATCCAAACTGGGCAATGTTTATTGTCCCTATCTGGCCATACCCATGACGTGAATTCTATTGTTTGGTTTGGGGCAGGTTTGCGAGCTGCTACTGCAAGCCTGGATGGAACGATTCGGTTTTGGGATTTAAATCGGGGTGTTTGCGATCGCATTATTGGGGTCAATAATTCTCTTAATACCATTGCCCTTAGCCCTGATGGTAATGTTCTGGTGAGTGGAGACTATGGCAGCAATATCAAATTTTGGGATGTGGCTTCTGGAGAGTGTTTAAGAACCTGGCAAGACCCTGCCCCTGGGTCTATTTTTGCCGTTTCCTGGAGTGCCGATGGCAATCAGCTAACCACTGCCTCTGGTAACTCAACAATCAAAATTTGGAATGTGTCAACGGGCGAATGCGAACAGGTCATCCAAGGCAACAATTACGGTTTGTCTGTGGATTGGAACCCACTCAATGAGTTGCTAGCGATCGGTTTTCTGGAACAACCGATTCAACTCTGGGATATGCAAATCGGCAAAACGATAAAACTCTTAAAGAGCAAGCCCCCTTACGAAGGGATGAACATCACTGGAGTGACCGGAATTTCCCAAGCACAAAAAGCCACCCTTAAAGCATTAGGAGCGATCGAGAATGTTTAATTTTCCGATGCCACTTAATCACTAACTCACCTTGATTCAACAGCTTATCCAACAGTGATTTTAACTCATCTACTGATTTAAATAAGCTTCATAAGTATTTACCATTAGCGATCGCTCTTACAATTTCTTCTGCCTGTTCCTGTGAAATAGCTTGTTCGCCAAGAATAGAGAGTTACTCATTTAGTGCAGTTTCACATTAAATTGGTATAAAGCACGATCCTGTTCATTTCATCAATTAAAAGCAGACGCAGCATTTAACTTGGTTGAGAAGTTAATATAGCGATTCCCAGTTAAGTGAGGTACAGATAATAGTTTGAAACGCAGAGTGACGCGGAGTAAAGCGCAGAGGTACGCAGAGATTTGTACCTCAGCAGACTAGGAAACGCTATAGCCCTCTTCTGTCAGTCTCCGGGAGGGCGATCGCTAGAAGCCTCATGAGGCAATCAATACAAGCTATACTATTAGAAAAAAATAGGTCTTGTATTTGTTATTAGAAAATAATCGCGCTATCGCTTGCTATACAAAAGCTTTAGAATTCGGAAATGGCAAATATTTTCGGAAAGTGACAGAAGAGGGATAGTGATTTCTCAACACCAGAAAAGCTTCTGTAGGACTCATACCTAAGTAAATACCTATTGTCAACGGCAACGCCGTCGCAAAATTTACCCTCAAATTATATAATAAAAGATAAAAACACGTACAATTTTTGATTACTTCCAGTTAAAATAAGCAGAAATTTTTCACAACGATCGCTTGCACAAGTTTCCAAACACTGCGTAAATAACTTAGAACCTGCTGCAAGGTTTTTCTTATCTAAAACTACAGCTTGCTCAAATAAACTTTTTGTGTCCTGATTAAAGGTTTTTCTGGCAAAAATTACTCCTTTACTCAACCTGACATCATCTGTAAGGATGAAGCTTTTATTTTCATGCTCGGCTTCAATGTAACTGCATTGAGTAAAATCGAACTATGAAAACTGACTCAAGTGTTACTATAGATACCAATCCGCCTAAAATTCAGCCTCAAAAAAAGACATGGCGAACTATTGGCATAGTGTTATTTTTGATTATTATTGTTACTTTCTTCGCTTACAGATTAGAAATTGTTTTAGGTAAAACTCCCAACTTAGATAAAACTTTTACACCCATAACACAAGCTGCACCCCAGGAAATAGGTTCTTATGATGTGTTGGGGTACGCAATTAATAAAGAAGAAGCAACACGGTTATTGCAAACAGAAGCGGGAAGCAAACAACTATCGCCGGAAAATGGCGCTTTTGCTGTCACAGAAGAAACATTGAAACTCGGACGAGATGCTTTTTATTCAGAAACCTTTGGCAATGAAATCTTTCAAACCGATGTAGTGGGAGCGCTAAATGGCCCGATAAATATGATAACTGTAGGGCAGGCGATCGCCAAACTCGCAGGTAAGCACACAAACAATTTGCAAATCCCCATCAATGAAGATGTAACAATTGGCGGACGCACTTTCAAAGCAGGCACATTGTTAAATACTGGCTTAGACGTACCTGCCAATTCCCTTGTCCCATTGGGTATGCGTGCCAGCCTGACTAAAGGTAAGCTGAGATTTGGGATTACCTGCGCTTTATGTCATGCCACACTTGACAACAAAACCGGACGCATCTTAGAAGGCGCACCCAACAACGACCTTGACACAGGTTTAGTTCTGGCATTCGCCACCAATTCCGCAGCTATGTTTCGCCAAACAGATGTTAATCCGACGCAAATTTCTGCGGGAGAGCATACTTACATTAATGCTAATGGTGAAGAATCCCGCTTACCAGATGCCAAAGCCGTAGAAGATGCAGTTGACGCCAAACTATTAACTTGGCCGCCAGGTAACTTTGATTCTACTGGCACTTTAGTAAACAATCCCTCACAAATCCCTTCGTCTTATACTTTTGATGCCTGGCCTTATGGTTGGAGTGGTCATTCCGCAGTTGGTTGGTTTCACGGTTTGACTACCTTAAATAGCAACGTCCACGCCACAAACTCTGACGGGACAAATGGTGCTGATGCTAGCCAATCCACATTAGGTATTGACAAAGAAACCTATTTAGGAGTGATTCTGCAAAATGCTGCAAATCCAGCGTTTAGATTACCCCAAGGCGTAAAACCATCAGAATTTTTTGACAAAATCGATCCCACCCCAGGAGAACCTGCAATTAATGAAGTGATTCGGATGCCTGGATATCCTAAAGGTTCGCCGTTTATGTTAGATGGGTTAATGGCATCTTCCCCAGGCTATCCTGTGGGCGACCAATTAAATGGAATGTCTGCTTGGCAAAATACTCTCGCACCACCACCAATTCAAATTAGCGATGCTGCTTCTCTACAAAAAGGCGCGGCTGTATTTACTCGCGCTGGCTGTATAGATTGTCATAGTGGACGCTACTTTACTAATCATGATGTGATTGCTCAAAATGACATTGGCACTCAACCATCACGCGCTCCCACATTAGCAGCATTCGCGAAGAACTTTACCAAAGCGCAAACCTACCCCAACAGCGTTTCTGTTCCCTTACCATCTAATCCTCCAGTGTTAGATGTTCCTACAGATATCACGCCACAGAAAGCACAACAGTTAGCTTTTGGGATTAATAATCCGGCTGGCGGTTATAAAGTGCCAAGTTTAATTGGCTTGTATTTAACTGCGCCTTATTTACATGATGGTGGTGTGGCTGCTAGTGCTTCAGCACTCAAGCAAGACGGACAATTTGTCGTAGCAAATCCTCAAGAACTAGGAATGGCTGGTACATTAATGCAAAACATTTTACCCGACCCAGAAGCCAGTCTAAGGGTGCTAGTTGACCGCAACCTTCGTGAAGCGACAGTTGCGGCTAACCAAGCTCATCCAGATTTGCAACAGTCCAATGTTGATGGTACAGGACATACTTACTGGGTGGATACCAAAGCAGGTTTTACTACTCAAGAACAGACAGATTTAATTCAATTTCTCCTCAGTTTAGACGACCGACCGGAGGTTTTGCCGAGTTCGCGTTAATAGAATTAAGTGAAAGGGGGAGGGAATGTAAAAGTAATTTTTTGATAGCGATCGCCAGGATTAGTACCAATACTGCTCGGTTAACCATTTTGAACTCGGAATTTGGTTTGGGGAAAAGGGTAAAGGGTAAAGGGTAAAGGTTTTTTCTTTCCCCTTTCCCCTTCCCCTTTTCCCTTTAACCGACAAGTATTGGGATTAGTACATTATAATCGTGTCCTACTTTAGAGGTTGTGTGCGGGCGATCGCTCCAGAATTTTGATTAGACCATTCATCGGGAATTCTTTCTAAAATACCAGAACCAAATACCCAATCCATTTTTAAATAATCCAGATTTACGTAACCAATATGACAGTGACAAGTTTGGTTAGTACAAGGTCGTTCGCCTAAAGCTGTTTCCCATTCCAAATCATAAATATTACCAATTGGTTCTTTTATAAAATGACAACGGCGCATTGTCCCGTCACCATCAACAGAAATTGCTAATTTTCCAGATCGACAAGAATGCCCAAGGCTAGGATAATGCTTGGTATTTAATTCATATAATGGATCGATAGATTGAAAGAATTCTCTGTCTGCTGGTGATAAATTAGGAAGTTCAGCTTTCACAGCATTAATCCACAAATAAATGTGGTTTGGTAACTCATGACGTAAAGCGGCTATTTCTGTTTTAAACTTAGGAAAACCCACAACTCCAACGCTGAATTTGACATTTTTGTTGTCTAAATTGAGGCATTTTTCTAAAAAGCGATCGCGTGACACCCATTCTGAATGAAAAGTTGCCCAAAGCGCCAATTTATCTTTGTTACATTCCTCTACCCAATCTAAATTACAAGAGAGATTCGTTTGAATTGCTGCTTTCTTAACATTGGGTAAATGCGTTAATTTTATCAGTGCTTGCTGATACCAAGAATGGATTAGAGCTTCTCCCCAAGGAGTAAAAAGAATTGAAAATTGATGTTGGGGATGTTGCGAAATAAAATTGACAAAACGTTCTAAAGATTGCTTATCGATTGCTAATTCTGCGGCTGTTTGTTGGCGTTTAGCAAAAGGGCAATATTCACAACCGTAGTTGCAACTGATTAAAGGCCCGCGATAGAGGATAGTGAGGTGCATAGTAATTGAATATCCAAATTAATTTTTGTAAGTTTGATTATTCAGAAACAGAACAATACCGATCGCCTGGCTCCTTTTCTGTATCTGCGATAACTTCCACATCTAACAGTTTCAACCTTTCAACCATTTCTTCAGTTAAACAGCTATTAGAAATATTAAGAATATCTAGCTGATTAACAGCAGGACAATTTAGCAAAGCTTCAGCACCTTCATCTCCTAAATCTCCTAATGAAAGGTCTAAAACTTTGATTTTATTAATAACAGGAGAGTTAATAATAGCAGCAGCAATATTATTAGCATATTCACTGTTACGTAGTCCCAAGTAAGTCAATTTGGGGAATAAATCACCGGATAAAATTGGCATTAAATCATCAATGGAAGAGTTACCACCATATTCCTCACTACCTAGCCATAATTCTAAATGCTCTAATGCTGGTAGTTCGAGAGAGAGAATTTGAGCAATTTTGTCACGCCCTAATCCTCCAGTTTCCACAATTAGCACTTTCAAATGTTCGTGACGTAAAGAAATAAATTTTTCCCAAGGCCCACTATATGTATAACGTTCGTCTCCACCACGAACTAGCAACATTTCTAGATTAGGAAACACTTTTAAGATAAGACTAATATCCTGAATAGCTGTCCAAGATATCTGGTAATCTATGTCATAAGGCCCATAAAAAAGCGCTTTAATATTTTTTATAATCTCTGGCGATAAAATACGCCATAAATCATAGTAACCTCTAAATATCAAAGCTTCTACTTTATTGACTTTTGGTTCTCTTAAAAAGGTAATAACATCATCATCTATAACATAAGCTTTTTCAGCAGGATTTTGCAGACCTATGTTAGGGTCATAACTTTCAACTTCCCGGGAGTAGAATTCTGTGAAAGTATTATAGATATATCCCTTAATTAAGGTTTCATCTATTCGCTCAAATAAATCCCAATATTTATATTCTTGCAAAATTTGTTTAACTTGAGGTTCAATGCGGTAGCATAATAAATTATAGGCTGCTTGACGGACTTTTCTTGAAGAATCTTGCAATGACTTAATTACCAAATTTAAACCTTCTGCTTGATAATTCAATGCATCTTGAACAGCCGCTACACGTATCTCAACATCAGGATTTACTAAACGTTTTCTAACACCTTCGATACCACCTAAAACAGCACCTCGCACTGGTGGCGGTGCTTCTCCTCCGAGTACTGCATCAAATTCTCCGGGTTGATTTTGATTGTTTGTCATATTTTCTCCAACGGTAGATGTCATGTAAATATCCGTAGAAACGTGATTAATCACTTGTATTCAAATCTTTTTTTAAACCCACTATTTCAATTCATAATCCTGCATTAATTCCTGAACTTTCTCAGAAAATAACCACGCGCCAATAGTGTCAGAACGCTCAATGCCAAATTCAGTTAACTGTAAAATATCCTCATCTTTTATCGCCAAATTCAAAGCAAGCAGTTCTGAAAATTCTGGAAAATCAGCGTATACTTCACTACCAAATTGCTGACGATAACTAGCACAATTCAATCCTTCATCCGAAAGCAAAGATAACAAAATATACCGCCGACGTTGTTCTTCAGCATTTAGTTGAAAACCATAGTGCGCGTACTCAAATGACTCATCTGCTGTTTGAATATATGCTTGTAAAATCTCGCTGATTCCCTTTGCTCCCACTGCATACTCGTTGGAGTAGTGCAAAGTATTAGTGTAGGAACGTGCGCCACAACCTAAACCAATCATCCCGTCGGCTTGACAGCAGTAAACGGGAGAGGGGGGAGAGGGAGAAAGATTGCTAGATTGTCCCTCTTCCAAGCGTCGAAACATCCGCATGGAAACTTGCGTATATCCTTCTGACAATAATAGCGATCGCCCTTCTCGATAACAAGCTAAACGAATATCGTCCCATTCTCGCTCTGTGCGTCCCAAACCTGTGAGCGATCGCACGTACAATGGATATAGATAAATTTCTTCTGGTTGAAAACGCAAGGTAGCTTGTATTGATTGCAACCAAGTATTTACAGTTTGTCCGGGTAAACCGTAAATCAAATCAATATTTAGAGTGGGAAATCCCATCTCTTTTATCCTTGTCAGCGTTGCTTCTACCTGAGTAGTAGATTGACGGCGCTGGGTGGCTAAAACTTCCGAATCGATGAAGCTTTGGACACCAATGCTAACACGATCGACGGCGTGCGATCGCAACAACTTTAACTTATCCTCAGTTGCGGTTTCTGGCGAAACTTCTACAGAAATGGGAATTTCCTGTAACTTTGCACCCATCGTATTTTCAGCAATATTGAGAATAGTTTCGAGATGCTGAATCGGTAATTGGGTGGGAGTTCCGCCACCAATAGCGAACCTAGCAAATGACACATCACCCAACACCGCCTTCATTCGTTGCGCCTGTCGCTGTAACGTGCGGACATATTGACTCATAAAATCTTCATTGTGGCTGACTGTGGTAAACAGGTTGCAGAATCCACAACGCATTTCACAAAACGGTATATGTATGTAGAGAAATAGCGCTTGTCTATCTTGCTGCGCCCACAGTTCCGGGAGATACACAGGTGGAGTGAGGGGACGGTAAGCTGTTTTGTGGGGGTAAGAATAGACGTATGCTTGATAAGGAGACTGGGCAATTTTAGATTTAAGATTTTGAATTGTCAGCATAAAATTTAAAAAAATTTAGAACTCTGCGTCTCTGCGCCTCTGCGTGAGTTTTCATAAAACAAACTCAGCATAAGGAACAGTCCAAACCACAGGATGGCTAAGTCGATGTCCAGTGTAACCATCTTCACCATAAGTTGTCCCGTGGTCGGAACAGAGAATGCAAAAAGTAGAATGCCTTTGTCGTATAATATTCCAGAGTTTGGCTAATTGGCGATCGACATATTCCAAAGCTGCGGCGTGAGATTCAATGGTATCGATTTTATCTTTTGCATCGGGAAGATAGAAATAATTTGGTTGATGCAAAGCCGAAATATTTATAAATAAAAATATGCGCTGATGATTTGGCGTTTTTTCTAAAATTTGTCGCGCCAGATTTACCTGATTTTCTGTAGATTCGGGATTAGTAACACCTAATTCTGGACTCCAATAACTTTCAGCAAACATTGAGGGAATTACATTACCTAAATGGTTGCGTTTGTTGAAAAAACCAACTCCACCAATGCAAACTGTATGATATCCCTTAGCAGCTAATCCATTAACAATATTTGAGCTATCTAATACACAAGTTGTATCAATTGTAGTGGTACTTCCTTCAAATCCCAAAGCAAAAAGACGGGGGTGAATTCCAGGTGTTACAGGTGTGGGTAAAAAGCCTGCGAAAAAAGCATGATGAGAAGCATAGGTGAAGTTTCCGGGTGAATGGCGTTCTTCCCAACCTGTTTTAGGGAGTACTTTTGCTAAGTTTGGAGTGCGTTTTTGTGCGAGTAGGTTTTTGGCTACGTCATAACGCAATGTATCTAGGGTGATAAATAAGATGTCATGAGTTCCGACGATTTGATTCATATTGAACATGGCGAGGAAAAATATTTTTTTTATGTTCACGCAGAGGCGCAGAGTCGCAGAGAGTAACGAGAAATTTATAAAAATCTCTGTGTTCTCTGTGTCTCTGTGGTTCGTTCCAAAATCGCTTTAACTTCACTCGTGTAAGTATCCATTCCATTCCACAAAATACCTGGTAACAAATCACCGAAAGCATTAATCTCTAAAATCGCATGAGTTTTCCAATCGGGTAAAATTAGTAAATCAACTCCACAATATAAACTATTAGGAAATAACGCTGCCGCTTGTTCACAACTTCGCTTCATTATCTCCCAATTTTCTAGACCAACTTTTGCTAAAAATTCCTCAGTATTTCCCCGTTCATTTCCCAAATGCAAATTTGTCATGGGACTTTTACCAAGGCGAACAACGATATGCTGTGCTTCGCCATTAATAACCACCACACGCACATCAAAACCACATTCTTGCAAATGTGCTTTAGGTAGCCATTCTTCAACTTGTACGCCTTCTGCTGTTAAGATGTTGATAATATCGGCGATTTCTTCGTGATGGGTATAGTGCCTAATTTTTCGGGAGTTGTAAAGCAGAGTTTGGCCATTTTCTCGCACTCGTTCAACAGTAGTTATGGCTGATTCAAAACGCGAATTTGCGCGGTATGCAACGACTCCAGAAGCGGCGGAACCGTGGGAAAGTTTGATGAATACTCGTTCTATTCCCTGCATTTGCATTTGTTCGCGTAAATGTTCGTAATTGTGGATTTTACCAAGCGATCGCGGAACGGGGATATTATGACGGCTGAATCTTTCGTGACAAGCTGGTTTGTCAAACATCACAGCAATATCTTGCGGATGGTTCATAAACTCGCCATTTGTGAGAAGGTGAGTAAGTTGTGTTTCCCATTTTTGCAACAGATACCGCCAGCCTAAATACCACTGTCGCGGATAGAGGATGAGTCCTTTGTCAAATTCTAATTTTGTCGCGGCTTCTGCACTAATATGTTGATGATTGGAAGTAGAAAAAATCTCCCTACTCCCTTCTGCAATGATGGCTTTATCAACATCAAAGTTTTTTTCTGGAGAGTCGAAACGGATAATGGTGTTGGGTGTATTGAATTGTTCGAGAGTTTGTTTTCCTGCTATTAAGTCGGCGTAATCTACTACCGTGGCTGGTGGTAAGTTGAAATGGGCTAGGGCTTGTTGGAGGAAACCGACACGGCGGTTTTCGGGGTTGGCGATGAGGATGAAGTTTAGCATTACGTTCTCTCTTATATCCCCTTTATTCAGATAAAGTGTAGTAGCGATACTCTGCACTGTCAGCTTGTGGTTCGTAGCGAGAAGCACTACATCCGTCATATATCTTTTCTTGAGAATGAGCAATCAATAAACAATCGATTAGCGATGATTGTTTAATCTCCTGAATAAATTCTTCTGATACATAATTGTGAGCGATATTGAGGGTATGTAAATTAATAATTGCTTGAGATTCAATTAAAGCGTTCAAACCTGTGTCAGTCAAGTTTCCCATTGATAAATCAAGTACTTCAAGAGTCGCAATAATGGGAGATTCAGCCATGAAAGAAGATTGGGCGATCGCATCAGCAATTGCATCGGCATAATCGCTATGTAAACCTAAATAACTTAAGTTCGGAAATGATTCACCAAAAAGTATTGGTTTGATGCTGTCAATAGTCTCATTACAACTATGCTCAGAAGGTTTGCCCATCGATAATTTAAAATACTCTAATGCAGGTAAATTGAGTGAGCAAAGGCGATAAATTGCTACATCGCTGATATGTGTTGTTTCAACAATTAAGGTTTTTAAATTATTATGTTGTAGTTTTTCACATTCCAGTTCATTACAAAAACCATAAAGTTGTAGCACTTCTAGGTTAGGATAAGCTGTCAATATTAAAGTTATGTCTCCTAAATCTATATAATCTTTTTCGTATCTATGCTCCCAATACTTCCCTATAAATAAAGCCTTAAGATTAGTTAATTGATGACGCGCTTCAAAAAGAAGCTGAACATAAATATCAAATTGTTCTCTAACTTTAACTTTGTAAAGATAGTCACATTCAGTTAAATGACAAATTAATGCTTCAATTTGATTAACTTGTGGGTCTTGCAATAGTAACTTCAATTGTTCAATATTTACTATATAGGCTGTCTCAGATGGATTGGTGATACCAGTATCAGGATTAAACTTTTCAGCTTTCCAATCATTCAAAGTTGTAAAAAATAACCCAGACTCACATCCAAAAAGTGCTTGCTTGCCTTTTCCTTCTGTTTCTTGCAATAGTTCAACTACAATTTTATGAATTTTATGTGAGGAATATTGCAATGCATCAATCAGCAAATCTAAACCTGCCTCTCCATAATTTAAGGCATCAGCAAGTGCAGCAACCTGTACTTCAAAAATTCCACTTTTTAAGCGATTTTTAACTCCTGCAAGTCCTCCTAATACCACACGACTATCAGGTGCATCTCCCCCAATTATTGCGTCATATTCTCTTGGTTGATTTGGATTGTTGTTCATAGTTATTGAACTAATTAAGAGAAAGTTTTTTAACCCGCGCAGGCGGGTTTTGTCTGTGTAGCCGCGACTTCCAGTCGCCCATTACTGTAAATTTCACTCAGAAACAGAACAATAGCGACCGTCAATGTACCTATCGTCATCTTCTGCTTTCTGATTATTTGCCAAAACACGCACATCCAAACCAGAGAATTTCTCAATCATTTCCTGGGATAAGAAGTTTTCTGAAATATTGAGAATATCAAGATTATTTATCGCAGAACAATTCAGCAACTCTTCCGCACCAGCATCAATCAGAGTTCCCATTGAAAGGTCAAGTATGCTGATAGAATCAAGAATTGGAGAACCTACAATAACGCTGACTATTTCGTCGGTAAATTGGCTATTGCGTAATCCTAAATAGACCAAATTGGGAAATTTTTCTGCAAAAATAATTGGATTTAAATCTTCAACCCAACAGTTTCCGCCGTAATCTTCACTCCCAAACCATAATTCTAAATGTTCCAAGGCTGGTAGATTCATATTACAAATTTGTGCAACAGTATCTCGACTTAATCCCCCAGTTTCAACAATCAACGCTTTGAGGTGATTGTGTCGTATCGGCGGACTAAATTGTAAATGATCGCCTCCACGAATTTGCAAAATTTCCAGTTGGGGATAAGCTTGTAAAATGGGACTTATATCGCTTTGTTGAATCCAAGATATTTCGGAATCCTCGGAAGTAAGATCGCCAATAAAAACCGCTTTGAGATTAGTTAAACGTTGTTTAGCATCAACTAAAGCTTGAACAATACTACTTGAATCTCCTTGGCCTCCTTTGCTCCACAAACCAAACACTAAAGCTTCTAATTTATCGGCATTTGGTTCTTGCTGAAGTCTACTAAGTTTACTGGGTAAACTCTCATGATTTTCATAGTCAAACCTGAGAGCATAAGCATTGTTAACAGGTTCAACAATACCTACATTTGCATCGAACTCTACGACTTGGCGATTAGCAAATTGAGTAACATGATAACCTTTATAACCTTGATACTCGTTCAATCTTTCTTCCAAGTTCCAAGGTTTATATGTTTGCAAAGCTTGTTTGACTTGCGGTTCTGTTTTTTGCTTCAATACTCGATAAGCAAAACGCTGTACTAATCTTGATTTATTTTGCAACGCTTGAATTAATACATCCAACCCAGCATCACCATATTTCAAGGCTTCGCTAAGTGCAGCAATTCGGACTGTAATTACAGGATTTGATAAAGAACGTTTAACCCCCTCAATTCCTCCTAAAACTACTCCATCCACAGGAGGCGGAGATTGTCCTCCCAACACTGCATCATAATCTCTGGGTTGATTTTGGTTGTTTGTCATGGCGTTTTACCTTTTGAGTCCTTATTAGAATTCCCAAAAAAAATGCAGAATACGCATACATCAACCTCTCAAGCAAAAATACGAGCAACGTAGACCATCGAGAAATGGGAATGTTTTCTATGGAAAGCCTTTTAGGATTTTTGGCGTTACTTTTGATTGTTCCAGCAATTAGCGCTGCGATCGCCTCTTAATCAAACAGCCGAACTAACTTACAATTGGCGCGATCGCGTTTAACCTGTCCATCCCTGCTTCAGAAAAGGTTTAGCAGAATTATTTGCTATGCCCGCTATAGTTATATAGCGTTTCCCGACAAGCGTGAAGTACACCCGTAGGGGCACGGCACATTGGTGTCAACTTAACGTAGAAGTCATGTCCCGCAAGGAAATGAATTTCCTTGCTAATAGCGAAAGTCATCTGAAGATGACTAATAATATAGCCAAAAATCTTTAGTCTACTGAAGTAGACTTTACCTATTAGCCTTGGAATGAATTCCAAGGCGGTTAAGGAACCTAACAGATAAGCCATTTTTAGCTTAAGTTGACACCAATGGGCAGTGCCGTGCCCCTACAACTCGCGATATAATTTTGTACCGCATCTGAATGGGAACCGCTATATTGTCTTTAAGCCAGTCCCCACACTTTAATAGTTTTTTCCCAACTGCAACTACTAACCAGATTCTGCCCATCTGGGCTAATTGCAAGACTCCTAATAAGAAGAGATTGATGCCCTCTTAGCGCGTTCATCTGCTGTCCGGTTTGCAAATCCCATACTTTGATTGTATTTTCCTCACTGCCGCTAAAGAAGGTTTGCCCGTCTGGGCTAATCGCTACACAATTAACCTGGGTTTGATCTCCAATAAGAGTGTAAATTTCTTTTCCCGTTTCCAAATCCCACACTTTAATAGAAGCGTCCCAACTACCGCTAACAAGAGTTTTTTTATCGCCAGTGATGGCAACAGAGGTAACTGCTTTTGAATGTCCCTTCAAAATATGGATTTGCTTTGCTGTTGCTAAATCCCATACGGTGATGCTATTGTTCTGACTGCTACAGACTAGTATTTGTCCGTCTAAGCTCATTGCGAGACAACAAATCTCACTCTGATGAGCCTGTGACATGATGGTTTCAGCTTGCACTACTGGCTATCATTCCCCTAGATTGATAAAATGCGATCGCTGTCCGCTTAATTACTTATTAAATCCCAAGAACCCCACCCCCGCCAAAGCGTAGCTTTGTCTCCCCTCCCCAAGAATAATGCTACGGTGTACACACAAGTTCTTTCATTCACAACACAAGTTCTTTCATTCACAACACAAGTTCATTCGTTCACAACACAAGTTCATTCGTTCACAACACAAGTTCATTCGTTCACAACACAAGTTCATTCGTTCACAACACAAGTTCATTCGTTCACAACGCAAGTTCATTCGTTCACAACGCAAGTTCATTCGTTCACAACACAAATCTTTAATTTAAAATCCGACTCTCGTTGCGCGGCATCGTCTCTGCCCCTCTGCCCCTCCGCATTTCAAACTTGTGAGAAATGCGGGAGAAGGCTTTACGCTACGAAGAAAGCAAATCTAAAATCCAAAATTGTTTGACTTTTGCCTTGCGGTACTAGTGCCAGTATTAATTGCCGTTGGCTAGAATTTGGTACAACATAATTAAAACCCTAAAAAAATCAAAAGACTCTACTTATGGCTGAGTATCAAAAAATTGAGTATCGCATTGGTAAAGATGGGAAAATTACTGAAACAGTAATCAATGCTTCTGGTTCAAGTTGCACGAGTACAACATCCGGAATTGAAAAAGCTTTAGGAGAAGTTGAAAATCAAGAATTATTGCCTGAGTATTACGAAGGCGGTGAGGGCGAGACAGTGCCACAAAACCAGTCTCTCAAAGAAATCTAAGAGGGATGCAGATAGGAATGTTTTCTCTTTTAAGCCTTTTGACAATGGCAATAGGGATTTGCACTCTGTTGTTGATTATTCCAGCAATTAGTGATGCGATCGCTCGTCAAGCAGACTTGGAAACTAACAAGTTAGAATTGGCGCAATGTCTAGCGACAAGCAGGTTAGCGTCTACGCAAATTGAGTTACTAGAAAATGAACTAAAGGCAATACGCAAAAATTACTTAGAAGAGCAGCAAAAAATAGAACAGTTACTTGCTGAAAAAGCAGCGCTACATCAGGAAGGCTTGCGACTACATGAAGAATTGCAGCAGCAACGAGTTGAACTATCAGAGGAATTTCGCTCTGCGACATTTGAGCAATTGCAGACATTACTAACAAACTATCCCAGCATCCATCAGATGGTGCAGGTTAAACCAGAATTACCTGCGAAAAATCTGCTTTCGATGTTTACCTCTTTAGATAACCTACTGAGTAAATGGGGTTACGAACAGATAGGCAAACCTTGGGAAAAAGTAGCTTATAATCCGCAGATTCATCAACCAGACACTGCTGATATTGCTGAAGATGAGTTAGTTTATATTCGATTTGTTGGTTATCAACATCAAGGAAAAATTCTTGTCCCTGCGAAAGTTAGTCGCACTTTACCGGGAGCGGGGAGGTGAGGGGGATGAGGGGGATGAGGGGGACAAGGGAGACAAGGGAGACAACGGGATGAAGAAAGAAAGTGTTTTCCCAATGCCCAATGCCCCATGCCCAATGCCCAATGCCCCATGCCCAATGCCCAATGCCCCATGCCCAATGCCCAATGCCCAATGCCCAATGACAAATGACAAATGACTACAGTAATAATTGATTTTGGTACGAGCAATACTGTTGTTTGTACTACTGATTTGATTACGCAAAAACCGCGGACGTTGCGATTTGATTCGATGTCGCGGCGGTTTGAGGTTGGAGGCGAACAAGTTAGTGTGGTGCCGAGTTTGGTGTTTGTGGAAGGGCAAAATAGTATTTTGTTTGGTGAATCTGTACGTGCCAAACGCTTGGGGTTTGCCCAGCCGGAACGCTGTTTTCGAGCTTTCAAACGCGATTTAGCGGCGGATTTTGTGCCGCCTCCGCGACTGTTGGATGGTAATAGTTACAGTGCTGAGATTGTTTCAGAAATGTTTCTGTTGGAAATTTGGCAACAGGTTGAACAGCAATTGCAACCAAGCCACGTTATTTTTACGGTTCCGGTAGGTGCATTTGAGCGATATCTTGACTGGTTTCGCAATTTAGCCGACAAGCTGAATATTCCCGTAGTGCAAATTGTCGATGAATCAACAGCAGCAGCCCTTGGTTATGCCGTCAAACGTCCTGGTAGTGTGGTTTTGGTAGTTGATTTTGGTGGCGGAACCTTGGATTTAAGTTTAGTAAGGACTGTGAGTGTTATTTCCGAACAGCAAGCAGTACGGGCTGAAGTTCTTGCTAAATCTGATGCTTTTATTGGTGGTGTAGATATCGATACTTGGATTGTCGAACATTATCTGCAAAAAATCGGTTCCTCCCGCGCTGAAGTAGGAGAAATCGGTTTTATGAATTTATTGGAAGTAGCAGAAAGGGTAAAAATTCAACTTTCGACAACAGATGAGGCGAAAGAAGCTTGGTTTGATGATGAAAATTTCATGTCCCATGAATTGCAGTTATATCGGGACGAGTTAGGCGAAATTTTAGAAAATCAACAATTATTAGAACAGCTAAGACAGGCTATAGATGAAGTATTAGCGATCGCCCTTTCCAAAGGTATCGCTAAATCTGCCATCGAACAGGTTTTATTAGTCGGCGGTACTTGCCAAATTCCGGCGATTCAACAACTAGTAATTTCCTATTTCGGCAAACAAAAAGTTAAATTAGATAAACCCTTTGAAGCTGTGGCACATGGCGCATTAGCATTAAGCGAAATGACAGCAGTTGATGATTACCTGCGCCACAGTTATGCTATCCGGCTTTGGGAACCCCACAGCAAAACTTATTCTTATTTTACTTTAATTGAAAAAGGAGCAAAGTATCCAGGGGCGCGTTCTGAAGCTTTAACTTTGCAAGTAGCCACCGAAGGACAGCGAGAAATTCGCCTTGATATTGGCGAAGTTGCAGAAGTTTCCCAAGCAGAAGTTTCTTACGATGTTCAAGGCAGAATGACGAGTAGCCAGTTAATAAAACAAGATAGCTATCGTTCCTTAGAAACTCATCATCAACAAGTATGTGTCGCCCATCTTGAACCGCCAGGACAAACAGGAGTAGACAGAATACAAGCACAATTTGAAGTTAACGAACAACGGGTATTAGTAGTAACTGTCAAAGATTTATTGACGGGGAAGATGTTAGTGGAGAGGGGGGCGATCGCCAAACTCAAATAATCTCCTCTCTGCGCCCTCTGCGTCTTAGCGGTTCGTTTAAAAAATAATCGTAATTTGGTAAATTGCAATGGCAAAGAAACAGAATCAACCTAAACAATATGATGCCGTTTTAGGAACTCAAAATTCTGCCCCAGTTGGTAGTATGATTTTAGGGGGACTGGAAGGTGTTAAAAGCCGCTTGAAAAGTGTAGATATAGAAGTGCAAACTGCTGCACTAAAAGAGGCATTAAATTATGGAGAAGCAGGTTTAGACTTAGTAATTCAGGCTTGGCAATATGAATCAGGAAAATTAAAGTGGGCTGCTTATTCGTTACTTCGCCACCGAGAAGAAGCAAAAGTCAAACAGTCGTTACAACAACATAATCCCTGGCTAAATATCACTTGCCTCCACACTTTACAACAAGATTCAGGCATTAGAGTTATTGCCATTAACCCAGATGGGAAAAATTTTGTCAGTGCTGGAACCCGACGTATTAATCTTTGGGATCTGCATAACGGACAACTTCAACCTATTTATATGGATGTTTTCAACGTTAATTCCTTAGCTATTAGCCAAGATGGAAAAACTTTACTTAGTAGAGGGGGAGATTATGACAGAGATCACATGATTAAAGTGTGGGATTTACAGACTGGAGAGTGTAAAAAAAACTTAAATGAATTTGCTTACAGCGTTTTTTCTCTAGTTATTAGTCCAGATGGAAATACACTAGCCTGCGGTAGTCAGAACAATGGAATTAATGTGTGGGATTTGCAGACAAAAGAAGTTATACGTAACATGAGTGGGCATTCACGCTACTCAGTTCAAGCGTTAGCTATTAGTGCTGATGGAAAAACTCTCGTTAGTGGTAGTAATGACAAAAACATCAAAGCGTGGAATTTTGACACTGGAGAACTTATACACACTTTTAAAAAACATTCAGATGGTGTTGAGTTTGTAGCTATTACCCCAGACGGACAGACAATTGTTAGTGGTAGTAAAGATAAAACAATTAAAGTATGGAATTTACAGACAAAACAGCTTCAATTCACACTTGAAGGACATTCTGGGTGGGTTTATTGTGTAGCTATCAGCCCAGACGGAAGCACTCTTGTTAGTTGTGGTAGAGACAAAACTATCAGAATTTGGGACTTGCAAACTGGGGAATGCCAACGTATTCTCAAAGAACATACTGATTGGGTTTATTGTGTAGCTATCAGTCGCAATGGAAAAACTCTTGTTAGCAGCAGTAGAGATAAAACTATCAAAATCTGGGGTATTAAGTCCTAGAAAAAGCGAGTCGAGAAAAATTCAAATGAATATACAACTTTATTGGTCTCATACTTCACCGCTTTGCGCCTACAGACATCAGCCTTTTTGTACTAGCTACTTAAAACGCTAAAATTGAATAGTAATTTTTAAATGTGTAGCTGTAAACAAAAAAATCATGACTCGTCGTCATCTTTTGCAAGAAGAACAATCTTACACATTTCGCTCCTATTTTGAAATGCCTTATGAAGCAGACGAAATTTTAGCGGAATTGGGTTATGGTTTGCTAAAAACACGAATGGAGTTACCACGTAGCGATCGCAATTTAGAACGTTTGCCAGAATTACAACAGCGAATTGATGAATCTTTACTACTAGTTAGCTTGAGCAGCGAGACAGCACGACGCGAAACACTTGTAGCACCTACATTACTGGAAGTTGCTCGTTATTGTCAATGTCAAATTCGGATTGAGTACTCATTGACAGTAAACAACTGGTTAAAGGGTAATTTAGATTATTTCCTGAAAAGCAATTTAAGTTTATTGGTAGTTGAAGCGAAAAATGATGACTTAACAAGAGGCTTTACGCAGATGGCAGTAGAATTAATTGCTATTTCTGAAGTAGAAGAAGGTGATATTTTTTATGGTGCAGTAACAATTGGTGATGCTTGGCGTTTTGGTCGCTTAGAAAAAACCAAGCAGCAAATTTTTCAAGATATTTCACTGTATCGAATTCCCGATGATTTGCCAGATTTAATGAAGATTTTGGTAGGAATTTTAGAATCAAATAGTAGCGTTTGATAAAATTCGTGCTTTTCCAGGGAAAAAAGTTGAATGAAAATTGCGATCGCCAAACTCAAATAATCTCCTCTCTGCGTCCTCTGCGCCTCGGCGGTTCGTTTAAAAAATCAGAACTTACGCACTCAGATCCCCCAACCCCCTTAAAAAGGGGGCTTTAGATGTTCCCCCCTTTTTAAGAGGGGCTAGGCAGGGTGGTTTCATACAAGCAGAGAAAAAACCTGATCGAGTTGATTTGATAAAGCACGTTGAGCTTGGGGAATAGTTCGGAAGCCAAAAAAACGAGCGTTCGTTATGAAAAAAGTGTGTAGGATAGCCCAATTTATAG
>JAVRCH010000040.1:0-17835 GCA_034530795.1 Nostoc sp. DedQUE12a
TGAAGGCAGGAGTTAGGGGGCAGGAGGCAGGAGGAAAACTGACCCCTAACTCCTGCTAGTACCGTCAGGACAAGGTGAAACACCGCACCAAATTAAAAATTTGGTGGCTCTCCCTATTGAGGGGTCTGAATCCCCAACTGAGGTAAAAACCTCCAGCATAGCTGCCTTCTGCCTCCTTCAATATTTTTCATTGTCATTTGCCATTAGTAACTAGCTAAAAAATGTTTATTTATTACTGCTTACAACCAATATGAGGTGTGTTTTTATACTTCCGTTTCTAAGACAACACCTTCATACAGCAATTCTATAGGAAACTCAAATTCAATGCTTGAGAAAGCGATCGTATCTCCAGCAGTGTAACGATAGTAAAGCCACATTCTTCCTTCTCCCCGACAGTAACGCTCAACGGAGATTTTTTCAGAGTCAATCAAGATATATTCCTCTAAACTAGGGATTGTCAGGTAATGAGTAAATTTTTCCCCTCTATCTTTAGCACTTGTACTAGGAGAAAGAACTTCAACAAGCAACTTGGGGTGTTGAATAAATTTGCGGGCGTTGATGTCTTGAGGGTCACAACTGACGATAACATCAGGATAGTAGTACTGATTCTGAAAATTGGCTTGCACTTTTACATCTGACACATTCACTCGGCAACCCCTAGAACGCAGATGAGGACGTAGAGCAGTGTAGAGATTTAAAGCAATATCATTGTGGGGAATTGTACCACCTGTCATGGCAAACACTTCGCCATAGACATATTCGTAGCGAACGTCTTGCTGAGGTTCCCATTCGAGATATTCCTCAACGGTCATTTTTTGGGGTTGTTGGGGGATGGCTATCATACCAAGATTTTTTAACCTTGGATTGATTGTAGCTAAATAGTGCTGATTAATCAGTTTTTAACTAATTCACAAGTCAGAATTGATAATTCATAATTCAAACTAGTAAATTGGTCTTCATTTAATTATTACTCGATTGTAAATTAATATATCTGCTGCTAAAACAAAAAAGAATAAAATACCTTGAAACATTCCAGCTAAAGCTAAAGGAAGTCCCAATTTAATCTGTACTAATTCGCTGCCTACATACAAAAGTGCTATGAATAAACTGGATAAAATAATACCCAATGGATTTAATCTACCGATAAAAGCAGCAATAATAGCAGTATAACCGTAACCAGGGGAAATACTAGGGCGTAGTTGACCAATGGGGCCCAACACTTCGCAAACACCAGCTAAACCTGCTAATCCACCGCTAATGAGGAGGGTTAGCCATATAATGCGATCGCTCTCTATTCCAGCATATACCGCAGCCTTAGCGCTAGAACCAATTACCCGCACACTAAAACCAAAAAACGTTTGTCGCAATACTCCCCAAATTAACACCGCTGCCAAAACCGCCAAAATAACACCCAAATGTAATCTTGTACCAGCAATTAAAGGTTGTAAGCTAGCAAATTCAGTAAAGGGTGCAGATTCAGGAAAGTTAAATCCTTGGGGATCTTTTAATACCCCATGTATCAGATAGTTTAAAACCGAAATTGCTATATAATTTAGCATCAAACTTGTGAGAATTTCGTTCGTATTAAATCGCACCTTCAGCCAAGCACAAATACTTGCCCAAATCGCACCACCTAACACACCAGCTATTAAGCTAAGTAGCAATAAACTATAATTATTAATGTTAGGAAATGCTAAAGCTACAGTACCACCACAAATTGCACCGATAGTAAACTGTCCTTCTGCACCAATATTCCACACCTTACCTTGAAAACACACAGATAAACCAACAGCAATTAATAAAATCGGTGCTGCTTTGACAGTTAATTCTGACAATCCATAAAAGCTAGTTAAAGGTGAAATTAATAAAGTTTGTAAAGCTGCGATCGGCGGCTTACCCAATAAATAAAATAATATAAATCCTAAAATCACCGTTACCAGTAGTGCAACCAAAGGTGATAAGACTTGCCATATTTTTGAGGGGACAGTACGGGGTTCAAGTTGAATTAGCATAAATATAAATTAGTAATTGTAGCAAAACAGAATTCAGCATGAATTCGAGTCCGACTGTTAGATGAATAACTACGTTTAAGACCCCCGCTCAATCTTCGATTTACTGGTTAAATTCTCCACATTCTTGATTGTGAATTCTTCTTCAATTCTGAATTCTGCTATAAAATGTGCTGCATGAAGCGAAAATTGCAACAATATTTTTGGCATTGCGCCTTAGTAGTCCTTCTAGCATTAGCTGTATGTGGATGGAGTGTTGAGCCAGCACAAGCACTGCTGCGGCAACATCATGACTCCCCTAATGTCTTACGCTACCACTCGCAAGTATCTATCAAAGATGAATTTGGATATGCCTGGCAAGTGCTACTGTTCAAACAGAACTACAACAATCCAGTCAAAGATTTACGGTTGCGCTTGGTTGCCTTTCCTGGTGTTGTTGAACTTGCTCACCCCCAACCACTATTAATTGAAACAGCAAGGGGAAAATTGTTGAGTGCATCGGACGCATACGCCCTAACTGCACCCGCACCCAATGTAGGCGAATATAATTTAACGGATGTCCTTGCTAAATTGCCAACAACCGATGCGCTCAAACTTTATGTGCCCATCTCCAGTAGACAGCCATTGATTCTCAATATACCCAAGACTGTAGTTACTGAGTGGCAATGGCTAGTGACAGAGATTGATTGATGAAATCAAATTCTATCCTTTACTTCTTTGCTTGTATAACTTGCAAACTTCCACCTGCATACAAAGTTGGCTTACCCACCTTAAAGCCAATTTCTGTTAACAAATCAGGCAAATCAGTTTTTATTAATTCCCAAGCTGTTTCTGTCTCAAACAACAATAAAAACAGCGATACCCCAGGCCAAAATATTGGATTTGTGGGAGCGTGAAAATCCACCAAAGTAAATACCCCTCCTGGTTTCAGCACCCGATAAACTTCATTAATAATCTTTCGTAACTGCTGGGGTTGCATTTCGTGTAGTGCAACACTGGTATGCACCACATCAAACAGATTATCTGCAAATGGCATATCCTCTGCGAAAGCTTGCACATAAGACGCTGATGGTACATTTTGCCGTGCCCGTTGCAAAGAGAACGGTGAAGCATCCAGCCCTGTTACATTTTGTGAAAGCTTTACCAAAAATTGTGTTGCTTGACCACTACCGCAACATAAATCTAAAACCTTAGTAGCTGAGTCAATTGTTAAGTCTTGCAAAGCAAGTTGGCGAAAACGACCTTCACCACCTACACTTAAGGCTGCTAAACGAGAAATACTATCATATAACCATTGATAGCGGTAACTCCAATCTCTTAAAATTGTTGCCATTGCATATTTCCTTGCTATTAAGCTTTATATTTAATAAAGATATATTGTTAACATTAGTAAAAAACCTGAAAAGTATCGGGGGAAAGTAACTGCTATGGGTCGTGTAGGCGTCTTATTACTCAATCTCGGTGGCCCCGATAAGCTAGAGGATGTTGGGCCGTTTTTGTACAACCTATTTTCCGATCCGGAAATTATTCGCCTACCGTTTCGTTGGTTGCAAAAACCCCTAGCTTGGTTCATAGCCACCCGACGAACCAGAACATCTCAAGAAAATTATAAGCAAATCGGTGGCGGTTCCCCCCTGCGGAGGATCACAGAAGCCCAAGGAGAAGCCCTAAAAGAACAGTTGGGTTATTTGGGGCAAGAAGCTAATATTTATGTGGGAATGCGTTATTGGCATCCGTATACAGAAGAGGCGATCGCGCAACTCACCCAGGATAATGTAGAACACCTGGTAATCTTACCACTTTATCCCCAGTTTTCTATCAGTACCAGCGGTTCCAGCTTCCGGCTTTTAGAAAAGCTGTGGCAAGAAGATCCCAAACTTCAACGCATTGATTACACCGTCATTCCTTCCTGGTACAAACAGCCAGGCTACCTCCAAGCAATGGCGGAACTCATAGCCCAAGAACTCGAACAGTTTCCGAACCCAAATGAGGTTCATATCTTCTTCAGCGCTCATGGGGTTCCGAAAAGCTACGTTGAAGAAGCAGGCGATCCCTACCAACAAGAAATAGAGGAATGTACTGCCTTAATTATGCAGACCCTCAATCGACCCAATCCCCACACCTTGGCCTATCAAAGTCGCGTTGGCCCAGTAGAATGGCTCCAGCCTTATACTGAGGATGCCTTGAAAGAACTGGGCGCACAAGGCGTGAAAAATTTGGTAGTCGTGCCCATCAGTTTCGTTTCAGAACACATTGAGACACTACAAGAAATTGATATTGAGTATCGAGAAGTCGCAGAAGAAGCAGGAATTCACAACTTCCGTCGCGTACCTGCTCCCAATACCCATCCAGTATTTATTAATGCCCTAGCCGAACTAGTAATTGATGCGCTGAAAAACCCCAGTTTCAAGCTGTCGCAAGCAGCCCAAATGAAAAAAAGGGTGAAGATGTATCCCCAAGAGCGTTGGGAGTGGGGTCTAACTACTAGTGCTGAAGTCTGGAATGGTCGCATTGCCATGCTCGGTTTCATTGCTTTAATCATCGAGCTGATTACCGGTCACGGTGTATTGCATATGATTGGAATTTTGCAGTAAAGGGCATTGGGCATGGGGCATGGGGAAAGGGAAAGGGGTAAGGGGAAAAGGGGAAAAGGGGAAAGATTAAATTTATTCCTTAGACCTCTTGCAAAAGTGCTTTTTGCAAGAGATGGGAAAAGGGACTCATGTTAAAGGGGAAAGGGAAAATACCAAACCTTTCCCCCTTTCCCTTTCCCCTTTTCCCGACTTATGCAAGAAGTCTCTTTTCCCTTTAACCTTTTCCCCTGCCTCAAAAGCCTTCCCTGCTCCCTCATCTTTATGCCCTATGCCCTACGCCTTGTGATACCAGTCATACCATTGCTTGGCGCTACGAACTGCAAACCACAGCAGAATTAAAGCAATTAATCCTCCTTGCCAAGGAGCATCAAAGGCAAAAAGTACTAGAGCAATACATAAGATATCTTGAAGAAATACTGCCCACAAGGGTAAGCCGCGTAACCGATAGAACCAACCAACTTGAACTAGCTGGAGTACCAAAGCTAACAAACCCCCAGTTAAGCCAATTAGCCAGTGTGGTGTTGCTGTGGCAGAAGCTACCGCTAACCCCATAATTGCCCCCACAAGGGGAGACATTGATAACTGAATTATTTGTAGCAGTCTTTGTCCCCATAGTTTTTTTGAGGCTAATAATTCAACTAACGACCAACTAGTGAGGCAGGTTAATAATATTGGTGGAGAAATATGAGATAAAACTGGAACTTGCGACCACAAATTACTACCCTGCAAAAGTCCAATAATCAGCAAAGGTATGCCTATTCTCATTCCTGCTGCCGCTGAGGCAGAGAGTGTGGCTAGGATTTCAATCATCAAAGCACTCGCAGCACGAATAAACAAGTAAGTATTTGTTATGTATACTACCCACCGTTGGTAGTAATTACAGCAGCAGATTGAAAGTGTTTTTTGGGAGTGGGGACTGGGGAGATGGGGAGATGAGGGGGACACGGGGACGCGGGGACACGGAGAATAATCAAAGACTAATGCCCAATACCCAATGCCCCATGTCCAATGAAATTTAAATTCCTAGCCGTTGGTAAACTTGTTCTAAATGCCGCAGATGTTGTTGAGGGTCGAAACACACCTCTAGTTCTGCTGGGGACAATTTTTCGGTAACACGGGGGTCTTTGCTAATTAAGTCTTGGAAATTGCCTTCTGGCTTGTTCCAAGCGGCGTGAGCGCTTCCTTGAACGATCGCATATGCTTCTTCGCGGCTCAATCCCTTGTCTATCAAGGCAAGTAGCACTTTTTGGCTGAAGACAACGCCGCCGTAACAATTGAGATTTCGTTCCATGTTCTCAGGATAAACCAGTAGGTTTTTCACTAAGTCGGTAATTTCTGCAATCATAAAATGTGTCAAAGTGCAAGCGTCTGGCAAAATTACCCGTTCTACGGAACTGTGGGAAATATCCCGTTCGTGCCATAAAGCGACGTTTTCCAAGGCTGCGCCGGCATGACTTCTCACAAGTCGTGCGATTCCCGTCAGCCGTTCAGAACGAATGGGATTGCGCTTGTGTGGCATGGCTGACGAGCCTTTCTGACCTTTGGCGAAGAATTCTTCGACTTCTAGAACGTCTGTTTTTTGGAGATTGCGAATTTCCACGGCAAAGCGTTCGATGGATGCTGCTAATAGCGCTAGTTGCTGCACATAGTCGGCGTGGCGATCGCGGGAAATTACTTGTGTGGAGGCGGTATCGGGTTGCAGTCCGAGTTTTTGGCAAGCGATCGCTTCTACACGGGGTTCAACGTTGGCATAGGTGCCTACTGCACCGGAAATCTTACCCACGGCAATGGTTTGACGGAGAATTCTCAGGCGTTCTTGGTGTCGCAAAACTTCTGCTAACCACCCAGCTAGCTTGAAACCAAAAGTGATCGGTTCGGCGTGAATACCATGCGATCGACCAATCATCACTGTATGACGATGTTCCTGTGCCTTTTGGCGAATCGCACCAATCAAATCTTCCACGCGTTGCAATAACACATCCAAACTAGCAACCAATTGCAGTGCTAAAGCTGTATCCAGTACATCGGAACTGGTTAACCCCAAGTGAATATAGCGTCCGGCATCCCCTACATATTCATTGACATTTGTCAAGAAAGCAATTACATCGTGGCGAACTTCAGCTTCAATTTCTAACACCCGCTTTGGATCGAAATCTGCCTTGGCTTTAATTTCTTCAACAGCCTCAGACGGAATGTAACCCAACTCAGCCTGAGCCTCACAAACTGCGATTTCTACTTGCAGCCAGGTTTTTAACTTATAGGCTTCACTCCACAGATTACCCATTTCGGGCAGAGTATAACGCTCAATCACAATCTGGCACAGAATACAACGGCTATATTTTACAGTCTAATTAGTGTACATCGCTTTTTAACTCTACTTTTTGCCCAGCGACGGAATTAGGCTTTGAGTCTGATGTAATGATACTAATCCTACCGTCAGCTTCCATATACGCTAATTTGACATCAGCCAAAAATTCGACACCTTGCTGACGTAACTTGCTCATCAATTCATCCTCTGTAACTAATTCTCGTTGGAGATGGCGCTCAATCATCCGGCCATTTTTTACCAGTAAAAGCGGTGGCGGATTCATAAAACGTTGAAACTGCGGAAATTTGTAGCCTAGCCAGTTGAGCAAATAGCTCCAAAAAATCACAGTTCCTACCAAGATAGCACCTTCAGTAATAGATGTATAATTAGTTGCCATAGCATTTTGAGCAGCTTCAGCAAATAACACAACTACCAGTAAATCTGTAATTCCTAAAGTTCCTAATTGGCGGCTAGGAAGCAAACGCAGCACCGAGAACAGCGCTAAGTAAACCAGCGACCCGCGTATAATCAATTCCGAGACGCTAATACTAGGAACAAAGATTGCTTGCCAATCGATAAAAAATAATTTGTTCATTAAAACTTGTTTTCTCTCTTTATAGTATTTTCATCTTTTTGAGAATATCGAAAATAATCTACATAGGCTGTATTTTTCTAATTGATGTATCGCCTTGAGAGTAAGCGTTAATTATTTTTTCTCAAAAGTTGATGGAGTAAGCTTTCATAGTCCCGGTTGATACACAGGGTTTAGTGTAATCTGTCTACCTGCAATTTGCTGTATTAGAAGAAGATTAGTTTTGCTCATGAATGATAAATATGACAGTAGAAATTTTACTGTCATATTGAAGGAGCGATGTCTGCCTTGAAAAGTTTGGCTCACAGGAAACCTCAGCTCCAACTTTTCGCTACTACGGGCTACGCCTACGCAGCTTTGTTTGTTTTGAAAGATTAATTACATACCAATTAACTTGATTTTTCAACAACTAAAAATTCTGGGTTCTTCTTCTATATCTTAAGCGCTTGGGTTTGGCGAAATAGCGAATTAAGCGATTCATTAATTTAGAAAATGATCGTTGATTATTACTTTGCTTTTTCTGAGCAGTATTATTTCTATTTGCCCCTTGATCGGTAGAAGTTTTATCGTTAATAGGTACGGCATTTTTAGTAGGCGTGATCCCACTTCCGTGCCTTCTGGAATACACTTGAGTAAACTCAGCACCAAAGAAAAGAATCTGGGCTGCATAATTAACCCAAGCTAAGATTACCACTAGTGAACCAGCAGCACCATAGGCTGAACCAAAACTGCCATTACCTAAATATTGTCCTAATAAAAATCTCCCGATGGAAAACAAAAATGAAGTGAGCATAGCTCCAATTAAAACATCACTCCAAGCAATTTTCACATCTGGTAGAACTTTGAAAATTAGCCCAAAAAGGAATGTAGTGATGGCAAAAGAAACTATGAAATTGATAATTTGCCAGAGGAAATCAACACCCGGTATTAAATTACTAAAGTAAGTCGCTAATGCTGCTAAAGCTGCACTAATTACCAGAGACACCAAAAGTAGAAAGCCAATACCTAACACCATTGCAAACGAGAGAAAGCGTAGGCGAATCATGTTAGTTACAGTGCGTCCTGGTTTCGGTTTAACTTCCCAAATCGTGTTGAGAGAATCTTGCAATTCGGTAAATAAACCAGTAGCACCTAACAGCAAAACTCCAACACTAATAATCGAAGCCATCACACCGGTCTGTGGTTTGTTCGCATTCTGAATCGCTGTTTGGATGAATTCTGCACCATCTGGGCCGACTAAACCTTGAATTTGTCGAACAATTTCACCCCTTGCCGCTTCTTCTCCGTATACTGCACCGGCGATCGCAATTACAATAATTAGCAATGGTGCAATAGAAAAAATCGTGTAATAAGCTAACGCTGCGGCTAACCGAGAGGCTTTATCCTCACTCCATTCCTGAAAAGTCTCTTGGAACAACTTCAAAATCGCCTGCAAATTCATTGAGCCAGTCTCCTTGTAAGGGATGTTGTTTAGTCCCTGATATATTGGATACTGATTTGGTGAGTAGTCACATCCTCCCAAGGGAGTTTGTGCAGCGTTCTTGAGGAGGATTCAGGATTTTATTGCACCAATTGGTGATAATAAAAATACGCTGATGTTAATAATGTAGGCAAGCTACTGTTACTTAAAAGCAATGACACAAACGGCAGCAATTACAGAAGCAATTACCACTCTTCAAGATGCAGAAAATCGATTCCGTTTTGTCCGTGTTGAAGATGAGCGATTTTTCCCAGAATGGTATGAGGGATTATCTGAAATTACAGAAGCAGAAAAAGCCTCTGTAGATGTAGTGCGGCGCAGGTATCTCTATCACCGTGCCGGAGGTGATTTACTAGAAGGGACAGTCATATTGTTGTTGGTGTCACCAATACTTGCACTCTCTGGGTTTTACGATCCTCCTTTCAGGATTAAAGCTGAATCATCCGTGGAATTAGTGCTGGATGATGGTGAAGAGATACTGCGCGGACGGATTGACGTTTTAGTGCTACAAAATCAGTTCTGGGTGATGGTGTTAGAGTCGAAAAAAACCACGCTGTCTGTTTGGTCGGCTGTACCGCAAGCCCTAGCTTATATGATGGCTAACCCCAATCCCAGTAAACCTGCGTTTGGTATGGTGACGAATGGAGACGATATTTTATTCGTGAAAGTCACCCAAACAAATACCCCACAGTACGACCTCTCAAGGGTTTTCGCGCCGTTTGCATCCCCCAGAGAACTGTACGCCGTTTTGCAAATTCTCAAGCGTATTGGTCAGGTAATCTCTTGTGCGTCCTAATTGCTCTCCTGAATTCTGAATTCTTTTTACTGCAATAGGGTTCACTTAAGGGCAAAACTCTTGTTTTACGAACCGCAGAGGCGCAGAGAGCACAGAGAGAAGAAAGAGTAGAAGTGCTTAACTTAACTGTATTGATTTTTACTGCATTCTATCAATTGTGCGATATTGAATTGCTTCTGCTAAATGATTGGGTTGTAGCTTTTCCTCTGCCGCCAAATCTGCAATCGTCCGTGCTACTTTGAGAATGCGATCGCTTGCTCTTGCTGATAAACCTAATTTTCTAATTGCGGCTTCTAATAAATTGCGACTTCCATCATCTAGCTTGCACCATTTTTGCAGATGACTACTCTGCATTTGGGCATTGCAACGCAGATTTGCTTCTGTTTGAAAACGGATACTTGCGCGATCGCGTGCTTCTTGTACTCGTTTACGCACCGATGTTGATCCTTCTCCCGTCGGTTGTTGGGTAATTTCTTCTGGTTTTAAGCGATTCACCGCCACTTGTAAATCAATTCGATCCATCAACGGCCCAGAAAGTTTTGCCCAATATTGCTCGCGTTGCCGGGGAGAACAGGTACACTGTTGGATAGTATCGCCATAGTAACCGCAAGGACAGGGATTCGTACTCGCCACCAAAGTAAACTGTGCGGGAAACATGACTGATAATTTGGTGCGGGAAATGGTCACGTAACCATCTTCTAAAGGTTGGCGCAGAAATTCCAAAACATCGCGTTTAAACTCAGTGAGTTCATCCAAAAACAATATGCCATTGTGAGATAAAGAAATTTCCCCAGGACGAGGAAAGCTACCACCGCCTACTAGAGAAGGGCCGGATGCTGAGTGGTGGGGACTGCGAAAAGGGCGATCGCGTACTAAGGAACCACGATTTTTTAGTAAACCAGCCACCGAGTGAATCCGAGTCACCTCCAACGATTCGGCAAAACTTAAGGGCGGCAAAATTCCCGGTAAGCGCCGTGCTAACATAGTTTTCCCACTACCAGGCGGCCCCACAAAGACAAGATTATGTCCGCCAGCCGCAGCAATTTCTAAAGCACGACGCGCATGAGTTTGTCCTTTAACATCTTGCAAATCTGGTGAATGTAGAGACGTTACATGTAACGTCTCATTATCCGACATCTGCACAGGTTTGTAACGCCCTGGATTATTTAAAAAGTTCACCACATCAGACAGATGTTGGCAGCCGTAAACAGCCAAACCTTGAACCACTGCGGCTTCTTGGGCATTATCAGCAGGGAGAACTAAACCTGTAATTCCCATCTTTTCAGCAGCAGCAGCGATCGGCAACACACCAGCCACCGCACGCAAGGTGCCATCGAGAGATACTTCCCCTAAGAATAAATAATCCCCTAACAAATCAGCGCTAATTTGCTCAGAAGCCGCTAAAATTCCCACACTAATAGGTAAATCAAAACACGGCCCTTCTTTGCGTAAATCTGCCGGAGTTAAATTAATGACAATTTTTCGCATGGGAAAGGCGAAACCCGCATTTTTCAGCGTTGCCTTCACTCTTTCTCTTGATTCTTGAATCGCTGAATCTGGGAGGCCCAAGACAACAATTCCCGGTAATCCTCCTGATACATCGACTTCCACACCTACTTTAACAGCATCGATACCGACAATTGATGCACTCCAGACTCTAGCAAGCATTTGTTATATAACAGTAAACCTTTAGCATCTCTAGCAAATGAGTCAGGAAATTGGCATGGGTGAAACCACAGAGACAATTGTCCCACCGGCCATTTACGGAAAAATCCCATAACTAAAGATAAAAAACATTTTCTCTTCTACTCCCCACTCCTTACAGACAAGGGCTAACCGCATCTCTAACCACTCTCCACTCTCTATTTTCAACTTTCTTTTACACTGGCTCCAGAGATTTTTTATAGGCAGACTCAATAATGTTCAGTAAATCTGGAATATCAAATGGTTTACTAACAAAATAGGAAATACCTAGAGATGAGGATAATTCCTCTAAATATCCATAAGCTGTAACCAATACAATTGTTAAACTCATTCCTCGTGTTTGAAGGTGCTGATAAACTTCAGTTCCTGTAAATTCAGGCATCCTGTGATCTAAAATCAATAAATCTGGCTGTTCCTGAAACACTTTTTCTAAAGCTTCTTTGCCATCTTTAGCTTGTTTTACTTCCCAGCCTTCTTGTTCAAGTAAAAAAGCAAGTAGAACTCGACTATCGTTATCATCATCTGCAATGAGTACTCTACGTGTGACTAAATTATCAGTTTTCATAGTCCCTTTTTCCTATAGGTAAGGTAAAAATATACGAAGTCAAATCTGATTGAGAAATATTTAATCCGGGAATTGAGTTAAAAGTGACTTTTACCAATTCCGAATGCACTATTTTAGTCATCTCCACTTCTACTATTCCGCCTTTATTGGCGCTTTCAAAAGCAGATAAAAAATAACTAAACAGCTTACGTAAAAGACTTTTTAAATCAGCTAATACTATAATTTCCTCTGAAAAATGTATGACAATTTCCACTTTCCGAATCGCGGCTTCAGTTGATAAAATATCGGCTAAATCCTGCACAACATCGGTGAGTACCAAGAGTTGGGGTGTACCACGCTCTAAAGATGCTAACTCACGCCAAACTTTAGCACGGCGGCGAAATATTTGAATTGATTTCTCTGCCTGTTGAAGCAATTGCATCGCATAATCTAAAGTGTTAACAGCCACCATTCGAGATATGATTTCAAGTTTCAGCTTTGTTGCCTGATGTGCTTGGATAATATCCTGACGCAGGTTTTCTAACGGCTGATAGTCATCGGGATTTGATGCCAACACATCACGAACATCTTTTTCGAGGCTAGCTACCAAAAATTCTGCTTCAATACCGTGGGAAGCACACAGTAATATCTCTTTTAGGCGTTGTCCTGCATCTTGATTGCGTACAGAAATACTAAAGACTCCAACAATTTCTCCTTTGTCATTACGCAGAGGAGTTCCCTGACAAGTAAATGGGTAAAATCCATCAATAAAATGCTCTGCTGCTACGATTTCTGTGTAATTTCCTTCAGCTAGTGTTGTACCAATACCATTAGCACCAGCTACGGCTTCTGATAGTAAGGCTCCAGGTAAAGGAAATGGTTCTGGCCCATGTATAGTCTGTTCATCGCCAATTACATCTAGTAGGATAGCCTCATGATTGCTTAGCATTACTGCATGACGCTCTCTCCCAGCTGCCTGTGATAGTATTCGGAAATAAGGACGAACTGCATTGAGTAAATAATTGTGTTTTTCTAACAAACGTTCTGTATCTAAATTTGATAGCCTCTCTGCTTGCAGAGTGTGGGGATTAGCTCCTTGGAGATGCGATCTTTCCCAAGCACGATAGATATCTGCACGCAAAAGATCCGGTGGTATTGCGCCTATACTTCTATATATGCGCCCTGCTTCTAATACATTACTTGTTTGAGAAGACATGGCTCTAACTACTCTTAGCAGTAGATTGATTTTAATTTTCTAGATTTTAATATCAGTTAGAGAGCAAGTAAGGGAATATTTAAGTTTTATTTTTTGTTTAACTAGGTTTGAAAAAAAATTTAAAATTTTGAGTTAATAACAACATATTGAGCTACATAACATTACATAGATATCAAAGCAAAACGGTACAGTAAAAATACGGAATTAATCGCTGAGCATTTAGAAAGTGACTGTACGTTATCGGATCGGGTATGATTCATGTAAGTTATCAGTGTAGTCACATAGGTTAGAACAGTGTGATTACTCAAAACTTTGAAGCAAATAATTTTTACTCACGACTCAGCACTGACTCAACGCCTCGCTTCCACTAAAAGCACTTTGCTATAACAGTGGTTGCAATACTGCTCGGTTAAGCATTTTTAAGTCGGAATTGGATTTGGGGAAAAGGTTAAAGGGTAAAGGTTAAAGGTTTTTTCTTTCCCTTTTCCCATTCCCCTTTTCCCCAAAACCCGACAAGTATTGACAGTGGTTGCGCTTACCCCTCAAAAGTTGAGTAATAACGTACAGTGACCGACCTCAACAATCGGGTTATACTGTACGGTTACGTATGAAAATCTTTTATTTACACAGTTGTTGGTTCTATATAACCTTGAATATTTTCAGGCTCAAACTGGCGCAGCACGCGAGTTGCCTGATGAATTAGTTCTTCAGTACCCTTGACTATAATCAAATACTTTCCCTCATTCAAGCGATTACGATAAGGTAAAGCATCCCCAATACCTTTAGTTAAACCTATACCTCCACCAACAAAATAAGCGCCTAATGCACCAGCAATGGCTCCTAAAACCCCGCCAAGAATATGATTCCCAAGTGTACCGACTGTAGGCAAGATTTCAATGTCAGTTAAATAGTTAAAAGTATAACCTGCAAGAAATCCAAAAACTATCAGCCAATAAAATGAACCTTTTACTTTTTTTTTGGCTTGTTGATTCAAATCAATTAATTTATATTCGTCAGCACTTTTATAGCCACTACCTAAAATGTCAATTTGGTTATCTGATAAGCCTTTTTCTACCAACGCAGAGTAAGCTGCTTCAACTTGTATTCGGTCTGGTAAAACTGCAACAACGTAATTCATAAACTACCTCAACTTATTTACGAATTCAAATCTATTGAGGGTTGTAAAAGCGGTTATGCTGCTTTTACAAAACAGATTTTCTCGGAATTTTGTTTTGTCTTAATTTCAAAATTTACTTAAAAACTAAGTAAAAATCATTATTCACTGGAAAACTGAACAGTATTTTAATTGGCGATCGCCCCAGTTTTATTTTTTAGCTGCACTTTACTCAATGCCAGCTAATGTATTCCGCAAGTTACTAGTAGGTTAAACTTTGTGTCTTGGATTAGCTTAGCTATATTTTAGCAATCACAAGATATAAAAAACCAAAGTCATATGATTAATGAAGAGTAGGGAAAAAAATAATTATTGTATCGTTTACCAAAAATCTAACTTTTGGTAAATGGCTAAAAGCCAGTGAGATATTATTAGTTTTTAGTTACTAAATAGCGGATAGGGCGGGCACTGTTACCCACCCTGATTACTCTAACTTGCTACTTCTTCAGTGGCAGTTGCGGCAGAGTAAACACTAACTTTTTTACGGGTTTTGCCCTTTCTTTCAAAGGTTACTACGCCGTCGATTAAGGCAAACAGAGTGTCATCGCTACCAATACCGACGTTGTTGCCAGGGTGAAATTTGGTGCCGCGCTGACGCACGAGAATGTTTCCTGCACGTACAGTTTGACCACCATAGCGCTTAACACCTAGACGTTGGGCGTTAGAGTCACGACCGTTGCGTGTACTACCTGTTCCTTTCTTATGAGCCATGATTTCCTTTTGTGTGTCTACTTATGTTTATTATTCTGCAACGGTTTCAGCTTCTTGTGCAGGAGCGTCATCTACAGCGGGGCTTTCATCTGCTCCTGCTTGGGCAGCAAACACGGTACCGTTAAGAGTGATGGAGTCAATGAAAAGCCTGGTAACTTCTTGGCGATGTCCGCGCTTTTTGCGGGTTTTCTTTTTCGGCTTCATTTTGTATACCAGGACTTTACGATCTCTGAAATTTCGTAGTACAGTCCCTTCTACAGTCGCACCTGACACCCGTGGCTGTCCAATGGTGACTTCGCCATCGTTGTGCACCAATAATACTGAATCTATTGTAACTTTTTCGTCTGCTTGGGCTGTCAGCAGTTCAATGTCGTAAAACCGCCCTGGCTCTACTCTTATTTGTTTGCCGCCAGTTTCAATAATTGCGTAGGTCATGAAATTGTCCTTGAAGTTGCCGTACAGGTAGCTGGTTTCGATCTTGTTTACAGATGCTTTTGCCAGCCTTTGCTATGTGTCTACCTGTTCCGAGCGGAATTAGACAGACAATCTATAATCTTATTATATTTAAAGATTTTAAGTCAACTAATTTAAGCTTTGACTCAGCATTCATAAAAAAATGACTCTGAAATTCAGAGTCACTATAAAAATTGCAGTTGAAAACTCTTTAAACTTTCACAATTTGCTGGTGTGTGAGTCAATACGGTTCGGATAAGTATTTTTCATCTCTGATGTGGGCTGGGAAAAGGGAAAAGGCTTGAAATTACCCTTTTCCCTTTTCCCTTTCCCCTTTAACCCAACCGTATTGGGTGTGTGAGTGCGAAAGCCTATTTTTTATCAGCTTCAGCGATTGGTACCCATTCAGTGTGGAAGGTTCCTGGCTTATCAAGACGCAGGTAAGTGTGTGCGCCGAAGTAGTCGCGTTGTGCTTGAGTCAGGTTTTGGGGTAGGCGATCGCGGCGATAGCTGTCAAAATAATCCAAGGATGCGCTAAATGCGGGCACTGGAATTCCTAGTGTTGCAGCTGTCGCAATCACTTCCCGCCAAGCAGTCTGTCTGTCGAGAATTGTCTGCTTAAATTCGGGAGCTAACAGCAAGTTAGGCAAAGTTGGATTTTCGCTAAAAGCTTTCTTAATCTTATTCAAAAAGCGAGCGCGAATAATACAACCACCTTTCCAAATCCGCGCCATTTCGCCCAGATTCAAATTCCAGTTATATGTTTTTGAAGCTGTAGATAGCAAGGCCATCCCTTGAGCATAAGAACAGATTTTTGAGCAATAGAGAGCATCGCGTACTTTGTTGATAAAGTCCTTGGTTTGCCCGCTATACTTGCCACTGGGGCCTGTGAGGACTTTAGATGCTGCTACCCGTTCTTCTTTGATAGAAGATATAATCCGAGCATTCACAGCTGCTGTGATTGTGGGAATCGAAACTCCCAATTCCAATGCAGTTTGCACAGTCCAGCGTCCAGTTCCCTTTTGACCTGCTGCGTCAACAATCAAGTCCACCAGGGGTAGATTTGTTTCTGGGTCAATGTAAGGGAAGATATTCTTCGTAATCTCAATCAAAAATGAATCGAGTTCGTCGGTGGTGTTCCACTCAGCAAACACCTCATGTAGCTGATTATGGTCTAATCCAGCGGCATTTTTGAGCAAGTCGTAGGCTTCAGCAATTAGCTGCATATCGCCATACTCAATGCCGTTGTGTACCATTTTTACATAGTGGCCAGAACCACCAGGGCCAATGTAGGTTACACAAGGGCCGTCATCGACTTGGGCAGCAATTTTGTTGAAAATTGGTGATAGATACTCGTAAGAACTAGTTGTACCACCGGGCATTAGTGAAGGGCCGTTTAGCGCCCCTTCTTCACCACCACTGACGCCCATACCAAGATACCGCAATCCAGCAGGTTCTAATTCTTGAGTGCGTCTTTCTGTATCTTCAAACCAAGAGTTACCACCGTCGATAATGATATCGCCTTCATCTAGCAAAGGTCTGAGTTGAGCAATCACCGCATCTACTGGCTTACCAGCTTGCACCATCACAAGGATTTTGCGGGGACGTTCCAATGAGGCGACAAATTCTTCTAGGGTAAAAGCGGCTTTGACGTTCCGTCCTGGCGCACGCTGCGCCATAAAGGCATCCGTTTTTTCTCGGGAGCGGTTGTAAACTGCAATTGGGAAGCCATTACGTTCCACGTTTAGAGCAATATTCTCGCCCATAACGGCTAGTCCAATCACACCAAAGCTTTGTAGTGTCATAAATTTGTTTGGCTAACTCTTGCAGATCCTTTCATCTTTTAGGGTAGTCCGAGATTTTCGCCGATCTCCTAAAGAAGACCTTAAGAGTTGATCTCAACGACAAAAATCCACAACTAACACAGATAATTAATTTTAAGTTGTATCTAAATCAACAATTGAGATGGGAGACTGGGGACTGGGGGCTAGGGATTGGGGAGCAGAGGAGAGATGGGGAAGTGTGGGGAGTGTGGGGAGAAAGGGGGGAAAGATTTTTTCCCTATCCTGCCCCCCCCCCCCCCCCCCCCCCCCCCGCCCCCGGGGCCCGGCCCCCCCCCCCCCCCCCCCCCCAAAAAAACCGAGCCCCCACCCCCAACCACAAAACCCAAATTTAAATTTTTTAAAAAAAAAAAACGGGGGGAAAAAAAAATTAAAAAAAAAACAGTTTTAAAAACCCCGTTTGGTTTTTTTAA
>JAVRCH010000041.1:0-34077 GCA_034530795.1 Nostoc sp. DedQUE12a
ACAGCAGTTTGCAACTAAATGAGGTACACAATTAGAGAAGTAAAGATAAAAATTCTTCTTCTCCCTCCTGCCTCCTGCCCCCTACCTCCTGCCTCAAAACCAGTCAATTTGTACCTCATGCAAATGAAATCTGCTGTATATTCTTTGACTCCATTGCGACGATAAGCTTGTTTTTTGGTATGGAGGTCGATGGCGACGCTACTAGCGGCAATTTCGACAATTAACTCTGGTGCGCCTTCAATATAATCATCTTCGCTCAGTCTTGCTTGACCGCCTGCTTTTGGATTGATGAGGAGAACGGCATCTGGTTGAGGTTCGTTATCTAAGTCTAGGCGCACTGTGGGTTCAATTCCCAAACATACACCAGGTGTAGCGGCTTCATAAGTACCTAGCCATGTGAGAATCCAAGCGTGCGGTTGACCATGACTTCTAAAACCCAAAGCAGCAGGTATGATATAGACAATTCCCTCAATCAATTCGGCTTTTTTCAAGTTAGGCATGGCATTGTAACGCCGTTCAAATTCATAACGGGTGAGTTTGTCGCCATTTTCCAACAAGGGAATTGTCCGATGCTGTGGAGGTGTTTTTATCATGACAATGGTGTTTGGGATTAGCTTATGCCTATCCTACCGAATTGGGGAAATTTATTGTGTGTGTTGTACGAGCGATCGCATTAATCGGAAACAATACACAGTAGTTTACAAGTAACTGAGGTACACAATGCAGAAATTAAAATCAGACATAAACAGTTTCTAACTCCTGTCTGTTGCTTGTTGCCTCAAAACCCGTAGCTTTTTATACTTACTTTACAAGAAAAGCCCTGTTTAACACTTAGCATTTCCTATTACTGCATAAATATTATTAGGATTTAATTGCAGATTTAGTTTAATCTTCTATACCTTAAAAATGGGTCGCCCGGGATTCGAACCCGGAACTAATCGGTTAAAAGCCGAGTACTCTACCGTTGAGTTAGCGACCCTTTCGCTGCATTTCGCAACTTTGCCATCATAGCATATACATCTGTGGATTTGTAAAGGGCTTTAGAAAAAATTAGCAGTGAACCTTACAGATGCCGTGCGGCTAGCTCCGGGTGCTAACACAGTCAGGTTATCACCAGTGTTTAGAGAGTTACGGGTGGCACTCCACGGTTCTAGACAGTAGAATTCTTTGCCTTTGACTGTCCAAAATACCAGCCAGGTAGAGAAATCATCATAATCCAAAGTGAGTTTTAACTTACGGCTATGATCTATCGCACTGGCCGATTGACTTGTTAGCTGTCCAAAAGCAAAATCAATTTCATCACGGCTAAAGTCAAAATTGCCGTCAAAAGAGTGAACTTCCTTAGTTTGATTGTCTTGATACTGCTGAGAAGGAATTTCAAGCTTTAACTGAGTTTTATCATTACACAGAAAGTAGGGATGGAAACCAGCCGAAAAGGGCATTGGTGTGGATGACAAGTTTTTATACTGCTGATGGACTTCTAGGGTATTACCTTGAAGTTTGTAGGTAAAAGCCAGCTGAAAATCAAAAGGATAAACTGCCTTTGTTTGCTCATTGCTATTAAGAACGACAGTGAGACTAGCTTTATCTTCAGTTTTTTGTTCTGTTGCTTCCCAGGGCAATTCACGGGCAAAGCCGTGTTGTTTGAGAGTATATTTTTGCCCGTTATGAATATAAGTATTATCTGGTAGATTGCCACAAATAGGAAACAAAATTGGATTCCCACCTCTGACGCTCAAATCAGGATGAGTAAAGCGTTCAGTGTCTAAATAGAAAATTTCTTGCCCTTGAATGCGCCAACGGGTGATGATACCACCGCGTTCTGGTACGACTTCCAGTTGAGAACCAGCGGTTTCATCTGAAAGGATGTAAGTTTTGTACTGTTGCTGTTGAACTGCAATGGTAAACACAAATTTTAGTCCTAATTGGGAATTGGGCGTGGGGCATTGGGCATTGGGCATTGGAATGGGGAAAGGGAAAGGGGTAAGGGGGAAAGGGGAAAGATTAAATTTATTCCTTTTCCCTTTAACCTTTAACCTTTTCCCCTGCCTCTCGTGCTTCATTATCCCCATGCCCCATAACCAGAGAATTTATTCGTCTTCTGCAAACACGAAACGATATAATTCGCTGGGGTCTGGTTCGGGGCTACTTTCGGCGAATTTTACTGCTTCGTCGATTAGTTCTTGAATTTTACGGTCGATGCCTTTGAGTTCTTGCTCATCAGCCAGGTTTTGCTCTAGCAAATAAGCTGCCAATTTCTTAATTGGGTCGCGGGCAAACCAAAATTCTTTTTCTGCTTTGCTTCGCATTTCATCTGGGTCTGCCAAGGAGTGACCCCGGAAGCGATAGGTCAATGCCTCAATTAATGTTGGCCCTTCACCGGCACGAGCGCGGGCTACAGCTTCTTGAGCTACGGCTCGTACTGCCAGTACATCCATACCATCTACTTCCACACCCACCATGTTAAATACACTGGCTTTTTTATAAATCTCTGGTTGGGAAGTGGCTCGCTCGTGAGACATACCAATGGCCCACTTATTATTTTCGACCACAAAAAGAATTGGCAGTTTCCATAGAGCTGCCATATTCAGGGTCTCGAAAAATTGACCGTTGTTAGCTGCACCGTCACCAAAAAAGCAGGCTGTTACTTGGTCAGCACTTTGGTCTTTTAGTACTTCGCGGCGATATTTGGTTTGAAAAGCCGCTCCAGCTGCCACAGGAATTCCCTCTGCCACAAACGCATAGCCACCTAGCAAGCGGTGTTCGGCAGAAAACATGTGCATAGAACCACCGCGCCCTTTGCTGCAACCTGTGGCTTTGCCAAACAACTCTGCCATGACTTCTTTTGCTGGTACTCCCGCGCTCAAAGCGTGAACGTGGTCGCGGTAGGTACTGCAAACGAAATCTTCACCCGGCCGCATTGCTTGGATAACGCCGGTGGAAACGGCTTCTTGACCGTTGTACAAATGGACAAAACCAAACATTTTGCCCCGATAATACATTTCAGCGCATTTATCTTCAAATAAGCGCCCTAACACCATGTCTTCATATAACCGTAACCCTTCTTCTTTAGTAATGCGGCTAGTGGCAGCATTAAATGTGGGTAAAGTACGCTCTTGAACCATTATTTTCCAGTATCCCTGTTCTACAAATTAAAGTTACGGTCTTAAATAAGTTGGTCTGATAACGTCTGAGACTATAACAGGCTAACGTTAAGATTCAACAATCAAACTTTATTTATGCACCAAAAAAGGATTTTAGGGAATAGGTAGATTTTTAAGTTTTGGGAAAGTGGATAGTGTCGGTTTGGATACCCGTCAACTTTCCCAGGCGAAATTTTAACTTTTGCGCCTATAACCCTGTGGGGATGTAACTTAAAATGCGACATCTGGTGTTTGGACTTTTTTTGTCTCACCATTCCCCTTGATAGAGTACCAATCAAGATAAACTGGTTTCTGCATACCCATTAACAATTTAAAAAAAAATGATGCCAAAATTTCTATACCTAAATGGGTAATTGTAATTAAAGATTAAATATGATATGATTTTTGTCTCTTGTTATCAGGGTCAACCCCCAAAAGTAGTAGTTTATTAACTGCATACTGGGAAAGTCCCGAAAAAATCAATAGACTCGTGTGACCACAACATTTATCCCGTGACAATAGCGGTAGTTGTGGTTTATGGTATCGAAGGTTGTATTAAACAAAAAATACTAAGAATTAAGACAAAAAGCTTAAGCTTTCTAGGCGAAGGCAAAAAATTAGTACTAGAATGTGACTCAAAATTTCGGGAAGGTACAAAACAAGTAGTTGCAATATACACTTGTAGAGTAGATTCTACACGGCATTATTATGGCACGGTTTTACTGGCCTGGAACGCTCTAGGTGAATTATGTCGATCGCGCTGCAGGGGAAGTGGACTGTGCGAATTCCGCTAGATTACTACCGAATTTTAGGACTACCGTTAGCGGCAAGTGACGAACAATTGCGGCAGGCATACAGCGATCGCATTGTACAATTGCCAAGACGTGAGTATTCAACAGCAGCAATTTCTTCTCGTAAACAACTTATAGAAGAAGCTTACGTGGTTTTATCAGATCCAAAACAACGCAGTACTTACGATCACCTTTATCTCACCCACGCCTATGACCCTGATAACGTTGCTGCCGGCACACTAGCAGGAGAAAACCCCAAAGAAAGCCAAAAAAGGAATATTGAAGCCCAGAATTTGGGTATTGATGTTTCCCAAGACGAGTTAGTTGGCGCTTTGTTGATTTTGCAAGAATTAGGGGAATACGAACTCGTACTAAAACTAGGTCGTCCGTACCTAGTGAATAAAAACGGTGTTTCCGGTAACAATAAAGGCAATAATCTAGCAGACGAAGAAATTCCCGAAAGTCCTGAACGTCCCGATGTCGTTCTCACTGTTGCTCTTGCTTGTTTAGAACTAGGACGCGAACAGTGGCAGCAAGGTCACTACGAAAATGCTGCTGTATCCTTAGAAACTGGTGAGGAATTGCTGGTTCGGGAAGGGTTATTTACCAGCGTACAGGCAGAAATTCAGGCAGATCTCTATAAATTGCGACCCTATCGAATTTTAGAGTTACTAGCACTACCTCAAGAAAAAACTGCCGAACGACGCCAGGGTCTGGAATTATTGCAAAATCTTTTGGAGGATCGTGGCGGCATTGATGGTACAAATAGCGATCGCTCTGGTTTAAACATAGATGATTTTCTGCGTTTTATCCAGCAATTACGTAACCACTTAACAGTCGCAGAACAACACAAGTTATTTGAAGCCGAAAGTAAACGTCCTTCTGCTGTGGCTATTTACTTGGCTGTTTATGCTTTGATAGCCAGAGGATTTGCTCAACGACAACCCGCTTTAATTCGGCAAGCAAGGCAGATGCTAGCCCGTCTGGGCAATCGCCAAGATGTACATTTAGAACAGTCGCTATGTGCATTACTCTTGGGACAAACCGAAGAAGCAACTCGTGTTTTAGAACTTAGTCAGGAGTACGAAGCTTTAGTCTTTATTCGGGAAAAATCTCAAGACTCCCCAGATTTGTTACCAGGGCTGTGTTTATATACAGAACAGTGGTTGCAACACGAAGTATTTCCCCATTTTCGAGATTTGGCAAACCAGCAAGCTTCTCTCAAAGAGTACTTTGCTAACCCACAGGTGCAAGCTTATTTAGAAGCATTGCCCAACGATGCCCAAACAACTAATGAGTCTGGTGTAATTAATCCCCAGCTTTTTCAACAGCCACAAACAAATAATCCACGTTTTCCCAACAATTCAACTGCGACTTTTCGACAATTTGATCGCAATCCAACACCTGACCCAAATTTACCAGAAAGACCAACACAACAAAGACCAGAATATTCAAACTTCTCGCAACCGAGATGGAATTCATCTGAAAGTGCCAAACCAGAAGTAACTGCTGCACCGCCTCCTACTGCTGAACGCATGACCAGGCCTAATAATCAGAATTGGAATGGTTCAGGTAGGACTAGTACACCGAGTCAAAACCAAAAGCGTAGGCGAAGAAAACCTACTCAACCTGTTAGTCGAGAACGTATACCTGATAATCGTCCTCGTCCTCGTCCGCGACGACGGCGGCGAACTTTTGCTAACACTATAGAAGGGAAAACACGGCTGGTGTGGAGAGTGTTTATTTCCCTAGTGATTATATTAGTTTTCTGGGTGTTAGCTACAACAGCTTTTGGATGGATAAAAAACCTATTTTTCCCCACACCACCTAAGCATGATTTACAGTTATTTGTACAGATAAATCAACCACCAGTATTTATTCCTGACGTAAATAAGCCACAATTACCAGAAGGTACTTTGACAAATGCAACAGCACAGGAAATAATTCAAACTTGGCTATCTACGAAAGCCGCAGCTTTAGGGCCTAATCATCAAATTAATAGTTTAGACCAGATTTTAACTGGTTCAGCGTTGTCTCAATGGCGGCTGATTGCTCAACAAAATAAGTTAGATAACCGCTATCGCAAGTACAATCATAGCCTGAAGATTGAATCTGTAGAAAAAGGTGAATTATTTAGCGATCGCGCCGCTGTGGAAGCTACAGTCAAAGAAGCTACACAATTATATGAAAATGGTCAATTTCAAAGTTCTTCTAATGATAATTTGCGAGTCCGATATGATTTAGTTCGATACGGAACTAAATGGCGTATTCAGAATATATCGGTTGTCGATCAAATAAGTTGGAATTTTTAGGTAATATCTACGATTTTCCTTGTCCTTTAAGGATTTGAAGCTAAAAATATCATAAATTCTAAGAATTCTTTTAGAGGAAGCATTTGAAGAGATTAATATTGAGTAACTTACTTATTTGGCTTACTTAACAGCAATAAATTTTGCTTCTAAGTAGAACAATGTCGAAAAACCAAACTATGTTAAGAAAAATTAAATAGACTCAAGCCCTCTTCCCTCCTGCCTCCTGCCTCCTGCCTCATCGCAACGATAAATATTCACACCGACCTACTTACTGTATCAGTATTAATTTAATGGAAGCTTTACCCAATAATTGGGCAGATATTCAACCTGATACTGTATATCTTTCAATAAGTGGCCTGCTAGTTTCATTTGCAAGCGAACAAATAAAGCTGGCATTAAAATATGATCGTAAAGGGAAACATTTAAAAGCTATTGATAAAGGACAAGTCTCTCCTCGTGGTAATGTTGGGTTAGTAACTTCCCAAGAATCAGGCTACGATTTAAAATCTAAAGTCTTAGGTAAAGGTGGCGACCGCCGATTTCATGCAAAATTCATTGATGGGATATTACACTTTCCTGGTTTGGTAACAGAACATTAAAGCTATATAACTATGGCAAGACTCGAATTAAAAAATCATCAAGTTTGGCAAGATTTAACTGAAATATTAGAAAATTTAGATAGCAATAGACTTGTTCAAGAACATTTGGAAGAATGTGAATATAAAGTATGTGGCTACTGGGACGATCGAGATGAATATTATGAAACAATTACTTTACCTCGTGACTTAGACGCAGAATTAGTCAGCAGTTCTATTGGTGTTAGTCAAAAAGAACGCTTTTTTCAGTTAAAGTTTTTCCTCATAGCTTCTAGTGCTGATACCACACAAGCACCGAATAATCACACTCAAAAGATTGGTGAGTTAGTTCTTGTTTACAATGAAAATTTGGAATTTGTTGATGAAAATTGGCTTTTAGATATCGATTCTTTAATGCTTATGAAATAATATGGATCACTTGAATACTTTAGTTCAAATTCTAGGATATCTGTTATAAAGACAATAATTTCGTTCAACTTTAGACCTCTTGCAAAAGTGCTTTTTGCAAGAGATGGGAAAAGGGACTCATGTTAAAGGGGAAAGGGAAAATACCAAACCTTTCCCCCTTTCCCTTTCCCCTTTTCCCGACTTCTGCAAGAAGTCTTTTGTATTCATACCTCAATAAGGCGAAAATCTACAAAAGGCATAGCTATTCTCCCACTCCAAGCTTTTTGTAATAGCTTTTTGTAATACTTTTATTTCATTCGATTCATAAAGATGTCATGTCAATCAGATAGTTATTCCCCAGAACTTTCTAACACTCCTAACAAACTCTTCAACATCAAATAAGCAGAAGTTCCTCCGGGATCTTGATGTCCAACACTTCTTTCTCCCAAATAACTAGCCCGTCCTTTTTTCGCCTGCATTGGTATAGTTTCCTGTAACCCTTTTTGGGCAGCCACTACAGCCTGTTGCATAGCTTCCACAGTACTTTGGTTTTCTTCTACAGCCTGCCTAAAAGCTGCCACAGCCGGAGACAAAACATCTACCATTGTCTTGTCTCCCAGTTGGGCTTTACCACGTTGCAGCACACCGTCTAAGCCCGCTTGCAGTAGCTCTAACATATCTTTTTCTGTTAGTTCTTGCTTAAGAACTACTACTGCACTGGCTCGCAAAAACCAAGTGCCGTAAAGAGGGCCGCTGGCACCGCCAATGGAGGAAATCAAAGTCATACTCACGGTTTTGAGAATGCTGCCAATGTCTTTGTCTGCGACATTGGGTAACTGAGCGATCGCTTTTTTAAACCCACGATCCATATTTATCCCGTGGTCAGCATCTCCAATGGCTGCATCTAACTCTGTCAAATATGTTTTATTCTGCTCTATTTCCGATGCAAATGCTTGCAACCATTGTAATATCTGCGCCTGAGTGACCATATCAAACTCCCCACCGCCAACTTGGTGTTTTTACTGGTGCATCCCATAACCTGATGATTTCATCATCTAGCTTCAACAGGGTAATAGAACAACCTTGCATTTCCAAAGATGTAATATAAGACCCGATTAAGTTTCGTACAATTTGCAATCCTTGTTGTTGGCAGATTTCGGCGAGTTTACGGTAAACAAGATACAATTCCGAAACTGGAGTTCCACCCATACCATTGACAAAAGCTAACACGCGATCGCCTTTTACAAGTGGTGGGTCGATGAGTTCTACATCAAGCCATTCTCCCTTGTCTTCATCCCACTCGCGTACTGTACGAGTGTACGCTGTATCCTCAATGAGCGATCGCGTCAAAATTTCGGTAATTTCGTCTACTGATTTGAGATTTGTGCGTTCTATTCCTGGCTCTCCGTGAATACCAATGCCTAATTCAATTTGGCGATCGCCTAGTTCAAAGGTTGGCGTTCCTTTGGCTGGTGTTGTACAAGATGTCAGAGCAATTCCCATACTCCGCCCATGCAAATTTACTCGACGACACAAATTTGCTATTTGTGATAAATCATACCCTTCTTCTGCTGCTGCACCGCAAATTTTTTCCGCCAGTACTGTTGTTCCTACACCTCGTCGTCCTTGGGTATACAAACTGTCCTTGACTGCCACATCGTCATCAATCAAAATATTTAGCGATCTGATGCCCTCAGCACGAACTAACTCAGTTGCCATTTCAAAGTTCATCACATCGCCACTGTAATTTTTGACGATATAAAGAATACCAGCCCCTCCATCTACTTGTTTGGCTGCTTCTAGCATTTGGTCAGGAGTGGGTGAAGTGAAAACTTCCCCAGGGCAAGCTGCATCAAGCATTCCTCTGCCCACAAAGCCAGCGTGCATCGGTTCGTGACCGCTACCCCCACCAGAAATAATTGCTACCTTCCCTTGAACGGGTGCATCAGCTCGATAGACAAAAGCAGGGTCATAGTTGACTTTAATTAAATCAGAATGAGCGACTGCCATACCTTCTAGACTTTCGCGTACAAAGTCTTCTGGCTTGTTGATCAGCTTTTTCATGGTTTGGTCACTTCTGACAAACAGTATTTAGAATCAGTCAACAGTTAACATTCCCCAGAGCGTATGCTGCGATCGTAGTGCTAAAGAAAGCATAAAGACCAACAGATGCAGGAAGCGTTACCCAACGGACGAAACTGATAACTGATAATCAAGATACACGATTACAGACCATTTAAACTTTATGTATGGCAGTCAAGCCTAACTTTGAGAAACCTCTATAGCAGACTAAGATTTTAGAATAATATACGACTCATTTTCATAGACTTTATTCAAGGTGATTTTCTTTTCTGGGAAAATATACGGTGACTGAAACTCAAATGTTGATTTGGTTTTGTCTTTTGCAGTTAAGTATTTTCGGATATAGTTTCTTCCAAATCCTACTGCATCCTTGATTCTTGGATAATCTTCTATTTTTGTATACAAAGAATCACTCGCAATCACAAAATAGCTAGGATTTTTAGCATAAATATAGGCATGAAAAATAGCGGTTCTTCCCTCTACTGTTGATTGAGGTGCGGTAACCTGGAATTTTTTGGGTAATAAAGATGTAATCTCTGAATCAACTTCTCGTGGAAAAGCAGTCCATACAAGTGAAAACTGTGTAGCTGTTGTCTGTAATTCTGGATCTGACAAGTACGCCGCCATTCCATATTCTTGCCATTCTAAAAAATCAAATGCTATGCGAGTCTTTGGTGGCTTATTGAGAGAAATAAAATTAATAACTTCTTTGATTGATGATGGTATCTTTTGAGTGTTTACACTACCACTTGCATAAGCAAAACTAAACGTACTAGAAAATAGTATCACCAGTGTAAGGCTTGCAATAACTAACTGTTTTCCTAGCCTTTTATTAGTGACTGAGAAACCATCGATAGTTTGAGCAATGACAAGAGCGATCGCAGTAGTTATAAAAATATTGGCTAAGTATAAATATCGTGATAATGGATCGATCGCACCTTTTAGAGCTAAAAAAATTGGCATTATTAATGCAACCAGAAAGAAAATTACCCAGATAGTAATGGGATAATTTACTAACAATAAATTAAACTTATTATAAAGCTTAATAAATTGATTGCTCGAATTTTCTTTGGCCTGTGCAACTTTATTAGACTTGAGATTTCTAGGCTCTTTTAACTTTAAATAAACCAAAGGAACAATCCAGATCGAAGAAAATACAATAACTCTTTTGCTAGCATTGAAAAAATAAAAAAGTAGGGTTTTCGCATATTGTAGTCTGTCTAATCCTTTTCCTCCCCATAAATCTCTGTCATAAAGATGGGTTCCTTCTATGAAAAAACTAGCCCCTAATATTTGAGCTACTGCTACTAATATCGTCGTAGATACAAGCAATATAGCTGATTTCCATTTTTTATGTCCTAAAAGGAAGATCCCAGTAATTAATGAGAAAATTAGACTTTCTGTTCGACAGAAATATGCTAAACTGAACGACAAAATTGAAATTATAATATAAACAAATCTTTTTTGATTTTTTATATAACTAAATACATTAAAAATACCAAATGCAATAAAGAAAAAAGCGTATGCTTCGGCCATAGGAGTATGGGCTAAGTTCATCATTAAAGGCGTGCAAAAACACAATAAAAAAGCTAAAAGCCCTGTTAATTCGTTAGTTTGCACAGCCACAGAACGACCAATAAAAAAGAAACCCAGCAAGACAAAAGTAACGCTAGTTAATTCAACAGCTTTGATACCTATACTAATATCCGGCACTCTTGAAAAAAGAACCAAGCGTAGAATCCAAGATTGAATTATAAAGGGGACTGGCGGCCATGCTGATACCCAATATTTGAGATCTAAAGCTTTGCTGGGGTCATGAGCAAACTGCATCGCTATGGAAAAGCGGCCTCCTTTATCACCCTCTCCTAAAAATAATTTATCTGAGAATATTGAATAACTATAAATGCAAAAAATAACTAATAAAATTAAAATTCCTAGATAAAAAGCCCAATTTTGCAGAAACTTTGAATTGTGGTGTTGAGATATAGTTTTTTGTAAATCAAGTCTAGTGCTTTTCATAAACCAAACATCAGAAGTTGAAAATAAGTGGTATAAACACAGTTACTTTAAACCTGTGAGCAATTAACAGTATGCAAGCGTGTTACGTAACACGCTACCGTGCTACTAACTTAGTGGCTCTCAATCTTTACACCTATTAAGAGTATTTACTAATACAATAGCTATAACACGCTTACAGTAACAAGAAATTGTATAATCTTAAATCTTTAAAAATTCTTTATTTATTATTTGTATGAAAAAGAGGGGGAAAGGAACCAGCAATTTCAAAACAGGGGTTTCAAGGCATGGAGTCGGCAATTTTGATCGCACTATGTATCTCTTCAATCTTCTTTTTTGAGATACATATTTAAAAACAGGGGCTTTATACCTTGTGGTGAAAAGTTTTTTCTTCTTCCCTTACCCCTTACCCTTTCCCCTTTTCCCCTTCTTGGTAATCACAAGTCAGTAATTCTTGAAAGTGCATCCCTGTGTCTTCTTTGGTTGGCATTAGCCTTAAAAGCCAGACAGCAAGAGAAGTTGAAGCCTGTTGCTTATTGCCTGTTTCCTGCTATAAGCCTGCGCTTCAACTTCTCTCTAAATTTATTTATGGGGATTATCTTTTTACTTTTTACTTCTTAAAAGATGCCATCGCCCTGCTTGCGTCCCTAGTTATGTATGTTTACTCATTAGTTGTTGATTGTGGTTTTCTAACGCCATGCAGTTTAATAAAGCTATCAAAGGCGTACCATGCCAACACATACCAGGGAATAATTTCAAATTGCAAACCCTTAGCTAGTAACTGTCTAACAGCAAGGATACTCAATCCTAAGGGAAAAATAACCCGCAAGTCAATTTCACCTTTCGTTGCCAGTTCGACTTTTTTGTTTAAGTTAAAAACTGCATTTGTAATGCCCACAGCTGCCTCGGAGTTCCCCTCAGTAATATCGGCGAAAATAACTCCTAAATCTGTCAGTGTGGCAATTACATTTTTCAAAGTATCATCTTTGCCATCGTGTTCGATCGCAATACTACCGTGATGAATATTAGTCCGCACCTTATTAATGTAAGGTTGCGCTGTCAGTGCATTAGCAATGCGTTGGATTTCCCCGTTTTGACGATAGGGTAGAGCAACTCTCAAGCGTAGCCGTCCCGGAGTATTGCTGACAATTTTGGTAGATATTCGTTTGGAAAAATTGCTTAAAGCTCTTTGCTCAATAATTTTGGGCATCTCGGTCAGATTACCATGACTATTTGTCAACACACAACTGTCGTCCTAATTTGGAGTTGGATTTTAAAGAAGGGAGTGGGGAGTGTGGGGAGTGTGGGGAGTGTGGGGAGTGTGGGGAGTGTGGGGAGTGTGGGGAGAAAGATTTCTTCCCCATCCTCCCACACCTCCCACACCTCCCACTCCTCCCCATGCCCCATGGCCTATGCCCTATTCCCATTTTTGAGGGTTTTACACACCATTATCAGAGGTGTTGTCAACAGGGCTATTCGCAGCTTCAAATACTGGAGTTTGCTTGTCTTCAGCTAGTTCTGCCCTAGCTTCAGCTACAATATCTTCCCAGCTTTCACCAAGTTCTGCAAAGGCTCCTCTGCTTTTTTCGTAGGCTGCAAGTCCGCCTTTGATTACGGATTTGGCTATGGGTTTACCAATTCCAGCAACGAGGGGAATTAGGACGGGAGCCAGGATAACTGCGCCAATTCCAGCTACAATTCCCACAGGGCCTGCATCTTCAATGAAATCGGTAATTTTAGGTGCCATAGTTAAGATTCCTCCTATTAAGTTGAAAAATTGTCGTAAAGCTTTCTAACGTACTCTTGTTAAAAGAGTTGTATCATCTTGCCGATGGTAGAGCTTTTTTTGGTGAAGGTTTGAGAATTGGACGCAAGCCATTGACGCCTGCAACTACTGTTGAGCCGTTATTGACTACTGTTGCCGCTAAGGGGTTAAGACCAAAGAACACGGCAACAAACATCGCTGCAATGTTAGGAAGGGCAACAATACTGGTGTTTTGATGAATTATTTGCTTGGCTTTACGAGCGATCGCGATCGCTTCTAGTAAACCATGCAAGTCATTTTGCATTAACACCACATCTGCTGTTTCCCGCGCAATTTCCGAACCGTTAGCGAAGGATACTGAAACGTCAGCGTAGGCTAAAGCAGGCGAATCGTTGATTCCATCCCCTACAAATGCAACTGTTTTACCTTGTTCGTGTAGTTGGCGGACAACTGTCGCTTTTTGTTCCGGAAAAGCTTCGGCATGGGTATGCTTTGGTGCTATCCCCAATTGAGCAGCCACAGCATTAGCTGTTCGCTTGTTATCTCCGGTGAGCATGTGAACTTCTACGCCATCAACTGTCAATAACTGGGTAATTACTTCCTGACTTTCAGGACGTAGAATATCACTATAGACTATTTTACCCTGAAGTTGATTGTTACTAGCGACGTAAATCAGTGAGTCTCCTGGCTTATGCCCGTTGAGAGGTTCCATGTCTATGCCTTGCTGACGCAAAAAGCGCTCGCTACCGACGTAAACAGTCTCGCCCTCAATCTCGGCTTGTACGCCTAAACCCAATTGATAGTCCCATTTACTCCGGTTGGGGATCGCTACTTGCTGTGCTTCGGCATACCTAATCACTGCTTCAGCTACAGGATGCGTCAGCCGCTGTTCAGCCGCAGCAGCTAGTTCCAAGACCCGCAAGTCTGATGTTGCAGCATTGAGACTCTCAACTCTGACGACTGACACTTCACCTTTTGTGAGAGTGCCCGTCTTATCAAACACAACTGTATCAACTGCTGCCAGTTGTTCTAATGCCCGACCGCTACGAATCAGGATGCCGTGCTTGGCTGCATAAGTCAGCGCTGCCAAAACTGTTGTCGGAATCGATACCCTAATTCCTGTGCATAAATCCAGGGTAAGCACGCTAGCTACCCGTGCTGGGTTGCGAGTTGCGGCAAATACCCCCGCACCAAGTAACAAAGTTGGCACAACAGCTTTTTCGGCAATTTTGATGGCATAGTTTTCCATGCGGGTATCATGGACTGGTGCTTCTTGCATTAACTTGATGCTTTGTCCGGCACGGGTGTCGTTACCCACCCATTCCGCCAAGATATAAATTCGTCCCTCACGCATCAAAGTTGAGGCAAAAACTGGCTGTCCTTTTCTTTTTAAGACAGGCATGGATTCGCCGGTGAGTTTCTGCTCATCTAGCAGGGCTTTACCCCGGAGGATAGTACCATCAACTGGCACCTGTTCCCCAGGATAGACAATGACTGTATCACCACGTTGTACATCCTGAATCGGGATTTGTTCTTTGACCCCGTTGCGTTCAACCCAGACGAATTGCCCTAAGGAACTGAGTAAATCTAGGGTTTGCAATTTAGAAGAACGAGCAGTACGATCGCGGATGTTTTCACCGATTTCAATTAAGCTCAACATCAAGGATGGTGTGAGAAATTGACCTTGGACGGTGGTAATTGCGATCGCCAGAAAATCCAAAAAGTCAATGTTCAATTTGCGTTCCTTGACGATCCCTTCCACTGCCCTTTGGAAGACCGGTAAGGTTGCTAGGGCAATGGTTCCCGCCACTATTAAAGGGGGAATCGGTAGCCCCAACGGCCCTCCTAGCACAGCTAGACCGGTAGCCATAGCCGAAAGTTGCATCCCAGGCCAGGAATTCTCTGCATCCTCTGTTGGTTGGGTAGCTAATGAATTGTTAGCTTTGGGCACAACTATTGTGATTTCATTGGCCGCCCCAATCAGATAACTCAAACGCGATCGCACCTTCGTATCTGCAACTGAACCCGATTGATAATTCACAACTAGCGCCGCCGCCATCTGTTTGATTCGGACGTTAGTAAAGAGGGGATCGGCTTCTACTACAGCTAAAAGACGTTGAGCATAATCGGCATCGTAACGCAATCGAGGCACGCGCAACCTGATCCTTCCCCGAATTTGATGAACAACACTGTAGGAAATTTGAGCAGTATGCGTGCGAGAATGTCCATTTTTCTGAGTCCGAGAAACTTTGCCATTCTTTTGCACTAAAGGAATTATCTGACTCTGTTTCTCTACAATCTCCTGAGATTTTTCAACTCGCAGGGATGGTGGTTGAACTGTGACTTGTGCCATTCGTTATATCTCGTATAGGTTTACAAACTTGTTTGTTCCCCGGACTCTTGATTTACCACAGGAAACCATTTGCCAATTTCAGATATATTAATAACGTTTTGGATTTTAGATTGTGAAATAGCTACTTAGTAATGGTTTTTGGCTATCGAACTATCACAATCATTTTTCCAATTCGTATCAGTTATTGATGTTGATTCCTCAAACATCCCCCTAACCTTCCTGACAAACAGAGGCTAGTTTCTCCCCCTTGAAAAGTAGGGGAGATCGAAACTGAAACGAGCTGTATTGACAGCCAATCTTGCCGGATTGGTTACTGGACTGAAGATTTGCTGATGTCTGAAATTCTGCTAAAGGCGATCGCATTTGCCAAATCTGCTGCTACATCTGTGGCAGGTTAAATCCCATTGGCTATGCGATATTACCGCTTCAAAGACGCTTTATTTGCAGCAACTCAATCAGACGTTGCTGATATTCTAAATTCTGACCGATCCCAGATACACATAATCGGACTCGGCTTTTATGTGTATGGGTGATGCTATGAACTGCCCTTACAGATTGTCTGTAAGTGCGTAGGCGCAGCCCGTCGTAGACATCGCTTGAATCTAGTTGTGAGCTAGAACCCTCCATTGTTACCCTCCAGTGTTCCTAAGTGTGGAACCGTCTATAACGGAAAGTTCGCCATTATGGCTAAGGAATAAGACATAGTTCCGGGCTTCAAATCAGCCCATAAACTTGATAAGTTTAAAGTAGTGTTCTCTACTTCTGTCGTCCGACTCTCTTGTTGAGTTGTGTCTTTTAACACGTTTGTGTTGTCTGATTGTGCCGTATGACTCACATTTAAAGTTGTGTCCTCCAACACAGTTGTAGTATCTGTTTGTGTTGTTTGACTTACTTTTTCTTGAGATGTTTGTGATTGTGCAACTTTGATGGCATCGCTAGGCGGATTAGTTTGCAAGGCCAACTCCATGAGATTTACCCAATGGCTGACGCTAATCTGGCTAGGCTGATAAGAAATGGCGATCGATGCTGCACCACTATTCACACGCACGCCGATTATCTGGGGATCGTTGTTGAGCAACCTCTCTAGCCGCCGTCCATAGGCACGATCTTCAGCTAATCGAGGCAGATGAAATCTAATACGTCCTGGAATTGCATGGACTACACTGTAGGCAATTTTTGCTGGCTGTGTTATTGAGTTTTTACCCTTCAAATCTCGCACCTCTTGGTTCTGACCAAAAGCATTTGCCTTATTTGTGGAGTGGGCGTCTGGCTTGCCCTTTACTGGTTGTAACTTTTCCGACCCCAAAGCTTCTTCAAAAGCATCAATTACCTTACGAGTTGCTTCTGCGGTAATCATATATACTGGAATCGATGCCAAGCCGCTGATCCCCAGTCCACCTGTGACTGCTAACCCTGTCATTAAAGGAATCAACGAAATAGTCTGTTCCTTCCAAAAATTAAGGGATTTCCATGCAGCAAAGGGATCTGCTTGACTGTTTGAGGTCGGCGAAACTTGAGCTTGGTGAATATTCAATTGTTGCAACAGCCCTAACACTTGTGGCAGAGACAGCTTTTTTTGATCGAAACTGACAACTATACTGCCTGTTTCTTCGTTGGCAGCAACTTCTTTTACCCCATACTGCTGCCGTAAGCCTTGGGATATATTTTTGATTGTTGATTTGGAAATCCCCTCACTAGCGCGGATTCTTACCCGCCCAGCAGTCGCATGAACAATTTCCAATCTCTGTGAAGGCAGTTGCACTTGTGACTGTGCAGCCGCATCGGTTGTACTGCTATTTACTTTTACTTCATCACTTTGATGCTGGTGAGAGGTTAAGTCAGGAGACATACTTTTCTGCGGACTTAACCTCTCGTGACTACTAATAATATTGGTCATTTACCCGATAACTAGACCCAACCAGAGGTTAACAATAGGTTAAGTATAACTTAAACTTTCCGTTAACTATCATCCTCAAGAATTATTTTGAGATTAAGTCTTGTTAACTACTCGTTGTTGGTATTCCTGCTCAGTAATCATATCGTGAGTGTTTTCTAGGCGGTCTACAAATACGATGCCGTTGAGGTGGTCATATTCGTGTTGAAAGATACGAGCAACGAAATCGCTTAATTCTTGTTTTTGTAGATTGCCTTGGCGATCGCTATATTCCACTTCGATACTTTTATACCGAGGAACTAATCCCCTAATGCCTGGAACACTTAAACAACCTTCCCAATCTTTGACAACTTCGGTTGAGTGAGCAATGATTCTAGGATTAATCATAGCAGTAGGTTCCATTTCTGGAGCGTTAGGATACCTGGGATTAGGGCGGGAAGCCACAATAAATAAACGATAGGATTTTGCAACTTGGGGCGCAGCAATTCCCACTCCGTTAGCCTTGGCAACAGTAGCCATCAAGTCATCGATTAATTTTTGAATACCTGGATCTTGGATATTATCAACCCAAGCAGCTTTTTGGCGCAGTGTGGGATTGCCTAATTGAATGATTGGTTCAGACATAAGAAAACTCCTTTGGTAATTGAGCATTGGGCATTGGGCATGGGGGAGATAAGCTTGAAAATTAAGCCTTAAAGTTTGAACATTAAGCCTTAAAGTTTGAACATTAAGCCTTAAAGCTTGAACATTAAGCCTTAAAGTTTGAACATTAAGCCTTAAAGCTTGAACATTAAGCCTTAAAGCTTGAACATTAAGCCTTAAAGTTTGAACATTAAGTCTTAAAGTTTGAACATTAAGCCTTAAAGCTTGAACATTAAGCCTTTGAACTCGAAACTTTCAATTTTAAATCTCCCTCATCTCCCTCATCTCCCTCATCTCCCTCATCTCCCTCATCACCCTCATCACCCCATGCCCGATAACTTTATCCTTCACGTCTTACAGGTAAAGGAGCAGGTCGGACTGCTACTTGGACAATTTGTCCATTGCGCTCTACTTCTATTGGTAGGACGGTACCGATTTTGCTATTTTCTACTAGCTTCTGTACTTGTTCAATTTTAGTCACAGACTGGTTATTGATGCTTTTAATCACATCACCTGGTCTGAGTCCAGCTGCGGATGCGGGCGATCGCGGCATAATTTCCACGAGCAAAACGCCTTCATCGGCTGTCAGCTTTAGGCGATCGCCTGCGATATTTTTGATTCTTTCTTTGTTTTCTGGTGTCAGTGTCACCATTTGTACGCCCAAATAAGGATGATCCACTCTGCCTTTAGCGATTAATTCTTGGGCAATTCTTTGCACTGTGTTAATGGGAATGGCAAATCCTAAGCCTTGAGCGCCTCGGAGAATGGCTGTGTTCATGGCAATTACTTGACCGCGAGTATTTAGTAGCGGGCCGCCAGAATTACCAGGGTTAATGGCAGCATCGGTTTGGATGTAATCAACCCGCTTATCACTAGCGCCAATATCGCTACTAGAACGACCTGTGGCACTAATAATCCCAGAAGTGACAGTGTTATTCAAGCCTAACGGGTTACCAATGGCAATTACTGGCTCTCCTGGTTGTAAAATATCTGAGTTCCCTACAGACAGGGTTGGTAGGTTATTGGCGTCAATTTTAATAACAGCTACATCTGTTAGTGTGTCTTCACCTAAAACTTTGCCGTTAAAAGTCCGACCATCTTTGAGTGTAACAGTCACTCTATCAGCACCGTCTACTACATGGGAATTGGTTAAAATTTGACCTGAAGAATTAATGATAAATCCAGAACCGCTACCCCGCTCTACCCGTTGTCTCGGCTGTGGTACTGCGTCTCCAAAAAACCGCCGAAATAAAGGATCGTTAAATTCTTCTGGTACGCGAGAAGTAATTGTTCTGGAAGAATCAATCCTAACTACCGCAGACCCAGCATTTTGCACGACTTTTACCACAAAATTAGGATCTCCAGACGATGAGATAATTGGTGGAGGAGCAATTACCGGATTGGGAGCAATTGTGTTTTCAGGTTGAGGAGCGGTTTGTTGACTCTCAAAGGTTTTGGCTCTTATAAGAGAGCAGCTCCCCAGCAACACCACTATTGAGAGCATCCACAACCTCTGGGGCAAAGCCCTGATATTAATATTTTTGCATGTTAAGTCATGGTTTGTTGTCTTCATGTGTCGTTGCTTCTCCGTGTCAATGAGAGTGCTGAGTAGAGACGCGATTAATCGCATTTGAGTAGAGACGCGATTAATCGCATTTGAGTAGAGACGCGATTAATCGCATTTGAGTAGAGACGCGATTAATCGCGTCTGTACAAGAGTGGTGTTAGCTTTCTTAGGGGAGTTTAGCCTGTGCTGAGTTAAAATACCGTTCACCAGCATTGAGCTATGTGTCAGATGGCTCAGTATTAAGTTTTTAAACTCACTGCTGAGTACTCAGTTTGGCCAGTGGGTGTTAGGATCTTGCCTACCGGGTATGTCCCAAAATGATTACAACTTAAAAGTTTGTTCTAGGTCTAGGGTATCTCGATGCTAAATTAGTGCTTTCTCTTCTATTGTGACGATTAGCAGCAAAGGTGGTGGATTATGGAAATTTCCATAGAAAATCTGTGGACTCAGGTACTAGAGCGCCTAAAACTTGAGCTATCCCGGCCTACCTTTGAAACTTGGATCAAAACTGCTAGTGCGGAGCGATTAGAAAATAATTGCTTAGTGATATGTACTCCTAACCCATTTGCTCGTAATTGGTTGCAGAAGTATTATGTAAACACCATTGCTCATGTAGTACAAGATATTTTGGGTCATCCTGTAGAAATTTACATTACCGTTGCTCAAGGTGATGAAGTTTCTCATGTTAGTGAACGAGAGGTTTCTTGGGAATCACCAAATCCTACCAATATTTCTGAACCCGTTTCTCATAACATCCAAAAAACTACGGAATTAAACTCTAAATATGTTTTTTCGCGTTTTGTAGTCGGTGCGAACAATCGCATGGCTCATGCTGCTTCTTTAGCAGTTGCAGAATATCCTGGGAGAGAGTTTAATCCTTTATTTTTATGTGGCGGCGTCGGCTTGGGAAAAACTCATCTGATGCAAGCTATTGGTCATTATCGCTGGGAAATTTCTCCTGGTTGTAAAATATTTTATGTTTCTACTGAACAGTTTACTAATGATTTAATTACAGCGATTCGTAAGGATAGTATGCAAACTTTTCGAGAGCATTATCGAGCCGCTGATGTTTTATTAGTTGATGATATTCAGTTTCTTGAAGGCAAAGAATACACCCAAGAAGAATTTTTTCATACTTTTAATACTTTACATGAAGCAGGGAAGCAAGTTGTGATTGCTTCTGACCGTCCTCCGAACCAAATTCCGAGTTTACAAGAACGTCTTTGTTCTCGTTTTTCTATGGGGTTAATCGCAGATATTCAAACGCCGGATTTAGAAACGAGAATGGCGATTTTGCAGAAAAAAGCTGAGTATGAAAATATTCGCCTGCCGCGCGATGTGGTTGAGTATATAGCTTCTAACTATACTTCTAATATTCGAGAATTAGAAGGAGCTTTAATTCGGGCACTGGCTTACATTTCTATTTGGGGTTTACCGATGACGGTGGAAAATATCGCACCAGTTTTAGGCCAACCGAATGAAAAAGTGGTGGCTACCCCAGAAACAATTTTGACAGTTGTCGCTGAGAATTTTGATGTTTCAATTGATGACCTTAAAGGTAACTCACGACGCCGAGAAATTAGCTGGGCGCGTCAAATTGGCATGTATCTAATGCGTCAACACACGTCTTTGAGTTTGCCGAGAATTGGGGAAGAGTTTGGTGGTAAAGACCATACAACGGTGATCTATAGTTGTGACAAAATTGCTCAACTCCAAGAGAGCGATCGCACTTTAGCACAAACACTACGCCAACTTAGCGATCGCATTAATATGACTAGCCGTCCGCAAAAATCATTGTAAGAATTCAGAATTCTTTATTTAAAGTTTTCCACAACCTGCGCCTTCATCATTGAACCTTAAAAGTTAAACAATTGGTTGAAAATATTAAGTAACGTATAAATATTGATTAAATTTCACTTAGATTGTGGAAAAAATCTTACTTTTTGGGGAAAAATCTGTGGAAAAGTTGAAGTTTTTTTAATCAAACTTAATTAAGTATAATTACCTTGTGGAAAAGCTAGGGTGTTTTTCCACAAGTTTTCCACAGGCAAGCAAGTAAATGTAAATCTGTCACCAACAGATCCAACAGCATCTCTTCTTCTGGTGTACGATTGGGACGATGGTCTAAAGTTAAAGCAAGTGCGTAGACGCAAAGCGGCTTGTCTACTGCCATCGCTTGTTCGTTTTCTTCTTCTGTAGTAATTATTTTTGGCTGATATTCGGCTAGTAATTTAGCATAAGATTCAGGATTAAAAGTACGGGTCATTTTTTCATTTATCCTTATCATATTCTGCGTGAGTTAGGACATAACTTTAGTTTTTTTACTCAGTAAGGAATTATGAACGCTTACAAAAAATACATTACTATTACAGATCCAAAGCAAGTGGTCTTATCTGATTTACCTTTTCAGGTAGGACAGCGAGTAGAAATAATTATCTTAGCTGAGGACAATCCCAGAGCGGAAATTAGTAAAAAAGTTAGAGATTTATTTGATAAAACACGGTCGCTACCAGGAGTACAAGATATTACCGAAGCGGAAATAGCAGCAGAGATTGAAGCTTACCGAAGCGGAGAATGAAAGTTGTTATTGACACCAACGTTTTAGTTTCTGCTGTGCTTAAGGGTAGAGTACCAAGAATAGTTATTCAGTTTATTTTTGATAATCCTGAATGGGAATGGATTGTTTCTCAAGAAATTGTAGCGTTCTAATGCTTTTTCTCGGACTGCCTTGGCTTCTAAATCTGTTAATCCTAACTTTTCCTGTAAATCTTTCAATATTTCCGATTCCACAAGAGAAATCTCACCATCAGATGCAAATTCTTCAGCCTGTAGACGATACTTATCTATGGCGGCTTCTCTACTTACCCGTTCTTGTTTTTGCTGACGCTCCTCAATTAGTTGTTTAGCAGCAGACTTAATTCCCTGAGCTACATTTGTGAATGCATCGTCTTGATTATTCCAAGACCTAACAGGTAGGGCATTTTTGGGCAGAGCTTGTAGTTTACCAAATGGCGCGTTATCCCAATCAACACTTCGCAGAAGAATTGGAATGACGCAAGCTTCCCCAGCTTCATGGCGTTGTATTGCTGTGGTAACTTCAACATCGTAGCAGTAATCAGAATGTATAAAGTCTGAACTAACGAGCAATAGAATGATGTCGGCTGCGTTCAAATTTTCATTAATCAGCTGATTCCATTCTCCTCCAGGTGGTATCTGGCGGTCATCCCAAGTTGAAATTACACCTTGCCGTTTCAAGATACTCAAGTTTTTAACTAGTTCATTCTTTAGGAGTTCGTCAGCGTGGGAGTAAGAGAAGAATACTTTGAGCGACACCAACGATGCCTCCGTCATTTTGCGTCTTTAGGAGTAGGATAAATTAGGTTTTTCACAAATTATAGTATTTTTGGCTGATTTCACGGAGAAACTAACCCCGAAGAATTGCAGTCTGAATCCAGATGTAGAGACGTTGCAATCCAACGTCTTTACGAGATCGTGCACAATTGTTTTCATACATGAAATCAACAACGCCTAATATTTTTGACAAATTGTAATCGTTTTGTTGCTAAGGCGATCGCGTCTCAAAAACACAAAGAATAGTAAGTAGGGTATGTTGTCGCCAAGCGCCGCACCATCAAAAAATGAAGATGCCTTAGCCTTCGGCAAACACACCCTACATCTTAATTACGAATTACGAATTACGAATTACGAATTATTACGGGACTGGTGCGACTTGAACGCACGACCTAGCGCTTCAGATTTGTGTGAGTTTCCCCACTCTCTGGACTATACCTTCACCATAGGCTAAAAGCCTTTAGGTGGTGGCTACCTAGTCTCTACACCTTCTTGAATTTAATCAAGCTTGGCTCGGTATTCCCGTGGAGTGTCAACACTGTGGTAAACACACAACCACTCCTACTTTCTATCAATAGCTCTTATGAAACTTTTTACAATCGCACAAGCATTTTGAAAGAAGGAAATTTTCACTCTTTAGGGTTCACCGAATTCAACCACATTCACTCATAAAGTTTCCCTTATGGTGCCCGATTATTCAGGAGGCGCTCGCTCTATCCAGCTGAGCTACAGCCCCAAAAAAATGCCATGTTGGAGATTATAGCATTTTTACTGAGACTGCCAACATTTATCCCAAGGCTGACCGCCGACTTCTAAACCACAAAGAAAACTTTGTGCTTTGAGGATAATTTGAGATTTTGTTCCATTTAGTTTTCGTAATTCTAAATTGAGCTTTCCTTGCATGGTGTCTCGGCAACAATATCTTAAACCTTCGGCTGTGGGGGCACGTAGAGGTGTACCAGGTAAATCGGTGGTTCCTGTCAATTCAATTTCGTAATTGGAATTAGTAGCTTTCATTTGCCATTTACCCCAAGGCTGAATTTCCCAATCGACTTGGGAATTCCAGGGAACGAATTCATAAAATTTGCCTTGATAGTGCAAACCAATCATTGCTACAGATTCCATCCACCACAAAACACCGCGCCGTCCACCGCCAGCAGTTAAGGCTAAGTCTGGTTCCCCCTCGAAGCAGTTGCAATTTAGCCAAAACCATTTTTGGGGAAAAGCACCACCCCAGTTTTTCTCGCCGTAGGCTGGGGCGTTGGTGAATTCGTAAATTTTGCCATTCCAGTCAATTGTACCGCTGGCTAATCCGTGAGCCATCAAAATTTGCCATCCCGGTTCAAAAATCTGCAAAAATGACAGCCAGCCTGCGGTTGACTGCTGAATGCTGTCTCGATCGCCCCAGCCGTATACTGGTTGAATTTCGTACTGCCAACGGCAATAATTATTAGTGGCGCGATCGCGAATAATTCCCTGATTTAATGTCGCCGTGGCTTGATAGCCTTCTCGAACATAATGCTCAAACTCTTGTGGAAGCAGGTAAAGGGGAGAAATTTGCAAATCAGTTTTACCCCAATGTCCTAAACCCAAAACATCGCGACTACCCCAGAATTTCTTCACATCGGGAAAAGTACGGCATAAATACTCATCATCGGGGCCGAGGATTTGGGCTGCACCGCCACTGTAAGGTTTATCGCCGATGGGGTCTTCGATGGAGTACATAAAGGCGAATGTTTGCCCAATTTCCGGTAAAGTAACGCGATAATACCAGCCTTCAAAGAAGCGGCGATTACTTCCATCCCAGTGATAACCAGAATGGGGCGTTTGGGTTGACGCAAGGAAATTTAGCGGAATAGTTAACATGGATTTACATAGTTGCTGATTTTTTCAGTATGCGCGACGATCTCGATATCAATCATGCTTATGAAATTTTGGAGTTGGAACCCGGTGCTTCGCCAGCACAGCTGAAGCGAGCTTACCGTAAACTGGTGAAAGTTTGGCATCCCGATCGCTTTTTTGATCGAAAGCAAAAACAGGAAGCAGAAGAAAAAATCAAAAAAATCAACGCAGCTTACAATAAGCTCAAGTCTGAATACTCATCCGAGCCTCCCACTACTGTAAATCCATCCTCATCTTCGCCGAAAAATCCTACAAAAGTATCTGTCAAACGTTGGGATGCAGAAGCTTTTTATACTTTAGGAGTAGAGAATGCTACCCAAGGAAGATATGAGGATGCGATCGCTGATTTTACCCATGCTATTCGCCTCAATCCTTACTATATTGATGCATATAAATATCGTGGGTTAATTTGCTCTCAATTGGGATACGAATATAGAGCAACTTCAGATTTAAATAAAGCTAGAGAGTTAGAACAAGAGATAAGAAATCCGGGTTTTGCCCGTAGATCCTCATCTGCAAGACGTGTATCAAAGCCTAGACCTTTGCTAACAAGATTTTGTCAGGGAATCAAATCTTTGCTGCGACTAAATCGGCGTTGGATATGAAATTAGTAGTTATAGCAGGCAATAGGCAATAGGCAATAGGGGTTCTTGGCAACTTTTGGTGATGATGAAAGGTTACGCGCTTTAAGGCAGAAGGCAGGAGGCAGAAGGCAGAAGGGTTTTAAGATTTTGCCTGTCGTCGTAGAACTTGTGATAAAGACCCAGATCCAACCTGAAGACTTTTCTTATGATGTAGAGGTTCTGTAACCCTTGTACCACAGGACTTTCTGTAGTTTTCTTCTTTCTTCCTTCTGCCCTCTGCCCTCTGCCTTCTGCCTAAACCAGCCCACTATTGATCACCAAAAGCTGACAAGAACCGCAATAGGCTTAAAAATCTTTTGATGTCTTGATTTTACGGTTCGCTTATGTCCTAAAGTATGCTTCAACTGCTATAAAAATTCAAAACTCAATATTGGTAAAAAATACAGCAGATTGCAAAGCAGTGAGGTACAGATAATCTTAGGGGCACAACATATTGTGCCTCTATCCGCGTACTTTATTTAGCTGAAATACGCTGTAATTATTATTTCCAAAAATCTTTGCAACACATCAAAAATTTATAGGGGCGTAAAGCTTTACGCCCCTACACAATCTATCTTGTCGCATTCTTTTCTCAAATTTGTATAAGTTATGAAGACACAGCATCTACAACCTTTTAGTAATTGAAGGAGGCAGGAGGCAGAAGGCAGCTATGCTGGAGGTTTTTACCTCAGTTGGGGATTCAGACCCCTCCTGAATAAGAGCCACCAAATTTTTAATGAGGCAGGAGGCAGAAGGCAGCTATGCTGGAGGTTTTTACCTCAGTTGGGGATTCAGACCCCTCCTGAATAAGAGCCACCAAATTTTTAATTTAGTGGGGGTTTTAAACCCTTGTTCCCTTCGGTCACAGCAGGAGTTAGGGATCAGTTTTCCTCCTGCCTCCTGCCCCCTAACTCCTGCCTTCATTGATAAAATGATTTTAGTGCTGCTGTGCCTTTAAAATTTGTCTTGACCGAATAATATTGTATTTAAACTACATTTTTATTCGTATTTTAACTGACCGTCAATGTTGGCGATATGGTCATCCAAATCAATAGATGTTGCAACATCTGTTTCCTCAGTTTGAGCCTTACCTTTCGATAAGTCGAAACATTTACCATTAAGTAAGCCGTCATTTGATACAGCTAAATCGTAGCATCCAGTTCCCAAGTTTTGTCTATCCCAGGATAAAAGTCCACTGCCATTATTGCCGATGTAGGAATTTAATTGGATGGAAGTGTCTACATAGGAACCATCCTTCTTTTCACAGGTTGCCGATAGGGATACTTGTCCAAAATCATTAATTACCTTGAGTGCTTCACATGTGCTGGTAAATTGACCTGCTGCCCAAGCCTTACCTGTTACCAAATTCAAAAACAGACAAACAGCAAACAAAAAGGTAACTGAAATCTTCAAAAATAATGATAGTGTTCTCATGTTTTTACCTCGCAAAATTGAACATAAAAGAGTGCAGGATGTCGGGAATCTTTGCCGGCACCCCAAGTTTCACAAAAAGTTTGCACAGAAAGCTTAGTCTTTTGAACGTAAAGATGCAAGGACAGTTAAGACAGTTAACGAAATAATTTATGCAAGTATTGGTAGATAAAGAATACAGCAGTTTACAAATTATTAATTTGCTTTTTGATAGAAGTTTTTAACTGTCTTAACTGTCTTAACTGTCCTAAGTCTTGCATTAACCTGTTGCCTATTACCTATTGCTTATTGCCTATACTCAGACTCAAATATCAGCTAACAGCTTAATAACATCTATCTCTAGGATACTCTTTCTTTTGATGAAGTATTAACTCACTAGAGATAGAGCCACTTTTTTAATCGCAGAGGTTATTCTCAAAATTACCAACGGTTGGGTAACTCAATAAAACTCAATTTTTATCAGCAACACACACACATTTTTCACATCATCAAAACATTTTGTTTTTATCAAGTTTTAGTTTCTAAATATTGTCTTTGAGGAGTTAATCAAAAGCTATGTCTATTCCTAATGAACGCGAAATAAAAAACAGTGAAGTTAGTCAAGAAACTTACACTGGTACTAATGGTAATACTCACACCCACCTGACACGAACCACTGAAACAGTTAAAAACAACACAACTAATCCCAACTCTTACCAAAACGGTTACGTGGAAGGTCGAAATACTGAGCGTAGATACCAACAAGCTAATTTAGCCGAACGGGATGAGAATAATACAACTAATGGTTTGCTGATGGGTATTATTATCACGTCCTTATCTGGTCTAATTATTGGTGGCCTCTGGTACTTTAACCAGGTTAATAACGCAGCGGTTGACAATAGTGCGCCTGTGACAACCCCTGCACCGACTAATAGCAATGCAACCCCTACTGAACCTCCTCAACCACAAACGACAATTATCGAAAGAACTAGGGAAGTACCTGTTCCTGTTCCTGTTCCACAACAACAGGCTGTACCTCCATCTGCACCACCCCAACCGGATATTAATATTACTGTTCCACCCCAGCAACCAGCGCCTTCTGGAAGCCAGTCAACCCCCAATGGTACGCAAGGCCAAACCACTAGTCCAAGTACTAATACTCCTACTTCCCAGAACGATAGTTCTACTAATACCGCTACTCCAGATACCCAAAGCGACACTTCTAAAACCACTACACCTCAAGGTATAGAACAGCCAAACAGCACATCTAATAGCGGTTCTAGAGAGAATTCTGCTCAATAGTACTTCTGATTTTTCAGCCCACTTGAGAATGCTGGTATTCACACCAACAACAAGTGGGCTAATTTTTAAGGAATATTTCAGGATTGTTGCAATAAATTAATGGTATTTAATTTTGGTAAATATGTAACCAAGTTGAACAACTGTGGTGCTAGATTAAGAACAAGGTACAAACAGGTTAAAAGTTAAGTAAAACTTTTAAGTTAGAGCCTGTACCTCCTGCTCTAATTTTAGGGCGATCGCTCTTAGGTTGTGGCATCCGTTGAATGTGTTTTAGCCTTGTGTTCATCGAGTAATTTTGGAGGTTTTAGAACGCACAGCCAGAAAATGCCTACCTAGTTGGAATAATGTTAAGGATGTCAACTTTCCGTAAAGCGATCGCGAGTAGTGTCCACGTTAGTTGAATTATTTAGCTCTGAATTATCCAATCTTCAAGAAACCGCCCAAGCTGTCGATATCTATCCATCGTAGCTTCAGGCGGTTTCTGTTTTGAGTATTATGCATTCAAATTGCACTCTGACCAGTAAGCAGCGTCCTTTGCCCTTGTCATTTACCGTTTATTTAAACTAATGACTAATGACCAATGACTAATGACTAATTAACGTAATAACAGTCACTTCTGGCGGGCAAAATAAGCGTCCTGGTTTATAAGTTCCTAAACCACGATTGACATATAATTGATTTTCTTCCACATTGTGAAATCCTTGTGCCCATTCCCAATATCGCACGACTTTCGAGCAGTCTCCTAGTAAAAGTGTTACCCAACGCCGTAATTTTTTGGGAATTTTTTTGAGAAGCTTTTTATAATAAAATACCAAAGGCCCAATGCCCGGAATTACGATGTGTCCACCGTGGGTATGACCAGATAATTGCAAATCTACGCGCCATTGTTGCAATATCTTGGCTGTATCTGGGTTATGGGATAAAACAATGCGGGGTGTAACAGAATCTAATAGATTCATGACTGGTGCAGGATGAAATTCCCGCGACCAATAATCAGCTAGTCCTACTAGTGGTAATTCTTTTCCTAGTGGATAAGCGATTTCATTCCAAAGCACATGCACCCCAATGCTAGTTAACGCTTTTGTAACTTCTGCTTGGGAGTGGCTGTAATAAATATCGTGATTACCCAGAACAGCGTAAATACCACAACGACTTTGCAGATGTTTTAATCGCAGCACCAATTGATTAATCGGCGTTGGGTCATCAGTTACGTAGTCACCAGTTAATACAATTAAATCTGGTTCAGCTTCGTTAGTAAGTGCGATCGCTTTTGCTAACATATCTTCCGATAGCCGCAAACCATCGTAATGAAAATCTGACAGTTGTACCAGCTTGGTACCTTCTAAAGATCTTGGAAGTTCCGCAATCTTAACCGTCACTTTATCTACTCTTAAATGTCCTGTAAACAACCAATGCATAAGCCAACCGATACTCCTCATACCAGCGCTTACAGCTTACCAAAAATCAAAATGCAACTTGATAAATTGCAATAATTTATGTCATCTACTCCAAATATAATTACAGCAGTTTTCAGGTATTTAGACCCTGATTGAGACAGAGAATAGGGAATAGATAGAGACACGATTAACCCTATGTCTGTTCTGTACGGAGTAGTGTAGTTCAATTACTCCAAAAGCGTTGTAACTTATTGGTTTAAATCTCAAGCTAAACTAAGCGCGTTTTGATTTAATTTGTAGCTACTCGTTAGTTAGGATAGTGACTGGAACTGGTCTGTTTCATGTTGAATTGAAAATTCCTCACTCACTTTGTAGGGTGATTATAGTAACTTCTGGGCGGCAAAATAAGCGTCCAGGGAGGTAAGTTCCCAAGCCACGATTGACGTATAGCTGATTTTTTCCTAAGCGATGGAAACCCCGCGCCCATTCCCAATGGCTGACTACAGAAGTATTTTCTTCCAAGAATCGCGCTTTGCGCCGTAGTTTGAGGGGTATTTTTTTGGCAATCTTGCTGTAAACCAAGGCCGCTGGGCCAAATCCAGGAATCCAGATTTGACCACCGTGAGTGTGGCCAGATAATTGTAAATCGACTCGCCACTGTTGTAATATCTCCGCAGTATCTGGGTTATGGGATAAAACAATGCAGGGTGTGTTTGGGTCTAGCTGGTTCATAACTAATCCAGGCTTGAATTCCCGCGACCAAGCGTCGGCCAGTCCCACAAGTGGTAATTTTTCTCCCAGTGGATAGGCAATTTCGTTCCAAAGGACGTGAATTCCAATACTAGTTAACGCCTTGGTGACTTCTGCTTTTGCGTCTTTGTGAAGTATGTCGTGGTTGCCAAGAATAGCATAAATCCCAGAGCTACTTTGCAGATGTTTGAGTCGAAGTATTAATTGGTGAACTGGTTCGGGGTCTTCAGTTACGAAGTCGCCTGTCAATAAAACTAAATCTGGTTCAGCTTCGTTGCTAGTTGCGATCGCTTTTGAAAGCATATCTTCCGACAGCCGCAAACCATCGTAATGAAAATCTGACAACTGCACCAACTTCTTACCGTGTAACGATGCAGGCAAGCCTGCAATCTTAACCGTCAATTTTTCTGTACTCAACGGCCCAGATAACAACCAATGCATAAGACGTTCGATAAACCATAATCATAGAGCTTATAGCTTAGCGGAACATCGCCGAATTGTGTGTAGGAACCAGTGCAACTTGTTGAAAATTTCATCAAAGCTAGAGATTCTGGCGTATTTATACTTACAGAGGCACTTGGCGAATGCGTAGTGTTTCCTAGAGAGAAGAGAATTGGTTAAGTGCGATCGCTGTTATAATTTCACACCATTCTGCTTAGTATAATTATTATTTAATCTAAAAATAGTTAAAAATTAGCGCTACCTTCCCATGAAGATAACGCTATTATTTTGATTCAATTCAAAAATAAAATATTTAAATGGATTTCCTAAATCTTTTTGGTAGATTGCCTGCTATTGTGCTTCTATACAGCACTGCGACGGGTTAATAAGTTCCACAAGAAAACCGCTACAAGTGCGCCTATAACTGCTACTACGATACCTGGGACACTTAGAGTAGGAGCTGCTAAAGTTAACGTTCCCGTACTTATAAAGATACCCAAACTACCACCAACAAAAGCACCGATAATTCCTAATAAAATTGTTCCAAGAATTCCACCGCCTTGATGACCGGGGTAGATAGCTTTGGCGATCGCACCAGCAATTAGACCTAAAACAATCCAAGCAAGAATATTCATGATTATTAATTTGGTAAAGGTTTTTTACTTACAAACTAATATTAGCAATTTGACTATCATGGCTCCATCCCTCATACGAATTAATTATTAATATCCAATAGTAGTAGTTAAACAAGCGCTAATTCATTTGATATATCCTCCTCTTGAAGTAGATAATCAAGCAAAAAAAGCTCCTAGTTGGTCTTTAACTAGAAGCTATCAAACTATTGCTTGGTAATAGCAGTATATTCATTTTGAATTAGCTATCTCCTCTACTAGAAGTGTCATTTCTTATTAGTCATTGGTTATTAGTCATTTGTTTTTGAAGTTTTTCTGCCATAAATGCCCTTGGTAGCTTGTTTCTTTGTAGGGTAGGTGATAGATAGCAAAGTCAGTAGCTAGCGGACTGGGCTTAATACACATCACCGTAAGCCAAGGCTGGTGACTTGTTTATCGTTTGTATTCACTAATGACTAATGACCAATGACAACTACCTTCATTTAGTACTACTAATCTTCCATTCATCTCGATGCATCCGAACTCGTAACAACTTGCTCAAAGATCGATGGATTATCAGGTAAATCAAACTGCTCAAAGTCAATAGGATTACAGTCAAAATCGTCCCATATGCGTGAAAATGCCACCAAATTACCTTGACTTTTGTTGTACCTAGCCGTACAAACTTCAGCAAATTCTCTAGATTAACTCTATTGGAACCGTGAAACGATGCTACTGTGTTTTGCCGTGCAATTGTCATTTGAATTACTCCTTTGATCCCAAGCACTGAGGTATTGAACTTAAAGTACGGTAAGGCTATCGATTTAACGTTCTTTATATGCAATATCTCATAGCTTGATGCAACAAGCAAGTATGGGCATAGCGAATTTTGGGTATTGGGGATTGGATATTAGTATTGAAAATTAGGTATTAGGAAACTAGTTTGGACTGCCGAATTCTAGCTTCCAATGCCCTATGCCCCATGCCCAACGCCCCATACCCATGCCTAATCAAATTTGGTTATCACAGTTGCAAAAACATCGAGCGATCGCAGTTATCCGCGCTCCTAAAATAGAATGGGGACGAGAAATGGCCAAGGCTGTAGCGTCTGGGGGAATGCAGCTAATTGAGATTACCTGGAATAGCGATCGCGCCGAGGAATTAATCAGTCAACTACGTTCGGAATTACCAGGCTGTACTATTGGCACTGGTACGCTATTTAATGTGGAGCAGCTACAACAAGCGATCGCTTGTGGGGCGCAATTTTTGTTTACGCCCCATGTTGACTCGGCAATGATTCAAGCAGCGCGAGAAAAACATGTGCCCATTATCCCAGGAGCGCTGACGCCTACAGAAATTTTTACCGCTTGGAGCCACGGTGCTAGTTGTGTAAAAGTGTTTCCCGTGCAAGCGGTGGGCGGGGCTGATTATATTAAAAGTTTACAAGGGCCGCTGGGTGAGATTCCCTTAATTCCTACTGGTGGTGTCACCGTGGAAAATGCCAAAGAATTTTTACAAGCAGGAGCGATCGCCGTAGGTTTGAGTGGTGAATTATTTCCCAAAAAGCTTGTCAGCGAGGGGAATTGGGAGGCGATCGCAACTAGGGCAATAAAGTTAATGCAACAGTTGAGTTAACTTAGAATCAAATCATCAAAAATTCATGTCTATTAAACTAATAGATATGGGAAGAAAGGTGAAAACTGAAAACTTTCCTAAGACCAGATAATTTGAGTGTGAGTGTGTCTAGTATGAAAAGACTAAATTATCCTGACTGGGTGCGTCATTTAAAAATACTCCTCGCTGGTACAGCACTGTCTTTAAGTGTTTTTACTACTACTGGAACAAGTGAAGTTTGGGCAAATTCTAAAAATCAAGCCATTGCCCAAACAATCCAGACATTACAAAAATCGGAGAGGCGCTGGATTCAAATTAATCTTTCAAAACAACGATTAATCGCTTGGGAAGGTGACAAAGTTGTTTATGGAAGTGCCATTTCTTCTGGTAAAAAGTCCACTCCTACTTTAGTTGGTACTTTTAATATTCAATCCAAGTTCAAAACTACAAGGATGAGAGGAAGAGGCTACGATGTTCCTAACGTTCCTCATGCCATGTTTTACCAAGGTAACTACGGTATTCACGGAGCTTACTGGCATAAGAAATTTGGCACTCCAGTGAGCCACGGATGTGTAAATCTTGCACCTAAACATGCTAAATGGCTATTTGGGTGGGCATCAGTAGGGACACCAGTAGTGATCCATAAGTAGTAAGTGAAGCAGTCCAAAGCCAATTTAGGCAAAATTATAAATAACTGGAAATCAAGACAATTGGAAGATTTCCAGCAACATTTTATGCTGGGAATCTTCGGAATCGGAATTACTCAACTTCAAGTAAAATGTAGAGTAGGGCATTAATACAAATGTTGGATTTTAGAGTTGAGATTTTGGATTGAGAGCATGTTTCGTAAATCTCCCAAATCCTATCTATGCCAATTTTTGATGCAACTATTTGCCTAAAACTAATAAGCGTAAATCCTGATGATTTGTGTGTAACTACAAATGCAAATAATAATCTGGGGAAGTTTGCATTTCATGTTTAGATTACATACAGCAGATTTCATTTGCATGAGGTACAAATTGACTGGTTTTGAGGCAGGAGGTAGGGGGCAGGAGGCAGGAGGGAGAAGAAGAATTTTTATCTTTACTTCTCTAATTGTGTACCTCATTTAGTTGCAAACTGCTGTAA
>JAVRCH010000042.1:0-72775 GCA_034530795.1 Nostoc sp. DedQUE12a
CTATAAATTGGGCTATCCTACACACTTTTTTCATAACGAACGCTCGTTTTTTTGGCTTCCGAACTATTCCCCAAGCTCAACGTGCTTTATCAAATCAACTCGATCAGGTTTTTTCTCTGCTTGTATGAAACCACCCTGCCTCTCCTGCAACGAGAGGGGAGTAAAAAGCCTAATTTTTCCTTAGTCCTCCCTCTCTTCGAGGAGAGGGAGGCTGGGTGGGTGAGGTCTATCGAATTAACGTTAACTACAAGCAGTTCATACCATATCTCACAGCCTATAAATACACAAACATGTCTAAAAAGCAAGTATCTATTGAGAGATAGAAAGTTAATTTTACAGAACTTTATGTTGAAATTTAACTATAAAAATACTTGCTTTTTGTCAGAAATTGTGAAAAGCTTTGTTATGTCGTAAACTACGGTTAATCTGTAAAGTTAAAGTAGTTTAATAAAGTTTGCTCTGCTGGCAACTTACAGTAAAGGAGCCATAAATCGAGGGTAGTAGGAAACCCTCAATTAGTTAGGCAAAGAGATTTCTGATAGCGTGCGGCATCAATGGGGTGAAGATTTGATGCTCAAGACTTGCTCGATGGGGGAAATATTTTAGATGCTGAAGACGTTAACAACCGATTTTGAACTCGACCTGCAAGCAGATGTCCTAGTAATTGGGGGTGGGCCTGCTGGCACTTGGGCGGCTTGGAGTGCTGCATCAAGTGGAGCCAGAGTGATTCTCGTAGACAAGGGATATTGTGGGACAACTGGATGTGCTGCTGCGTCTGGTAATGGTGTGTGGTATGTGCCACCCGATCCAGATGCACGGGAAACAGCCAAGGCGAGTCGAGAATCTTTGGGTGGATTTTTATCTGATCGCCATTGGATGGATCGGGTACTGAATCAGACTTATGTCAACGTCAATCAGTTAGCAGAGTGGGGTTATCCGTTTCCCACTGACGATGATGGTAAACCCTATCGGCGATCGCTGCAAGGCCCTGAATATATGCGGCTGATGCGGCGGCAAATTCAAAGGGCAGGAGTCAAGATTCTAGACCACAGCCCCGCCTTAGAACTATTAGTAGATGAAGATGGTGCTGTTGGCGGTGCTACAGGCGCGAACCGTCAGACTGGTGCCAGATGGGTGGTGCGATCGCGTGCCACAATCATTGCCACCGGTGGCTGTGCGTTTCTGAGTAAAGCGTTAGGATGCAACGTCCTGACAGGGGATGGTTATTTAATGGCTGCTGAAGCAGGTGCCGAGATGTCGGGTATGGAGTTTTCCAACGCCTATGGCATCTCCCCAGCTTTTTCTTCAGTTACCAAAACCCTCTTCTACAATTGGGCAACCTTCACCTATGAAGACGGCACAGTGATTCCTGGTGCTGGTTCTCAAAGGGGACGTTCGGTAATTGCCCAGACATTGCTGGAACAGCCAGTTTACGCCATTTTAGATAAAGCAGCCGAATCCATGCGCCCATCGATGCGTCTGGCGCAGCCTAACTTCTTTTTACCCTTTGACCGTGCAGGTATCGATCCATTTACCCAACGTTTTCCCGTTACCTTGCGCCTAGAGGGAACTGTACGCGGGACAGGAGGAATTCGGATTGTAGATGATAGCTGTGCTACTTCCGTGCGGGGACTTTACGCCGCTGGAGATGCAGCCACACGGGAACTGATTTGTGGCGGATTCACTGGCGGTGGTAGTCACAATGCAGCTTGGGCAATATCTTCTGGCTATTGGTCGGGTCAATCGGCTGCTGAATATATCCACACTTTGAGAGAACAGAAAGCTCAACCTCACCTCAAGGGCGTTGGAGAGGTAGCATTAAATAGTCAGAGCGATCGCTTTGATAAATTTGCTACTGATGAAGTGATTCAAGCAGTTCAAGGTGAAGTATTCCCCTACGAAAAGAACTTATTCCGTACAGAAAAAGGCTTAACAGAGTCTTTGGCGAGACTAAATCACCTCTGGCAAGAAATTCGCAGTAGCCAGGTAAAATCAAATCAAGAACTGATTCGCGCCAGAGAAGCCGCGGCCATGGTCGCTACAGCACGATGGATGTATAGCAGCGCCATTGAACGTAAAGAAACTCGTGGTATGCACAAACATTTAGACTATCCCGAACAAGATCCTAACCAGCAACATTATTTAATTAGTGGTGGATTAGATCGAGTCTGGGTGAAGACTCAGCCGCTAAACAATACACCAAAAGCAGAAATTTTCCAATCCAAAATCCAAAATTCAAAATCCAAAATAGTAGGAGCCGCAGTGTGATTGAGTTGGTCAGCGAATCGCGGTGCATACAATGTAATATCTGCGTAAACGTTTGTCCGACCAACGTGTTTGACCGCGTACCGGATGCACCGCCAACTATTGCCCGACAAAGTGACTGTCAAACCTGTTATATGTGCGAATTGTATTGTCCAGTTGACGCTCTTTATGTAGCACCCCAAAGTGATATGCAGACTCCAGTCAACGAAGCAGAATTGGTAGAAGTCGGCTTACTGGGTAGTTACCGTGAAAACGTTGGTTGGGGATATAAACGCACATCAACAGCAAAAAACGATGAAACATTCCAAATTCTCAAGCAGATGAAATAGTACAGCGGAGAAAATAGTCATGCTGTCGTTAAAGAAGGCAGAAGGCAGAAGGCAGAAGGCAGAAGGTAGCCTTATAAAAATAAAAGTTAGGCATTTTGAGCCTAGACATAAGGTATCTAGTACAAGATTATCAACTTCAGTCGCTTGTTTATTACTGTTACTAACTACAGCATGTAGCCAGGGTAAAAGTGAATCGGCTCAATCCGTTGAGGCTATTAATGCCAATAGTACTAATTCTATTGCTGCATCTAACAATATATCTTCCTTGCGTATAGGTTATGTAGGTAGTGCAGAACCTACAGGGCCACTTGGTTGGGCAAAGAAAAAGGGAATATTAGAGCGCGAACTTAAAAAAGCTGGATTTCAAAACATTACTTTTGCACGATTTCCTAACGGGCCTGATCTAAATGAAGCCCTTGTTGCAGGTCAATTAGATGTTGGCTCTTTAGGCGATACACCAGCCATAGTTTTGAGAGCTAGGGGTGAAGAAACTCGACTGTTGCGGATTAGCCAATTTAATACAACCGCTTGGTTAGTAGGGAAAAAGAATGGCCCGCGATCGCTTGCTGAACTTAAAGGGCAAAAAATAGCTACCCAAAAAGGTTCTTATATGCATCGATACCTGCTGGGTCTATTAGCTGAAACTAAAATTGCTAAAGATGTAAAAGTCGTTCACTTAATGACTACTGAAGCAAAAGCAGCATTAGAACGTGGTGATATTGCCGCTTATGCAACTGCGAGTGATATGGGGCCTTACCTAAAATCTCAAGGATTTCCAGTTATTGATTCTTCAGCCAATCATAAAGGTTTATCAGGCACTTCATTAATAGTAGCAACCGAAAAATTTCTGGCAAAACAGCCTAACTTTCCAGATAAATTTAATACAATTCTGACAGAAGCAGCCAAAGATTTAAAAGCTAATTCCGAAGAATATTATCAGTACCACGCTCAAATTACTAAATATCCCGTCGATATTATCAAAATATCCTATCCACTTAAACAAGTATCAGAAGAACCTTTACCAACTGAAGGAGTAAAACTTTTAGAAGGTACTAAAAACTTTTTAGTTTCCCAAGGTTTAGCAAAGTCTGACTTTCAATTAAAAGATTGGGTTGGGACTGGAGACTAGTGACTAGGGACTGGGGGTTGGGGAGATGAGGAAAATGAAGAGAAAAGTTAATAACAAATGTCCTATACCCAATCCCTAATCCCCAGTACCCAATCACCAGTACCCAATCACCAGTAGCCACAATAGGGTAAATTCTCATGACTATTGCATTAGAACGTCCGAAAAAAACTAAGTCTGCTCAGATTCGGGAAAAATTGGGTTATCCAATCATTGATACTGATGTGCATACCCAAGAATTTCCGCCGGCATTCTTGGATTATTTAGAGCAAGTTGCTGGAAGCGCCATCGCTCAACGTTTCCAAGAACATTTACCTGGTGCATCTCGCTCTAAATGGTTTAAGCAAACTTGGGAAGAACGCCGCGCTTACCGGACTGCACGTCCTCCCTTTTGGACTCGTCCCACTAAGGATGCTTTAAATTTAGCCACCATTAGTTTACCAAAGTTGTTACACGATCGCTTGCAAGAAGCAGGTACAGACTTTGCAGTTGTGTACCCCAACTTGGCAACAATGGCGCCACATATCGGTAATGAAGAAATGCGACTGGCTGTTTGCCGTGCAGTTAATACTTACCACGCTGATATTTTTCGTCCTTATAGCGATCGCTTAACGCCAATTGCTGCTATTCCCATGAATACGCCCTCTGAAGCGATCGTAGAATTGGAATATGCAGTAAATGTCCTGGGACTCAAAGCCATTCAAATTCCCGGCCATATCCGCCGTCCGATCCCCGCCTTCGAGAAGTATGGCGAAGAAGTCGCAAACGAAGCTATTTGGATTGATACTTTTGGCTTGGATAGCAAGTATGACTACGATACATTCTGGGCGAAGTGCGTAGAACTCAAAGTTGTACCCACCACCCACTCTTCTGGTATGGGATGGATAAACCGACGTTCTATTAGCAACTACCAATACAACCATATCGGTCACTTTGCTGCGGCTGGAGAAGCGCTGTGTAAATCTCTGTTCTTTGGTGGTGTAACTCACCGCTTCCCCACACTTAAGTTCGCCTTTTTAGAAGGAGGCGCAGCTTGGGGCGCTAGTTTATACACTGATTTGATTTGGCATTGGTACACCCGGAACAAAGACCATTTGGTGGAAAATAACAATCCTGGCAATATTAATCGGGAAGAACTGCTAGAGTATTACACTCGTTACGGTGGTGAATTAGTACATGGGCGTTTGGATCAGTTAGGTAGTGGCTTAGGTTTCCACGCCGACTTAGTAGCCCCGTTAGAACCAGGCGATTTAGATGAATTCGCCTTAGCAGGAGTTAGTAAGCCAGAAGATATTCGCGATCGCTTTTTGAATCATTTCTACTTCGGCACAGAATCGGATGATACCCGTGTAGCCCAAGCATTTAACCGCAAAGCTAATCCTTATGGCGATCGGGTTAAAGCCTTCTTGGGTTCAGATTCTGGTCACTGGGATGTACCTGATATTACTGCGATCGCTGCTAACACATATTCGATGGTAGAACGCAAAATTATCACCGAAGAAGATTTGCAATATTTCCTCTCAATCCATCCCTTAGAATTGTACACCAGCCTGAATCGTGACTTCTTCAAAGGTACGGCTGTTGAGAAAACCGCAGATGAATTTTTGGCAGCCAAAAAAAGTGCGTAGAGACGCGATTCATCGCGTCTATGTGGAGATGGAAGAGAAATAATCAGTCCCCAATCCCCAATATGAGGTAAACTATCATGACGATCGCTCTAGAACGTCCGAAAAAAACCAGGTCTGCTCAGATTCGCGAACAGTTGGGTTATCCCATCATCGATACTGATGTACATACCCAGGAATTTGAGCCAGCAGTCTTAGATTATTTAGAGCAAGTTGGCGGAACTAAGCTTGTTGAACGCTTCAAAGAAAATTTACCAGGGTCTTCCCGCTTCAAGTGGTACAAGCAAACTTGGGAAGAACGTTTTGCTTATCGGACTAATCGTCCTAATTGGTGGGGTCGTCCAACCAAAGATACTTTAAATTTGGCTACCATTAGTTTGCCCAAGTTGCTGCACGAACGTTTGCAAGAAGCAGGTACAGACTTTGCTGTGGTGTACCCCAATTTGGCAACTATGGCGCCAAATATCGGTAACGAAGAAATGCGGCGTGCTGTTTGTCGAGCAGTTAACACTTACCATGCTGACATTTTCCGCCCCTATTCTGATAAGCTAACACCGATCGCTGCAATTCCAATGCACACTCCCGAAGAGGGAATTGAAGAGTTGGAATATGCAGTTAATGTGCTGGGACTCAAAGCAATTCAAATCCCCGGTTATGTCCGTCGTCCAATTCCTGCTTTTGAGAAGTATGGGCCAGAAGTGGCTAATGAAGTGGTTTGGATTGATAACTTTGGTTTAGATAGCCAGTATGATTACGATCCATTCTGGGAGAAGTGCGTAGAACTGAAAGTTGTACCCACAACCCATGCTTCGAGTCAAGGTTGGACGACTCAGCGATCGGTAACCAATGCCCAGTACAATCACATTAATCACTTTGCCTTTGCAGCAGAAGCATTGTGCAAATCTTTGTTCTTTGGTGGTGTAACTCGTCGCTTCCCCACCTTAAGATTTGCCTTTTTGGAAGGTGGTTCTGCTTGGGGTGCTAGTCTATATGCGGATATTATTTGGCATTGGGAAACCCGCAACAAACAACATTTGTTGTCAAATAACAATCCTGCAATTATAGATAAGGAAGCGCTAGTAGAGTTGTACACTCGCTACGGTGGCGAACTTGTGGATGGACGCTTAGATCAAATTGGTGACGGTTTGGGATTCCATCATAAAATGTTGGCTCCAGAAGATCCAGGCGAACTTGATGAATTTGAACTGGCGGGAATTGAGAAGCCAGAGGATGTGCGCGATCGCTTCTTGAATCATTTCTACTTCGGTACAGAATCAGATGATACCCGTGTAGCTCAAGCCTTTAATCGTGCTGCTAATCCCTTTGGCGATAGAGTTAAAGCCTTCTTGGGTTCTGATTCTGGTCACTGGGATGTGCCTGATATCACCACTGTGACTGCCAACGCCCACTCAATGGTAGAACAAGAAATCATCACCGAAGAAGACCTCCGCTACTTCCTGTCAATCCACCCATTGGAGTTGTACACCAGTCTCAATCGTGACTTCTTCAAAGGTACAGGTGTAGAGAAAGCCGCAGATGAATTTTTGGCTTCTAGGGGATAGGGATTAGTGACTGGGGAGTGGGGAAGAACTTTCCCAATACCCGATCCCTAATACCAAGTACCAAAAGTGTTCCATGTTCCATTTCCTCTGTTTAGTCGTAGGGTGAGTTTTGCTCACTCTACATTTCTCCTAAATTCTGTGTTTAAGAGCAAATTGGAAAAATATATAAGACTTACGCAAGAACTCTCTGAAACTCTTATTTCTCCGTGCCCTCTGCGTCCTCTGTGGTTCGTTTTTTCATGATTTTGCCTAAGTCCTGATATAGAGTAATCTTGGCACAGTAACTAATTGGAAGTATTTGCTTTAATTACGAATTACCAATTATAAAAGGATGATTTTTTATGGTGCTAGATATAACAAAACCAAAGGATTACATTGATATAGCAGCTTCATTATCTAAAGAACTTGCACAATCCGCAGTGGAACGGGATGCCAAAGCCGGAGTTCCAGAAGAGGAAATTAATAAACTGCGTGAGAGTGGTTTGTTACCGCTGATTGTGCCTAAGCAATATGGTGGAATTGGTGCAACTTGGATTGATGCTTTAAAAATTGTGAGAAAATTATCAAAAGCTGATGGTTCAATTGGTCAATTATATGGTAATCATTTAAATCTGACAGCTTTGGGCCATGTTTCTGGCACACCAGCCCAAAAGGAAAAATATTATCGTGAAACTGCTAAGAATAATTTGTTTTGGGCAAATGCTATTAATACGCGGGATACTAGGCTAAAGATTAACCCAGAAGGCGAAAATTTTAGAGTTAATGGTGTAAAAAGCTTTGGTACTGGTATTTCTGTTGCAGATTATCGGGTATTCTCGGCTTTGCAAGATGGTGTAGAATTGCCCTTTATATTCATAATTCCTAAAGACAGAGAAGGCTTAATTTCTAATCAAGATTGGGACAATATTGGGCAACGTCGCACTGATAGTGGTAGTTATACATTTAATAATGTCCTAGTAGAAAAAGATGAAATTTTAGGGCCACCAGAACCTCCTGATAATGCCTTCTCAACTTTTCTTGGTATTATTGCCCAGCTAACAAAAACCAACGTTTATTTGGGAATTACTAAAGGAGCCTTTGCAGCTGCTCGTGAGTATACCAAAACTAATACTCGTCCTTGGATTACATCAGGAGTAGATAGTGCTACTAAAGACCCATATATTCTGCATAATTACGGTGATTTCTGGATAGAAATTCAAGGTGCGATCGCTCTAGCTGACTCAGCAGCCGAAAAGGTGCAAGCAGCTTGGGAAAAGGATATAGAGCTTACTCATCAAGAAAGAGGAGAAGTGGCAATCGCAGTTTCCGCAGCCAAAGCATTAGCTACTCGTGTAGGTATAGATATTACCAATCGCATCTTTGAAGTAACCGGAACTCGTGCTACTGCAACCAAATATGGATTTGACCGTTACTGGCGAGATTTGCGAACCTTTACCCTCCACGATCCTGTGGACTACAAATTACGAGCTATAGGCGATTGGGTACTTAATGACCAGCTACCCGTGATTACACAATATTCATAGGAGATTGGTTATTTTTTCCGCCGTTCTCCGAAGACGCGATGAATCGCGTCTCTACAAAATCCAAAATCTAAAATCGATATGACTCAACTCAAAACACTCCCCACCTATGACCCAACTTTATTTGAGGGAGCTGCTGAAGGCTACGCTCAATACAGAACTAAATACCCGCCTGTTGTATTTGATAAGCTAGCTGAAATATTTAATCTCAATGGTCAAGGACGACTGCTTGATTTAGGTACCGGGCCGGGATTAATTGCGATTCCTTTAAGAACTAGATTTGAAGAAGTTGTAGCGATCGATCCCGATCCCGATATGATTGCAGAAGCTAAACGCCAAGCAGCAGCAGTCGGAGCAAATAATATTACTTGGCTGCAACAAGGAGCAGAGTTCATCGACTCTAGTTTAGGAACATTTAAATTAGCCACTATTGGTCGAGCTTTTCACTGGATGGAACGCGAACTAGTGCTTGAGCGCCTTTATGAATTGCTGAGTGATGATGGTGGGATAGCACTGCTGAATACTGGTGATAATCCTTGGGAAAGTCCTCTACCTTGGAAACAAGCTGCTCTGGGAGTTGTGAAGAAATGGTTAGGCGATCGTCGGCGCACTGGACTACGAGGAGAAGGTATTCGTAAGCCAGTCGATCCTCCCCATGAAGTTGTGATTGCCAATTCAGCTTTTGCTCGTCAAGAAGTCCATGAAGTTCCATTTGAAAAATCTTGGACTGTTGATAGCTATCTTGGCTACTTATATACCACAGCTTTTTCTTTGAAAATTTTCTATGGCGATAATGCCCCAGCATTTGAAGCAGACCTCAAAGAAGCATTGCTACAAGTTGAACCTTCTGGGCATTTTACAGAAGAACTCAAAGCTACAATTTCAGTCGTTTGGAAGAAATAAAACTGTTACTTTGAAAGCTAAAATTCCAAAAGTTTTGATTACAGCAAATCTAAAAATTCAGAATATTAGCTTGATTCTTACCGTTGTGTACTAGCAAAATTTACAGAGCTTATTTATACAACAAATTTAAACTTTGTGAGTACATAACCCCAGTTTTAGAACCCAAGCAGTAAGGCTTGTTTTTCTACTGAATTCTGAATTCTGACTCCTGAATTCTCCTATAAACTTCAACTTTCGACTAGCACAACCCTGGAGTGGGTTATTCTCACTCCCTTTTCTAATTTTCCACCTCACAACTGTTAAACTCAAGTTCCTCGAATCTTTATAGAGTGGGTACAAACCCACTCTAATTCCTATATTTTAATTAATTTTGGCTGCCAAAAATTAATAAATAATTTTTTTCGTTTTTTTTAGTTCGCAATCAATCATAATTTTTTTGTAGCTACCTAATAGAACAATAAATAAAACAACTTATGCCAGCTATCAAAGCAAAATTTGAATTTAGTAAAACCCACAAAATAACACGTCGTTCTTTATTATTTGCTCTGGGGTACTGCTTAGTATTCTCGACAACCTTATCCAGTTGCAGTGAAGCCAAAAATAACGCTCAGCAGTCCCCTGTTACTTCTGATTCACCAGCTTCATCTAAGACTACAGAAAAGCAAACAGTACGAATTGTGCGTTCAAAACAACTTACTGGCTTAGCAATATTAGAAAAGCAGGGGTCTTTAGAAAAGCGATTGGAACCTCTAGGTTTTAAAGTACAGTGGACTGAGTTTGCAGCTGGGCCGCAACAGCTAGAAGCTCTAAATGCAAATGGACTTGATATCGCATCTACAGCTGAGTCGCCTCCTGTATTTTCACAAGCAGCAGGCGCACCTCTTGTTTATTTAGCTACTACATACCCCAGCGGTAAAGCAGTTTCACTTTTAGTTCCGGTAAACTCTCCGATTAAAAGTGTTACTGACTTAAAAGGCAAAAAAGTAGCTTTCCAAAAAGCTTCTATAGGTCACTACTTATTAGTTAAAGCCTTAGAAAAAGCAGGACTGAAACTAAGCGATGTCCAATCAGTTTTTCTGCCACCACCAGATGCTAATGTGGCTTTTAGCCAGGGAAAAGTAGATGCTTGGTTTATTTGGGAGCCATTCGTTACCAGAAATGTGCAAAACAAATCAGGCCGTGTTTTGGTGGATGGAGGTGAGTTGCGGGATACTGGCAATTTTTACTCAACTTCACGTCAGTTTTATGAAGCACATCCTGATGTGATTAAAGTATTTCTAGAAGAATTAGAAAAGGCAGAAATCTGGACTAAGGAACATCCCAAAGAAGTAGCACAATTACTTGCTCCTGTGACTCAACTAGACTCCTCTCTTCTAGAAACTATGCATAGTAAATATAGCTACGGGTTGCTACCAATTACTGAGAAAACTATTATCAAGCAGCAAGAGGTTGCAGATAAATGGTACAGCCTCGGACTTATACCAAAGAAGGTGGATGTGAAAGTTGGATTTTTGACAACTGAAGAGTACGCCAAAATTACTCCTGCTGAGGTTTTAGCTAATAAGTAGCCATAGAATTTTGGATTTTAGATTTAGAATCTTTTGTTTGCAAAGAGTAGCGTGAATAAATTATTCAAATTGCTATTCTTGACAAGAAATATTGAAACAGAGGAGAACATTATGCCTACTGCAACTTTAACAGAAATAAAAATCACTCCTATTGATGCTCCATTAGGAGCGGAAGTTACTGGTTTGGATGCAAGTCAACCTATTGCGCCTGAGGTTATATTACAACTTAAGGAAGCTTTGCGCGATCGCCACATCCTCATCTTTAAAAATCAGCAGCTTTCTGACGAACAATTGTTGAATTTTTCTCTATACTTTGGCGCACTTTTTGTACCACCTGACGAGACTCCAGTACTAGCTTCTAAACCTGGAGAAACTCCCGTGGTGATTCTGATTTCTAATGTCGATGGCGGCTATACCGGTACTGGAGAACTCAGTTTTCATTCTGACCACAAATGGACTCCTACTCCCTCTAGCGGTTCGCTTCTTTATGCTTTGGAAGTACCTTCTCAAGGCGGAGATACTTATTGGTTAAATACCAATTTGGCTTATGAAGCTTTGGATGAAGCTACTAAAAAACGGATTGCTAATTTACAGTTAATTACCTATAATCCGTTTTTACAAAATCGAAATGCACCCCGCCCCTTGTATCGTTGGGACAAGAATATCCCATTAATCAGTCCGGTGTTTCCTCACCCTTTAGTAAGGACACATCCTGAGAGTGGTAAAAAACATCTTTATTTAGATATTGCTACTGAAGTGGAAATTGTCGGCTTAGAACCTGAAGAAGGATCTAAATTGATTGAACAGTTGCGTCAACATCTCAACCAGCCCCAATTCTACTATCAACACAAATGGTCTGTAGGTGATATCGTTTATTGGGATAATCAAGCTACTTTGCACTACCGTCAAGCATTCGATCCGAATGAACGGCGGGTATTAAAACGAGTTAGCCTTGCAGGTAGTCGTCCTTTTTAGCCTGTGTATTTGAAATAGAGACGCGAATCACTGCGTCTCTACAACATTTAAATGTACTGAGGATTATTCATAATTAGTGTAGGGGTTTAGCAATGCTAAACCCTTGCGATAGATATGTTTTTTTTGAAAAGATTAATATTTCGTATTTGCGAACAAAATCTAATATCATTTGCAAAAATATTTGCAACAAACATATGAATCAGATGTAGGGGCTAAGCACATATCTGTCGCATTTTGATTTCAAATTGGTGTAAGTTTTAAAATATTGAAATTATTAGTAATAATATATGTTTAATATACTGTTAAATGGCTGATTAAAATTAAGAACTTTTAATTATTAATGATTACATACCGTTAAATACTTTATTCAGTATGGAAATGTGTTAATTTTTTTCGTATTAATTAGTGTTGGTAAATACTTTATAAAAATAAATAAGTAGATAAAATCTACACATAGGATAACGTTTTCTTACCCAAAAAAGTTAATGTTAGAGACGGTGTATTAACTCCAGAAGAATATGCTGTTTTTACACCAGAATCAATCAAGAATAAATAGCCAAGTAAAAATTATTTTTAAATAATTACTTAAGCAAGATTAATTTCTTAAAAACATGATTGCTTTGTAATTAGAGGTCAATCTCATCCAAAGAGGGAAAAATGTTTAGTAATACTTTAAAAACAAAAACAACAATAATTAGAAAATTAGCATTATTTGTAATGCCTGGTTTTTTGGCTTTATCTAGTACCTTAATAAGTTGCACTCCAAACAGCAATAATACAAATACAAGTAACGAACCAAAAGCAGATACAGCAACAACAAAAACTGTTAGTTTTAAAACAAAAGTGTTGCGAATGGGGTATCAAAGCTCTGGTGATTTAGTTCGAGTTAGAGGAGTCTTAGAAAAACGTTTGGAACCTTTGGGCGTGAAAGTAGAATGGGCGCAATTTGCCCAAGGCCCACAACTTATGGAAGCGATGAATGTTGGTAAAATAGATGTCGGTTCAGTTGGAGAAACTCCTCCGATATTTGCTCAAGCTGCGGGTGCAAGAATAGTCTATTTGGCTGGTAGACGCATTACTCCAACTTCAGGTAAAGGAAGTGCGATCGCTGTTCCCAAAAACTCTCCAATTAAAACTTTAGCTGAGATTAAAGGTCAAAAAGTAGTCTTCCAAAAAGGTTCAGCTTCTCACTATTTCATTATTCAAGCTTTAAAAGAAGTAGGCTTGAAATATAGTGATATTCAAGTCTTAAGTATGCCCAATGTAGAAGCCCGTGGTGCATTTATTCAGGGGACTATTCCAGTTTGGGTAACAGGCGATCCTCATTTAGCTTTAGTGGAAAAACTCCACGGTGCACGTGTGTTGCGAGATGCTACAAACATTGGTACTCCAGGAGGATATTATGTAGGAACACGCGAGTTTGCTAGAGACAATCCCGAATTAGTTCGCATCATCTTAGAAGAGATTGATAAAAACGGCCAATGGGCAGAAGCAAATCGTAAAGAAGTTGCTAAGCTAATTGCACCTGTACTCAAAATCGATCTGCCTATTCAAGAAGTAATTTCCGAACGCGCTAATTATCGCCTTAAAGGAATTACCCCAGAATTGATGAAAGCTCAACAAAACGTCGCAGATTTATTTTATAACGAAAAAATTCTGCCTAAAAAGATTGATGTTCAGGAAGCATTGCTTACACCTAAAGAATATGCAGCTATTACTCCACCAACGCTAATTAGTGAAAAATAAAGGACTACTGGCTAAAGTATCCTGGCTCAAAAGCTCAAGTTTCAAGCAATAAAATCTAAATTAATACCAATTCTCTGTAAACTTGCATTGAATAATTACAGCAGTTTTCATTTGCAAGAGGTACAAATTGATTGGTTTTGAGGCAGGGGGCAGTAGGTAATACTGCTCGGGTTTTGCATTTTGAACTCGGAATTTGGTTTGGGGAAAAGGGTAAAGGGTAAAGGGTAAAGGTTTTTTCTTTCCCCTTTCCCCTTCCCCTTTTCCCCTTAACCTATTTTAAATGTTAGCGCAAGCGCGATAGGCGGACGAGAGTTTGTGTAGTAGCGAATTATATTCGCCCAAAACTTTTAAAACATCCTCTGAGCTGTTCTCTTTGCTCTAAAATGCTTATTGTAGCGGTGTAGCGGTTCCGATCGCATGAGGTACAAAAATTTCTAGGGGTGCTAAACTTGGCGTTCCTACCTTGTAAATCATCAAAGGGAGAATTGCTATAAACAATCGATGGTGTTCTTTATGCCTAACGATCGCGATAATTTAATTGAAGCTGTTAACAATTTAAGAACAACTATAATCAGTGGTTTTATAGTTATTTGTGGAGTTTTAATGATGTGTACTAGTTTAGTATGCATAATTACTACAAAAAGTTCTTTAAATTTTATAGATTATGGCTTTACATTCTTTGTTTTTTTGGTTGGTTTTTCATTTTGTTGTACTAATGTAAAAAACTTAGATTAATCAAGATAGCAGGCATTGGCTATTTGTTCTTGTGGAAATCATATAAGCTGGCGATCGCTTCTATTAATTCGGCTGGCTCTACTGGTTTGGCGATATGTTTGTGAAATCCTGCTGCAAGCACTTGCTTGGCGTTCACTTCTCCAGCATAGGCGGTAAGTGCGATCGCTGGAATTTGTCCTCCCTGTTCTGGCGGTAGCGTTCTCAACTCTCGCATAAACATACATCCATCTACGTCTGGCATTCCAATGTCGCTTAATAGTACATCTGGTAGAGATTGCCTTAAGGCAGCTAGCGCTTCATTTGCTGATGCCACAGCTGTCACGCTTGCGCCGTATTCCTCTAGCAAAAAGACGATGAATTCTCGTGTATCGACATCATCATCGACTACTAAAATTTTGACATCATTTAAATTTGAGGATGACTCAAAGTCACTAATTTCTTCTTTCCTCTCTGATGGCTGTTGAATCAGCGGCAATCTCACAGTAAAAATTGCGCCGCGATTTTCACCTTCACTTTGCACCTGCACTGTGCCGCCATGCAGTTCTACTAAGTGACGAACGATCGCTAATCCTAATCCTAATCCCCCAAATTTTCTAGTGGTGGTGCTGTTTTCTTGGCGAAAATATTCAAACACATAGGGCAAAAAATTCGGATCGATGCCTTTGCCTGTGTCGGTGACGGTGATTTGGGCATGGGGCATTGGGCATGGGGCATTGGGCATAGAGCGTTGGTTATCTCTCTCATCTCCCCTACTCCCTACCTCTTCGAGTCGAATCTCAACTCCTCCACCCTCTGGTGTAAATTTAACGGCGTTTGAAAGTAGATTCCAAACTACCTGCTGTAATCGACCAGAGTCGCCTAAAACTTGTCCCAGATTTGGTTCCAGGCTGATGTGTATCTTAATTGATTTGGCTTCTGCTGACAAGCGTACTGTCTCCATTGCTGCGGAAATTACAGATGCTAAATCAACTGGGAGGATGTTTAAGCTGAGTTTACCTTGTAAAATTCGGGAAATATCCAGTAAGTCTTCGATTAATTGAGCTTGTAATTGAGCATTGCGTTCAATAGTTTTCAGGGCTTGAGGAATTGTTTTTTCATCAAGTTTTCTGGTTTGGAGTAACTTCGCCCATCCAAGAATTGGGTTGAGTGGCGATCGCAATTCATGGGAAAGAACTGCTAAAAATTCGTCTTTAATGCGGTTGGCGTTTTCTGCTGCTTCTCGTGCAGTCTGTTCTGCTTCGTATAAACGCGCACGTTCCATTGCTTGAGCGCATTGGTGTGCTAGTGCCAGGACAAAGGCGCGGTCATCTTGGCTCAATTCCTGATTTTCAGCAAAAGCTACGGTCATTCCACCGATGGCGCGTCCCTCAATCATTAATGGAATCGAAATCCAAGCACCGTAATTATACCGCTCATATACTTGAGCCAGATGTAAGTAACGAGCCGCCCTTGCTGCTGTTGACTCTTGCCAAACAGGTTGTTTGGTTCGTACTGCTTCTGCCAGTGGTGCGACTGTATTAATCGAGAATCGACGCCATAGGTTTACTAATTCTTCTTCATAACCAACTGCACGAATAATTTCTAGTTCTGTGCCGTTGTTAATCAGTTGTGCTACTAAAGCACAACTAGCTCCTAAAGCTGCCATACCTTGCTCGACAATTACTTCAGCTACTTGTGCAGAAGTTAAAGATTCAGAAAGGGCGGCGGTAATGGCTTGCAAACGGGCAGTCCGAGATGCGGCTCGTTCGGCAGCTTGTTGAGATTGCTGTGTTTCTGTGTAGAGTCGGGCGTTATCAACAGCGATCGCTGCACGCCGAGCCAATTCTTCAGCTAACATTAAGCTCTGACTATCGTAGCGACGATTGGTACAAGATACTAAACTCATAGCTCCTAGTACTCGCCCCCGAACTATAAGCAACACGCACATTCCACACTGAGGATTTAGCTGTTGCAAGATTTGGAAGTGATTGGTATTTGAGGTTACCGCTTGTATGTCTTGTGAGGAAATAAAATGAGTAATTTGTGATTTCCCCGAACGTATCACCTCAGCAACACCTTGTGTTTGTGCCAAATTGGGCGGATAATTTTGCAACTGTTCTACTAATTCTTGTTTCGCTGCATCGGCATGGGCGGTTGCAACCCGGCGAATTGATTGATTTTCACAAATCATATCAATTACGCACCAATCAGCTATTTCGGGTACTACTAAACGCGCTAAGGTTGCTAAGGTTGTCTCATAATCCAATGAGCCAGCCAAAATCTCGCTAGCTTCAGCTAAAAAGCGCTGTTTATCTTCCGCTTGTCTGCGCTCGGTAATATCCCGCGAAGACGCTTGCATTTCTAAAATTTCTTGAGTTTGGCGATCGCGAATCGCTCGCACAGTTGTTTCTAACCAGATATAATGCCCGTATTTATGACGAGTGCGATAAGTAACGGTATAAATATCTGGTAAATTAGAATTTATTGGGTAATTTTTGACAAGCTCAGCTAAATCCTCTGGGTGAAGTAACTCCGCGCCGTTACGACCCACTAGTTCTTCTGGTTGATAGCCTAATACTGTGTAACAAGCTGGTGAAAGATATAGAAAAGTTCCATCTACTGTAGTACGTGAAATAATATCAGTGGAATTCTCCGCCAGTAGCCGAAAACGCGCTTCACTTTCTGTTAGTGCTGCTTGTGCTTGTTTGCGGACATTAATATTACGGAAATATAGCGATAGTCCTGTGGATGAAGGATAGGCGCGGACAGAAAACCACGCCTCAAAGGGTGGATAATAATCTTCTAATTCCAGGGGTACTCCCAAAGCGACTGCTCTTTGATATAGCTGACCAAAACTAGTATCAGTCAATTCTGGAAACTCTTGCCATAAATTCTTTCCTAGCAGTTCCTTTGAGGAACGCCCTAAAGTTCTGCTTCCTTCATGATTGATGTAGGTGAAGCGCCACTCATTGTCAAAGGCAAGAAAGCCATCAGTGATACTTTCCAAAATCGTCGTCACTTGCTCTTTGGCGTTCTCAGCTTCAACACGAGCCAGGCGTTCTCTCTCCAGCAGTTGCTCGCGTTCTGCTTCTGCTTGCTTGCGTTCAGTGATTTCTTCGCAAATTGCACCCACCCAAGTAATTTTGCCAGGTAGTTGAATCGGATAGTAATTTACTGACCAGTAGCGCTGCTTTCCAGGGGCGGCGGGTGTTTCTCCGCTTGTTTCTTGGGAAATCGATTCTCCAGTTTCCACCACATGACGGAAAGCTTCCGTAACTTCCGCACCTATCCCTGGTAGTAATTCGGCGACAGTCTTACCGATATGCATCTCTTGGGGCAGACCGTTGATTTCAGCTAAAGCGTTATTCAAGCGGACGTATCTAACTTTTTCATCCCATACGCCAATGCCAATAGGCGCGTTATTAAATATAGTATCAAGCAGCACATTAGCTTCCAGCAAGCGAGTCTGTTCTGTTTTTAGTAGTGCTAAGAGTTGCTCGCGTTCTGCTTCTGCTTGCTTGCGTTCGGTAATGTCTACACACATCCCCACCCATTCAATGATTTTTCCTGTTTCATTGATTATGGGCACGCCGCGTATCGCCATGTAACGGTATTCGCCGTCATGGCGTCGGACACGATATTCTGCAACTGCAACGCTGCGTCCATAGAAAGCTTGTTTCCAGATTGCACCTAGAGAATTCCGATCTTCTGGGTGCAGTGCATTCACCCAACCCCAGCCTTTGTATTCTTCAAGATTTTGCCCAGTAAATATCTGCCAATTAGGGATTTCGTCAATTACATTACCCCAAGGTGCGGCGCTCCAAATAATCGATGCGCTTGCTTGAGCTAGGGAACGGTAGCGTGCTTCACTGCGACGGAGGTTTTCTTCTACTTGCAGTCGATCGCGCAGTGCAGTTTGCTGTTCGATCAAACATTGCTGTAAACTTCCAGTATCTTCAACTGTGAAGTTATTAGTTAAATTTTGAACCTGTGTAAAATCTTTCTGGCAAATTGGAAAATCGGCAGTTTCCACAATTTGGCGGTATTTTTCCTCTGCTGTTTGCAGTAATGACTTGGTTCGCTGCTGTTCGATGAACTGACCAATTTGAATGGCGATCGCACTCATCGTTTGGGGTAAATCTAAGTCAGGCTGTAAAATTTGGTTGGTGAAGAATTTCATTGCACCTAAAACTTTATTACCCAGTACAATGGGTAATTCCATAGCTGCTGCAAACAAATTCTGATTTGAAGCCAGTTCGCAAATCCAAACAGGTTGAGCAGTTATTCCGACTCCATCAGTTAACCCTTCTCCCAAAGCCAGAGTTGAAGGCTGGTTAAATCCTTGGTAACTTTCTATGCTCAAATCAGATGAATGCCAACTAGCAATGCGATGCAGCGCATTAATTTCTTCATCTACACTCCAAAAAATCCCCAGTTGCCATCCTAAAGTTTCGCATAGCGATCGCAAAAGCAGAGGAACAGCATTAGCAAGAACGGTAGCATCAGCTAAAATCTGGGTGACTGTGTAGTGTGCAGACAAAAGCTGTTTATTACGTTTTTGTTCAGTAATATCTGTAATTAATATTGATACGCTATTTTCCCCAGGATAAACGCTGTATTCTAACCAACGATGCCATATAGGGTCTAAATACTCAAAATTTACTGTAATTTTTTGGGCAACAGCGCGATGCATCTCGGTGTAAAGTATGGTATTAACTGTGTGAGGAAATAAATCCCAAATACTTTTACCCAAGAAATCTTCTTGATTCATTTGAGCTAGTTGAGCTAGCTTGTCGTTTACATAGGTGTAGCGCCATTCACAATCCAATATGACAAAAGCATCACCGATCCTAGCTAAGATTTCTTCAACATTTTGAGGGATAGTTGCCCGAATTTCAGCAGTCACAGTTTCTGCTCCTCATTTTTCTTCAATGTATTTGGCTAAAAGTACCTCATCAGTTTCTCCTCATCGGTTTATACTGTGAAACGAAACTAACAGGATGGTTATCAGTTTTACCAGTGAAAGTATAACGCTAAATGTATTTTTATATTTATACCAGAGATAGGGGATAGGGAACAGGCAAAGGGCAATGGGCAATGGGCAATAGGGAATAGGCAATGGGCAATGAACAATATGGAATACAAAATAAGGAAAGTATTAATAGTCTTTTACCCTTTGCCCTTTACCCTTTCCCCTTTGCCCTTTGCCCTTTATCCTTTCCCCAAAATTATTTTTTCCAAATCAAATTTGATTCCTGTATAATTTTGACTGCCTCTATCTGGGGTTGTAGAGATTATCGGATAGTTCTAGTCTAATACATCCAGTATAGTCCAAGCTCTTTGGGCTAATAATAGAGTTATTTGAATGCAAAAGATGAAAACATGAGAGTTTGGCTTGCTTGCTTTTTCGTACTGTTTGCGTTGGCAGAGTTTTTTGACTGGTTGCAAAAATTTAACTTGCCATTGCCTATATACATTTTGGGCGGCGCTTTTTTAGCTGTTGCTTCTAACTACGACAAGATTGTTGGTTCTTATTTTACCGATGCCAGTATGGAAGCATCACTAGAACACCCGCAGTTAGATTCAAGCACTTCATCTACTGAGCCTATTTCTTTAGCAATTGCTAGTTCTGTGGAAAATGCTCAACCAGCAAAGGTAGATGAATAATCTAATGTGCAGGGGGCAGGGGGCAGGAGGCAGGAGGCAGGAGGCAGGGGGCGTTGGGTAGGATCTTGGTAACAGCTTTTGCTTGAGTAGGAATTTGATTGCGAGGCGATGCAATTGAGTTGCGAGGCGATGCAATTGAGTTGTGAGTCGATGCAATTGAGTTGCGAGGCGATGCAATTGAGTTGTGAGTCGATGCAATTGAGTTGCGAGGCGATGCAATTGAGTTGCGAGGCGATGCAATTGAGTTGCGAGGCGATGCAATTGAGTTGCGAGTCGATGCAATTGAGTTGCGAGTCGATGCAATTGAGTTGCAAGGCGATGCAATCAAATTACAGGTCATACCATTTAACGAAAATGTTGATACATATAGATCTACTGTAGGGACGCACAGCTAGCTAGCTAGCTGTGCAGCCCTACCAAGCTATTTGTATCAAGTTTCTCGAATCACCAACTATAGCCGTAACCACATAGGTTAGAACATAATGACAAGCGTGAATGCTAGGAATGGTAATAGTTTTACCTCCTGCCCCCTGCCCCCTGCCTCCTGCCTCCTGCCCCCTGCCTCCTGCCCCCTGCCCCTGCCTCTCGTTATAAATTGCTAGATTAAATTAAAGGAATCTACCTATTGAGGCTAACGCCGCAACGTCGTGATTAGTGGACTTTTAGAAAAACTCCGTGTCCCGTTTATCAAAGATCGAAATTCGCGTAAAACTTCCTTGGGCAATAGCTGGCTGCAAGTTATTTTGGTTAGCAGTGTAGCAGTCACGGCCTCGATTTGGGGAGTTCGCGAACTCAAATGGTTGCAGCCTTGGGAATTAAGAGTATACGATCAGATGTTGCGATCGCGTCCTGCGGAAGCAGCCGACGGACGGATTTTATTGGTAACAATTACTGATGCAGATCTCCAGCGAGAAAAATGGAATGTGTCAGATACTAAAATTAGTCAACTGTTACAAAAAATCAATTCTTATCAACCGCGTATTGTTGGTTTATATCTTTTTCGACCAGAAGATAAAAATTTAGCAGCAAACAAACAAAATCAAGAAAATATTATTAGTACTTGCTTGTTTAGCAGCGTCGGTAGATCTGAAATTCCACCGCCGCCAAATTTTCCCATAGATAATGTTGGGTTTAGCGATGTAGTTCCCGATAATGAAAATGACCAAATCCTTCGTCGCAGCTTGTTATTCGCTCATTCTACAGACGAAAAATGTACAACATCATTTGCATTTGGGGCGCTAATTGCCATTAAGTATCTGGCAAAACAAGGCGTTGAATATGAATTCACAGATAAAGGAGATTTCCTGTTAGGTAAAACCATCTTTGGCCGTCTAAAACCTAATTCTGGCAGTTACCAACATTTGGATGCCAATGGTTATCAAATACTATTAAATTATCGTCACCCCAATTATCTCGCTAAACAGGTGACACTCACAGAAGTTCTTAGCGATCGCGTTAATCCCAGCTTATTTAAAGACCGTCTGGTAATTATTGGCACTACCTCAGCTAACTTGGTTCCAGGTAGCTTTTATACACCTTACAGCAGTTTACCAGATCAACCAGCGAGAATGCCTGCTCTATTTATTCACGCACAAATCGCGAGTCAACTAATTGGCACAGTCTTGGATGGGCGGTCTTTAATTTGGTTTTGGCCTGACTGGGTAGAATTAATTTGGATATGGGGCTGGGCAGTTTTAGGTAGTACTTTAGCATGGTGGTTGCGAAATCCGTTACTTTTGTTAACCGTAGGAGGTGTAACTCTAGTTGTATTGGTGGGAACCTGCATTATTTTGTTTCTTCAAGCCGGATGGGTGCCATTAATTCCTTCTGCTTTGGCTTTAACGTTTAGTATTATCGGCGTTATGGCTTATACTAATTATCAAAATCAGCGGCAGACTCAGATAATTATTCTGCAAGTTGAAAAACAACAAGAAGCGATCGCGCAATTAAATCTACTCTTAGAAGATAAAACAGCAATTCCCGATTCGCAGCTTGATTTTCCTTCGGCCATCGATTCACCACAAACAAAATCTGGCGATTTGCTTTTGGGCGGACGTTACCAAATTTCAAAAGTCTTGGGCGCAGGTGGATTTGGTCGCACTTATCTAGCACAAGATACTCAACGACCGGGTAATCCCACTTGTGTTGTGAAACAATTAATGCCAGCCCGCCAAGATAGCAGATTTTTGCAAGTTGCTCGCAGACTATTTAATAGTGAAGCGGAAATTTTAGAAACTTTAGGCAAACACGAACGAATACCCGAACTCCTGGCTTATTTTGAAGATAACCAAGAGTTTTATTTAATTCAAGAATATATTGAAGGACATACTTTAAGTGAAGAATTGCCACCTGTACAAAACTTACAAAACGAATCATTTGTAGTTGGGATGCTCAAAGAAGTTTTAGAGATTCTGAGCTTTGTTCATCAACATCGAGTGATTCATCGTGACATTAAACCGACTAATATTATTAGACGTATTAAAGATAATCAATTAGTATTGATTGACTTTGGGGCTGTAAAATTAATGCAGCCACCGAGTAGCGAACAAACAGAATTAGCAACAGTAGCTATAGGAACGCGGGGTTATGCACCTCCAGAACAATTTGCTGGTCATCCCCGCTTGTGCAGTGATATTTACGCTTTAGGAATGATTGCTATTCAAGCCATAACTGGAATCCCACCACAGGAATTGCATCCAGATCCAGAAACGGGTAATGTGATGTGGCGACAAACAGCACGAGTTAGCGAAGAATTAGCGGTGATTTTAGATAAAATGGTTTGTTATCATTTTAGCGATCGCTATCAATCAGCCGCCGCAGTTTTACAAGATTTAAAACGTATTTCAATCAATTGAATTAAGGTATTATTAAACGATAACAATAAAAACTGATAATCATGCATGAATTTGCAAGTCAACCCAAAACATTAGATGAAGCATGGAAACAAGGCATAGAGCATGGCTTAACTCAAGTTGCACTCAACATGCTGCACGAAGGTATTGATTAGACTTCTTGCATAAGTCGGGAAAAGGGGAAAGGTTTGGTATTTTCCCTTTCCTCTTTAACATGAGTCCCTTTTCCCATCTCTTGCAAAAAGCACTTTTGCAAGAGGTCTATTTAGCTCTAGTAGCAAAACTAACTGGACTATCACTCGAAAAAGTTAAAAATTTACAAGTTAGTGAGTCAATTAATTCTCAGATATTAGTAAAAGATTTTCTAGAATTAAGTGAGTCATCACTGAAGAAAATTTGGCTTAACCCAGAGGAAGATGAAGCTTGGAAGGATTTATAGAAAACCTTAGCAAAGGCTATGTAATTTCAGTGCCTTTTCCCTTTTCTGATGCATCAGCTACTAAAAGACGGCCTGCTTTGATAATTGCCGAATCAGATAGTAACAATATCATAGTCTGCCCTATTACCAGCAAACCAGGTAGAGACTCTGAAATTAAGTTGGAAGACCAAGACTTCAGTAGACTTCTTGCAGAAGTCGGGGAAAGGGGAAAGGGAAAGGGGGAAAGGTTTGATATTTTCCTTTCCCCTTTAACATGTATCCCTTTTCCCACAAGAGTGCAAAAAACACTTTTGCAAGAGGTCTAGTGTAGGTAAATTAAATTTAAGCCCTTGCTACGTTCGCTCTAATATTATTGCCACGGTTGATAAAAGTAATGTTATTAGATTTATAGGAAAACTGAAGAATGAAAAAATCAATGAAGTCATTACTGCAATTATTCAAATCCTTCAAAAGCCGCCTGAACCTCCCTCATCAGGATCGAAAGCTTTGCAAAGAGGTAAAAGCCCAAAATCCTAAGGTTTCTTGTTTTGTATTGTTTTGAGACATACTACATTTAAAGTAGAAATGTTATGAATCAAACGGTTAATCTATCTATATATTATTCATCAAGCAAAGCGATGTTGAAAGTTTTTGCAGACAGAGGTGGTACATTCACAGATATTGTTGCTCTTACTAATAACCGAGCAATTATAGACGAATTATCACGACATCCTGAACGTTTTTTAATCGTTCCTTTGCCTAATTGCCAATGGATTATAGTTTATAAATTACTTTCAGAAAATCCCGAACAATATCAAGATGCAGCTATTCAAGGCATTCGCGATATTATGGGGCTTTCAAGTAAAGAACCTATTCCTAGTGAAGCAATAGAAGTCATAAAAATGGGCACAACAGTAGCGACAAATGCACTGTTAGAAAGAAAAGGCGACAGAGTTGTGCTTGTAATTACCAAAGGGTTTAAAGATGCGCTACGAATTGGCTACCAAAACCGTCCCAACATTTTTGCTCGTCATATTGTTCTACCAACGATGCTTTATGAACAAGTAATAGAAGTAGATGAACGGTATGATGCCAAAGGAAATGAATTAATTGCTGTAAATATCGAACAAGTCAAGCACGATTTACAAGCAGTTTATCATACAGGAATTCGTAGTTGTGCTATTGTTTTTATGCACAGCGATCGCTATCCCAAACACGAACAAGAAGTAGCGATAATTGCCCAAGAAATCGGCTTTACTCAAATATCTGTATCTCATCAACTGAGTCCGTTAATGAAACTAGTCAGCCGAGGAGATACAACAGTAGTCGATGCTTATTTAACTCCTATTTTACGTCGCTACGTCAACCAAATAGCCAGCCAGTTACCCCAAGTCAAATTAATGTTTATGAAATCTGACGGCGGTTTAGTTGCAGCCGAACAATTTCAAGGAAAAGATAGTATTTTAAGCGGCCCGGCTGGGGGTATTGTTGGTGCAGTTCAAACTAGTAAAAGAGCAGGTTTCGAGTTAGTAATAACCTTTGATATGGGAGGAACAAGTACAGATGTTGCCCATTTTAAAGGAGAGTACGAACGACAATTAGAATCAGAAATTGCTGGCGCACGAATGCGAGTTCCGGTATTAGCAATTAATACGATTGCGGCTGGCGGTGGTTCAATTCTATTTTTTGATGGTTCTAGTTATCGTGTCGGCCCTAAATCTGCTGGTTCAATTCCTGGGCCTGCTTGTTATCGTCGCGGTGGGCCATTAACGGTTACTGATGCGAATGTAATGTTAGGCAAAATTCACCCACAATATTTTCCTTCAGTCTTTGGAATTGATGGTAATTTACCTTTAGATAAAGATGTTGTAATTCATAAATTTACCCAATTAACCCAAGAAATTGCAATTGCTACAGGAACTCATTCTACACCAGAACAAGTAGCGGCTGGATTTATGGCGATCGCAGTGGAAAATATGGCAAACGCAATTAAAAAAATCAGTCTGCAACGGGGTTATGATGTCACACAATATGTGCTGTGTTGTTTTGGCGGTGCAGGCGGGCAAGTTGCTTGTTTAATTGCCGATACTTTGGGAATGAAAAAGATATTTTTACATCCTTATGCTGGAGTTCTCTCTGCTTATGGAATGGGATTAGCTGATGTGCGGGCAATTAGAGAATCAGGAGTCGAACAGCCTTTAACTCAAGCATTAATTCCTCACTTACAACAGTTAATAGAAGATTTAGAAACTCAAGCTAAAAGTGAAATTAAAGAACCAGGTATTCAAGTAGAAGTAATCCGTAAAGCTAACTTAAAATATGAGGGTACTAACTCTATTTTGACAGTAAATTTTGCTGATGAAGTAGCACGAATGCGACAAGAATTTGAAACTGAACATAAATCTCGCTATGGTTTCATTCAATCTGAGAAAACTTTAATTGTCGAATCTATCTCAGTAGAAGTAATTCAGAAAATGGATACGCCAGAAGAACCCTTAATTACTCGTAAGCGTTCTATAAACGAAGCGCCAAAATCTGTTGAGATAGTTCAGATGTTTACTGCTGATAAATGGCATGATACACCTGTTTATCGACGCGAAGATTTACAACCAGAAGATAGGATTATTGGAAGTGCGATTATTGTCGAAAAAATTAGCACGATTGTAGTTGAACCTAATTGGCAAGCAATATTAACTGAATATAATCATTTAATTTTACAGCGTTTATAAACTGCTTATACAGTAAGTATTTGTGGTGTCCAGGTTAAAAAACAGCGATTACCTTTCTGCTCCGTAACTTTTGCACCTAGCCTATTATAAAAACTAAGTCCGCGGCTGTTGCGAACATCAGCATTCCAACCAAGATGGGTACAGTCATTGTCCTTTGCTACTTGAGCTAAATAACTCATTAACGCGGCTCCTGCTCCCTGACTTCTCATATTTTCGTCCACATACAAATCATCAAGCCAGATACTCGGTTGCCCTACAAAAGATGAGTATCTGAATCCATATAAAGCAAACCCAACCACACATTCTGAGGTTTCTGCAAATAAAACGTAAGAGAAAGGTACTGTCCCAAAAATTGTTTTACGTATTTTCTCCTCAGTAACTTGAAGTACACCAGAATAAGCACCAATGTTTCTATCAAATTCAGACTTTTTTTGGATAAAGGAAAAAATTAGTAATATATCATCAGGTGTAGCAGACCGAATCTTCATTGAACTACTTTTAATCACTTTAGTAGATAATTTTAGCAAAGAATAGGAATCAAACATGTACACAATAACGCAACCAGATCCCGTTCGTTTAGAAATATTCAAAAACCTCTATCAATTTATTGCCGAACAAATGGGAATTGTTCTCCAAAACACAGCAACATCTGTGAATATCAAAGAAAGACTAGATTTCTCATGCGCTATCTTTGACTCTTCTGGATTATTAGTAGCAAATGCCCCCCATATTCCGGTACATTTAGGCTCAATGAGTGAAAGTGTCCGCAGTTTAATTAATGATAAAGGCGACACGATAAAACCAGGAAATGTTTATTTATCAAATAACCCATATAACGGCGGTACTCATCTCCCTGATGTAACTGCAATTACACCTGTATTTTTAGAAAGTGGGCAGTGGGGAGATAAGGAAGACGCGGGGACACGAGGACGCGGGGACACGGGGAATAAACTAATGACGGCAGTTGCTCCACTTGGGGAGACCCCAAGACCGCACTGCCTCCCCAATGCCCCATGCCCAATGCCCATCTTCTTTGTTGCTTCTCGCGGACACCAAGCCGATATCGGCGGAATTACCCCTGGTTCCATGCCTCCCCACAGTACCACAGTAGAAGAAGAAGGAATTCTTTTTGATAATTTTCTCTTAGTTGAAGAAGGTAATTTTCGAGAAACCGCAGCCAGAAAACACCTTGCAAATCATACTTATCCTGCTCGGAACCCTGACCAAAATTTAGCTGATTTCAAAGCTCAAATTGCTGCAAATGAAAGGGGAGTTCAAGAACTTCAAAAAATGGTTTCGCAATACGGGCTTGATACTGTTCAAGCGTATATGAAATTCGTACAAGCTAATGCTGAGGAGGCCGTGAGAAAGGCGATCGCTGTTCTCAAGGATGGTTCATTTGTTTATAAAATGGACAATGGGGCAGAAATTCAAGTAAAAGTGACAATCCACCCAGAAACTCGTAGTGCTACCATTGATTTTACTGGAACTTCTAGACAATTAAATACTAATTTCAATGCTCCCAAAGCTGTAACTCAAGCAGCAGTTTTATATGTATTTCGGACTTTAGTTGATGATAATATTCCTCTCAATGCTGGATGTCTTAATCCTCTAGAAATTATTATTCCGGTGGGTTGTATGCTGAATCCAACTTATCCAGCAGCGGTAGTAGCTGGTAATGTAGAAACCTCTCAAACCATTGTTGATGCTTTATATGGTGCTTTAGGTGTGATGGCTGCTTCTCAAGGAACGATGAATAATTTTACTTTTGGTAATGAAAAATATCAATATTATGAAACTATTTGTGGTGGTTCTGGCGCAGGAATCAATTTTGATGGCACCGATGGTGTTCATTCCCACATGACTAACTCGCGTTTGACTGATCCAGAAGTTTTAGAAACGCGTTATCCTGTACTTTTAGAAAGTTTTAGCCTTCGTGCTAATAGTGGTGGAAAAGGTCAATATTCTGGCGGTAATGGAGTTGTTCGTCGCATCCGATTTTTGGAACCAATGACGGCAAATATTCTTTCTGGATATCGACAAATTCCGACCTTTGGATTAAATGGTGGGGAAGCGGGAAAAGTTGGGCGTAATTGGATACGGCGTCAAAATGGAAGTGAAGAAAGTTTAGATAGTACTGCAACGGTGGAGATGAGTGTTGGGGATGTTTTTGTGATAGAAACTCCTGGGGGAGGTGGATTTGGTCACGCAGAGGCGCAGAGGCGCAGAGAGGAAGAGGAGAGAAGACAAATTGAAGGTTTAAGCGGTTGCGCTTAAGACTGCGTTGTTGGTTAATTTGCCGTCTTCCATTTTGACGATGCGATCGGCAACATCTAAAATTCGATTGTCGTGGGTGACGAGTAGAATGGTGCAGCCTTGTTCTTTGGCTAATGTTTGCATTAAAGTGACTACATCTCGACCGGATTTGCTATCTAAGGCTGCGGTTGGTTCGTCGGCTAATACGATTTTGGGATGGTTGACTAAGGCACGAGCGATCGCAACTCTTTGCTTTTGTCCTCCAGATAAATCATCGGGATAATAGTTGAGACGATTCCCTAAACCAACGTGTTCTAACATTTGAGCAGAACGTTTTTGCATCTCTTTTAATGGTACATTGCTGTGTAGTTCTAAGGCCATCTTGACGTTTTGTAAAGCAGTTAAACTGTTATGTAAATTGTGTGCTTGAAAGATATAGCCATTGTTTCGTCGTGCTAAGGTCAATTTCTCTGCATTAGCACCGCAAAGTTCTGTTTCTAAAACTTTCAAACTACCGGATTGAGCAGAACGCAGTCCACCAATCAAAGTCAATAACGTCGTTTTACCAGAACCAGAAGGCCCAGTCATGATGACAATTTCGCCAGAATTTATTTCTAAGGTAATATCAAATAAAACTTGTTTCTTTAATTGCCCCTGCCCAAAGTAATGATTAAGGTTATTGATGGAAATTACTGGTTTATTTTTCATAAAAATATCCTTTATACTTTTTAATTGACCAACGTCCAATGCCCTATGCCCTATGCCCCAATTTCAAAACATATCAGCGGGGTCAGCAGATTGAAGCCTCCGAGTGGCGATCGCTCCAGAAATTCCGCACATGATAATCGTTAAAATTAGAACCAGCATTGCTCGTGCTGATGTCATTAAAATAGGTAGCGCAGTTGCTTTTGCTGCCAAATTATAAAGTCCAATTGGTAAAATGAAACCAGGAATAAAGCCAAAAAAGGCCAAGATTATTGCTTCTTCAAAGACTACTGTAAGTAGGTATTGGTTACGGTATCCCATTGCTTTGAAAGTAGCATATTCTTTGAGGTGGCTGTTGACATCAGTTGAAAGTACCTGATAAACAATGACAACACCCACTACAAATGCCATCGCTGTTCCTAATCCAAAAATGAATCCAATCGGGCTTTCTTTTTGCCAGTAACTCTGCTCAAATTCGATATATTCTTCTTTAGTTAAGACTCTCACATCATTGGGCAGATGCGAGTTTAATACAGTAGCAACTTGCTTTGGCTCGTAACCTGGTTGGAGTTTAATTAATCCCAGGTTGATGCTAGCAGCTTCTCGTCGAGGAAAGAAATGTAAGAAAGTTTGATCGCTACCAATTAAAATTCCATCTGCACCAAAGGATGCTCCTAATGTAAATAAACCAGTGATGGTAACGGTACGGCGCTCAATTTCAGTAGTAACAATTTTTCCTTGCTCGACTTGAGCGATCGCATCTTTATAACTTCCTCTAGAATTGCGATCGAATAATATCCGATCTGGCAATTTAATTTTGTTTAATTGCTGATTCACCTCTGGCAAATTTAAAGCTGGTTGTTCCGGCTTAAATCCAATCACTTGCATAGATGTTTCTTTGCGAGTTTCAGGATGTTTCCAAGTAATAGTATTGGAATAAAACGCTTGTGCTGATTTGACTCCCGGAATATCCTTTGCTTGATACAAACGTCGCCGTGAGAACGTACTTAAATTCTGTGTGTTCCGCGCTTGGGGACTGACTAACACAATATCTGCATTCAGAGTCCGGCTCAATTTTGTGTTGCTGTCATACAAAGCACTTTGGAAACCAAGCTGCATAAACATCAACACATCAGCAAAAGCAATCCCTGATAATGCTACTAAAAGACGACCTTTTTCTTTACTCAGTTGCAGCCATCCGAGGGGTGTTCGTCGTTGAATTTGGTGAATAAATCCAATCATAATAATTCGTAATTCGTAATTCGTAATTCGTAATTAGACGTTGCTGAATTTATGAAATTCAAAAATCAACTCTTCTCAACTCTTACTCTCTGCGCGACGCCACTTGCTTCTCTTCGAGACGCTTCGCGAACAAGTCGGGGAACCCGCCCAACGCAGTGGCTCCTCTGCGTCTTTGCGTGAGATAAAAAAACCTATCATTTCTCAATCTCCGCCGTAATTTGCAAATTAGTAAACTTAGCAGCTTTTTTACTCGATGCAGCATCCAAAGCCACATGCACCTCAACCACTCTGGCATCAATATTAGTACTAGGATCGGTATTAACAATAGTTTGCCGTTTGACTTGAGAACCAATACGTTCAACTTTTCCCACAAGTTCCCCAGGAATCGAATCGCTAGTGACTCGCACCGTTTGTCCAACTTTCACGTTACTGATGTCGCTTTGATAAACCTCAGCAACCGCATACATGCGTTGAGTTTGCCCAATCTCCGCAATCCCATCATTGCCAACGACTTCTCCGGCGCGGGTATTAATCTCTAAAATTTCACCATCAATCGGCGATCGCACTGATGCTTGATTCAGTTCTGCCTGGGCTTGTTTCATAGCTGCAATGGCGCGATCGACTTCTACTTGGTTCTGTTTGACATCCACTGGCCGCACCTCTGCAATCCGATCCAAATTTGCTCTGGCTTGATTGAGTTGCGCTGGACTGGTAGATTGAATTCTTGCCAACACTGCTTTTGCTTCTTGCAAACTCTTCTGGGCAGTTTCTAACGTTAACTGTCTGCTGTCTCTATCGGCAGCGGAGATTGCACCCTCTTGATACAACGACTGATAGCGGTTGTATTGTGTCTGTGCGTTCGTCAATTCTGATGTTAACCGAGCCACCGTTGCCAGTTGAGCATCAATGTCTCCTTGTCGTTGCGCTTGCAAACGAGCAATTTCGGCACGTTGAGCATTGATTTCTCCGGTTTTAGCTCCGGCTTTGGTGATGGCAAGTTTGGCTTGGGCAACTTTCACATCTTCCTGCGCTTGCTGATATGCTGCTAAAAGACGATCGCGGTTATCCAAAATTGCGATCGCTTGCCCTGCCTTGACGCGATCGCCTTCCTTGACTAATAATTCTTCCACTCGATTGCCGTTATTGGCAGTGGGAGCTGACAAGTTAACCGTTTCTCCTTGAGGTTCCAATCGCCCCAGCGCTGTCACTGTAGTGATTTCAGGTGAAGAAACCGCTGGGCTGGGATTTTGTACCTGTTGATTTGATGGCGATCGTGAGAGTACATAAGCAGAGGTTCCACCCACAATAATCAACGCGCTAGCAGCAATCCCAAACCATTGACGAGATTTAGCAGAGTTAGCGCTAACTGGTAAGTTTTGCAGCATGAGCAAGCTCCTAGTTACATTTGACAGCTATACAAAACGGTTTCGTTTCGTGTACAGTTTTTAAGATAAACGAAACCGTTTCGTCTTGTCAAGGTGTATGCTGGAAATATATGTGAACTACGTTAATGAGTTCCCTCATTTGTTTGTAAAATCGAGACATGAGCAAATCTAAGAGTATTGAGCGCGATTTATCTCCCGAAAAGACTGAGATGATCCTGGATGGAGCAATGCAGGAGTTTCTCGAAAACGGCTATGCCGCAGCCAGAATAGATAAAATTGCAGTGGCGGCGGGTGTTTCTAAAGCAACGATATACAGGCGTTATCCCGATAAGGAAAGCTTGTTCATAGCATTGATGCAGCAATTAGCTTGCAAAAAAGAATTTTTTAATTCAGAACAACTCCAATCTGCTCAGGGCGATCCGGCTTCTTTTTTGAGATCCTTTGCAAATAGGATGCTTGACAATGTTGCAGACGATCCACAAGCTCTGATATTCTTGAGGATTATTATTGGTGAGTCAGGAAGGTTTCCAGGATTAGCGCGAGCATTTGTCAAGAACATTGAAAAACCGATGCTGGAATCTCTGACGCAATACCTAGCTTCTCACTCGAAACTAGAACTTCCCGATGCAGAAGTCGCAGCGCGAGCCTTTGTTGGGACACTCGTTCATTTCCTCATCCTGCGAGATATCATGCAAAGTGGCGATTTAGTACCGATGGAACGCGATCGCCTCATTGAGAATTTAGTCAAATTAATTATTAAATGAGAATTCACAATTCTGTATTCTTTCGACTTGCTTTGGAGCTTTTATTTCAGTAAATAACTCAATTGCTTGATGAAAATTAATTTGACTGTCATCAGGCTTTGCCATTTTTTGATACGTTAAACCCAATTGAAAATAAGCTTCAGCTAAGTCACATTTTGCACCGATTTTTTCTAAAAGTTCGATTGCTTCTGTATGATTAGCAAGAGCTAAATCAAAATCAGCTTGGTGTCGATAGATTTCTGCTAGACTGTTGAGTGTCTTAGCTTTTACTTGCATATAGTGACTTTCTTCTGCAAAAGTCAAAGCTTGGTTAAACATTTGATTTGCTTGGTCAAATTTTCCTAAATTTACGTATGTTTGACCTAAAATTTGGATGAAATAAGCAAATCTGCCAGTTTGTTCTAGCTGTTTTGGATTCGTAATATTTTGATAAGCTACATCTGCTAATTCATAGGAAGCATCACGCGAACCTAAATAAGAATATACCAAAGCTAAACACACTGAAGCTTTTTCTGCCCAGCGATGATGCTTGGTATTTTGAGCGAGGTAAATTACTTGTTGAAATAACTTTGCACCTGCTTCTAGTTCCCACAAATCTATTTGATAAAGACCAATACTTAATAAAGAATCTACCTCAAGCATCCTTAAATAATAAACTGTATGTTTATTTTCTGGCTGAGGTACAAGAGATTTGAGTGCTTGTGTTGCTAGATTAATAGTCTTTTCTTGACAGGCGATCGCTTGACTAATTTTACCTGTTATCCAGTAAAAATCGCCTAATATATTGTAAAGTTCGCTGAGATTTTGGTGATTCTCCAGATTATTAACAACTTGATTAATTGCTGTAAGTATAGGCTGAATTAATCCCATACGATACAGCGTACTACCAAGAGGTAAAAACTGCTGCCATTGATTATTTCGGCTTTTGAGAATAACTTTACCTGCCAACTCAAACTGCTGAATTTCGATATAGTGATAATATGCTTCTAGAGCTTGCAAAGCATCTTTAAAAGTTTCAATTTTTTTAACGCTATCTGTCCAAAATTCTGCGGCTTTGTGGTTGGCAATTTCCCATTCATCGCTGGGGCGCAAACGAGCGATCGCTTCTTGCCGAATCACTGGATGCAGCCAATATTTTCCTTTATCGCACTCTATCAAAGACCGATTTCTTAAGGAAGTAATAATTTGGCGGTGTTGGTCGTGTGGAACATCCCAAAGCAAACAAAACAAACCTTGAGATGGGATACTTGGTATATCTTGATAACGATAACATCCCAAACGGCAAAGGAAGCGATAGGCTTGGGGGTCAAGATTTTGTAAACGATTAATTTGACTAACCGCTAAATTTTTTAAGTCCGTTGCTGCTAGAGGATCGGCATGATTTTCTTGCCAATAAGCAGCCATATCGCCATCAAAATCCTCTTGAATAGAACCACAGAGAATTCCCATCGCTTTAGCATTACCGTTATATGTGCGATGCATGATTTCTAAAGTTGGCGAGTCGATGGCTAATCCACGGTTGCTAAAAAACTGTTGCCATGCGCTTTTATCCAAGCCAGGAAGCCGATAGCGATTGACATTTAGCCCAGGTTCACAAAGGCGATCGCGGCTAGTAATTAGAGTCACAGATTGCACCCTAGCATCAGCTAAAATTCGTAATAGCTCTACATAGTTGCGGTGCGAAGCAATCAACCCACCTTTGCCATCTAATGCAGGTTCGAGATTATCAATTAATACCCCAATCCGCCGATTTTGGAGTTGGCGTTTGAGTCGTGCCAAAGTTACCCCAAATTCTACCCCAGGTTCTGCATTAAAATCTTGTTTGAGCCATTCCTCCACAACTCGTTCCGCGGGAGTGATGTTTTGCGTTTCCTTCGCCATCAGCAATTCCAAAACCAACTCAAAATTTTGAGTTTGGAGATATTGCTGCGCCAGAGTAGTTTTGCCCAAACCGCCTTCACCTTGAATGACAACGACTTTCGAGCCTTGATTGACCAAAGTATTCAGGTGAGCGATCGCTTCTGTTCGCCCAATAAAATTGGTATCCTCTAATTTTGGGGCGGCGTGTGACGTTCTGGAGTAATCAATCAGACTGGATATCGTATTACTTTTTCTCAGAACCCGTTCCAAAGTAGCGCGACAATTACTTTTAGTAATCTTCTGGCGCAGCACCTTAGAGAGCAACTTCCATAACTGAGAACCAGCATCCTTAGCATGTCCTTCCGTACAACCGTAAGAACGAGCTATATCCAAGTATTTCCTACCCAACCAAACTTGCCCAAGAATAACTTTTTGTAAATCGCTCAACCGTTCCCCGGTTTGAGCAGGAACTATGGTGTCTAACCATGCTAATGCTGCTTGGGCGTCCATTTGTAACAACTAGGATAGTTCAGACTTTTATAGACAACTATAAATCACTCTACAGTTATGCTTTTCAAATTTTCGGATAAGATTTTGTAAATCCGACTTTTTCCCCGACTTTTTCGACCTTGGCTCAAGAGTGAAATAAAATAAAAGTTTAATAAAGTGCGTTATGAACGCAAGTCCTAACCCACCGTCAATGATTTCGGTGCGTTACGCTGGCGCGATAACTACTAAACTTTCCGACATTGGCTCAAAAGCAAAACTATAAAAGCCTTGTGGTCTAATAAAATAAACTTATTAGGTCACTTTAGCACCATCATTACTTATGGTGAAATCAGACCCCCGCCAATCTTTGCCTAGTAGTGCTGAACTTCCTTGTTCAGACGATACGCCAGTAGATAACGAAGACCAAAATTTTATTCCCAATCTACTTTTGTTCTTGCTGCAATATATTTGGGCAGACCGTAATGATTGGTTTTTCAGTGTTGATATGGGTGTTTACCATACCACAGGTGTCAGCCCACTTGTGCCCATTGTTCCAGACGGATTTTTGAGCTTGGGTGTAGAACGCCGCAAAGCAGGTAAATCACGTAAGAGTTATGTTCTTTGGGAAGAAAACGAAATTCCACCCATTCTTGCTTTAGAAATTGTCTCTTTAACTCCTGGTGGAGAATACGATAAAAAATTAGATATTTATGCCAAATTAGGAGTACTTTACTACATTATTTACAATCCAGAGTATTGGCAAAGAGACCGTCACCAACCTTTTGAAGTTTATCGCTTAGTAGATGGTAGCTATCAATTGCAAATTGGCGAACCTTTTTGGATGCCAGAAATTGGTTTAGGAATTGGTAGAGGGCAATATGTATCTGGTAATATCCCGCGTCAGGTTTTGTATTGGTATGACCGACAAGGCGATCGCTATCAAACTCCAGAAGAAATCGAACAGCAAACTCGCCAACAGCTTGAATTAGTGCAAAAACAACTTGAGCAATACCGTCAGCGATTTGGGGAACTGCCAGAGGGTTAAATTAGTGCAAAATGATTTTTACAGGTTCAAAAAACTTACGCTCTTGGATACGAGTAAATTTTATTATAAATTAATGATTGTTTTAGAAACAATGAAACTCTATTTTAAAGTACAATAAGGTGTTGAAAGTATAGACCACTATGAACATGGAAACTACAACTAAAAGACAAGCATTAATTAAGGCTATCAATGGACAATTAGAACTGGCTTATGACGATACATTACAAGAAATTTTAGCACTATTAGAAATCCGTAAACAAGAAGATGAATTAGATGAAATAGAGTTTGAAGAGGGATTAAAAGATATTGCAGAAAATGGTACTTTAACTTGGTCAGAACACCAGCAACAAATTGCATGAACTACTAAGTAGAAATTTCCAAAAGTGCATCTAAACAACTTAAAAAGTTACCTGTAGATATTCAATCAAGGCTAGAGAGTAAAATTCAACAATTAGGTCAAGACCCTCGCCCTGATGGTGTGGGTAAATTAAAAAATGGTGAAAATCGTTATCGCATCAGAGTAGGCGATTATCGAATTTTATATCAGATTTTCGATGATGTCTTAATAGTAATCGTTGTTAGAGTAGGACATCGTAGAGAAGTTTATAGGGACGAATAAAATTACTGCCTCTGGATTTTTATCAGCTATAGCAGCACAGACGAGATTTTAAACCCAAATTTTCTATAACCAACTTTTTCCCCGACTTTTGCAGCTACATCGGATAAAATTGCCGACTTCAGCCGACTGACAAAAGCAAGTGCGATCGCTTAGGCTATTGGGCGAAGAGATAAAATGTAAAGTATAAAAATTATGCTTAACACCCTCAGCCCAGTTGCAGAAGACTTAGCAGGTCAAACCCATCCCAGCCGGCACTATTTCCAAACACAACAGCGCATTCGTTCGCTCATAGACCGATATGTTGCAGCCGAAAAACTACACGATCGCTTGCAAGATTTACCGATACAGTTTCAAAATCCGCAACCGCGTCCTTGGAAACTCATCGACTGGCAAACAATTAATCGCAATCAAATTATCGGCATAGAACCAGAAGTATTCTTATCAATATTGATAGGTGCAATGGATACAGAAGCACCCATCCGTGGCTATACCCAAACCAGCCGCCAATATTTGGAAAAATTGCATCCTCAAATGGCGCGGTTTGTTGGTGGAACAGTCAGCGAAGATGACAACCTTTTAGAACTTGGCTTGTGGGAAAAAGAAGAACGTCAGCACACACCAGCATTAATTAAGGTTTACACCCAACTAACAGGCGAGAAAATTACCGCTAAACATCGCACAGTTCGAGGCTATCTCCCCACAGATGACCCTCACGAAGATTTATATCGCCACGGCTTACACCGCATTGCTACAGAATACGGTGCAACCTGTCTTTATCTTTGGCTAATGGCTCACACCACAGGCGCACTCCACGACGTTCTCGAAGAACTAGCACAAGATGAAATCAATCACATGACGAAATTCTGGGGCTTTGGAGTTTGGGCTTTCCCAGATACAGGGCTAATCAGAATTGGGCGCACCCTCATAAAAACCCGTTCTCAAAACTACCAACGTAACAACCTCATACGTACCCTCCGCCGCATGATGGCCACCCTCAACTGGAACGCTTGGTCATTAACCAACAAAACCACCCTCCTCTTCACCTTCACCCACACAATGCATCGCTTGTGGACTTGGAACAACACCCTCACATCAAAATACCTACAAACCTTATTTGAAACTCCTCAATAAACCAATCCTTCAGACGCGATGAATCAATCGCGTCTCTACATGAAACCTCTTCCTCTCTCTGCGCCTCTGCGTCTCTGCGTGAACTTTTCATTATTTCCCTCAACACCAAAAACCCATGACTTCACTACCCACCGATTTAAACCCTCAACACCTACCCCAACACATCGCCGTCATCATGGATGGTAACGGCCGATGGGCAACCAAGCGAGGATTACCCCGCATCGCCGGACATCGCCAAGGAGCAAAAACCCTCAAAGAACTATTACGTTGCTGCAAACATTGGGGAATCAAAGCCCTAACAGCCTACGCCTTCTCAACAGAAAATTGGCAGCGTCCCATTGAAGAAGTAAATTTTCTGATGCTTTTGTTTGAGCGATTACTGCACCGCGAATTAGCACAGATGCATCAAGAAGGAGTGCGAATCTCGTTTATTGGAGATTTATCAGTTCTACCCAAATCTCTGCAAACACAAATGCAACGTTCAATGGCAGAGACATTAAACAATCAAGCAATACACTTTACCGTTGCAGTCAACTACGGTAGCCGTAACGAAATTACAAAAGTCTGTCGTCAAGTAGCCCAACTAGTAGAACGAGGGGAACTCAGCGCAGAACAAGTAAATGAAAGCCTTATCGAAAAACACCTCTACACAGCAGATACTCCCGAACCAGATTTGCTGATTCGTACTAGCGGTGAGATGCGCTTGAGTAATTTTCTGTTGTGGCAAATGGCCTATACAGAAATGTATTTTACTGATATTCTGTGGCCAGACTTTGACGCAGAAGCACTTCATCAGGCTTTGTTGAGTTACCAAAAACGCGATCGCCGTTTTGGTCAAGTTAAAACTTCAATCTCAGCTTAGTATACACAGCTTCTCCTCACACTTCCCCGAAAGGGGACTAAAACTTATGAGTAATTTTTCCGCGGTTCATATCATTAGGACTTACGCAATAACTCTCTGAAACTCTTATTTCTCCGTGCCCTCTGCGTCCTCTGTGGTTCGTTTTTTCATGATTTTGCGTAAGTCCTGATCATTTAGTAAGTTGATGCTTTAAAAATCAGCGAATCTATGTAATTTTACTAGGCTAACTAAATCATATTTATCATTGATATCAAAAACCAGACTTTTTGGGGTTTTATCTCGTAAACCTCGTTTTTTATCCCAAAAGTCCGGTTTTTTAGTTTGTGGAAAATAATCGTAAACCGCGTCTACTTTGAAATTCCTAAGCTAAAAAACATCTAAATTGCATAATCAGATTAAATCAAACTCTTGTGGGGTGGGCATCTTGCCCGTCCTAGCTATGCAACTTAAATGTGGAACAGCTAAGTTTTTCCCAATCGGATTTTATTCCCAAATCCTGCACTCTTCCCTGTTCGCTGTTCCCTATTCCCTTTTAAAAACCTCCAGTTATCAACTTGGAAGATGTTTAAATATTAATTATTAATAAATATAGTGCTTAATATTTGTTTGCCAAAATCATATCTATAAATTGATAGATTTATCCAAAAATATATTTTAATATATAAACTGCAATAATTGAGTCACAAAGACTTATGGTGATGTTTTTGCAAATATTAATTTTATAATACTGGCGATCGTAGAGAATATAAATAAATATTATAAATAATAAAAATATGGAAAAAAATGGTATCAGTGCTAGCCTTTCAACTGAAAACCTAACCTTTCGTCCAGGTGATACTCCTGCGTCGTTTGAGGTAACTGTCAATAATGACAGCGATAGCTTTGTAAATTTTCAGATAGAAATTACGGCAGCCGGAGAAACTCGCAACCCAGGATATCGCTGGTATGGGCTTCAACCAGAAGTGGCAGCAGCTAAGCCACCGGGCAGTAGTACAGTATTCCAAGTCTTGATTTTCAATACGCCGATAGTCGGATTTGTCGGCACTGTTAACCTGATGGTGAAGATTTTTTCACCACAATTAGCACAACAATGCAGACTTGTGCTACGCCTGAAAATTGAGCGAGACAATAGACCAACACATTTAAGTTTAGAATTACCCGTGCGAGAGTTCCAGGTTTATCCTCGTAATTCTGTAGATATACCACTACGGGTGCGGAATTTAAGTCAACAACCAACAAATGTGGTACTACGTTTTACAGGTGTCGATCCGTCTTGGGTGACTAACAGTGCAGAACGACGGTTAGCTGTAGAACCTGGTGGTTTAGCAGAAGTCACATTCCAATGCCAACCTCCTTCTGTCGTTCAAGCGCCCAGTCAAAACTATCCTTTTGTCATTGAAGCTGTTAGCAATAATGGTTACCCAACTAGTATTCAAGGCAATATTGAAGTTTTACCTGTGGGTTTTGTAGAATTTAGCGTCACACAAAAACAGCTAAAAATTCCCAATAAATCGGCATGGTTACCTGACTGGAAATCTAATACGGCCGCTTTTGAATTGCTATTTAAAAATGCTAGTAACTTAAATCAGCAACTCGATGTGCAAGTCCAGGGTAGAGACGAACGAAAATGTACTTTTAAGAAGCTGCCTGAAATCGCCAATTTAAATTTAGGAGAAACAACTAAAGTTATTCTCGATGTCAAAACAAAACGTCCTTGGGTTGGAATTGGCAAAACTTTGTTGTTGGAGGCCAAATCGGAGTTATCCGACCAACGTTTAGGTAGTACAGACCCCGCCACCCAGACATTAGAAGTGCGGGTTTTGCCGATTATACCTCTGTGGTTACAATTAGCGGCGATCGCCGCCCTTGCAGCACTGATAGCATGGATCGTACAACCAAGGGGTGTCATGCATACGCGTTCTGTAAACTCAGTGCGTTTCAGTGGTATTGGTTTGTCTGTTGTCAGTGGTTCAGATGATTGCACATTGAGACTTTGGAGCATCGGCCCCGATCGCTTAGATCCAGATGACAGAGTAACATATACTGGGCAACCTGTAGCTTGCGATAAAGCCCAACAGCCCAAAGGTCTAATGGCCATTACCGATGACGCCGTACAAGTCTTACGCTTCATGCCATTAGAAAATAACCGTGTTGCCGTTGGTTTAGATAATGGTGTAATTGAACTTAGGGATGTACCCTCAGGTGCTAAAATTAGCCAGCTGCAAGATTTTAAAGATCCAAAAGCAAAAGGCGATCGCGTTTTTGATTTAGCTTTCACTCCCAATTCTCTTAACTTATTTAGTGGTTATGGTAGTGGTAAAGTGAGATTATGGTCAAGACCAGCGCCCAATACTAATTTTCTGGCAGAACCGCAAGCGATCGACGTACAAAGTAGATTAAAACTATCAGGTTTCCAAGTCCGCGCCTTAACTCTCAGTCCAGATACTACAACTGTTGTAATTGCTGGAAACTTTAAGCGCTTCATATTATGGCAGTGGAATCAAAATCAAACTAATAAACAATTTCCAGATTTATCAGTGCAAAATTTGGAAAAATTCGATGAAAGAGTAGGGCGTGAAGACTATATTTGGGCACTAGCTTTTGTGCCTAATTCGGCAGAAAAAATCCTCGCAACCTCTGATTCTGCGGGATACATTACGATTTGGAATTTAAATCGCTGCCAAATTTTGAAAAATCCCCAGGTGCAAGTAAATGAACTCAATTGCCAACCACTAGACCGCTGGTCAGCCTCGAAAACATCTGTGCGTAGTCTGGCATTTAGTGAAGATGGGAATCTGCTAGTAAGTGGTGGTGATGATGGACGAGTAGTTGTTTGGTATCTCACCCCAGAACATCTACTTGATAAAACAAAAGCAGCAGAAGGTCAAACAATTTATCAAACCTCTAAAAAAATCAATAGTATCGACTTGAAAACTAATCAAGGAACCATGATTGTGAGTGGCAGTGAAGATTTTCAGGTCAAACTACACCGCATCAAATAAGGGAGTCGAAACATGCAAGCTAAATTCAACCCACTACAAGTTTATATTAACCCACCCGATATTCAATTTGGGATGCCAGGAGATACCGTTGTTCTCTATGTAATTGTGAGCAATCAGGGAGATAGAAGTGCTGTTATTGACTTATATTTTGTTTTTGATGAGGGATTTCAAAATTTAACAGGCTGGTCTAGTTCTCCCAGAGAAAGCTTAGCATTAGATCCCCAACAAAATAGCGACGAAGTAGTATTTGAATTTCAAATTGCCCCTGATGCTTTCGTAGGAACATACGACTATACTCTAGTTGTAGACTCTCCTCTTCATTATCCCCAAGATACTCCTTTAAGCTTCCCGAATAAAATTAAGGTTCTACAAAAAGAACAGACTGCAATTCGGCTCAACGACCCGACATTTTTCATTAGGCCTAACACTAACCCCAACAAACAATTAATTTTCAATTTTAGTGAACCTTTGCAAGTTGAGGTAATAGTTGACAATCGTTCTGCTCGTGTAGACCGTTTTCGCTTGACTTGCCCAGATTTAGACGATGACTGGTTCACAATTAATTATCCCGCAACTGGATTCGAGGGACAAGGGCTAGTATCTGACGTAACCGCACTCGAACTCAACCCTGGTACTCAAGGTCAAATATTGTTGAAATTTCATCCACCTGCGGATACCCTGGCCGGAAATTATTCTCCAACAATTCGCTTGTATTCGGAAAACTCTCCAGACTTAGTGTTACTCGATTTGGTATACATCCAAATTCCTACAAATTATCGTTTAGATATAGAACTTAATACTATTTTGGGACAAGTTAGCCGTAGCCTTGGAAAGTATGAATTATCACTAGCTAACCGGGGTAATATTGTCCGCGAACTGATATTGAGGTTAAAAAATCGGGACGAAGAAGAACTGTATACTTACAGTTTTGAGCCTACCGAGGTAAGATTATTACCTAGTAGAAGTGCGATCGCCAATTTGACGATTAAACCTCGACCTTGGTGGCGACGACCGTGGTTTGGTACAGGGCTAGCTGTCAACTTTCAAGTTGATATTAAAGACCAACAAAGTTTACCTTTACCTAACACATTACCTCAAGGAACGTTAGTTTGGAAACCTCGTCCTTGGTGGCAATTTCTCCTGTTGCTTTTAGGAATTCTGGGCTTATTGGGAGGAATCGGCTTTATTATTTGGCGAATCTTAAATCCCGAACCTTTGAGGTTGGAATCTTTCGATCCGGCTAACTCTCGAATTACTGAAGGCGATGAGGTAGCCTTGAACTGGAAAATTCAACAATATAAACAGTTACAAAAGTTAATTATCATAACCAAAGGTTCACAACCGATTGAACCTATTACTTATGATTTCAGCAATGGTATTCCTGAACCACTAGGTAAAGGAGCCGCCGATCGAATACCCCCTTGTCAGGTGCAAGAAAAACAAGAACTCATTTGTAGCAATGTAAAAACTGGAGTGAAGGCCAAAGGTAGTTATACTTTTGAACTACAAGCTTTTTATCGTAATAATATACAATTATTTTCTCGAAAAGAGCAAGTAGCAAGCAAAACAACTCAAGTAGAAATAGCTGAGAAACCCATTGCTCAAGTGATTAACTTTCAAGCAGATAAAACACAATATGTAAAAGGTCAAAATATTCTTTTAAGTTGGAGGATTGACCGTCCTTTACTTCTGGGACAAATTCAAATCATCGGCAGTGCAGATGATGGTACATCATATAGCGAACCAATTACTTATAAATTTAATCAAGGAAATATTGCCGACCCGAAACTGCAAAAACTTTGCACACAACAAAATCAACAACTGCAATGTGCAAATATTCCTCTACTAGCATATAAAGCCGGAAAATTTGCCTTTGAAATCAAAGCTTTTCCTAATAATGGAAGTCAAAAAACTGATTCTAAAAAGACTGAATCTAAAATCGAAATATTACCAAAACCATTTAAGATAGCCTCTTTCACAATCAACGGTAGCGAACAACCAAATCTAGAACTCAACGAAGGAACAACTGCTACTCTGCGTTGGAGAGTAGAAGGAGAAAAAGAAAATATTCAGGTTAAACTTCAGCCCTATGGCGACGTTGAACTAAGCGGCTCAAAACAGCTTATAGTTAATCGAGCCTTTCCAACTCAAATCATCCTGCAAGTTAATGATATATCTGGTAACCAGAAACCCCAGGAGAGAGGATTTGCAATCCAATTCATTCCAAAACCACAGCCTACTCCCATACCTCCCATTAACCCGATTCCACCTAATCTCCCACCCAGCAGTAACCCCTTTAAGAGTCCTTGACCTCAGCGGTAATCGTCCAAAAAATTTGATAGTTTATACTTTCTGAGCTACGTGAAAAGCAGAGATATATGAAAGTTGCAAACTACCTCCAAAATTATCTTCGATGCGATGCCTTAATGCTGAAAATAAAGACTCTTTGCTATGTGGATCTAATTTTATGTATGCCGAGTAACTGTTTAAAAGTGTTAAATATTTATCAACAGTGTAGGTTACTTCTGATATAGTTTGCCCACATTTTAGATCTTTGAATAAAGCGTGAGACGTTAGCTTTTGCTAGCTCAATTCCGATTTTTATGAAAAGCTTTGCGTCTGTGCCCATTTTCAAATAGGGGTTTTCGCAACGGTACTACTTCAGCTTCATTACTCTCACGTGCTACCCGAATCAGCAACCCAGCAGCTATCAAGCTGGCAATCATGGAATTACCACCATAACTAAACAACGGCAAGGGTAACCCAGTAGTTGGGAGAGAACCAGTAGCAACACCAATGTGCAGCAATGATTGTCCTACCATCAAAATCGTCACACCGATCGCCACCAATCGATGCACTGAATTTTTCGCCTTCAACGCTACGACTAATCCCAAAGTTGCAAATATCGCTAAAAGTGCCAAAAGCACCATACTGCCAACAAAACCAAACTCTTCAGCAAACACAGCAAAAATAAAATCGGTGTCCTGAATTGGTAAATAAGATAGCTTTTGTTGGGAAAGCCCAAATCCGGCTCCCCAAGTTCTACCAGAACCAACAGCTAGTAGACTCTGCACCAACTGGTAACCATCTCCTGTCGCATCCGCCCAAGGATTTAGGAACGACATCACCCGCTTACGTTGATACTCTTTGATGCTGATACTTAGTAGCGCCAACATCACCCCACCAACTGCTGTCCCTCCCAAATACTTGTAAGGTAACCCAGCTGCTAAGGCAATTAGCCAAATAGTCATACCACAAAGTGCTGTTGTACTTAAATTAGGCTGAGCAAGAATTCCTAAAAGTACCAGACCAAAAATCACCAGCCAACCACAGCGAACCCGCCAACCAATTCGTTCCCAATTACCAAAAAGCCGCGCACTTTGCAGCACTAGAAAAGGTTTAATCAATTCCGAGGGTTGAATCGGAATTGGCCCGATCGCTATCCAACGCGCTGCATCAAAAGCCTTTTTTCCCAATCCTGGGATCAGCGTCACGAAAATTAACGTCAAAAACACCATCAAAAACCAATGGGATTGTCCCAAAATTTTCTGCAATGGCGAGTTAACAATAGTATTGAATCCGAATAAGGCAACTAATACCCAAAGTAGCTGCCGTTTAAAGTAGTACAACCCATCATCATGACGCGCATCCGCGACGGGATAGGATGCTGAAAATAGCATAATCAAGCCGACGAACAGCCAAATGAATATTAGCCAGCGCAACAACCGCGCTTCTAATGCCCAGTTGGAGACGGAATGATCGAAAATTGGAATCAGGTGGCGTAGATTCACGATCGCTATAGGTGAAAAGTTAGGAATTAAAAGTTAGGAATAAAACTCATAAATCATAACCCATAACTTAGTAATCTGATGCACCGTTTTTACAATATCATGAGTGTAACTTGCTACAAATACTTAAGGCTTAGCAATCAGTAACTTTTGGCAGCTGTTTTTGTCTGGCGATCGCTAATACCAATTCACAATTCGCAATTAAAAAACTTAGATACAGCAAGGCTTTCAGGGTTTAAATCTGTATCATATTTTTCGTGGAATGGTATAACTCTTGCTGAAACCAATGCTACCAACGCACCACCTATAGCAATTTGCATCCGAAAGCATAATTTATCTAAAATTGGATAAAAGTTAAAAATTAAATAAAAATTCTAATATATCTGAAAAATAATTGGATGTTAAAAATAGGTTTAGTAGCTAGGCATCAAGCCTGTATTACTTCTGAATTCTGAATTCTGTTAGCGTAGCCCATTCTGAATTCTGAGTGAACTGCTTGCTTTTTCACAGATAGAGGAATTTCAATCCAAAACTCAGTTCCTTGCCCTGGTTCTGATATACATTTGAGTGTTCCTCCATGTTTTTCAACCACAATTTGATAGCTAATTGATAAACCCAACCCTGTACCTTTTCCAACAGGCTTAGTTGTGAAAAATGGATCGAATAGTCGTTCTTTAACTGCTTCTGCTATCCCTGAGCCATTATCAGCGATTCGGATCACACAATTCGTTTCAATTACTTCTGTAGTAATTGTAATAATATTAGGATGAGTATGGATTTCTGCAATTCCTCGTTTACTGTTATACTGATCGAGAGCATCGACGGCATTACTAATAATATTCATGAATACTTGATTTAGTTGGCCGGGGTAGCAATCTATTAAAGGCAAATTTCCGTAATTTTTAACTATTTTGATACCAGGATGATCGACGCTGCTCTTGAAGCGATTTTGTAGAATCAGCAAAGTACTGTCCAATCCTTGGTGAATATCAACACTTTTCTTCTCCGCTTCATCAAGGCGCGAGAAATTCCTTAGAGACAACACAATTTCTGATATTCTTTCGGCTCCTAATTCCATTGAATCGAGGATTTTGGGCAAATCTTCTAGTAAAAAATCTAACTCAATTTTCTCAATATATTTTTGAATTTCTGGTGTGGGATTGGCATAAAATTGCTGATAAAGATGCACCAGCTTCAGCAAAGATTCCGTGTAATCTTTTACGAATTTTATATTACCGTAAATAAAGTTAACGGGATTATTAATTTCGTGAGCAACTCCCGCAACTAATTGTCCTAAACTAGACATTTTCTCAGCTTGAACTAATTGGGCTTGAGTTTGCTGAAGTTCCTTGAGGGAATTTTCCAATTTTTTAGCTTGAGCCTCAGCAATTTCCGCAAGATTTTCTTTAATTTGTAGGGCGCTCCGTAGTTGCGTTCTTTGTTGTTTCAGTTCACCTGTTAACTTTTTGGCATCGGCCAAAGCAGTGTTCTGCGCTTGTAACAAAAACAGAAAATCAACAATTGGGTCGTGAATTGCAAAGTCTTTAAGCTTGATACCCAAAGGAGCAAGGCTAGTCGTATCTGTAATCCAGGGAGAACCTAAAAAAAATATCACCTCCTGCTCTGGGTGATACATCATCTGACCTTTGAGCTGCATTTGATTATGGAGAAATTCTAAGATAAACAGGGCACGAGACTGTTTACTAATAGCATCAAAATCGACCAAAATTTTTGGACGATTGATTTGGAAATGCTGCTCAATCAATTTACCAACTAGTGGTTCTGGACTAATACGTTCTAAAACATCGCCAGCTTGTACAATTTCGCGATCGCGGTTAAATACAAAATGGAAAGGAAAAGCTTTCGCCAGTAACTCTGGTGAAAGCGTAAGGTAAGGAGAAGCCATATTCGTGCTGTCCTGCGGTCAATTTGGTTTGTAAATCACTAAAAATTCATCGTGTTCACCACCTTCATCTCGACTCTCGGTTTGGGTAATATGAACTTGTGTATCAAACCTAGTTCCCAATCCCTTGACTAAACCAATAATCATCGGCGTCAGCCCTTCTCTATCAGAGCGATAGTGTAAGTTGAGAGAATTTTCCTCCATATCAGTACACTCAAATGATGGAGGCTGGAGTTTGGGAAAGCTAACTCCTACACGAGCATGAAGATTGTCGAGATTTTCTAAAAACTCAGGTAGTGTATCTCCACTCATATCCATCATTTCGCCATAGCCTTCTTCGGCTGTGTACTGAACCCAGAATTCCCCAAAGGCTTGCATAATTTCTCTAGGAGATAAACCCAAAACGTAACTAGCAGCTTCTACTAGCCTGTGGGTAATGTCATCAGGATAGGCTTCCATACTGATGAAAACATCTACGTCCACCTCTGCTTTGTGCTTAATTACTTTCCACGTTTCTTCGCTAAAGCGACTGCACACCATGTCTTGAATCGCCTTGTTCACTAATCCATACATGGAAGTCTCCTCTTGCTGCACCTAATTTTGCTTCGTGAATGTGACCGAGACTAAAATGACGATATTTCCTGTAGTTAAACCTTAAAATGTCTGATTACAGTTTTAAAAACCCAAAAATCAGTAAAACTGTTCGCATTTTAATACTACGATGTAGCGGAGTCACAACCGTATTTATACGCTTTCCTTTTACCTATAGTTATGCACTCACAAGCAGTAACGAATTAGGAGACAAGCTATATTTGGAAATTTGGCGTTGAATTCCGTTAAAAAATTGAACTCTGGCATCCATAGCCTCTACAATTGCTTGCTTAATCTTGATATCGTCCTCAATCATTCCAATTTGAGCTTCAATCACCGCTGCTAGCTTCGCCGCGTGACTGTCATCGATATTAATATGAACTTCAAAAAAGATGAGTGATTCTTTAGGTAAAGGAGCAGCGCCGACAATTCCTTTATATAGTTGTGTGTACAACGAGCTAACAATCCCTTCGGAAGCATAACAGACAGCACCCAGCGCAGCTAAATAGCCATACTTGTGGGGTATTTGTAAGTAGGTATCAATCAACGCGCGAGTTTCAGGTGCAGTAGGTAATGCTGCTAAAGTTTCGTCATGGATACCAAGTGCGCGGGTAAATTGACGAAACAGTTCTGGGTGGGACTTAGTTACATCTCCTTGTCCCATTTCGTCAAACAGGTTTTCCAAGATGACTAACTGAGTACTTTCATCTTGGCAGCAAGACAAGATGCTAGCCAGAATACGATTAAATTCTTTCGAGAATTTGTACATCTGAACAGCTAGTATCTGTACATCTGGTAGAAATAAACTTCCAGTACGACACTGCGTTAAGAACTCATGATTCCATAGAGGATGATTATCAGCTATTTTCTGAAAAGAATTTTTAGCTAAAGAAACTGTTTGTGTCATCGTGATAGTTGTATGGCTAGATGGAGGGGTTGATCAAGTAAGGGGCTAAAAAATGATTCATCTAGTGCGATATGTTCTGGAGTCACACGTAATTCCTGTAGGATTGGCATCGTATTGAAGCCAGCAATTTTAAGGGCATTAAAATAATCCTCAAGAGTTTTGTGAATCAATTGCACATTTAGCCAGGAACCGTCTCGTTTCCAAATACGGCCAGGAAACTGTTGATCTCGCTTGCTGAAGTAGCCTTTACCCTCAACTTGAAAATAAAATGGATATCCTGGCTCCCGCATATATGGAAAGGATGGATGGGGAACACTGAATACAAATCGACCACCGGGACGAAGAACACGTGCAACTTCTGTCATGCATTCTTCGGTCTGAGCAATTGTTAAATAATTAAATAGAAAAACTGCAACAACTAAGTCAATTTCACCATCATTAAATTGCTTGAGGTTGGTAGCACATCCTACTTCATAGCTAATGCCCAAAGCATCCTCTACTTCTTGCAAAGTTGCTGCTTCAATCATGCTTTGAGAAAGGTCTATTCCATGTACTTGTGCAGCTCCACGTCGGCGTAATTCTCGGCTGCAATAACCTTCACCACAGCCTATATCGAGTACTCGCAACCCAGTAACAGGCTCACAAAGTCCTAGAACTAAAGGCCGTGCTGTAAAGTCGGATAAGGAAATAGGCTCTCCTCTAATCCAGTCTGATGCTGTGCGATTATATAAGTTTCTAGTTGATTTTTTATGATTCAAAATTGACATTTTTAACTATTTGTTTATATTTGATTTATGCTTGTCTTCATCAATTTCAAGGTGTCGGAATCAAAAAATTCGATATATATGTTTTAACATTTTATAATTTGATTGCTAACGTTGATTTCACCGATTTTTATCTGTTGAATCTTTTGTATTCAAATCTGGATTATTTCGAGTCATAGACAGCTTCAATGCAATTAACTTTGTAATTTCTTAAAAAACAGCGGCTCAATATAATGTAAGTTCATGAAATTTTGACTAAATTGATTTTAAATTTGCTTCATATATAGCTATTTATAGTATTGAAATTTAACTTCATTTAGGCTTTATTGAAAATATAAAAATTTAATTTTTTAATCAAGATAAATAAGAGAAGTAAAACAGTATATTTAACGAAGTATCAGCCAAATAATCTTGTTAATTTATAATAAGCAGATTCGTTTTGGCAAACGAACTAGCTTTGGATGTATAAGTTATTTAACTAATTTACAAGAAATTTGGGAGAAATAATGTTAACAAAAATGCCAGTAAAATCACCAGTTTCCAGCATAGAATACGAGCGTGCGATCGCATTTTCTGAGCTTGGCGATCGCCTCTTTGATGAACTGGCTGATAAAATGGCTACTAAACGCCAGTATCGACTGCTATTTGAACACACATTAAAGCCTGAGTTATTTCAGCAAATCCGAGTTGCTGCCGCCGGTTATATATCAGCTTGCCTGAATAGTCCGATCATTCTTTCAGAAGCTGAAATGCTTGAACGGCTACTGGAAGCAAGAAATACTTTGCCAAACTACACCGGTACTGGTCTTTTAATGCCTAAGCGAGAACACACTTTAGCATTTAACCTCTTTCAAAAAAGCGTAGCTGAGGCTTTTTATCAACTAGGAGCAAATGACTTAATCGATGCAGTAGATTTACCAGTAAATCTCCGTATGGTCTACGGCAAAACTGACGCAACGAAGTTGGGTTTGCCCTTTGCTAGCTCTAAGTGCCATAGCGATGTTTGGGCAGGTGTTCCAGCTGATGCTACTGTAGTAGTTCTGCCATTATTTGGCGATATCGATAATATAACTATCGAAGCAGGTGAAATGCCCCGTGAAATGGAATTACAGGCTATGCAGGTAATGTCAGACTTCGATGAAGGTCGAGATATTCCAATGGTTGTTTCCTACACAGAAGCACAATTACAACATGGTACGATGTACTTTAATGATGCCCGTGGATTACACCAAACGGTAAGACGAAAGAACGAAGGTCTGAGAATTTCAGTAGATTTTCGGTTCCGCAGGAAATTCAATGAAGCTTACCGAGCAATGATACCACCTAGTATTGCTGGTGTTGAAGAAGATATGAGCGTGCCTTATGAAGACTGGCTGAAAGTTGGCAATGAAACGCTGATTGTATTTGATGAGACTGTTGAACAAGCTAAAAATAGGCAGAATATTGGCGCTCCAGTTCCGCTTTACACTCGCGGGTATCGCCTGGTAAATATGTTTAACTTCTAATTTTCAAAAATACGAACAGCAAAAAAGAAAGAGGTTTGTATTAGACCTCTTTCTCAATTTTGATAGAAGTTGATAATCCTTGTAATAATCTAGGTTCAGCACAATCATGACAACACGTGTTTTCTTAGGAATACCAGATTTTTTGTAGTATAAATCCTTAACAAAAAAGAGGTCGAAAATGACCTCCTACCAATTCCCCAAAAAAATCTTCTGTCTACAGCAATTACGACAAACCAGTATTAGCACCTTGTTTACCAGTTGCTAGTTCTACTTTGATGATTGTGCCGCCTGCTTTTTGAATGCGTTGCTGTTCGCGGAACCAGTTCTCATAGGGAACTAGCTTAGTGAAGTAGGTGTTTTGCAGTTCGCGTTGGGTACGAATTCGGGTTTGGCTGGGAACTAGAGCAGTAATCTTAAACAAACGGGCCATGTTCTGAAAATCTCCTGTATTGTTTGTGGAAACTTTTTTATCTCTAAATCTTGAGTGCAAATCTTTAAATTATTTATTCCAAGGCTGGAAATCAAACATCAATACTAGACCACCAACACTCATCACTGATAATTGACCAAGATAAGCAATATAACGTCCTAGCACTCACGGTTGATTTCCAGACCTTAATAAAGCCGCACCTAAATTCTTAAGCGCAAACCAGCTCTTAGCTTAAGCCAGAGGAGATATAGTCTAAGTAAACGCCCATTTCTTTACCAGCGTCAGAACCTACCAAACTAGCGGTTACTTCCTTGATTGCTTGGATAGCTTGCACGGTAGCACCAACGGGTACACCCAAGGAGTTGTAGGTTTCCTTCAAGCCATTGAGTACACGCTCATCTAGGATGGAAGGATCGCCAGCCAACATAGCGTAGGTGGCATAGCGGAGGTAGTAGTCTAAATCACGAATGCAAGCTGCATAGCGACGGGTGGTGTACATATTGCCACCGGGACGGGTGATGTCAGAGTACAGCAAAGATTTTGCTACAGCTTCTTTGACAATGGTAGCAGCGTTGGCGCTGATGGTGCTAGCAGCACGTACCCGCAGTTCGCCAGTAGAGAAATAGCCTTTTAGCTTCTCTAAAGCAGCAGAGTCGAGGTATTTACCTTGAACGTCTGCGGAGTTAATGACAGCGGTAATTGCGTCTTGAGCCATGTTGTTAATTCCTTATTTCCAACCGTATTGCAATACTTCTGTTTCAGCAGCTAAATAGCTTCAGCCTACAGTAGGGCGCCAACTAGATAGTCGAAGTAGCCACCAGCTTCAGCAGCATCTTCACTAGATAGCAGTGTAGCAGCGCCATTCTTCAAACCACGAATACCTTCAGCAACACCATCGATAGGAGTTCCCAAGGACTTGTAGAGTTCACGGGCACCGATAACACCAATTTCTTCGATGGGGGTAACGTCACCAGCAACGATACCGTAGGTAACAAGGCGGAGGTAGTAATCTAGGTCACGCAGACAAGTAGCTGTCAATTCTTGACCGTAAGCGTTACCACCAGGAGACACAACATCAGGACGCTTTTGGAACAGTTGGTCGCCAGCTTGCTTAACTAGCCGTTCGCGATTTTCTGTCAAAACTTGAGCAATCCGCAGACGGCGCTCACCAGCTGCTACAAAGGATTTGATCCGATCCAACTCACCGGGGCTGAGATAGCGGGCTTCTGCGTCAGCATTCACGATCGCTTTCGTGACGATACTCATTAATGGATTCCTCCAATACGAATGAAACCAGGATTTGATTAAACTGGTGCGACTTTGACTTGGTTAACTGAGTTTATTTTCTCATTGTTTTAGACACAACAGTTTCATAACTGCTACGACTAAAAAATTACGAGTTTGCTTGAGTCAACATAAGTACACAAGCTTCTAAACTCAGATACCTTCCGCAAAACATTTTCCGGCATTCTGTTGAGCATTTATGACTGCTCTTAACACTTTGTAATATTACTTTTCAGATTTAATCTTCTAGCTCCAATCTGAGAGCAGTATTACGAAAGGTTGCGAACGGTATTAGGGACTGGGGATTGGGTACTGGGTAGTGGGCATTGGGAAGAGTATGGGGGGACAAAGGGAAGGCTTATTGTGTAAGTTGTCCCTCTGTCTCCTTGTCTTCCTAGCCCCCAGTCACCAGCCCCCACTCCTACTCCCTATTCAGCCGCCTGCACGCTGCCAAGGTAGTTACCTGCTGGCACCGATGGAAAGCGGTTGTAAGGCACAACATCTTCACCAAAGTAGCGGCTATATTCTAGGCTTTCGACTATTGCTTTTACAGCCGCTGGCAAACCGCTATCATCTAGCAGTTTGTTGTACTGGCGAATTTCTTCTTGAGTCGCGGGTGCGCGTCCCAATAGATGACGGAAGAGGAACTCAATTACCTTGGCGCGGGGATAAGGTAAAAAGAAGCGCTGGCGATAGATTTCGGAACTAGCCAGTTGCCGCACAAACTCGCGGACAGAAATTTCACCATTCTGGAGTTTGCTATCTAGCTCACTCAGGCGGAAATTATCGGGCACTTTACCGCTATGGATATCCAATACTTGAGAGTAAATGGCGTTAACTGCCTGTTGTCTTTCTGCTAAGCTCGTACTTTCTGTCAAGCGGTAAATACGTGCATGTTTCCGCACACCCAGTTCTACGGTTTGTCCGCTACCATTGCTGTAAGAACGACCCAGTTCTGCATAGGAGGGCTGGCTCGCCTTTTGGCTTGTGATATCTGCGATCGCCTGGGCTAAAAGCGGTGTATCACTAGATCCTGGACGCGGTTGCACGGGTTTAAAGCTTGGTACAACTACATCGTCATTTTGCTTGGTTAGCTGGTTGTAAAGCTTCTCGGTATTCGGGAAGTTTGCCGCTGGTAGGGTCGGGAAGCGACGGTAAGGTACAGTATCTTCACCGAAGACCTCGTTATATTCCACACTATTTACCAAAGCAGCAATGAAGGCACGAATACCTTGAGTCGCCAAAATTTGGTTATATTTGCGGATTTCTGCTTGGTCTAGTGGCGCACGTCCGAGGAAGTGTTTGGTTCCCAACTCAATTACTTTGGTGTTGGGGTAAGGTGTGTAGAATTCTTTCAGGTAGAGATTTGAGTAACCCAAACCTTCAATAAATTCTTTCACACTGATTTCGCCGTTACCCAGCTTGCTTTCCCATGCCGAAAATTCATTTTTGGCAATGTAGGGTGCAATATCGCGTTCAAAAATCTGACGATAGGCAGCGCTAATCAAAGTTTTCACTGCAACTTTGTCACCGATATTCGCCACCAACTTGAAGATTTTGGTTTGTTCGCGCTGCTTGCTAACACCTTGGTTAATGCGGAACTGAATATCTGGTTCTGTGCGTTTTTCACTAACAGTACCCAGTGTCACAAAGCTTGGTGTTTCTTCCTTCTGGACTTTCGGGGTAATATCTTCACGAATAGTACCAACGCGCAGTTGTCGCCCTGATACACCAGCAGGAGTCAGATACCGTTCGTAAGGAACTGTATCTTCACCAAATGCTTCGCTGTATTCTACGCTGTTAATGATGGCGTCAACCACCGCGTAGAAACCCTGTTTAGCGGCGATATCAAAGTACTTGTTAATTTCTTGACGCCCGTAGGTAGGACGACCCAACAAACGACGGTGAATGTACTCGATCGCTTTACAAACATACAGCGATGACCAGTACAAATTGCGGAATACATCTGATTTGGCCAAAGCACGGACAAATTCCCGGACGGAAATGTCACCGTTTTCCAGCTTGATTTCCAATACCTTTTGCCGCTGACCTTCGTAAACATCACGACCGAAAACTTGTAGGTAAGCAGCTCTAATCACTGCTTGGGTAGAGCTTTCGGAAAATCTGATGCTAGAACCTTTAGGAGCCTTTTTACCAATAGTTCCAGGCAATTGATCTAACTTGAACACCTTGGGTCCAAGGCTACCAGGAGCTTCACCCCGTGCTAAAGGATTGCTATTTTGGTTATTAATCCCTGGCCCTTGGTGAATCAAGATGCGCTTGGTATCCTTGCCAAAAGGAGCCGGACTGGTGCTGGGGTTACGGGTTTCTTTCGGGAAAATCGCCCCAAACTGAATTTCTAAGGGATCGTTACCAGAACCGTAAGGATGTTGGTCTGGTAGCGGTTGCTCGTAAGCCGCGAATGTGGTGATGAACTGAGGTATCTTACGGAAAGGCGCACTGTAGTTAAACAGGTCTTGTTGCGGCCCCCAGTTGCGACATTCTTGGGCTTCTTGACCCAGACCCCGGAGGTAGGGTACTGTCTCTTCACCAAAATAGTCGCCGTATTCCGCAGAATCTACTAAGGCATCCACTAAGGCAGCTAGGCCACCGTTAGAAATAATCGAGAAATATTTTTGTACTTCTTCACGGCTACTTGGCCCCCGTCCCAGAATGTGACGGAAAGCTAGTTCGATGACTCGGCTGTTAATAAAAGGCTGGTAAAACTGTTTTTGGTAAAGAGGAGATTTAGCTAAACGACGAACAAACTCCTTCATAGAGATGTCGCCATTTTTCACTTTGGATTCTATGTCAGAAATAGACAAGCTGTAAGCACGGGTAATATCGCGCTCAAAGATTTGCCGATAGGCTGCTTTGACTACCTCATTTTTTTCTGTAGCTGACAACCCAGGTTTCATCACAAACTTGGGACGCCGTTCTGCCGCATTAAAATAAATTTGTGGCAGTTGCAAGCCTTGTTGGTCGCTAGAAGGACGTTGGCGCAGTTTATTGGAAGGTGTGGCTGCTTTGAATTCTGTAAGCAGAACATCCATGTACTGAGACACAATTTCTGTAGCCTCAGGATCTTTACGGAAAAAGGAAAGTGACCCGGCTTTAATTTCTTGTAAAGCCACAATTGTCGCTTCACCAGAGCAGGCATTTTCAATTATTTCCCGTAAACCGCGTGTATTGACTGCGATGATGTTGGGGTCACCAGCAACGATCGCATAAGTAGCATAGCGTAAGAACCAGGATAAATCCCGCAAGCTCTTGGCCATGTTGCTCGGGCCATAACGAGCAATGTTAATTGGTCTAAAACCTGGAGGTGTTGGGCCGCTGGGGGATGAGTTAAAGATTGAACGTAAATTTTCTAGGAACCCACCACGACTTTCAACGTAGGTTATTGTTCCCAGTTGCATCCCTTGTTGAACATCACCACTAGCAGCACCAGCAGTTACTAGTTCAGGTTCTCTGGGCTTTTCTAAAAAAGCCATTGGCGAACCACCGACAAAAATCCGGTTGGCAGCTCGAGATACGATGATCTCAGAATTTTCCGTGAGCGTCTGGGCAATTTCTAGACGCTTTGCACCAGATGCAAAATAGCTTGCCAGTTCATTTAGTTCACCAGTACCCAAAAAGCGGTCTTGCTGCTCCGCTTGGGTAATTGTAGCTACAGCTAGGGTTTGATATAGTTGCGGACGCGCAACTGAGCTTCCACCACTTGCCTTAACACTCATCGGATTTGTAAAACTCCCATCATAATCATTTATGTGTTAAGTCTGGGTCGCTTTGAGGCTTGACACATTGGTGCGTCTATGCTTATTAGCCTAAGAGTACTGCCTGCAAAACTGCCAGTAAATTAACCCAGTTAGCTTTTAGATTAAAACGTTTTGGGTTCTCAAGTCGGGTTTATTAAGAAGTATGTAGAATATGTAGCTTTAATGCATCAAATCCCAAATAGATCCTCTTGTTTGTCTGAGACAAAATTAAGTTTTGTAACTAAGTGAGACAACTATTTGTCCTTTGCCCTATGGCTAATCACGAATAAGCAGCCCTAAATGTGTAACAGCTTAGTATCGAGCTTAGAGTAACATCAGTGGACAGTGGTCATTAGTCAGTGCTAAGTTGTTTTTGCTACTCTTAGCTGAATATTCATAAATAACGCGGTTCTGGAAATAAGTCTGAAATTTCTACTAATTCAGCTTTAGCTATTAGGATTCTTCATTAATATAATACTTATGTCTAAAAGTTCTAAATTTAACTACTTATTCAATGTTACTACGTCTGCCATAGCACTTATACTCGCTATCACTCCTGCAAATGCGCTTCCTGGTCAAAATATCAACACCGTTGTCAAGTGGGCAAAAACGAGACCTCAACTACCCACATTGAGATACAACAGCGAAGCCCACGGCTATGACGGTACAAAGGGAAAACTATACTTTTACGCCGATGTTACTGCTGAAAATGGGACAGTAACAAAAGAAGGAATCACTGTTAGTGGTAGCGGTCTCAAATTCACCACAAAAAATGCCAATGCAGTGAAATTGTTACAAAATATTTATAATTCTCAGATTGCCAATGACTTCCAGAAGTCTCGCTACGTTACCAAAGTTGGTCGCGACCTCTATTATCGCGGGCAAAAATTTGCTTACATCACCGCTGAGGTGCAAGGTGGGTCAGCATTTCAAATAATTCCTTTGAGAAACTTGCAAGAATTTATTGATAGTGCAAAATATTGTCAAACTAATCAATGCGACGTTTAATTAACTCTGTAACCTGGAATTTATATAAGCATTATCAGTCAATAAAGGTACGCAATCACTAATATTAAATGCAGCCGCCAGTTCAACATCTGGTTCAAAACCTTTTTCTATCAGTTCTTTACCAGAACTGCATTTTTTCAAGTACCCTACTAAATCTTGCTGGAAAGCTTGAAATGCTGCTACAGCTGCTTCGGCTTCTGGGGATAAACTACCACGTAAATAGCTAAGAATTGCCCCAGCCCCAATCAAATCTTCAAAAGCAGGTCGGAGGCTACCATCATCTTTCCACCTCTCACCAGCAGGAATCACAGCAATTTTATCGCCATACTTTTGAGCAAACTCGGCTACAGCTTGGCAATTTCGCAAACAGCCAGCCAAAGTTGGTGTATTTCCAGTATGTAAAGTTAAAAAAGAACCATTAGGTGAAGGCAAAACTAGCCTAGTTCCAGCTGGAATTTTTTCTAGTGACTTTGGAGAAAGAGAATATCCAGTTGTTGTCCAACGTTGTCTATGACTTGCCAATTCTGCTTGTAGTGATTTCGCATAATCTATTACTGATTCATCTCTATATGCGTAAGGAAAAATTATCGCACCGTTGTTCGTGGCAATTTCTACACAAGTAGAAAAAGAGAGAACATCAACTATTACCACTACATCGCTGATAGAAGCAAGTTGAAAAACTCCTTGTGCGCCCCATTCACAGCGTAAATCAAATTCTGATTGGTCGTAAATCATAAGAGCGATCGCCACAAATAATATGATGGAAATTAAACCACAGATAAGTAAATAATTAAAGGTTTGTAGTCAGCACTTGGGTGCTACTTTGAGCGATTGAGAGCGATCGCCACAAACAATATAATAGACTTCTTGCAGAAGTCGGGGAAAGGGTAAAGGGAAAGGGGGAAAGGTTTGGTCTTTTCCTTTCCCCTTTAACCTTTTCCCTTTTCCCACCTCTTGCAAAAAACACTTTTGCAAGAGGTCTAATGTATGGTGTTACTCCAAAAATATTTATGACCCTAATTTTGAACTTGCCACCAGAATTAGAACAGTATCTTGCACAAGAAGCCAAACAGCAAGGGGTTTCTGTTGAAACATATACTTTGCAGATTTTGCAAGAATATATTCTGCCCAAAGAAAAACAGTCTAAATTGATTGACGTGCTTCAGTCTTGGATTAATGAAGGTGACGCTAAAAGTAGGCGTGTTTGATAACGTAAGATATCTAGCTTACTATTCAAAGATTCTAAATGAGTTAATTTCTGTTTAGCGTACCGTGCTACGATCAAAATATCTAGCAAATCGTATAGTTCTGTAATGATCCGATTTCCTAACAAAAATTTATGATCTCTGGGAAGGCGATTTAAAATAGGCACGTACCACTTGATTAAATCGTAGGTTTTTTGTATGATAGTTAAATCACTCATCACACAAAAAATCAAAAAATATTTGATCGCGCGAAGGGCGAGACGTAAAGAAGGGAAAAGAGAAAAAGGTTAGAGGCTAAAGAGCAAAAGTATAAAGGGCTACCAACTCCTCCCGAACGCGCACACAATACGAAAACTAACATAGCTGCTCATGCCGCCGCGCTCCGCCCTATCGTAAATGTTGCGGGACGCACAACGGCAGTATCCAGGATTGCTGATCCAGGAACCGCCCCGGAGCAGACGATAATTATTATCATTATCACTTAGCCAAGCACTGCCGTCTGTTGGCGCATTATTATAATTTTTGTGCCACTTATCCTGACACCATTGCCATATATTACCATGCATATCAAATAAACCAAAGAGGTTGGCGGGAAATATTCCGACATCGGTTGTTTGCTTTCGATATTTTCCCTCTGGAGCAGAACTGTATGTGTAATTGCCGTCGTAATTCGCCAAATCAGTGGTAATGGTTTCACCAAAATAAAACGGTGTAGTGGTTCCTGCACGACAAGCATATTCCCATTCTGCCTCACTGGGTAAACGATAAGTTTTGCCCGTCTTTTGAGATAGTCTGGCGCAAAACTCAACTGCATCATCCCAAGAAACTTGTTCAACAGGACGATTGGCTCCTTTAAAATTGGATGGGTCGGGATTTAAATCAATATTCACCTTACCAAGATTAGCAACAGCAGCCCATTGAGCTTGAGTAACGGGAAATTTACCCATGAAAAAGGGTTGAATGGTGACGGTGTGCTGCGGACTTTCTCTATCAAGTCGTTTTGGCTCATTCTCTGGCGAACCCATCAAAAATTTACCACCAGGAATTGCCACCATCTCCAGAACTACGCCATTACCCAAGTCTTCTGTAAAAAACTCAGCGCGTCGCCGACTGCGGTTAATTTCATAGGTTTTTTTCCCCATACCCAAAAAGCCTGAGCTTTTTACCGTGAGGGTGGCGGTGTTAAACTCAAAAGTCTGAGTTTGAATATTTGGAGGAGAAACTGTTTTAGATGATTCCCTTTCTCGTTGTTTTTGTAATTCTGCTGTTTGTTGTTCGTCGCGTAATCTTTGAGCTTCTTGTTGCTGGCGCTCATATTGAGCTTGTTTTGGGGCTATTACTCGCTGTTTAATTGAAGCTATATCTTCATCTCTAAGTCCCAAATGTTCTTGATAGTCTTGTAAATCCTGTTGAATCGCTTCATTAAATGGATATCTTTCTTCATTAACTGCACGAATCAACGCCTGTTCATATCGATCGCGTTTACGCTGATATTCACGATAAGGTTGTAAGACTTCTTCTCGGATTGCCGTAGCTTCATTATCAGATAATCCCCACTCAATCCGTTTAGATTCCAATAGTTCAAGAGCAAATACAGATAAATTACCCTGATTTAGCTTGGCGCGTTTTTCGGCTTCCTTACGATATTTGAGCCTGGGGTCATCCTTGGCTGACTTCGCCAGAAAAATCCGATAACCGTCCTTAAAAGGATAAAACTCTGGTGTCATGGCGGGAGATGCTTCTTGGACTTTGCTTTTGGCATAGTTATGCAACTCATCTACCGAAATCAAGCCATCGCCATCTATATCCGCCGCACCTTTCTCAATTCCTTCTACTAAATAATGGGTGTAAATTGAAAGGTCTAAACTTTCAGACTCAAAAGCATACTGCGTGGAAGTAGAAGCCGTGAGAATTGCCCTTCCCTCACCACCTAAATACTGTTGCAGGTTAATAGTACCGCTATCTTTAGCTGTCAAACCCCTGGCAAAAGCACCGCTAAAGCAGCAATCTAAAATTACTACCTGTCGCTTAGATTTGCTCTGGTTCATCCAAGTATGTACATTTGTCGCAACTACGGCGGAAGTGGGGATTAATTTTCCCCGCTCCTTGCGGGTGCGGCGAGTCGAGAAATAAAACTCTCCGCTTTCTACTACCACTCCATGACCAGAAAAGTAGAAAAGCACTAAATCATCTTTCTGACAATTAGCATACAAATTATAGATAGCATCTTCCATGTCCTGCCGTTGGGGATTTTTTAGCACTGTGACATCAGCCGCAGCAAAATCACCCATCTCTGGGTTTACCAAAACTTGCCGCATCGCCTCAACATCATTTACAGCATTTGGTAGCGGTGCTAATGTCGGCTCATCATATTCGCTAATCCCGATTAGCAGTGCTAGCTTCGCCATGTTAGCCATTTGATTTATTGTTCAAAAAATCTTGTGCTTTCTGGAGAGCAAATTCAAACTCTTCTCGACTACTGGCTTCAATGTTAAGTTCTCTGCCGTCAGGTGTTTTGACCCCAATTTTAATTGGTTTGTTGCCAAAGCGATCGCTCAAAAATTTAAACAAATTTTTAAGATTAGCTGGGTTAACTTCTGCATTCAACAACCCCAACAAAAAACCACCCAAAGCTTTGGAACCTTTCGGTATATCTATAGCTGCAACTAAATCTGCTTCTTCTACTCCATCTACTTCTCGCAACTGGGGTAGTAAATTCTGCACCTCTGCTTGCAGTTCTTCTTCGTCTAAACCCAGTTCAGTTAGAGAAATTGTTACCTGAACTTCAGATTTTGTTGCCATATCAATATGATTAAGCCATTTTTAATGATTGTATCGATTTTTGTGGTGAATAAGGATTGAAATTAAAACGCAGAGGGGCGCAGAGTTGAACGCAGAGGAACGCAAAGTTTATTTGGAAATTAGCGCTTTACAGGTATAAAATTATACATTAATATACAAGCATGATAAAGGCGATCGCTTGATTCCGTCAAGAAAAAAGCGATCGCCATTATCTAAGCCCACAATTGATAAAGGCGATCGTCTGATTCCGGCAAGAAGAGAGCGATCGCCTTTATATACACCCACAATTGGAGTACAACTACAATCATGGCACAATCAGAAAAGTTCCAAGACAATCAAAAATCTCCCGAATCCAAGTTAGAGCAGTATTTAAGTAGCGAATATTTAAATACACCCATCCCAAATCAATTACCCCAACAGCCATTTCCCAAGAGAGAACGGATTAAGCACATACTGATTGGTTCTCCGAAAGTTGTTACTAATACAATTCACCGTTTGCAGGTAACTGGCTACGCCAGCGTTGGAGATTGGAGTCCATTGCTACCAACTCCTAACTCAGATGAAGTAATGAGTATTTTAATCCGTCAAATTCTGACGCAATAACCCAAATCGAAGTTAGTTCCCAGACTTTTCAAAAAAGTCTGGGAACTTGAACATTTGCACATATAGTTATAATTAATAGAAATAAAAATTCAAGGAGAAATTTTCATGAATTTACTTGTAAAAACTTCCACTAGTAAGACTGCACCTAAGTTAACTTATGATGTGCTGATTGAAAATCAACCAGATGGTACGGTTAAAGCGACATTGTTAGGTTTACCAGATTGCCAAGGTTTAGGAAATACAGAAACGGAAGCGATAGAAAAACTTAGTCAAAGTTTGGAAAATCGGTTAGAAACAGCCAAGATTGTGACTTTAGAAATTGAAGCACCCCAAGTAGTAGAAAATCCTTGGTTGAAAATAGCTGGTAAATATAAAGATGATCCGCAATTTGATGAGATGCTGGAATATATAGAAGAATACCGACGCGAATTAGATGAAAACAGTGAATTGAGATAAATTTAGATGTGAATAATTTAAGAATACTAGATACGGATCACCTATCATTGATGCAAAGAGGTAATCCATCTATTAGAAAGCGATTAAATACATTTAATCCTCAAGATATTGCCATCACTATTGTGACGGCTACTGAGCAAATACGGGGAAGAATGAATACTGTTAACAGGGCTGAATCATCAGATAAATTAGTCTTAGCTTATGCTAGATTACAAGATACATTAGAAGATTTAAATAGTATTAATGTCCTCGAATTTAGTGAAGATGCTGGCAACATTTACGCTGAATTAGTGAGGCAGAAAATTCGCGTTGGTACTCAAGATTTATGCATTGCGGCAATTACACTGTCAGTAAATGGGATTTTAGTAACCCGCAACCGCAAGGATTTTGAAAAAGTGCCTAATTTGCGTTTAGAAAATTGGACTATATCTTAATTTGTCCTAAAAAGAATTCGGCCTATTGGTTTAGTGTCCAGCATTCGGTAAACTCAAAACTGCTGCGTTATTCCTCATCATGTCCGATTCCCAAACTGTTAGTGCTGCCGTTGCCAAACTCTACAATACCTACCCCTTCCCGCCAGAAGCTTTGTTGGACGAACCACCCCCAGGATATAATTGGCGCTGGAATTGGCTAGCTGCTTATAACTTCTGCACAGGTCAAAAACCCCAAAAGCAAGATATCCGAATTTTAGATGCAGGTTGCGGTACCGGAGTAAGTACGGAGTACTTGGTTCACCTCAATCCTCAGGCTTCTGTTGTGGGAATTGACCTCAGTAGCGGTGCTTTGGATGTAGCAAAAGAACGTTGTCAGCGTTCTGGGGCTAACCGGGTTGAGTTTCATCACCTCAGCTTGTTTGATGCGGAACAGTTACCGGGTGAGTTTGATTTAATTAACTGCGTTGGCGTTTTACATCATACCGCCGATCCAATTGGTGGTATTCAAGCCTTGGCGAAAAAGTTAGCCCCAGGCGGCTTAATGCACATTTTTGTCTACGGTGAGTTGGGACGCTGGGAAATTCAACTCATGCAAAAAGCGATCGCACTTCTCCAAGGTGACAAAAAAGGCGACTACCGCGATGGTGTCCAAGTCGGACGAAAGATATTTAACTCTCTACCAGAAAATAATCGAATTGTCAAGTACGAAAAACAGCGTTGGTCGTTAGAAAACCACAAGGATGAACACTTTGCTGATATGTACGTTCATCCCCAGGAAATTGACTACAACATCGAGACGCTGTTTGAATTAATCGACGCTTCGGGATTGGAGTTTATTGGTTTCTCGAATCCGAGTTTTTGGGATTTAGAGAGGCTTTTGGGTAAAGCGCCAGAATTAATAGAACGGGCACAAGGATTGAGCGATCGCCAACGTTATCGGCTGATAGAATTACTAGATCCAGAAGTTAGCCATTACGAGTTTTTCCTCGGTCGTCCTCCCCTAGTTAAAGCGGACTGGTCAGACGATAACCCACTTTTGGCAGCAACTCCGGAACTTAATCCTTGTATCGAGGGATTTCCTAGCCAATCTTTCTTTAATTACGATTATCAGATTGTGAAATTGTCAGTTCCAGAGTTTGAATTTATGCAACGGTGCGATGCTAATTCCACAGTGGCAGAGATTTTGGCAGGCGTGGAATTGGAATTAGATGGAGTGAAAAGGCTTATCCAACAACAGTTGATTTTATTAACACCTGCTTAATGGCAGTCTAATTTATACTTTTGGAGATGGGCGATCGCTCATCACGACTTTTCGCCAATCTGTTGTAGATTAGAAAAGTGCCCCAAAAACTGGGTGTTACACATCCGAAAAACTTGGAATTTTTTGGAATTCAGCAATGGTGCAATGTCTAACGACAAGGCGCTACTCTACAAATTCTGCCTTGCAGTCAGCGTCTTTACTCCTCAACACCGACTTAGTTTCAACACCAAGATGCTGATTCAACAAAAAACTTGGAGGGCGATCGTTGACTCAAAAAACCAAAATTAGGAGAAATTGGGAATTGTCCAGGCATTAATTTTTAATTAGTGCCCATCTTACCCTATTTCATCATCAGATGCTCTGTTATTGGAAGAGAGCGTAACTTTGTTTAGTTTTTCAGGTTCGCAAGAAGTTAATTGTTTTTTTCTAAAGTATTGTTACCGGATCGTGATATGATTCAGCTGACTGAATGTGCAGTCATCATCCTTTAACTGTACTAGTTTCGAGTCCCGTGAGCTTGTCAGAAGAACCAATTGCACCGACTCCGACGACGACACGACAAGATGCTAAAACTGATTCTGAGAACACAGAATCAGATAACTCTATGGGAGAGTTTTATCAACTTTTCCAGAAGTTATTGGTAATCACACTTGTCTTGACGGGGATTATTTTTATCTCTGTGTGGATTTTTTATTCCTTAAACATTGCTCTCAATTATTTGATTGGAGCGTGTACAGGTGTGGTTTACTTAAAAATGCTGGCTAAAGATGTTGAGCGACTCGGTAGTGAGAAAACCCGCCTGAGCAAAACTCGCTTTGCTCTGTTTATTGGGGTGTTTGTATTGGCAACTCAATGGCATGAGCTAAAGATTTTGCCCATATTCTTGGGATTTCTAACTTACAAAGCCACGCTCCTCGTCTACATGGTGCAAACTGCGTTCATTCCTGATTCTTAAAAACTCAGGCTCACAAAGAATACTCCCATCCTCGCTCGTTGGGGAAAATGCTTGAAGAATGCAAATGCTTAGTGTCTTAAACGCCTTTAATTCTTTTCCCCTAGCCGAATTAGAAGTAGGTCATCATTTCTACTGGCAGTTGGGCAATCTTAAAATTCATGGGCAAGTTTTTCTGACCTCGTGGTTTGTGATTAGCATTTTAGTAGTGGCTTCAATCGCTGCTACTCGCAACGCTCAAAGAATTCCCAAGGGTATCCAAAACTTGATGGAATATGCCTTGGAATTTATTCGAGATCTGGCAAAAAACCAACTTGGTGAGAAAGAGTACCGCCCCTGGGTGCCATTTATTGGTACTTTATTCTTGTTTATTTTCGTATCGAACTGGTCAGGTGCGCTAATTCCCTGGAAGCTGATTAAGCTACCTTCGGGTGAATTGGCAGCTCCCACCAATGACATCAATACGACTGTTGCATTGGCACTGCTGACTTCCTTAGCGTACTTTTACGCGGGTTTTAGCAAACGGGGTTTGGGCTACTTTAAGAAATATATAGAGCCAACACCCGTACTGTTGCCGATCGCCATCCTAGAAGATTTTACTAAGCCCCTCTCCCTAAGCTTCCGTCTATTTGGGAATATATTGGCGGACGAATTGGTAGTAGCGGTGCTGGTACTCCTAGTTCCTCTATTTATACCTCTGCCTGTAATGGCCTTGGGTTTATTTACCAGTGCCATCCAAGCCCTGGTTTTTGCTACCCTAGCTGGGGCATACATTCATGAGGCAATGGAGGGACATGGTGGAGAAGAGCATGAGGAGCATTAAATCAGTCAACAGTTAACAGTTCTCAAGCTTGCGGCGCAACTGACAACTGATAACTGATAACTGTTAAGCTTCTCAGTTGATAGCACAGTTCCAAGAGCGGTATGCGCTCAAAACATCGCAAAGCGCGATTAGTGAGAACCCGGTGCAGCGTGGAAACCACGTTTCTAATCGTTAAGTTACTTTTGTTAGTTCTGTAATCAACCAAGGAAAATCAAAATGGATCCATTAGTTTCTGCTGCTTCAGTTCTAGCTGCTGCTCTAGCAATCGGTTTAGCTGCAATTGGTCCTGGTATCGGTCAAGGTAACGCTGCTGGACAAGCAGTAGAAGGTATTGCCCGTCAACCAGAAGCAGAAGGAAAAATTCGCGGTACTCTGCTATTAACCTTGGCGTTCATGGAATCCCTGACCATTTACGGTCTGGTAATTGCTCTGGTGCTGCTGTTTGCTAACCCCTTCTCAGCATAAGACCTCAAAGTTATTCTGAGTGTGGAGACGTGAACCATCACGCCTCTACAATCTACGAGGTATTGGGTATTTATTCATTGACCCTTGTTGGCTATGGGTCTCGAAAAAAAATATCAAAGGTTGGATGATTTTGCTGGCCATGAAAATTGCTACTCCAGCCAAAGAGGAGAGAAATGTTTGATTTCGATGCTACCTTGCCCTTCATGGCATTGCAGTTCCTGCTATTGGCAGCTTTGTTGAATGTAATTTTCTATAAGCCACTCACTAAGGTACTAGACGATCGCGATAACTACATCCGAACGAATACCCTTGAGGCAAAGGAGAGCTTATCGAAAGCTGAGCGGTTAGCCGCAGAATATGAGCAGCAGCTCGCAGATGCTCGCAGACAATCGCAAGCTATTGTAGAAGCAGCTCAAGTAGAAGCTAAGAAAATTACTGCCGAAAAAATCGCTGAGGCGCAAAAAGAAGCTCAGTCTCAACGAGAACAAGCTGCTATTGAAATAGAACAACAAAAGCAGGAAGCTTTACGTACCTTAGAGCAACAAGTTGATGGTCTAAGCAGACAAATTCTAGAAAAACTATTGGGACAACCCGTAGTTAGATAAGCTTACAGGATTAATCCTGTGTCAGCATAGGCGCAGCTGGACACTAGTTCCAGAGCGCTAAATTAAGTGTCAAAAAAAGGCACTTTTTTCCTTCGGAATGAAAGATACTTGATTTCCCTTCAGGATTTATTTACCTAATTCCCTTACGGGATTTATTTAGCTAATTCCCCTACGGGATTTATTAACCTAGTTTCCTTACGGGAAAACACGAACGTACAGCAAGCAGCGCACTTGTAAATGGGTATCATGGGCACATTCTTATTACTTGCCGCAGAAGCGAACGCTGTTGGCTCTGAATTGGCAGAAGGCGCAGCAGAAGGTGGTTTCGGTCTAAATCTAGACATATTAGAAACCAATCTAATCAATCTAGCGATTCTGGTTGGCATATTATTCTACTTCGGACGTAAAGTTTTAAGCAATATCCTGAACGAGCGACAATCCAATATTGCCACCGCCATTCAGGAAGCAGAAGGGCGCTTAAAAGAGGCCAAGGTTGCCCTATCCCAAGCGCAAAAGCAGTTAACCGAAGCTCAAGCAGAGGCACAACGCATCCGTAAAGCTGCTGAAGAAAACGCCCAAAAAGCGAAAGAAGCTTTATTGGCGAAGGCGGCACAAGACGTAGAACGCTTGAAACAAACAGCAGCAGCGGATTTAAACACCGAACAAGATCGAGCGATCGCCCAACTGCGGCAACGGGTAGCTACACTAGCATTACAAAGAGTCGAGTCGCAACTCAAAGGCGGAATTGCTGACGATGCTCAACAAAGTTTAATTGACCGCAGCATCGCACAATTGGGAGGCACAGTATGACAAGTCAAGTAGCGACAGTCGAAGTAGCCCAACCCTATGCACAGGCACTTTTGTCAATAGCGCAATCGAAAAATTTGACAGAAGAGTTCGGAGAAGATGCGCGTACTCTCCTCGGCCTGCTCTCAGCAAACAAAGAGCTACAAAACTTCTTGGGCAACCCATTTATTCAGCCTGAGAACAAAAAATCTCTCATCAAACAAGTAGTCGGTGAAGGCGGTAATCCCTACTTACGCAATTTCTTGCTGATACTGGTAGATAAGCGGCGCATTGCCTTCTTGGAACCGATTTTACAGCAATATCTAGCGCTGTTGCGGCAGCTGAACCAAACCGTATTAGCGGAAGTAACTTCAGCCGTTCCCCTCACAGAAGCTCAACAGCAAGCAATTACAGAAAAAGTGATTGCCATCACTAATGCTCGTCAAGTCGAACTGGAAACCAAAGTAGACGGCGAATTAATTGGTGGTGTGATTATTAAAGTCGGCTCCCAAGTTATTGACGCCAGTATCCGGGGTCAGTTGCGCCGCCTTTCATTGCGCTTAACTAGTGGTTAGGAAGTTAGGAGTTAGGAGTTAGGAGTTAGGAGTTGGGAGTTGGAAGTTGAGAGTTGGGAGTTAAAATTTGGAAGTTGAAAGTTAGGAGTTAAGTAAACAGTAATTTATTTTGACTTTTAACTTTTAATCTTTGCTTTTTTAACTCATCACTCCTAACTCACCACTCTTAACTCACCACTCCTAACTCACCACTCTTAACTCATCACTCCTAACTCTTAACTCCTAACTAAATTTCTTCTTCAGTCTCGCAAGCAAAAAAGATAGACACATGAGCATATCAATTAGACCAGACGAAATCAGCAGTATTATCCAACAACAAATCGAGCAATACGACCAAGAAGTCAAAGTTGCTAATGTCGGTACTGTCCTGCAAGTGGGTGACGGTATTGCCCGGATCTATGGTCTGGAAAAGGCTATGGCTGGGGAACTCTTGGAATTTGAAGATGGCACAGTTGGTATCGCCCAAAACTTGGAAGAAGACAACGTTGGTGCAGTACTTATGGGTGAAGGTCTGGAAATTCAAGAAGGTAGCTCTGTAACTGCTACTGGTAGAATTGCCCAAGTACCCGTAGGAGAAGCCTTAATTGGACGAGTTGTAAATGCCTTGGGTGTTCCCATTGATGGCAAAGGAGACATCAAGACCACAGAAAGCCGTTTGATTGAATCTCCAGCACCCGGTATCATTGCCCGTCGGTCTGTACACGAACCCATGCAAACGGGTATCACAGCTATTGACTCAATGATTCCCATCGGTCGGGGTCAGCGGGAATTGATTATTGGTGACCGTCAAACTGGCAAAACTGCGATCGCTATTGACACAATCATCAACCAAAAAGAAGAAGATGTAATCTGTGTCTACGTTGCCATCGGTCAAAAAGCTTCCACCGTCGCTAACGTAGCCCAAACACTCCAAGAAAAAGGCGCACTCGATTACACCATCATCGTCGCCGCTAACGCCAGTGACCCCGCAACCCTACAATTCTTGGCTCCCTACACAGGCGCAACCATCGCTGAGTACTTCATGTACAAAGGCAAAGCAACCTTGGTAGTTTACGATGACCTCTCCAAGCAAGCCCAAGCCTATCGGCAAATGTCCTTGCTGCTACGTCGTCCACCCGGACGGGAAGCTTACCCTGGTGATGTATTTTACATTCACTCCCGCTTGTTAGAACGGGCAGCTAAACTCAGCGATGAATTAGGTAAAGGCAGCATGACCGCCCTACCAATCATTGAAACCCAAGCCGGTGACGTTTCCGCATACATCCCCACCAACGTAATTTCTATTACCGACGGTCAGATATTCTTGTCTTCTGACTTGTTCAACGCTGGTATCCGCCCCGCAGTAAACCCCGGTATTTCCGTATCCCGCGTAGGTTCTGCGGCTCAAACCAAGGCAATGAAAAAAGTTGCCGGTAAAATTAAATTGGAACTGGCGCAATTTGACGACCTGCAAGCCTTCGCGCAATTTGCTTCTGACTTAGATAAAGCCACCCAAGACCAGTTGGCACGGGGTCAACGCTTGCGGGAATTGCTCAAGCAACCCCAAAATGCTCCCCTCTCCGTATACGAGCAAGTAGCAATTCTCTACGCTGGTATCAACGGTTACTTAGATGATATACCAGTAGATAAAGTCACTGTCTTTACCCAAGGTCTACGAGAGTACTTAAAAACTGGTAAAACCCAGTACGTGCAAGGAGTACAAGCCTCCAAAGCATTAGGTGACACAGAAGAAGCTGCCTTGAAGGAAGCACTCACCGAATACAAAAAGACCTTCAAAGCAACAGCGTAACAATTTTGGATTTTGCGAAAAGTTTGAGCGGAGATCTCCTCCGAGAGAAGCTTTTCAAGACGAATTTTGGATTTTGGATTAAATCTAAAATCCGAAATTCCAAATCTAAAATCTAAAATCTAAAATCTAAAATCGGAACATGCCCAATCTTAAAGCAATACGCGATCGCATTCAGTCGGTCAAAAACACCAAAAAAATTACAGAAGCCATGCGCTTAGTTGCGGCAGCTAGAGTGCGTCGGGCGCAAGAACAAGTGCTAGCAACTCGCCCCTTTGCCGATCGCTTGGCACAAGTATTGTATGGTTTACAAGCTCGTCTGCGGTTTGAAGAAGCAAACCTGCCACTGCTGAGAAAACGCCAAGTTAAGTCCGTGGGACTTTTAGTTGTATCTGGCGATCGGGGTCTATGCGGTGGTTACAATACTAACGTTATCCGTCGTGCAGAAAACCGCGCCAAGGAACTCAAAGCAGAAGGTGTAGACTATCAATTTGTGATTGTCGGACGTAAAGCTACACAGTACTTTCAACGCCGCAATCAGCCGATTGATGCCACCTACAGCGGCTTAGAGCAAATTCCCACCGCAGCGGAGGCCACTCAAATTGCCGACCAGCTACTTTCCTTGTTCCTTTCGGAAGAAGTAGACCGCGTTGAATTAATCTATACTAGATTCCTTTCCTTGGTTAGCTCCCGTCCTGTGATCCAAACCCTGCTACCTCTAGATCCGCAAGGTCTAGAAGCAGGCGATGATGAAATTTTCCGCTTGACAACGCGTGGCGGTAAATTTGAAGTCGAACGGGAGAAAGTGACTCAGCAAGTGCGGGCATTAGCTCCTGACATGATTTTCGAGCAAGATCCGCTACAGATTCTCGATTCATTGTTGCCTCTATATCTGAGTAACCAGCTATTGCGGGCGCTGCAAGAATCAGCAGCTAGTGAACTAGCAGCTCGGATGACAGCCATGAGTAATGCCAGCGAGAATGCTGGTGAATTAATTAACACCCTCACCCTGTCTTACAACAAAGCGCGACAAGCGGCAATTACCCAAGAACTGCTTGAAGTTGTGGGTGGTGCCGAAGCCCTAACTTAGGGAATAACCACTTGTTTAGCCATTACAAATAGCTAATTGCTGGTAGATTTCAAACTAGCGATTAGCTATTTTGGTTTTGTATGACACGAAGTAATTACGAATTACAAATTATTAATTATAGCGATTCCCAGTTAAGTGAGGTACAGAAACAATGTTTTTAAACGCTCTAAGGACGCTAAGTTAGCGCAGAGTTACGCAGCAAAAAGTTTGAGCGCTGCCAAATTAATTAAACTCGTGACACAAAAAGACGTGCTACTTCACAGGCAAAGTTAGGCAGCAATGGCGATGTAATTACATCATCTACTAGCAATGTCGTAACCAGTTTTAACTGAGCATTGTCCCGTCGATAAACTTCAATTCTTTGAGCGATGCGATCCACAATCCAATACTCCTGGACTCCTTGAACAGAATATAATTTCAATTTAGCTAAGCGATCGCGGTCTTCATTAGCTTTTCCTGGAGACAGCACTTCCACCACCAGTTCCGGCGCTCCGTGAAAATGCCCCGCTTCATCTTGAATTTGAGCTAAACGTTCATAACTCACCCACGCTACATCAGGAGCTACATTATCAGAGTCCGAAAAAATCAGCCCTGGCATAATGGACGGTTCTCCCAAACCAGTTTCTAAAGACCAAGTATTTAGCACTGAAAAGATACATCCAATCACGTGTTGATGTTTATGGTGGGGCGATCGCGTCACAAACAATTCTCCATCAATAATCTCATAACGAATCCATTCGTTATCGGGTAATGCTGCAACATCTTGAATTGTCCAGCGAATGCTTGTAGTTTGATTCATGAGAGTTCAGCTTGGTTAATGATAATTTAATATTTCTTTGTCATCTTGTGACACATTTGCTTAACAGAAAACTATAATATATGTATAGCGCATGGGTCCGTCACGGTTTCGACAGGTTGGCGAACGCTGCTCTGTGATTCAGGTCGAGAGCGAGTCATCTCTCGGAAATCAAAGGCTCAAAACAAAAGTAAATGCGAATAACATCGTAAAATTTGCTCGTCGGGAAGCTCTAGTAGCAGCCTAAAACACCTCTTACAGGTTCGAGCGTCTTTAGTCCGACTCCGTTAAGGGCTAGGGACAAACCCCAACGGATGCTCTAGCAAGCGTTCTCTGGTTGGCTTGCTGGCTAAGATTAAACCAAAGCATCCTACGTTCGGGATAATGAACGATTCCCGCCTTGAGGGTCAGATAGGCTAAACCTGTGAATGAGCGGGGGGTCAATACCCAATTTGGACAGCAGTTCGACTCTGCTCGGATCCACTAATAAAACAAATAACAAGTCCACCTGATAATTTGATATCAAGGTGGATTTTGTTTTTTACTGTATCAATGGAAGTACATATAGTGCTTTGCAATTGCGTGCAGTACAAATAATTCGTAGGGTAGCACAGCTAGCTGTGCTACCCTACCGTATGCCTAATTCAACGTGAATTCGATGTACAGGATTTTGACCTCACCCCCAGCCCCTCTCCTTCAAGGAGCTACGGTGTACACACAAGTACTATCTGCAAGGGTTTCAGGCGTTATAGACCCCTTAAATTGTCATTACGAGCGCAGCGATAGCCCAGCGAAGTAATCACATAATCCCGTGGTTAAAGCGATTGCTTGTCTGCGAC
>JAVRCH010000043.1:0-8681 GCA_034530795.1 Nostoc sp. DedQUE12a
ATGACTAATGACTAATGACTAATGACTAATGACTAATGACTAATGACTAATGACTAATGACTAATGACTAATGACTAATGACTAATGACTAATGACTAATGACTAATGACTAATGACTAATGACTAATGACTAATGTTTGAACATAGCCGCCGTAATCTTGCTCACTGGTTTGCCCTGTCGATGGGTGGAATTTTGTTTGCGTTTGCTGGGGTGGGTTACTGTCTGAGTGTGGAAGAACAGTTGCGGGTTTTTGATGACGAACTATTTTCACAAACTAAGGCTTTTGCTGCTAAAACTGAATACTCGCTTTATCAAAGTCAATGGCAAAATCAGCGCAGCCAACAAACTCTTCTCGAAAACGGTGCATCGTTGAATGGCGGGCTGGTGTACGCCCGATGGTATAACTCTCAGAAACAACTGGTGCAGTTTATCGGTTCGTCTGGTAACAAACAACTAACGGCTGAACCAGGATTTAAAACGCTGGAAACATCACTCAACTCAGATTCTCCTACTCAAACAACCTGGGTTCGCCAAGTTACAGTTCCTGTTTTGTCAGATAAGGAGTTAGTTGGCTATTTCCAAACGGCGGTTCCGATGAACTCTCTACACAGTAGCTTGAACCAAGGCCGCTTGTTTCTGACTCTGGGGGTTCCTGTTACTTTTGGTGTAATTGGAATTACGGGTTGGTTTTTGGGCGGGTTGGCAATGCGGCCGAGTTTGCGGGCTTATCAGCAATTGCAGCGATTTACAGCTGATGCTTCTCATGAGTTACGGGCACCTGTGGCTACGGTATTGAGTAATGCCCAGGTTGCTCTAATGCCACCGGAAGATTTATCTGAACAAAGATTGCGGTTGCAAAATATTGCCGAAACTGCTAAGTCCATGAGTACGCTGATTAATAATCTGCTTTTCCTGTCGCGTCATAATGGTTCGCTGACGGACAAGATATTAAAACCTGTTGATTTGTGTGAAATCTTAAAATCCCTTGCCCAAGATTTTGCGGCTCAGGCTCCTGCCCAAAACCTTAATTTCAATGCGCGATTTCCAGAACAACCCGTAATGTTAGAAGCTGATGCCAATTTGCTCAAACAAGCGGTGATTAATCTACTGACTAATGCTTTCAAATATACGCCAACGGAAGGTAAGGTTGAATTACTACTTTTTACCCAGTCTCACTGGGCGGTAATTCAGGTTAAAGACGATGGCATTGGTATTCCGGCTACTGATTTACCACATATTTTCGATCGCTTTTATCGTGTAGATACTGTTCGATCTCGGCAAACAGGCGGCTTTGGATTGGGGCTGGCGATCGCTCAACAAATTGTGCAAGGATACAATGGCCAAATAACTGTCAAAAGTACAGTTGGTCAAGGTTCAACTTTTCAAATTAACCTTCCCCTCAAACTTTGATGCTAAAAGATATCAGCAGGGTCGGCAGCTCGCAGTTTTTGGATGGCGATCGCTCCTGATAAAATACACATGACAATGGTTAATGTCAAGAGACAATAAGCAAGGGGGTTATTGAAGATTAAAGGGTACGGAATTTTGTTCAAAAATCAAATAGGAGTCCTATAAGTAGGTCGGTGTGAATATTTATCGTTGCGATGAGGCAGGAGGCAGGAGGCAGGAGGAAAGAGGGTTTGAGTCTATTTAATTTTTCTTAACATAGTTTGGTTTTTCGACATTGTTCTACTTATACGCTCAAAAGCAATTTAAATCGTAATAAAACATCAACTGAAATATTAAATCTTATGCCTGTTTTTACAAAAATTTACAAATATTTTTGAAGCTGATTTAACCCCATATTAAGTTTGTCATCTTGTGTGCGATCGCCATATTGATTAACTTAAAAGTACGAAACTGGAGCCATTGGCTATGCTATCAGTCAGCAATGCACAAGCAACAATCTTAAATTTGGTGCAGCCGTTGGATAACCAGCGGGATACAGAAGTTGTAGATTTATTGGCTGCTGCTAGTCGGATTTTGGCGGCAGCTGTCACCAGTCCCCTAGATTTTCCCCATTGGGATAATTCAGCGATGGATGGGTATGCAGTCCGATACGAAGATGTGCAGCACTCTAGCGCCGAACAACCAACTGCTTTAGAAATTATTGAAGAGATTCCGGCTGGATATCAGCCCAAATCTACCATTGGGACAGGGCAAGCAGCGCGGATTTTTACAGGTGCCGTGATGCCAGCAGGGGCTGACACTGTTGTGATGCAAGAAAAGACGCGGCGGGAAGAAAACCGCGTTTTCATCCTAGCTACACCACAACCCCAAGAATTTGTCAGATACAAAGCATCTTTTTATCAAGCTGGAACGCAACTACTACCAGCAGGTATTAGATTAAATGCCCCAGAAATCGCCGTCTTAGCAGCAGCACAGTGTCCGCAATTAAATGTTTACCGCCGTCCGCGTGTGGCAATCTTTTCTACTGGTGACGAGTTGGTAACAGCTGATGAATCGTTGCAACCAGGGCAAATTGTGGATTCTAATCAATATGCCCTGGCAGCTTTAGTCAAAGAATGTGGAGCAGAACCATTATTATTAGGCATTGTCAAAGATGAACCTGTTGCCCTGAAGAAAGTTATTACCCATGCAGCTGCGATCGCTGATATAGTTCTATCTTCCGGTGGTGTTTCAGTGGGAGATTATGACTATATTGATAAAATTCTCGAATCACTAGAAGCCAAAATCCACATTCAGGCTGTAGGCATTAGGCCAGGTAAGCCCCTCACCGTCGCTACCCTTCCTACAGATGCGATGAATTTAGACGCGATGAATTTAGACGCGATGAATCTAGACGCGATGAATCGCGTCTCTACAACGAAATCCCGGCTTTACTTTGGGTTACCAGGAAATCCTGCATCCGTATTAGTAACTTTTTGGCGGTTTGTGCTACCAGCCATCAAAAAACTTTCAGGAATTAGAGAAGGTTGGGAACCAGTATTTTTAAAAGTGCGATCGCATGATGAATTGCGATCGGATGGTAAGCGTGAAACTTATCTTTGGGGAAAATTACATTTAATAGATGGAGTTTATGAATTTCACAAAGCTGGCGGTAGTCACAGTTCTGGTAATTTAATTAATTTAGCTCAAACCAATGCTTTAGCCGTTCTCCCTGTGGGCAAAACATTAATTTCTCCCCAAGAAGAGATGGAAGTTTTGCAGTTAGTTACGCCTTAAAAAGCAATACAGTTCAGATAAGACCAAAACACTTGTAGAGACGGCGATTTATGAGCCAGCGCGTTGCGGGGGTTCCCCCCGTTGTAGCGACTGGCGTCGCGTCTCATAAACCCACAATTTTGTACAATTAGCCTTTAACCCAAGCGTATTGGTTTAAAATGAAGAATTAATAATTAAGAATTAATAATTCATACCTCTGCCTTGTAACTTTATCTACAAGAGACAGAGGTATTTTTAACAAAAATTAGAATTAGCCAACGCTCAAAGAAAGTAAAATTTTGCCACAGTAGAAGTAAAGCTTTTTATTTCACTTGGGTGCAAATTAAATGACTCAAATATTTGAACTTCCAACCGATAAAGACCATTATACGCCTGTTGCTAAACTTACAGATGTTCAGGCAGCAGGTAGTTTGCTAGTCCATAAGGAAAAACATACTATTGTTTTGTTTTATTCAGACAATAGAGTTTATGCAATAGATAACCGTTGTCCACACATGGGCTTTCCCCTACACGGAAGTACTTGCAAAGATGGTATTGTTACCTGCCCTTGGCATTATGCCCGCTTCGATGTTGCTAGTGGTGGAACCTTTGACTCTTGGGCAGATGATGTGCCTTCTTTTCCCGTAGAAATCCGCGATGGCGAGGTTTGGGTAAATTTAGCACCGCCAGTTAACCCTCATGCTCACCAAAACGAACGTCTCCAAGATGGTTTAAAGCAGAATATTCCCTTAGTGATTGCTAAATCAACCATCGCACTTTTAGATTTAGCAGTCAATCCAGCCCAACCATTTCAAATGGGGCTAGAATTTGGCACTCATTACAACAAAGCAGGTTGGAGTACGGGTTTAACTATCCACACCTGCATGATGAATCTACTACCTTATCTAGATAAAGAAGATAAACCCCGTGCTTTATTTCAAGGACTTTCGGCTGTAGCTAATGACAGTGCAGGTGCGCCGCCTTTGTTTCCGGTTCACCCATTACCTAACTCTACAGTTGATTTGACGACTCTTAAAAGTTGGTTTCGCCAGTTTATTAAGGTACGGGATGGCGAAGCCGCTCAAAGATGTTTGGTATCTGCGATTCGCTCAGGGGCTAATTCCAACCAAGTTGCTGATATGTTGTTCTGTGCTGCTACAGACTATCGTTATCTTGATATTGGACACACGCTTGATTTTATCAACAAAGCACTAGAAGCCCTTGATGCCGTGAATTGGCAAGGAGCAGAATCTATTCTCGCTAGCTTAGTTTCGGGTTTAGCCGATGCCTCCCGGATGGAAGAATCTAATTCCTGGCGCTACCCTGTAGATTTGGTAGCCATTTTAGAGTCAGCTTTTGAGCAATTACCCAACATTTTAAGTGCGGGGAAATCTCAACAAGGAACTTGGTCTAATAGGGATGAATTAGTACCAATTTTATTAGGTGAAGACCCCCAAGCGATCGCTGATTCGCTGCTGAATGCACTCCAAGCCGGTTGTACTGAAGAACAATTAGCAAGCATAGTTACTTATGCGGCAGCACTGCGTGTAGCTCGTTTCAATACCAATAATGATTTTGGAGATTGGAATTCCGCACATCATCCATTTACTTTTGCTAACGCAGTGCATCAAGGGTTACGACGAGTACCAACAGTAGAATTACTCAGAGGTGTGTTTGATGCGGCGATGAGTGTGTACTTAAATCGTTTTTTGAACGTACCACCAGCAAGGCTTCCAGAACCTAAAGATGCTATTGAAAATCCTGAAGAACTACTCCAGCAGCTACCGGATTTATTAAATCGTCAGCAGCAAGTAAACCAGACAGGTAAATTAGTGGCTAGTTATTTATATAGTGGTGGTTCTGCGGAAAAACTCATGGCGATGCTGGGGAAAATGATGTTACGAGAAAACCGCGATTTTCATGTAATTCAAGAAATCGAAGCAGCTTTTCGTCAGTACTCCCTGTTAGGTAATACTCCGGCTGGTATTCATTTATTAGTTGCAGCTTCTCGGTATTTAGCAGCCCATTCTCCCACAATGCGATCGCAAGGGCAAACTTATGAGATTGCTTATAGATTACATCGGGGCGATCGCTTATTTGAGGAAACTTGACCAAGCTGTTGGTGCAGGCAATAGGCAAACCTCTGCGTAACTCTGCGCTTTCCTCTGCCCTCCTCTGCGTTTAAAAACATTGGTTTTCTACCTCAGTCCAATTATTCGGATAGCTTATTTTCGCTATTGCCTATTGCCTTTTAACCCTTGTTCAAATTCATCAATAGCTTGAATTGAATCTGAAATTGAAATGCATTGCTCTAACAGCGAAATATTTAATTCTGGCAAAATCTCACTTTTTGCGATTTGCTCATATCCATAGGTATCCGGATAAACTGTAGCTTGCTCCTTCTCTTGATTGTCTCGCAGATGGTATAACTTCAACTGGTTTCTCTCCCAAAACCAAACTTCTGCAACTCCTAATCTCCGGTAAATTTCCAGTTTATTAATGTTGCCACTGGTGACAACCACTTCTATAGCTAAGTCCGGTATCTTTTTTTCTTCACCTATACAATAACATTCGTCTGGTTCCGCCCCTGCTTTTTTTGCTTTGTTTCTAAAAGTAGAATTTCCCATAGGCGTAAAACGAATCCGCTTGCTGTAAAAGAAACGCTCTAACAGCATCGCTAAATTCTTTTTGATTTTTTCATGCCTAATTGACGGTGAAACTATCTCTAATATTCCATCTAAATAAGTAACACGATAATGAGAATTGTCTTCTAATTTGGCTAGTAAAGATTCATAATTCTCCCAACTTACGCCACTGCTGATAAACCTTTCCTCTGGGTCGTCACTATGCCACAATTCTGGCTCATCAATTAGTTCTTTAAGGCTGCTGACCATTTTCAATTTTCCTGCTAATTTCAAATCACCCATGCCCAATATTAAAACACCTGTTCAAAAGCCTCAATCAGCCTGTCAACTTCCTCAATGGTGTTGTAATGTACCATACTCACCCTAACGATTCCACCTTGGGATGCTAAACCTAAATATTCAATTAGCCGTTTAGCATAAAAGTCTCCGTAGCGAATTCCAATATAATGTTTGTCAATTTTTGGCGGAATTGTGGAACTGTGTATTCCATCTACAACAAAAGATATAGTTGGTACGCGAAAATTGCGGTCAGCTTTTGGTTGACCGATGACTCGAACATTAGACTTACTGTTGAGGTAATTTAGCAGGCGATCGCTAATCTGTTCTTCGTGTATGCTAATCAAATTAAATGCCTGTACCATCTGATTTCTCAAATCCGGTGCAGTCTGATTATCGTAGTGAAGTTGTGCTAATTCGCTCAGATAATCACATAAACCCAACATTCCATAACTTAATTCAAAATTGACATTTCCCAGTTGAAATTTATAGGGTATATCTGTTTGGGAAATAAAATAATGGTTCAGTCCAGGTAATCTTAATAAATGTTCTTTTTTTCCATAAAGTAAAGCATGATGCGGCCCATAGACTTTATAAAAACTCAGAGCATAAAAATCAACATCTAAATCTTGGACATCAATCAATCTGTGTGGTGCATAAGCAACACCATCGATGCAAATCATAGCATGGCGATCGTGTACAAATGCAGCAATTTTTTTAATAGGGTTAATAGTTCCTAAAACATTAGAAGCATGAGTTAAAGCTACTAATTTTGTGCGCTCATTCATCAATGGTTCTAAATCTGCTAGATCGAGTTCCAAGGTATCTGGGCGAATTTGCCATACTTTAATTTTTATTCCTTGTTTTTCTAGAGCAACCCAAGCACCAATATTCGCCTCATGGTCGCAATTAGTAACAATAATTTCATCACCAGGCGTGAAGGTTTGACCTAAACAAATTGAGAGAACTCTTAACATCATGGTAGTAGATGGCCCCATTACCACTTCTTGAGGAGAATTAGCATTAATCAAAGTAGCAATTGCCCTAGTTGCTAAAGCTAATCGTTCTCCTGCAAGTTGCGAAACTCCATAAGAAGCTCCCAACTGAACATCAGAAGTCAAGAGAAATTCGCTAATTCTATCTACTACTTTTTTCAGAGTTTGTGACCCGCCAGCATTATCAAAAAAAGTCCATTCACCAGCAAGGGCAGGGAAATATTGACGAACTTTATCAACATTCAGGAGCATGGTAGAAATTCTCTAGAGAACGTTCTTTACACTAGCCTATCTTTTGGCAACTCGCCCAGAGAACATGTGCATTGTTTTTTGTTTACACTTTGTCATGCCAGCTTTCCTACCTTGGAAAAACCTCTATCTGAAGGGGGTATACTTAGAAGACCAAAGAGTATATTACTGACATTTCTAGTTTGCAGCAAGCATTAATGTCTTGATTCTTCACAATTTTCACGAATTTTTTTGATAAGTTTAAGATAGAGTCAAAGCAAGTATTGTTTTGATTCTTACAGTAGATTTCAAGAAGCGTGAAGTACACAAGCTAAATTCCAAAATCAGGTATTAACTCTGTTTTGCTCTCTGAAGTTTCCTTTGCCCTTGGCATTGGCAAAGCCAGGCGATCGCAAACACGGCTTAGCTGCGCGATCGCCCCAAGTAGGCAATAGAACTTCCCTGCTAAATTCTGTATTTTGTTAGCGTAGTAGGGCGTAGCCCATTCTAAATTCTGCTGTAATTCCTTGATTGAAAACAAAGGAACAACCCATGAAAACTACGGTTAAATATGACATCGAGCTTATCAAGGAAGAAGCACTTGAACTTGTTAAAAAGAGACTTGTTAACCGTCAGCAGCAAATTTATACCCTCTGTAAATATATTCCTCATCGTGATTGGGTTAATTTTGAACTTGAGCTAGAAAAAAACGAATTTCTACTCAGAGATAGAATTATTGACTTACTAGAACACGAATCTTGGGATGAAGACTGAGGGTGCATCTAAAAGCTGACAACTGTAATAAAAAGCAAATTACAAATCAACTTTTCAAAACGAAAAAGTTTTAAATTAGTTCGAGATTAATAACACAATACCCTTAGTGCTAAGAAAGTTCCTCTCTGGAGGTAAGCGAACTCTTAACAGGGTTGGGGGAACAGAGGAGGAAAAAACACACTTATCTGAACTGTATTGAGCGATCGCATACAGCATATTTCAGGTAAATCAAGTACACGCGTAGGAGCACAATATTTTCATTGGTGTCAACTTACAGCTATTTTCAGGTAAATAGACCACGCGGTAGGGGCGCAAGGACTTGCACCCCTACAACAGATGTGGTTCAAATATCAAAGCTATATCACACAGGCGTTTGCACATCCCTCACGCCCTCATCCCCTAACCCTTTCTCCCACAGGAGAAAGGGAATTAAATCTCTGGTTCCCCTCTCACGAAGGCTACGGTGTACACACAAGTGGTAGCGGCAAGGGTTTCAGGCTTTATAGACCCTTTAAATGGTCATTACGAGCGCAGCGAAGTAATCGCATTATCCAGTAGTTTTTGTGATTGCGTCGTCGTTCCTCCTCGCTGCGGACA